>NZ_JBJGZW010000001.1:0-821065 GCF_054050695.1 Blastococcus sp. SYSU D00820
GCGCCCCAACCCCCCCCCCCCCCCCCCCCCCGCCCCCCCGACGCGCCCCCGCCCCCCCCCCCCCCCCCCCCCCCCCCCCCCCCCCCCCCCCCCCCGGAACTCAGGGGGTGGGCGTGCGGGCCTGGTCGGCGGTCGCGCGGATGTCCGCGGCGATCGCCGGCCAGAGCGCGCGGGGCAGCTCGTGGCCCATCCCCGGGTGGACCACCAGCCGGGCCCCGGGGACGGCGTCCGCGGTGGCCCGGCCGCCTTCCGGGCGGATCATGACGTCGCTGTCGCCGTGCACGACCAGGGTGGGCACCCGGACGGCGGCCAGCGCCTCCCGCAGGTCCGGGGCGAGCTTCTCCGCGGCCTGCTGCCGCTTGGCCCCGGGGCCAGACAGCCCCGAGGCGTCCCGGGCCATGGCGACCCGCAGCATCGCCAGGTGGTCCTCCCGGTCGGCAGGGTAGGCCGGCGAGCCGGTGACCTCCTGCATCGCGAGCATGAAGTCGGCCATCGCCTCCGGCGTCGTGGCCGGGCCGCGCTCCTTCGCGAGCCTGCGGGCCCGGCGGACGAGCGCCAGCACGGTGCGCGGGCGCATCCGGCCGATCCGCGGCGCGGGCTTGCTCATGATCGAGGTCAGCGACAGCACCCGCTCCGGCGCCGACACCGCCAGCTGCTGGGCGATCATGCCGCCCAGCGAGGCCCCCGCCACGTGCGCCGCCGGCCAGCCGACGGCGTCCATGACGGCCAGCGCGTCGCCGGCCATGTCGGCCAGCGTGTAGGCGGCCGGCACCGACGACCACGCGCGCTTCGGAGCCGGGCCGTCGAGGTGGGTGGACAGGCCGACGTCGCGGTTGTCGAAGCGGACGACGCAGAAACCGCGGGCGGTCAGCTCGGCGCAGAACCCGTCGGGCCAGCCGACCATCTGCGCGCCGAGCCCCATGACCAGCAGCAGGGGGTCGCCGGCGGGGTCGCCGAGCACCTCGTAGGCGATGTCCAGCTCGCCGGATCGGGCGGTCAGGATGGTCACGGCTGCCTCCTCGGCTCTTGGGGATACAGTCGTATCACAAAGGGAGGTGCAGCGGCGATGCCACGGCGGGTCGACCACGAGGAGCGGCGCCGCGAGCTGACCGCGGCGCTGCTGCGGATCGCCAGCACCCGCGGCCTGCAGGCGGTGTCGATCCGGGAGGTCGCCGCGGAGGCCGGCGTCTCGCTGCGCGGCGTCCAGTACTACTTCCCCGACAAGCGCGCCCTGATGGCCTCCGGCCTGGCCGAGCTGGTCGCCCGGCTGGACCGCCGGATCCGCGAGCGCGCCGCCGCCATCGGCACCGGCCTGCCGGCACGGACCGTCCTCGAGGTCACGCTCACCTCGATCCTGCCCACCGACGAGCCCAGCCGGGCCGACCAGCTGGCCTGGACCGCCTACTACGCCGCGGGCCTGACCGACGCCGAGGGCACCGCCGGGCTGCGCGACGAGGGGCTGCGCGGCCCCGACGGCCTCGAGAACTGGCTGACCGGCGTGCTGGCGCGCGCCGCCGAGGCCGGCGAGATCGCCGCGGACCGCGATCCGCGCACCGAGGTCGTCAGCCTCCTCGCCCTGGCCAACGGGCTGACCTCCAGCGTGCTCGGGTCCCAGCGCAGCGCCGAGGACGCCGTCGCGGTCCTCACCTACCGGCTCGACCGGCTCTTCCGCGCGACCGGCTGACCGCCATTCGCGCGCGAAGGGCCGGGGGCGACCCCGCCATTCGCGCGCGAATGGCGAGAGCTCAGGGGGTGGCCTCCCAGATGCCGGCGAAGTGGTGCACCGGGCCGTGCCCGGAGCCGATCCCGAGCGACTCCCCCGCCACGAGCGCGGCCTGCAGGTAGTCGCGGGCCCGCTCCACCACCGGCTCCCACGCCCCCGGGCCGCCGGCACCGCGGGCCACCAGCGCCGCGATCGCGGACGACAGGGTGCAGCCGGTGCCGTGCGTCGACCGGGTCGCCACCCGCGGCCGCCGGCTCAGGGTGACCCCGTCGGCGGTGGCGAGGACGTCGAGGCTCTCCGCGCCGCTGAGGTGGCCGCCCTTGGCCAGCACCGCCCCGGGCCCCAGCTCCAGGAGGGCCCGGGCCTGCTCCACCAGCTCGTCGACCGTCGTGGCCGGTGCGACGTCGAGCAGTGCGGCGGCCTCGGGCACGTTCGGGGTGACCAGGGCGGTCAGCGGCAGCACCTCGGTGCGGATGGCGTCCACGGCGTCCTGCGCGACCAGCCGGTCGCCGCTGGTGGCCACCATGACCGGATCGCAGACGACCGGCCCCGGCCGCCGCTCGGCCAGCACCGCGGCCACCGTCCGCACGACGTCGGCGGTACCGAGCATGCCGAGCTTGGTCGCCCCCACCGGCACGTCGTCGAGGAGGGTCGCCAGCTGCTCGGCGACGAACGCCGCCGGCACCGGGTGCACCCCCGTGACGCCCCGGGTGTTCTGCGCGGTCAGCCCGGTGAGCACGGCGGTGCCGTAGACCCCGAGGGCGCTGAAGGTCTTCAGGTCCGCCTGGATGCCGGCGCCACCGCTGGGGTCGCTGCCGGCCACGGCGAGCGCGACGGCGGTCACCGCGCCGCCCCGGCCCGCAGCCCCGCCCGCAGCGCGCGGGCGGCCGCCTCGGGATCGGGCGCCCCGCAGACGGCGGAGACCACGCAGATCCCGTCGACGCCCGTGGCCGCGGCCACCGGCGCCCGGGCGGCGTCGATCCCGCCGATCGCCACCGACCGCAGGCCACCGGCCCGCGCGGCCGCGGCCAGGTCCGCGACCCGCTCCAGCCCGAGCGCGGCACCGGCGTCGGGCTTGGTGGGGGTCGACCACACCGGCCCGATGCCCACGACGTCCAGCGTGCCCGCGGGGAGGGCGAGCGCGACCGCCATCTCCGCGTCGCTGCCGGCGGAGAGGCCGAGCAGCCGGTCCGGTCCGATCAGTGCGCGGACCTCGGCCGGCGGGAGGTCGTCCTGACCGACGTGCACGCCGTCGGCGCCGGCGAGCAGCGCGACGTCGACCGCGTCGTCCACCCAGAGGGCGACGCCGGTCGTGCCGGCGAGCGCGTCGCGGACGGCGAGGGTCAGCCCGTACAGCTCGCGCCGGGACGCCGTCTTGTCGCGCACCTGGACGGCGGTGACGCCGCCGGCCACCGCGGCCCGGACGACGTCGGGGACGCTGCGCGGGCGGGCGATCGCCGTGTCGGTGACCAGGTACAGCGTCGGGTCGAAGGCCGGCCTCACGACCCGCTCCGGACGTCGGCCCCGGCGAGGGTCCCGGGCGTCACCGCGTCCAGGGCGTCGAGCCAGGCGGGCGCGAAGGTGCCCGGGCCCGCCGCGACGGCCGCCGCGGCGTCCGCGGCCACGGCGACGTGCGCGTGCGCGGCCACCGTGCCGAGCAGGACGTCGCCGGTCGCGGCGACGTAGGCGGCGACCAACGCACCCAGCGCGCACCCCGCCCCGGTCGTCCGGGTGAGCAGCGGGGAGCCGCCGCCGATCCGCACCGTCCGCGCCCCGTCGGTGACGAGGTCGACCGCCCCGCTGACCGCCACCACCCCACCGGTGCGGCCGGCCAGGGTGACCGCGGCCGCCGCGGCGTCCTCCGCCGCCGCCGTCGAGTCCACCCCGCGGCCGCCGGCACCGACCCCGGCCAGCGCCATCACCTCCGAGGCGTTGCCGCGGACCACCGCCGGACGCGACTCCAGCAGCTCGCCGGCGAGCTCCGTGCGGAACGCCAGGCCACCCACCGCCACGGGGTCCAGCACCCACGGCGTGCCCGCGCCCGTGGCGCCGCGGACCGCGGCCCGCATGGCCACGGCGGTGCGCTCGTGCACGGTGCCGAGGTTGACCAGCAGCGCCGAGGCCACCCCGGCGAAGCCCTCGGCCTCCCGCGGCTCCTCGACCATCGCCGGCGCCGCCCCGACGGCGAGCAGCGCGTTGGCGGTGAGGGCCTGCACGACCGTGTTGGTCAGGCAGTGCACCAGGGGGGCGCGGTCGGTCAGCACCGACCGTGCGGCAGCGAGCGCGCTGGCATCCACGCGTGACATCCCTTCGCCAGCATGACCTGGACAGGTTCGACGGGTCTGCTCTCAGTCCGCGCTGCGGACACCCCGTGCCACTGACGGCGAAGGTAGCACCGGCCCCGGCCGGTGCCGCGGGTCAGCCCGCGAGAGCGGCGTCGAAGAACGCCAGCTCGAGCTCCATCGCCCGCCGGTACGCGCGCCGGACCGCCGCGGTGTCGGCGGCGTGGCGGTCCAGCAGCCCCTCCAGCGTCGCCGCGAGCTGCTCGAATCCCGGGTCGGCGTACGCGGTGACCCACTCGCCGTAGGTCTGCGCCGCCCGCCCGGACAGGGCTGCGCCCAGATGGGCGTAGAGGCGCATGCACGGCGTCATCGCCGCGCAGGTCTCGCCGAGGCCGCGCACGGCCGCGGTGGCCAGCAGGAACTCGGTGTAGGCCGAGGTGGCCGGCGCGGGCCGGACGGCGGACAGGTCGACGCCCCAGCGCGCGGCGTAGGAGTCGTGCAGGCGCAGCTCCTCGCGGACCCCGGCCAGCAGGTCGGCGAAGGCCTCCAGCGCCGGCCGGTCGGGGCTGTGCGCCACCGCGAGCGCGTAGCCGCGGGCGAAGGCCTCGAGGAAGTACGCGTCCTGCGCGACGTAGCCGGCGAAGACCTCCCGCGGCAGCGACCCGTCGGCCAGCCCGCGGACGAACGGGTGCGCGACCGCCGCCGCCGCCAGGTCGGCGCTGTCGGCCCAGAGGCGGGCGGCCAGCCCGCCGGCAGCTCCGGCGCTCACCGGGCCGGCCCGCGCTCGGCAGCGAGGACCGCCATGTCCCAGAACGCCGCCTCGGCCACGAGCACCTCGCCCACCGCCCCTGCCGGGTCCGCGTTCCCGGCGACCGCGTCCGCGGCCCGCTCCAGGGCCGTCACGTAGCCGGCGAAGCCGGGGGTCGTCCAGTGCGCCACGAACTCCGCGTGGGCGGGGCCGCCGGGGGCGGCCGACGTCCACGCGTCGAGGTACACCCGCTCCACCGCCCACAGCGCGGCCAGGGCCTCGGGGACCGGGAGGCCGTCCAGCCGCTCGAGCAGGGCGCCGTAGGCCACCGTGGCCGGCAGGGGCGGTGCGCCGAGGTCGAGACCCCGATCGGCGGCCAGCCGCTCGAACCAGTCCAGCTCCTCGACCAGCGCGACCAGGCCGGCGGCGAGCACCGCCTGCGCCGGCCGCGGCGCCCGGGCCAGGAGCCGGGCCTGGAAGCGCAGCAGATCGGCGATGAACCGGGCGTCCTGCACCAGCCAGGTGTCGAACGCGGCCGGGTCCACCGTCCCGTCGCGGACGGCGTCCAGGAACGGGTGTCGGGTGGCCCGCGACCAGGCGTCGGGCAGTCGGGAGGGGAGATCGGCGACCGGCACGGCGGGCACTCTACGAGCTGGGGTTACGCTGGCCCGGCCATGTGCGGGAGCTCGGGCGAACCGGGCTGAGAGGGCGGCTGACGCGCCGCCGACCGCTGGAACCTGACCGGGTAATGCCGGCGTAGGGAGCGACCATGAGCACGTCCGACGCTGTCCGCACCGCCCTGCCTTCCGGGGACGCACCGCTCACCCTGGCCGAGCCGCCGGCCCGGTCCCTGGGCCTGCGCGACACCCTCGGCCTGTGGGGCAACCTGGGCGTGAGCCTGCTCCTGCCGGTCGCCGCGGTGTTCGTCGTCCTGCCGGGCCGGCCGCTGGGCGACACGCTCGGCGCGATCGCCGTCGGGGCGGTGATCGGGGCGCTGCTCCTCGGGATCGGCGCCGCGGCCGGCGCGCGCGAGGGCGTGCCGGCCATGGTGCTGCTGCGGGGCCTGCTCGGCCGGCGCACCTCGTGGCTGCCGACCGCGTTCAACCTGGTCCAGTGCGTGGGCTGGGCGACGTTCGAGATCGTGATCATCGCCGAGGCCGCGTCGCGGGTGCTCGACGCCCCGCGGTGGCCGTTCGTGCTGGGCGCGGGGGTGCTGGCCACGGCCATGGCGCTGCGCCCGCTCGGCGTCGTCCGCGTGCTGGCCCGGTACGCGGTGTGGGCGGCGCTGGCCGCCCTGGTCTACCTGTTCGTCGAGGTGCTCGCCGACCCCCTCCCGGCCCTGACGCAGGGCAGCGCGACGTCGTTCTGGACGGCGACCGACGTCGTCATCGCGCTGCCCATCTCCTGGTTCGCCCTGGCCGCCGACTACACCCGGCACGTCCGCAGCGCCCGGACGGCGTTCGCCGGGGCCGCCGTCGGCTACGGCGTGGCCACCGTGGTCATGTTCACCCTGGGCGTGCTGGCGCTGGCCGCCTACGGCAGCGCCGGGCTCGACGTGGTCGACGCGCTGCTCGCCGTCCCCCTCGGTGCGGTGGCCGTGCTGGTCCTCGTCGCGGTGGAGCTCGACGAGGCCTTCGCCAACGTCTACTCCACCGCCGTGTCGGCGCAGAACGTCGTCGCCCGGGCCGACCGCCGGCTGCTGGCCGTGGCGGTCGGTGGCGGGGCCACGGCCCTGGCCCTGACCTTCGACATCGCCGCGTACGAGCCGTTCCTCTTCCTCATCGGCGCGGTGTTCGTGCCGCTGGTGGGCGTCTTCGCGGTCGTCTACGCGCTGACGCCGCGCGGGTCGTGGGACACCTCGGACACCGCGCGGGCCCGGCCGCGGTACCTGCTGCCGTGGGCGGCCGGCTTCGTGGCCTACCAGCTCACCCTCCCGACGTTCTTCTCCGGCCCCGGCGCCGGCTGGACGGCGTGGTGGACCGCGCGCCAGGAGCAGCTCGGCATCGACCCCGCCAACGGCTGGTCGGCGTCCCTGGTCAGCCTGGCGGTGGCGGTGGTCCTCACCCTCCCGCTCGCCCTCCCCGGCCGGCTGCGCCGCCGGCCGGCGGTGCGGTGAGCGTCGACGTCGCCGTCGCCGGCGGCGGGCTGATCGGGCTCTCGGTCGCGTGGCGGGCCGCCCGGCGGGGCCTGTCGGTGACCGTGGTCGACGACTCCCCCGGCACGGGCGCCTCGGCCGCCGCCGCGGGCATGCTGGCACCGGTGACCGAGGCCGGGTACCGGGAGGAGGCGCTGCTGCGGCTCGGGCTGGCGTCCCTGGCCGGCTGGCCGGCCTTCGCCGCCGAGCTGGAGCAGGCCGGCGGCCACCCGGTCGGCCTGCGCACCGTCGGCACCCTCGTGGTCGGCTTCGACGACGACGACATGCGGGAGCTCACCGCGCTGCACGCGTTCCAGCAGGAGCTCGGCCTGGCCGCCGAGCGGCTGACCCCGCGGGCCGCCCGGCGGCGCGAGCCCGCGCTGACACCGCGGGTGCGCGGCGGGCTGCTGGTCCCCGGCGACCACTCCGTCGACGGGCGGGCCGTGCACGCCGCCCTCCTGGCCGCCGCGCGGGCGCAGGGGGTGACCGTGGTGGACGACCGGGTCGCGGAGGTGGTCGTCGACGGCGGCCGGGCCGCCGGCCTGCGGCTGTCCGGCGGCGCCGCCCTGGAGGCCGGCAGCGTCGTGGTCGCCCTCGGCGCCCGCAGCGGGCAGCTGCCCGGCATCCCCCGGCTGCCGGTGCGGCCGGTGAAGGGGCAGATCCTGCGGCTGGCCGGCGCGGCCGGGCTGCTCGAGGGCACGGTGCGGGCCCTGGTCCGCGGCCGGCAGGTGTACCTGGTGCCCTACGCCGGGGACCGGCTGGTGGTCGGCGCGACGACGGAGGACCGCGGCTTCGACGCCACCGTCACCGCCGGCGCGGTCCACGACCTGCTGCACGACGCGATCGACGTCGTCCCGGAGGTGACCGAGCTGGAGCTGACCGAGACGCTGACCCGCTGGCGGCCCGGCACTCCCGACAACGCGCCGATCCTGGGACCGTCTCCGGTGCCCGGCCTGGTGCTCGCCACCGGCCACCACCGCAACGGCGTCCTGCTCACCCCCGTGACCGCGGAGGCGATCGCCGAGCTGCTGGCCACCGGCCGGCTGCCGGAGGTGGCCGCCCCGTTCACCGTCGACCGCTTCGAGAGGAGCTGACCGTGCAGGTGACCGTCAACGGCGTCCCGGCCGACCTGGCCGAGGACGTCACCGTGGCCGACCTGGTGGCCGCCCGCGCCGGCGGCCACGACCGGGTCGCCGTCGCCCGCAACGGGGACGTCGTCCCGCGCAGCAGCTGGACCGGGACCCGGCTGGCCCCCGGCGACACCGTCGAGGTGCTGGCCCCGACCGCCGGAGGATGAGATGACCCCACAGGATCTCCCCGAGGAGCTGGCACCCGCCCTCGCGCGGGAGGAGGCGGCCGACCCCTTTCTCCTCGCCGGCCAGACCTTCCGCTCCCGCCTCCTGCTCGGCACGGGTGGCGTGCCGAGCCTGGAGGCGCTGGAGGCCGCGGTGCGCGCCTCGGGCACCCAGCTGGTCACCGTGGCGCTGCGCCGGGTCGAGGCCTCGGCCACCGGCTCGATGATGGCGGTGCTGGACCGCTGCGGCGTCCGGCTGCTGCCCAACACCGCGGGCTGCCAGACGGCTCGCGAGGCGGTGCGCACCGCCCGGCTGGCCCGCGAGGCGTTCGGCACGGACTGGGTCAAGCTGGAGGTCATCGGCGACGAGCACACCCTGCTGCCCGATGCCGTCGAGCTGCTCGACGCCGCCGAGCAACTGGTCGCCGAGGGGTTCACCGTCCTCGCCTACACGACCGACGACCCCGTGCTCGGCCGGCGGCTCGCCGATGCCGGCTGCGCCGCGGTGATGCCGCTCGGATCGCCGATCGGCAGCGGCCTGGGCATCCGCAACCCGCACAACATCGCGCTGCTGCGGGAGGCGGTCTCCGTGCCCGTCGTCCTGGACGCCGGCATCGGCACCGCCTCGGACGCCGCGCTGGCGATGGAGCTCGGCTGCGACGCGGTCCTGCTGGCCTCCGCCGTGACCCGGGCCCGGGACCCGGAGCGGATGGCGCTGGCGATGCGCCAGGCCGTGGAGGGCGGCCGGCTGGCCCGGCTGGCCGGCCGGATCCCGCGGCGCTGGCACGCCGAGGCCTCCACCTCCTTCGAGGGGCTGCCCGAGCTGTGACGGTCCCCCGGCTGGTCGTGGTCACCGACCGGACCCAGGCCGACCGGCCGCTGCCCGAGGCCGTCGCCGAGGCCGTGGCCGCGGGGGCCCGGGCCGTGGTGCTCCGGGACAAGGACCTCCCGGACGACGAGCGCGCCGGCCTGGCCGCCGCGCTGCGCGACCTGCTGGACCCGGTCGGCGGCCTCCTGCTGCACGGTGGCCTGCACGGGGCTCCGGCCGGCGCCCCGGTCCACCTGGCGGCGCGCGACCCGTTCCCCGCGGTCCGGCCCGACCTGGTGGGCCGGTCGTGCCACTCGGCCGGCGAGCTGGCCCGGGCGCGCCAGGAGGGGTGTGACTACGTGTTCCTCTCGCCGCTGGCCCCGACGGCGTCCAAGCCCGGGTACGGCCCCGCCCTCGGGATCGGGGGGCTAGCCGCCCTCGTGCCCGGCGCGCCGCCGGTGCTGGCGCTCGGCGGGGTGCGCCCCGAGGACGTGGCCGGGTGCCTGGCCGCCGGAGCCCACGGCGTCGCCGTGATGGGCCCGGTCATGCGCGACCCGGGCATCGTCCGGGACTACCTGCGGGCGCTGGAGAACGCGCCGGACGCTCGCTGACGGGGTCCGCCACGGGGCCACGGGGACCCGTCCCGGAACCCGTTCGTGACCCCTGTCTCATCGGGGTTTAACGTCTCGCGTCGCGGCGCATACGCAGGTGTTCGGTCAGCGCTGCGGGCCGGGGTCGAGGATGCGAGGTACTGCAGGCGTGACACGGGAGTCGGCCGGGCCGGTGTGGCCCTCGGCGTCCCCGCCGTCCGCCTCCGGTGGTCTGACCTGGCTGTTGACCGAGGTCGCCGAGCTGCCCCGGATGCGCGCCGAGCTGCGCCGCCACCTGGCGCGCGGCACGGAGCCCGACACGGCCACCGCCGACCTCCGCGACCGGCTGGTGCTGGCCCTCGACGAGATGGCGTCCAACGCGCTGCGGCACGGCGGCGGCCGGGTCACCGCCGCGGTGCGGCACGTCGGCGGCTCGTTCCTCATCGAGGTCTCCGACGCCGCCGCCGACAGCCCCCCGGCGCCCGCCGTGGGCCGCGATCCCAGCGAGGGCGGTCTCGGGCTCTACCTCATCGCGGAGCTGGCCTCCGAGCACGGCTGGTACGTGCACGACGGCGCCAAGTACGTCTGGGCCGTCCTCCCGGGTTAGGCGCCCGGCACGGGCGGGACGTGCCCCGGCCCGGCCTCGGGCGGCCGCGGCCGGTCCTCCGGGTGCAGCCGCACGGCCACCAGCGCGACGTCGTCCTGCGCGCCGGCGGGCCGCAGCCGCGCCACCACCTCGTCGCACAGCTCGGCCAGCGGCCGGTCGGCGAGCTCGGTCAGCGCGGTGCGGAGCCGCGCCATGCCCTCGTCGAGGGACATGTCCGGCGCCTCGATCAGCCCGTCGGTGTAGAGGAAGACGGTCGCCGGCCGGTCGAAGGTGACCACCCGGTCGCTGCGCCGCGCCCGTGCGTCGACGCCGAGCATCAGCTCGGCCCGCTCGCCGGCCAGCTGCTCGACCCGGCCGTCGGCGTGCAGCAGCAGGGGCGGCGGGTGCCCGGCGTTCGACCAGCGCAGCCTCGTGCGGCCGGCGGCCCGGAGCTCCGGCGTCTGCTCGATGCGGGCCACCGCCGCCGTCGCCAGGGTGCCCATCTCCAGGCCCTCGATCGCGGCGTCGAGCCCCGTCAGGACGGCGGCCGGGTCGGCGCCCTCCCGGTAGGCGATCCCGCGCACCAGGCCTCGCAGCTGACCCATCGCGGCGGCCGCGGCGATGTCGTGGCCGACGACGTCGCCGATCACCAGCACGGTGGCCCCGCCCGGCTGGAGGAACGCGTCGTACCAGTCGCCGCCGACCTGGGCGGCCTGCATGGCCGGCAGGTAGCGGACGACGACCTCGGCGTGATCCGGTCGCGGTGGCTCGGTGAGCATGCTCCGCTGCAGCTCCTCCGCCAGCCGGCGCTGGTGCTCGTAGAGCCGCGCGTTGTCCATCGCCAGCCCCACCCGGGACGCGACCTCCCGTGCCGTGGCGATGTCCTCCTCGCCGGCGACCCCGCGGTCGGCCGAGCGGTAGAGGCTCAGCGCGCCGAGGGTCCGGCCGCGGGCCCCCAGCGGGAGGGTGACCGCCGACTGCGGCGCCAGCTGCCGGAACCGTTCGCGCACCTCGCCCGGGGGCAGGCCGGCGCCGACCGTTCCCGGGACGTCGGCCACGGTGAGCAGCTGGCCGGAGGCCAGCGCCCGCAGCACCGGGGCGTCGGGCCGGATGGAGGCCAGCCGCAGCTCGGCGTACCGGGCCGCCGCTTCCCTGGCCGCCGGGTCCCGGTGCCAGCTGGCGACGTCGCGCATCCGGCCGTCCTCGTCCTGCAGGGTGACGATCGACCAGTCGGCCAGCACCGGGACGACGGCCTCCGCGACCCGCTGCAGTGCCGCGACCTCGTCCCGGCCGGCGCCCAGGAGCTCCGCCGACAGCGAGCTCACCTCGGCGATGACCGCCAGCCGGGCGGTGGTCTCCTGGGCGCGGGTCTGGGCCAGGCGCCGCTCGGTGACGTCGAGGAAGTAGACCGACAGGCCGTCGGGGTTGGGCCAGGCCCGCACCTCGTACCAGGCGTCCAGCGGCTCGGGGTAGTAGGCCTCGAAGACCTGCTCCTCGCCGGTCTCGGCCGCCGCGCGGTAGTAGCGCTCGAAGTCGCTGCCGGGCGCGGCCGGGAACAGCTCCCAGATGACCCCGCCGAGCAGCTCCTCGCGCGGCCGGGCCAGCACCTGCTCGGCCTCGCGGTTGACGTAGGAGAACCGCCACTGCCGGTCCAGGGCGAAGAAGGCCTCCTTCATGGCCTCGAGCACCCGGGCCACGTGCAGGTCGGCCTCGCGGCTGGCGGTCGTGTCGATCCCGACGCCGAGCAGCCGCACGGCGGTGCCCCGCTCGTCGGCGAGCGCCCGCCCGACCCCCCGTACCCAGCGGGTCTCGCCCGTGGGCAGCACGACCCGGAACTCCGCCTCGTACCCGCCGACGGTCTCGATCGCGCCCTGCAGGGCCTCGAGGGTGGCCGGGGCGTCGTCCGGGTGCAGGCGGGCGGCGAAGGCGTCGATGGTGCCGCCGAACTGCCCGCCGTCGTAGCCGAACATCGCCAGCAGCCGGTCGTCCCAGGTCAGCCGGCCGGTCACCAGGTCCCAGTCGAAGCTGCCGATGCCCGCCGCCCCGACGGCGAGGTCCAGCCGCAGCCGGCGCGCGGTCTCCTCCGCGGTGCCGTCCTCGGCGGGACGCGGCTCGGCCGGGCTCACGCTGTCGGTCCTCCGTCCGGGACGTGGGTCGGCGCCGCTCCCCTGGCCCGGGTCTGGACCGGCGCGGCCGCCCGCGGCCGGATCACGGCCCCGTCTCCCCGTACAGCGTCTCACCTCGTCGCGGGCCGCCGCGCAGCCACCGGAACGCCGAACGCCCCGCACCGGAGCCGGCGCGGGGCGGGGGACCTGCGCCCGCCACCTGGCGGGCGCCTTCCGGTCCGGCCGGATGCCGGAGCGGGAGGCGCCCGCCGGATGAGCGGGGGGTTGCGCGGACGGAGCGGTCCGTCCGCCGGCACGGCGGGCGCCTGTCGTTCCCCTCTGCTGCCGGGCGGCCGGGTGCGCCGGCGACCGGTCTGCGACGAGTTCCCTCTCCCGGGGCGGTCCGGCGGACGGGCGGCGCCGTACTGGCCAGGGAGCCGGCCGGTCAGAGACCCGGGGTACGGGTACCGGCTGGTCCTGCTCTCCACCTCGCTCGACGGTCCCGCGGCTGCCCGGGGACGGTCCCGCGGCCGATCTGCGCCTCCCTGGAGGGTCCGCGCGCTGCTCGTCGAGGCGAGCCAGCCGGCGGGGGGTCGAGGCGAAACCGGGTGCGGTGGTGTCCGGGGCGGTGCGGGACGGCGCCGGTCCCCCGCGGCCCGCGATCGATCTGCGCCTCCCTGGAGGGTCCGCGCGCTGCTCGTCGAGGCGAGCCAGCCGGCGGGGGGGTCGAGGCGAGAACCGAGTGCGGTGCTGTCGGGGGACGGCGCTGGAGCGCCGTCGGGGAGGTGGGCCAGGGGCGGCCTGCGTGCGGCCGGAGGGGAGGAACTCGGAGACGCGGGCCGTCGGTCGCGGCTCCCGCGGAGCGGGAACCGGTCGCGCCGGTGCGCAGGGGGTGGACGGCGTCCGCGGCGGGGTGCCGGGAGCGCGCGGTGCCCGGAGGGCGGGTCAGCCGGAGGGCCCGGGAGAGCCCCGGACGCGGCAGGCCGGCGGATCGCCGCGGGTCCGGGCCCGGCCCGGGGCGCGGGCACTGCCCGGGGTGGCCCGGGGGTCCGGCCGCGAGGACCGGCCGGGCCAGCCCGACGGCGAGGGGGGCGACGGGCACGGCGCCGGGCGCGGTGCCGGCCACCCCGTGGGCGGCGGGGTCGCCGCCGTCCGGGGGGAGCCGGCCGACCGGGGGCGCGGAACCCGGGAGAGCGCCGCAGCGGGGGAAGACGCCGCGGGCTGGACCGTGGGGGTGCTGGGCAGTTCGGTGAGGACGACGGGGCGGTCGACCGGCGCGGGCACCGCCACCGGGCGCAGCGAGATGACCCGCGGCGGGGCGGTGGGGCCCCAGGCCAGGTGCGCGCCGCCGGGGCCGGCGCCCCAGAGGGCCAGCCGCCGGGTCAGCGCCCGGAGCCGGGAGCGCAGCGTCGGGCGTGCCGCCGTCGTCGGCAGGACGGCCGGCGCCGGGGCCGGCTGCTGCGCAGGGAGGACGCCGGTGGCCGGGCGCGGCCGCGGCGGGAGCACCGGGCGGGCCGGCGGCAGCGGCCGCGGCGACCGCGCGGGGACCGACCGGTGCAGGACGGCCCGGGACGGGCGCGGCCGCTGCAGCGGCAGCGGCTCCGCCCGCTCCAGGACGTCGAGCAGGCCGGTGAGGGTCAGGCCGTCCGACGCCCGTGGCGCGGACCCGGGGGCCCGGTCGATCGCCATGACGTCCTCCTGAAGTAGTGACCGCGACCAGGGGGGAAGGTGTCGCGGACAAGGAGAAAGGTAGGCAGCCGACCGGCTCCGGACGGCGTCCTGGGACACCCCCCGGCAGGCGCGTGACCGAACCGTTGCGCAGGTCCTCCGCGGCGGCCGGTGACCCCTCGCAGCCGGCGGTCACTAGTCGACAAGCCGTGCGGTCCCGAGCGTGGAACGACCTGGTCAGCGGGTCGGTCATCCCGGACGGCGGCGCGACGCGCCCGGCGTGTCGCGGTGCCCGGCTGCGGGCCGGCGCCCGGTTGCCGGAGCTCTGGCCACTCCCCAGACTCGACCGGTGAGCAGCCCCGCCGACGCCTCCCCCGACACGGCTCCCGGCGCAGCCGACACGAGCACCCGGCTGCGCCGCGCCGTCTCCGGCACGCTGCTCTACCTCTTCATCCTGGGCGACGTCCTCGGGGCCGGTGTCTACGCGCTGGTCGGCGAGGTGGCCGGCGAGGTCGGTGGCGCCATCTGGGTGCCGCTGCTCGTGGCGCTGCTGCTGGCCCTGCTCACCGCCGCCTCCTACGCGGAGCTGGTGACGAAGTACCCGCGGGCCGGCGGTTCGGCGGTCTACGCCGAGCGCGCCTTCCGGCGGCCGGAGATCGCCTTCCTCGTCGGGTTCTGCATGCTCGCCGCCGGCGTCACCAGTGCCGCGGGGCTGGCGCTGGCGTTCGCCGGCGACTACCTCGGCGTCTTCCTCGACGTCCCGGCCGTGCCCGCGGCACTGGTCTTCCTGCTGCTCGTGGCGCTGCTCAACGCCCGCGGCATCCGGGAGTCGATGCGGGCGAACATGGTGATGACGCTCGTCGAGTCCTCCGGCCTGGTGCTGGTGGTGGTGCTCGGCGCGCTGGTGCTCGGCCGCGGCGACGGCGACCTGGGCCGGGCGGTGGAGTTCCCGCCGGGGGTGTCGGCCGGCTCGGCGGTGCTGGCCGCGGCGCTGCTGGCCTACTACTCCTTCGTCGGCTTCGAGACCTCGGCGAACATGGCCGAGGAGGTCCGCGACGTCCGGCGGGTCTACCCGCGGGCGCTGTTCGGGGCGCTGGTCACCGCCGGCCTGCTGTACGTGCTGGTCGGGGTCGCTGCCGCCGTCGTCCTTCCTCCGGAGGAGCTGGCGGGCTCGAGCGGGCCGCTGCTGGAGGTGGTGCGGGCCGCCGACGCCGGCATCCCCGACCGGCTGTTCAGCGCGGTGGCGCTGGTCGCCGTCGCCAACGGCGCCCTGCTCACCATGATCATGGCCAGCCGGATGGCGTTCGGGCTGGCCGAGCAGCGGCTGCTGCCCCCGGTCCTCGGCCGGGTTTTGCCGCACCGCCGCACGCCGTGGGTCGCCATCGCGGTGACCACCCTGGTGGCGATGGGGCTGACGGTCACCGGTGACCTCGCCACGCTGGCCAACACCGTCGTCCTCCTGCTCCTGCTGGTCTTCCTCAGCACCAACACCGCGGTGCTCGTGCTGCGCCGCGACCGGGTGGACGCCGACCACTTCCGCGCGCCGGTGGTCCTGCCGGTGCTCGCCATCGCCTCGTGCCTGCTGCTGCTCTGGCAGCAGACCGCCGCCACCTGGCTGCGCGCCGCGGTGCTGCTGGCCATCGGGCTCGTGCTCCACCTGGCCGGCCGGCTGGCCGCCCGCCGGTCGGGCACCGGACCGGCCGAGGGGTGACCGCGCAGCTGGGCGAGGATGGGCCGGTGGCACGCATCCCCCTGGTGATCGACACCGACCCCGGCATCGACGACGCGCTGGCGATCCTGCTGGCGCTGGCCAGCCCCGAGGTGGACCTCCGGCTGGTCACCACGGTGCACGGGAACGTCGACCTCGCGCAGACGACCGAGAACGCGCTGCGGGTGCTGCACCTGGCCGGCCGCTCCGACGTCCCGGTCGCCGCCGGCGCCCGCAGCTCGCTGGTGCACCCGCAGAGCGAGCGCGCGGGGCACGTGCACGGCGCCGCGGGCCTGGGCGGCGTGGAGCTGCCGCGCTCGCCCGCGACCGCCGATCCGCGGCCGGCGGTGGTCGCCCTCGCCGAGCTGCTGGAGACGTCGGAGGAACCGGTCACCGTGGCGGCGATCGGGCCGCTGACCAACCTCGCGCTGCTGCTGGGCGTCTTCCCCGACGCGGCCGCGCGGATCGGCCGGCTGGTGGTCATGGGCGGCTCGGCCGCCCGCGGCGGCAACGTCACCGCCGCCGCGGAGTTCAACGTCTGGGCCGACCCCGAGGCGGCGCAGGCGGTGTTCACCTCCGGCCTGCCCACCGTGATGGTGGGCCTGGACGTCACCCTCGCCACGGTCCTCGACGCCGCGGGCATCGACCGGTTCCGCGCGGCCGGACCGGTGGGCGCGACCGCCGCGGCGATCCTGGCGCAGTACCTGGACCACGCCCGCACCACCTACGGCACCGACGGCGTCGTGGTGCACGACGCGCTCGCCCTCACCGAGGCGATCGTGCCGGGCACGCTGGCCACGGTGCCGCGGGACGTCGTCGTCGACACCACGCTGGGCGCCGCCCGTGGTCAGACGCTGGTGGACCGGCGGAACCCCTCGGGAGCGCCGACCGCCGTCCAGGTGGCCGAGGACGTCGACAGCGCGGCCGCGGTGGAGTTCCTGGTCACCCGGCTGGCCGAGCTGGCCCGGCGCGACTGAGCCGGGATCAGCTCCCGGCCGGCTGGGTCGAGGCCACCACCCCGGCGGCGACCTCGCGGAGCTTGCGGTTGGCGCGCTGGGAGGCGCTGCGCAGGAACTCGAACGCCTGCTCCTCGGTCACGTGCTGCTGGGCCATGAGCACGCCCTTGGCCTGCTCGATCACCGCGCGCGACTGCATCGCGATCCGCAGGTTGCGGGACTGCTCGCCCAGCTGGTGGTGGGCCGAGGCGTTGGCCACGGCGACCGCGATCGCCTCCGCGACGTCGGTACCGGCGCGCAGCGACTCCGGCGACGTGAAGGCGCGCGGCCGGGTCGAGTAGACGTCGAGCGCACCGATCACCGCGCCCTGGTAGGGCAGCGGCACCGACAGCGAGCTGCGCACCTCCGTGGTCTGCTGCACCCGCTCGATGTAGCTCGGCCAGCGCTGCTCGGTGCGCACGTCGTCGATCCGCAGCACCACGCCGCCGCGGCCGGCGTCCAGGCACGGGCCGGAGTCCTCGGCGTACTGCAGCTCCTCGGAGGCCAGTGCCATCTCGCCGTCGTAGGCGGCGGTGGTGCCGCGGTCCCCGGTGACCAGCGTGATCGACGTCGCCTCGGCGCCCGGGATGCCGCGGCGGGCGATCCGGGTGATCTCGGTGAGCACGTCGGTGAGTGGGCGCTCGGCCAGGACCACCCGGCTGAGGTCCCGCAGGAGGTCGTCCACGTGGCCAGTCTGCCCGACCCGGCCCGGTCGCCCCCCCCGCCTGCCGCGGCATCCCGCGGACCCGCCGCTGCGGGCGGGTGCGGTTTCGGTCAGGATGGACCCCGGTCGGCATCGAGGCCGACCGGTACCGGACCCGGCGCGGAGGGTGGGGGATGACCTCGGAGTCCTGGCCGCAGGCACCGGTCCCCTCGGTCTCCGGCGACGTCTGGCACTGGCAGCTGGAGGCCATGCACGTGGTCTCCCGGGTCCGCGCCGACCTGCGCGCCCGCATCGCCCACCCGTCGGTCTCCTCCTCCTCGACCGAGGACGCCCGCGACGGCCTGCTGCTGGTCTTCGAGGAGCTCGCGTCCAACGCGCTGCGGCACGGCGGCGGCGACGTTCGCGCGCTGGTGGTCGCCAACGACGGCGGCTGGCTGCTCGACCTGAGCGACGAGGCACCCGAGCGCCCGCCGGTGCCGGCGGTCGACCGCGACCCGTCGCTGGGCGGCATGGGGCTGCACCTGGTGGCCCAGCTGTCGGTCGACTACGGCTGGGAGCGGCGGCCCGGCCGCAAGCACGTCTGGGCCCGGCTGCCCTCCGGCCTGCGCCCGGTCGGCGACGTCGGCGAGTCGGTGCCGGAGCCCCGCTCGCCGGAGCTGCCCCGCCTCGACTGAGGCCGGCGGGGCGGGGTCAGCGCCCGGCCCGGGCCACCGCGGCGCAGAACCGCCCGGCGTCGGCCCGCACCTCCGCCATCGGGGCGAGCAGCTCCTCCTCCCCCACCCCCGCCACGGCCGCGCGCAGCCGCAGCTCCGCCCGGCGCCGGCGGCGCCGCGCCCGGCTGCGCACGAACGGGCGGGCCAGCACCGCCAGCAGCGCACCGGCCAGCAGCCCCCCGGCCAGCAGCAGGGTCGGCAGCGGGATGCCCTGCACCCGGGGCATCGGCAGGACGTCGTCCAGCTGGACCAGGCCGAGCACCGCCAGGCCGAGCAGCCACAGCGCCCCGGCCAGCGCGACGAGGGCGAGCACCCACTGCAGGCCGCCCACCGCGCGCTGCCAGAGGGGGGTGCGTTCCGGCCCGAGGTCGGTGCCGGCGACCGCGCGGTCCAGCCGGTCGGCCAGCCGCTCCTCGGAGACCTCCGCGGTCTCCCGCAGCACGTCGCGCCACGGCGGCGCCAGCCCGGCGCCCACCGCCTCCCGTGCCGCGCGGACCGCGGTGGTCACCCCGGCCCGCTGCACCGCGCCGGCCGCCGGCAGCGAGGTGCGCGCCCGCTCGTCGCCCAGGTGCAGCCGGGCCAGCGGATCCGGCCGCAGCTTGCGGGCCCACCGCAGCAGCGGCCAGCCGGTGGTCGCCGTCCCGGCGCGGCGCACCGACCGCTCGACCGCCGTGCCCACCGCCGGCACCCCCGCCGCGTCGGCCAGCGCGGCGGCGAGCCGCTCGCGCTCGGCCCGGCCCACCCCGCCGTCCGCGGCGCCCTCCGGCGGGCAGGCCGCGGCGGCGAGCTCGCCGGCCACGGCGCGGACGTCGGCGTCCAGCCGGTCGGTGGCCGCCCGCCGCGCCGCCACCCGGCGGGCCAGGTCCGAGCGCAGCTCGCCGAGCCCCGTGCCGGTCCGTGCGGAAACGGCCATCAGCGGCGTCGCGGCCAGCCCCTCGCGGTCCAGGAGCCCGCGCAGGTCCGCCAGGCAGGCGGCGGCCGCGGCGGGGTCCAGCCGGTCCACCTGGTTGAGCACGACGAGCAGCACGCCGGCGTGCCCGGCCAGGGGCACCAGGTAGCGGTCGTGCACCGCGGCGTCGGCGTACTTCTCCGGATCCAGCACCCACACCAGCACGTCGACCAGGCCGACCAGCCGGTCGACCTCCAGCCGGTGCTCCAGGCGGACGCTGTCGTGGTCGGGGAGGTCCAGCAGCACCAGCCCGTCGAGGGCCGGGTCGGGGTCGTGCCGGTGCCGGCGCGGCACCTCCAGCCAGTCCAGCAGCCGATCCTGGCCGTCGGGCCCCCAGACGGTGGCGTGCGCGACGCCGGTGGTCGGCCGGCGGACGCCGGGGCTGCTCACCTCCGCGCCGGACAGGGCGTTGAACAGCGTGCTCTTGCCGCTGCCGGTGGCCCCGGCCAGGGCGACGACCGTGGCGTCGCCGAGCGCGGTGCGGGCACCGGCCTTGGCCAGCAGCGCGCGGGCCCGGGCCACCTCGGGCAGCTCCAGCCGCCCGCCGCCGGCGTCGACGGCCTCGCGCAGCGCGTCGAGCCGGTCGGCGAGGCCGGGCCCGGACCGGCTCCGCCGGCTCACCGGCCGCCCCGGACGGCGGCACCGAGCTCGGCCGCGGCGGCCCGCAGGCCCTCGGCCGTGCCGGGCGGCGGCACCGCGTCGGCGACCAGCGCGTCGAAGCGGTCCTGCTCGGAACGCAGCAGCCGGTCCACCCGGGCCTGGAGGTCGGCCCGCGCGCGGTCCGCGAGTGTCCGGACGGCGGCGTCGCCGAAGACCGCCTCCAGCAGCCGCTGGCCGATGGCCGTCGTCCCGCCGGCCACGACGACCTCGCCGCCGGTGAGCCCGCCGGTGGAGGCGAAGACGGCCACCATGACCACGGCGCCGGCGCCGTTCACGCCCCAGGAGAGCAGCCGGGCGCGCGTGCGGCGGTCCCCGCCCTCGCTGCGGACCAGGTCGAGCACCGCCCCCTGCCAGTCGCGCACCTGGGCCGCGGCCGCCTCCGGGAAGTCCGCCGAGACGCGGTCGAGGTCGGGGTCCCGGTCGAGCAGGGGCGGGCCGCCGGGCAGCGCCCGCCAGGCGACGACGGTGCGCTCGGCGGCCCGGTCGGCCTCGCCGCGCAGCAGCGTCTCCACGCTGGACTCCAGCGCGCCGGACAGCTCGCCGGCGGGGTCGGCCCGCCCGGTCAGCGCCGAGGTGACCCGGTCGCGCAGCCGGCCGATGGAGCTCTGCAGGCTGCGCATCCACTCACCGGTGCCGACGAACTCCTGCCAGCGGCTGAGCACCTCCCCGCGCAGCAGGCTGCCGCTGCGCACGCCCTCGTCGATCCGCTCGTAGGCGTCGGTGTAGGCCGCGGCCGCCGCGGTCCGCAACGCGAGGCCCGCGCGGTCCTGCTCGGCGACCTCGGCGGCGACGCCCGCCACCCGGCCCTCGAGGCTGGCCAGCGCGCCGGTGAGCGTCTGCCGGACGACCGCGGCCCGCTGCTCCCGGTCGGCGGCCAGCGCCGAGAGCCAGCCGCGCAGGGGAGCCACCTGCTCCTCCGGGAGCATCCCGTCGACCAGCGGCCGCTCCTCCACGACCACCAGGCGCGCGGTGGCCAGGCCCGCGCGCTGCAGCATCGCGCCGAGGTCGGCGGCCACCTCGGCCGCGGCGTCCGGGGGCACCCGGTCGAGCACGACGGCCAGCGCCGTTCCGCGCTCCTGCGCCGTGCGCAGCAGCTCCCACGGGACGGCGTCGGCGTAGCGGGCCGCGGTGGTGACGAAGACCCACAGGTCGGCGGCGGCCAGGAGCTGGCCGGCCAGCTCCCGGTTGGACTCGACCACCGAGTCGACGTCGGGGGCGTCGAGCAGCGCCAGCCCGGGCGGGACGTCGTCGCGGACGACGACCTGCAGCGTCCCCGGACCGCCGGTGGACCCGGTGACCCGGGCCAGCCCCGGCAGCACCCGGTCGGAGGTGAAGGCCGCGGCGTCGGCGCGGGCGCAGACCAGCACCGGGGCCCGCGTCGTCGGCCGCAGCACCCCGGCGGTGGTCACCGCGGTGCCCACGATGCTGTTGACCAGCGTGGACTTGCCCGCCCCCGTCGAGCCGCCGACGACCACCAGCAGCGGGGCGTCGAGATCGCGCAGCCGGGGGAGCAGGTAGTCGTCGACCTGGTCGACGACCGACCGGGCGGCGCGGGCCGCCGCGTCGCGGCCGGCGGTGGCCAGGCCGAGCGGCACGTCGGCGACCCGGTCGCGGACGGCCTGCAGGGCGTCGGCGAGACGGGCGGGTGCGGTCACCCGGGGGATCTGCCCCGCCGGGGGCCCGGCTACCCGCCGTCGGGCGAGACGCGCGCGCGTTGCTCGCGCAGCGCCTGGAAGACCCGGCGGCGCAGCCGGTCCTGGTCGCGCTCGGCGATGTCGACGAAGCGCAGGGAGAGCAGCCAGCGGGAGTGTCGGCTCTGCACCCGCACCACCTCGGCGCGGGTCCACACCGCGCCGTCCTCGAGCAGGAGGGAGACGCCCAGCGTCGTGCCCGGCTCGGGATCGGCTCCGTAGCCCTCGACGTCGGCCCGCAGGCCCGCCTCGCTCAGGTCCACCGACTCCCCGGCCAGGTCGATGCCGCGCATCGTGACCACGACCTCGAGGGCGAGCCGGGCGCGGACCGCCGTGCGGCGCTGGCTGTCCTCGGCCGGACCGGTGACGGCCAGGTGCCAGCGGGGCGCGGCACCGGCCTGGACGTGCACCACCTCGGCGGGGAGGGCGCGGCCGCCCTCCGGGCCGTGCCAGAAGACCTCGACGACCTCACCGACCCGGACGACCTCGCCGCTGACGAAGTCCCCGATCGACGGCCGCAGGACCAGCGCGGCGGGATCGCCGGCCTCCACGCGGACGCTGACCGACACCCGGCGGAGGGTGGTCACCTCCGCCTCGCCGTCGCGCACGGGGTGCTCGAGACCGGCCGCGGTCATCGGGTCCTCCCCTCCGTGACGGCTCCGTCCGTATCCGGAACCGGACCGGTCGACGGTACCCGGGGGGCGGTGGGCGCAGCCCCGCCGCACCGGAGGACCCACCCCGAGGGGGGAGCCCGCCGGGTGCTCACCCCCGCGGGGCGGGCACCCCGGCCGGCAGGGGCCCGCCGACGGCGTTGCGGGTGCGCTTGGCCTCGTACAGCCGCTCGTCGGCCCGGGCCATCAGCGCGGACGGGGCGAGCTCGTCGCCGCGCAGCGCGGCGACGCCGATCGACAGCGTCACCTCGCCGGGGGCGAGGCTCTCCGGGCACAGCGTCGTGGCCTGCCGCCGCAGCTGCTCGGCGAGGGCGACGGCACGGGCGCCGTCGGCACCGGGCATCAGCACGGCCAGCTCGTCGCCGCCGAGGCGGGCGACCAGGTCGCCCCCGCGGACGGCGGTGCGCAGCAGCGTGGCGACCGCGCACAGGGCGGCGTCCCCGCCGGCGTGCCCGTGCCGGTCGTTGACCTGCTTGAACCGGTCGAGGTCGACCAGGAGGACGGCCACCGGGCCACCGGACGCGCGGACCTCGGCGCAGGCGGTGGCGAGCTCGGCGTCCCAGCGGCGGCGGTTGGCCAGGCCGGTGAGCGGGTCCTCGTGGCTCAGCCGGTCCAGCCGGTCGAGCAGCGCGCGGGTCCGCTCCTGCTCGCGCTCCAGCGCCACGCGGCTGCGCATGTCGTCCAGCACCAGCCGGTGCCGGCGGGCGTGGATGACCAGTGCCACGACGGTCGCGCTGGCCAGGTAGAAGACCACCGCGGCCACGTCGATGTCCGGAATCTCGCGGGGCGCGAACAGCAGGGCTGCGCCGAGGCCGGTCCAGGTGATGCCGAGCAGGCCGGCCGTCCAGCGCGGCGGTCCGGCGAGGACGCCTCCGCAGCCGTAGGCGGCCAGGGACAGGCCGGAGGCGTAGGACTCGGTGTTGTCGACCTGCGCCACCATCCAGCAGATGTCGATCTGAACGACGGCCAGGATGCCGAGGGTGAGCACCTCGGGGGCACCGTGGCCGGGCGGGCGGCGCCAGAGCAGCCAGAGGAGGACCAGCATGGGCGCCAGGGAGGCGAAGCGGACGGCGATGAAGCCCGCGGCCAGGTCCGGCTCCAGGTAGAGGTCGAGGAGCGACCAGGCCGGCAGCAGCACGACCGCGACGGCGCCGACCACCAGCCCGGAGGTCCGCCGGCGGCGCAGCAGGTCGTCGACGACGGAGGGGTCGTCGGCGGCGGCGGGCTCTCCGGCGGGCACGCCATCAGATCGGCATGCCCGCCCCGGTGCCTGAGGAGGGACTCCGCGCCCCACCCCGGAGGGTGAGGGCGGTCACCCCCCGCGGCGGGCGGTCCAGCTGCTGACGAACTCGCGCAGGCTCTTGGTCGGCCGCAGCCAGGCGCCGTCCGGCGGCAGGGCGTCCAGGCGGACGCGGTCCAGCGGCACGGCGAACGCCCCGGGGACGTCCTCGATGTCGATGAACTCCAGCAGGTCGGAGCCGATGGCGTAGCCGGCGACCTCGCTGAAGGCGACGACGACGACCTGCGTGCCGGCGCGGGCCAGCTCCTCCAGCGGCTCGGCGAAGTTGCGCCCGTCGCCGGAGAAGACGACCAGCCGGCGCAGCCGGTGGCTGTGCGACCGCACCGAGATGTGGTCGAGCATGTCCTGGTCGATGTCGTCGTCGGGCTGAGCCTTGGGCCGGGCGAAGACGGCGAACCCGAAGCTGCGCAGCGCCTCCACCCAGCGCTGCAGCGAGCCGACCACCGGCGGGATGTTGGCGAAGACGCAGGCCTCGACCTCCGGGGCGTCCGGCGCGTTCGGATCGCCGGCACCCTCCACGAACCAGGCGGCGATCGCGTCGAAGCGCGGCCGGGAGGCGGCGGTGGGCCGGGCCCCGATGACCGTCGACAGAGTCATGTCGATGTTCGGGGCGTCCCAGATGAGCAGGTCGAGCGCCGGCCGGTCCCGGCCCTCCTGGAGCTCGTCGTCCACGGGTGCGTACACCGGCTCGAACGTGTCGGTCACGGGGGCAGTCTGCCCGGTCGGCTGCGGGGGCGGCCCGGCCGGGGCGCTGGCCCGCCGCCGGGATCGGGGACGGCTCAGCGCGTTCCGCCGAGGGCGAGGGCGCACGAGTCGCCGCCGGCCGCGCGCACCCGCCGCGCCCAGTCGGTCACCTCGGCGGCCGGCATCGGCCGGGCGAGCAGGTAGCCCTGGGCCAGGTCGCAGCCGGCCTCGCGGACCATCCTCAGGTGCTCGGCGGTCTCCACGCCCTCGGCGACCGAGCGGATGCCCAGGGTGCGGGTGAGCGCCACGATCGCGGCGAGGACGGCGCCGGTGCCGCCGGCGGCCAGCCGCTGGGCCGCGGTCAGCAGCGAGCGGTCGATCTTGAGCGTGCCCACCGGCAGCGCCATGAGCTGGGCCAGGGAGGACCAGCCGGTGCCGAAGTCGTCGATGGCCACCCGGACGCCGAAGCCCCGCAGCACGGTCAGCTGGTCCTCGGCGCGGGTCGGGTCCTCGGCGACGCTGGTCTCGGTCAGCTCCAGCACCAGCTGCTCGGGGGCCAGTCCGGACTCCCGCAGCGCGAGCCGCACGTCGCGGACCAGCGTCTCGGCGGAGAAGTGGCGGGCGCTGATGTTGACCGACATCCGCAGCGGCAGGCCCTGCTCGGCCCACGAGGCCGCCTGCCGGGTGGTCTCCCCCAGCAGCCAGCGGGTGATCGGGATCAGCTGCCCGGTCTCCTCGGCCACGGCGAGGAAGGAGTCGGGGGTGAGCAGCCCGCGCTCGGGGTGCTGCCAGCGGAGCAGGGCCTCGACGCCGTCCACCTCGCCGGTGTCGACGCGGACCACCGGCTGGTAGTGGACGACGAACTGGTCGAGCGCGCCGTCGCGCAGCGCGCTGGCCACCTCCAGCCGCCACCGCGCGGCGTCGCGCAGGCCCGGGGAGAACAGGTGCACGCGGTCGCGGCCGGAGCCCTTGGCCGCGTAGGCCGCGGCGTCGGCGTCGCTGAGCAGCTGGTGGGCCTGGCGCAGGCCGGGCGTGCCGACCGCCACGCCGATGCTGGCCGACAGGGGCACCGAGATGCCCTCGGCGGTGAACGGCTCGGTGAACGAGCTCTGCAGGCGGAAGGCCAGCGCGGCGGCCTCGGAGAGGTCGCAGCCGCGGGCCAGCACGAGGAACTGGTCGCCGCCGAGCCGGCCCACGGCGTCGCTCGGGCGGACCTGGCGGGCCAGGCGCTGCCCGACCTGGCGGAGCAGCTCGTCGCCGACGGCGTGCCCCAAGGAGTCGTTCACGGTCTTGAAGCCGTCGAGGTCGAGGAAGAGCAGCGACGTCCGGACCGGGTCGTCCGCCAGGCCCTCGCCGATCAGCTCCAGCAGCCGGGCGCGGTTGGGCAGCCCGGTGAGGTCGTCGTGGGCGGCCTGCCAGGCCAGCGCCTCCTGGTCGCGGACGCGGGCGCTGATGTCGGTGTGCGTGACGACCAGCTGGGTGGTGTCGTCGACCCGGGCGGCCTGCAGCCGGTACCAGAGGACGTCGTCGCCCACCGGGTACGGGTAGTCGTGGGCGAAGGTGGCCCGGGGACCGCCGTCCGGGTGCTGGGTGAGCGCGCGCAGGCCGCTGCTGATGGTCAGCAGGTCCTCGGGGCGCATCGCCTGCGCCAGGCCGGCCAGGTAGTCGTCGCCCACCTCGATCGGCCGCAGGCCGACGGTGCGGGCGTGCTCGCCGATGTCGGTCCACATCCGGTTGACGGTGACGATGCGGCCGACGGCGTCCAGCAGCACCGTCGGCGAGGGCAGCGCGTCGAGGACCGCGGTGAGCTGGGAGATCTCCTCGGCCTGCTCGACGCGGGCCCGCCGCTCGGCGTCGACGTCGCGGAGGAACACCGCCAGGCCGAGGCTGTCGGCGAAGGCCCGGACCTCGAACCAGCGGTCGACCGGGTCGTAGCGG
This sequence comes from Blastococcus sp. SYSU D00820, assembly GCF_054050695.1. Classification (NCBI taxonomy): domain Bacteria; kingdom Bacillati; phylum Actinomycetota; class Actinomycetes; order Geodermatophilales; family Geodermatophilaceae; genus Blastococcus; species Blastococcus sp. SYSU D00820. Next base: position 25,912 of record NZ_JBJGZW010000001.1, read on the forward strand.
AACTCGACCATGCGGGCCTCGCCGTCGGCGAGGACGTCGCGCAGCGTCGTCTCCAGGGCGGAGTCGCGCAGCGCGGGGAACGCCAGGAAGAGGTCCTGGCCGAGGAGGTCCTCCGCCCGGCGGCGGATCAGCTCCTCCACCGCGGCGTTCAGGTAGGTGATCCGCCAGTCGCGGTCGAGGTGGAAGACGGCGTCCGGCACGGTCGCCAGAAGATCGGGTAGGGCAGCGCCTGCCCCGTGCTCGTGGTGCTGCACCAGCCCGCTCTCTCTCCCCCTGCGGAGCGCCTTCCCCGTGACCAGCGGGAAGCGGCCGACGGCTCCCCCCGGACGACGGCACGGAGTCCGACGCACCTCCGAGAGTAGTGGCTCGCCGGGTTCCTCAGGCAGCCGAGACGGCCGCCCTCTCGACGATGCGGCGCGTCGCGGTGCCGGAGGGCAGCGTGCCGGGGACGGCGCCCCAGTCCCCGCCCAGGCGAGAGGCGCAGAACGCGTCGGCGACCTCCGCGGGGGCGTGCCGGAGGAGCAGCGAGCCCTGCAGGCACAGCGCCAGCAGGCCGGCGACCCGGCGGGCCCGCAGCGGCAGCTGGTCGGGATCGCCGAGCTCGGCCTGCAGCCGCTCGACGGCGTCGTCGAAGCGGGCGTCGGCGCCGCGGGCGGCGTCGACCTCGTCGAGGACGGCGGCCAGCGACTCCGACGAGCGCCCCATGGCCCGCAGGACGTCGAGGGCGATGACGTTGCCCGAGCCCTCCCAGATGCTGTTCAGCGGCGCCTGCCGGTAGAGCCGCGGCATCCCCGACTCCTCGACGTAGCCGTTGCCGCCGAGCACCTCGAGGGCCTCGGCGACGACGCCCGGCGTCCGCTTGCAGATCCAGAACTTGGCGGCGGCGCCGGCCAGCCGCAGGAAGGCCGACTCCCCGCCGTCCACGGCGGCGGCCAGGCGGACGGCGAGCGCGGTGGCCGCCTCGCTCTCCACGGCGAGGTCGGCCAGGACGTTCTGCATGAGCGGCTGGTCGACCAGGCGGGCGCCGAAGGCGCTGCGGTGGCGGGCGTGGTGCACCGCCTGGGTGAGCGCCGCCCGGATCGTCGCGCTGGAGCCGAGCACGCAGTCCAGCCGCGTGGTGTTGACCATCTCGATGATCGTCGGGACGCCGCGGCCGGGATCGCCGACCAGCCAGCCCGTCGTCCCGGCGAACTCGATCTCGCTGGAGGCGTTGGACCGGTCGCCGAGCTTGTCCTTGAGCCGCTGGAGCCGCAGGACGTTGCGGCCGCCGTCGGGCAGCACCCGCGGCACGAGGAAGCAGGAGACGCCCTCGTCGAGCTGGGCGAGGACCAGGAACAGGTCGCTCATCGGGGCGCTGGTGAACCACTTGTGCCCGGAGAGGGCGTAGGTGCCGTCGGCGTTCGCGACCGCGCGGGTGGTGTTGGCGCGGACGTCGGACCCGCCCTGCTTCTCGGTCATGCCCATGCCGGCGACCAGTCCGGGCTTGGCCAGCGGGTCGGTCAGGCCGAAGGCGTACCCGCGGCCGGTCAGGCCGGGCTCGTAGCGGGCAGCGAGCTCCGGAGCGCGGCGCAGGGCCGGGACGGCGGCGTAGGTCATGGTCACCGGGCAGCCGTGGCCCATCTCGACCTGCGTCCAGCCGAGGTAGCCGACCGCGCGCCGGACGTGCGCGTGCGGGCCCGGGTCGGCCCACGGCGCCCCGGCGAGGCCGTGGGCGAAGGCGGTGCGCATGAGGTCGTGCCAGGCGGGGTGGAACTCGACCTCGTCGATCCGGTGCCCGTAGCGGTCGTGGGTGCGCAGCACCGGCGGGTTCTCGTTCGCCAGGCGGCCCCACTCCCGCGCCTGCTCGCTGCCCGCCAGCGCCCCGAGGTCGGCCAGGGAGTCCAGCGCCGCCTGGTCGGCGTGCCGCAGGCAGGCCTCGCGGAGTGCGGCGTCCCCGGCGATGGGGTCGTGCCCGACGAGCGGCGGCGCCTGGTTGGTGACCTCGTGGGTGACGCTCATGGCGGCACCGTACGACGAGGGGTTCCACGTGGAACGGCGTGCCGGACGCGTGCGGGTGCTCTTGTCGCGGCTGGCTTCCCAGCGCACCATGGCCGCCGTCGCGAGCCGGCTCCGCTCCACAGCGGCCACCGACTGGTTCGTCGCGATCGGGACGTCGTCCGGGTGGGGCGGCGCTGGTGGCTGCACCGGATCGTCGACGAGGACGCCGCCAGCCGGGTGCTCGTGGCCGGGGACGACGGGATGGTGAACGGGTGGACGCCGAGGGACGAGGTCGCCGGAGTGGTGCCGGAGGTGGGTGACCGGCGGTGAGGCTCGGGGGGCGAGGACCCACGCCTGCAGGAGCTCGTGCTCTGCCCACCGTGGTGGGCAGAGCACGAGTCTGAAGAACACCGCGTTTCGGGTCTGACCTGGGCTTTCGCCTTGCCGCGCACCCCGCGCTCCGCTAGACTCCGTACATGTGTTCGACAGTTGATCCGGGGGGCGATGTCCTCGACGCGATCGCTGCCGGTGTCGCGGAGCGCAACCGGCGGGACGCCGCGCTGACCCGTCAGGTGCGGGCGGCAGAGCTGGCTCAGGCGGCCGAGCGCGACGGGCTGAAGGCGATGGCGTCGTGGTTGAAGGGGCACTGCCGGATGGCGGGGTCCGAGGCGGTGCGGCTGGTGCGCAACGGCCGGGCGCTGGAGCACCTGCCGGCGCTCGCGGAGGCGTTCGCGGCCGGGTTGGTGAGTGCGCAGCAGGTGCACATCGCGGCCGATGCCGTAACCCCGGCCCGGCTCGCGGCCGCGGCAGCCCAGGGCGTGGATCTGGCGGTGATCGACGCGGTGCTCACCCAGGTGGCCATCGACCAGCCGGTGGAGGACCTGGTGCAGGTGGTCAAGAAGTACGTCGACAACCTCGATCCCGACGGCCCGGAACCGGACCCCACGGAGCTGCGCGAGCTGCACCTGACCAGGAACGGTGACGGCACCCTGTCGATCCGCGGCCTGCTCGATCCCGTGGCCGGGGAGAAGCTGCAGACCGCGATCGAGGCCCACACCCAGGCCGACCGGCCCGCCGACGACACCCGCACCCGCGCCCAGCGGCAGGCCGACGCCCTCGTCCAGGCCCTGGACAACACCCTGGCATCCGGATCGCTGCCGGTGCTGCGCACCCGCAAGCCACAGGTGCTGGCCACGATCCCGCTGTCCGACCTCGCCTCCACCACGGTGGCCCGGGGTACCGGGCGGATGGGCTTCGGCGCCGACATCTCCGCCGCGCGCGCCCGGTGGCTGGCCTGCGACGGGGAGATCACCCGCCTGGTCATGGGCCCCGACGGTCAGCCGCTCGACGTCGGGCGCACCGCCCGCGTCGTGCCCCCGCACCTGCGCAGGGCGGTCGAGGCGCGGGACGGGGCCTGCGTGTTCGCCGGCTGCACCGCCCCGACCCACTGGTGCGACGTCCACCACCTGGTGCACTGGATCGACGGCGGCGCCACCAGCCTCGACAACTCCGCGCTGCTGTGCGAGCGGCACCACACCAAGGTCCACTCCGGCTTCCGCGTCGAACGGCAACCCGACGGCCGATGGCGCACCCTCCGGCCCGACGGCAGCGAAATCCTCACCCCCGCACCCCTCCGCGCCACCGCCGCCTGACCCGGCTGCCCGCCGCCGCCCACCTGTGCGGACGGCGGCACCGGCATGCCCCGCGCACGCTCGTGCTCTGCCCCCACCCGTGGGCAGAGCACGAGCATCCGCAAGGGAGAACAGCGGCCCCGGACCCGGCAGCGGCCCGGCGGGACGGCCAGACCTCAGCCCAGCGGCCGCACCAGCCGGCCGATCGCCAGCCGCGCCAGCGGCACGTAGCCGACCACCAGCGGTGCCGGCCCGGTGATCCGCAGCCCGGTCGTGCTGCCGCCGTCCGGACCGTCGGTCACCCAGTGCAGCAGGCGCAGCCGCACCGGGCCGAGCGACACCGTCCACGACCACTGCCGGGCCGCCTCGTCCACCGCGTCGACCACGAACGGCAGGGTCACCCCGGCCGGCCCGCGCACCCGGCCCCGCTCCCCCGCGGCCAGCCGCGGCAGCGGGAACTCCACGCCGGTGATCTGCGGCGCCCACTCCGGCCACCGCGCGGGCCGGGCGTAGCGCTGCCACGCCTCCCGCGGCCCGATCGGACCGGAGGCGTGCACGGTCAGGGTGGTCATCGCGGGCTCCCGGGTCGAGGCGGCATCAGGCCGGCGGTCCGCCGAGCAGCAGCTGGCGCACCATGTGCATCGCGAGGGCCACCGACCGCTTCCGCACCGCCGAGCGCGAGCCCGGCAGCACCACCGACTTCGGCACCTGGCCGTCCGGCCCCACGGCGCACAGGTGCACCGTCCCCACGGGCTTGCCCGGCCCACCGCCGCCCGGCCCGGCCACGCCGGTGATGCCCACGCCGACGTCCGCCCCGAACCGCTCGCGCGCCCCGTCGGCCAGCGCCAGCGCCACCTGCGGGCTCACCGCCCCGTACTCGGCGAGCATGTCGCCCGGTACCCCGACCAGCCGCTCCTTGGCCGAGTTCGCGTACGCGCAGAACCCGCCCAGCACCCACTGCGAGGAGCCCGGCCGCTCGGTCAGCCGCCCGGCCAGCAGCCCGCCGGTGCACGACTCGGCGGTCGCGATGGTGAGCCCCCGCTCGGCCAGCGCACTGGCGACGACGTCGTCCAGCGTGGGCCCGGTCGAGAACGTCGTGTCCCCGTACGCGCGGGCCAGCACCGCCGCCAGCCGGTCGTAGGCCGGCTGGGCCTCGGCGCCGAAGCGCGTGACGATCTCCAGCTCGCCGTCACGCAGGCAGGTGGTGATCTCCAGCCCGTCGAACTCGTGCTCGTGCTCCCGCAGCGTCGCGGCGAGCTGGGCCTCCAGCGTCCCCCACAACCGCACGGTCTCCTGCCGCAGCTCCGCCCGGCCGGCCAGCGCCCGCTGCACCGGCTCGGCGGCCAGCGCCGCCGGCCACATCCCCTGCAGCTCCGACGGCGGCCCCGGCAGCACCAGCACCGGCGGCCCCGCGCGCCCGTCGGCCGGCGGCACGACGAGGCCCGGGGCAGTCCCGACCGGCTCCAGCACCGTCGCCCCGGCCGGCACCCGCGCCTGCTTGGCCACGCCGGCCGCGGTCGCCTCCGGATCGGCGCGCCATCCCCGCCGGGCCATCAGCCGCTCCACGACGGCTCCGACCCGCTGCTGCAGCTCCGGGTCGACCGCCGTCGGCCGGCCCTGGAAGTCGGCCACCACCTCGGCGGTGAGGTCGTCGGCCGTGGGGCCCAGCCCACCGGAGGTGATCACCAGCGCCACGCCGGAACCGGCGAGGAAGCCGAGCGCGGCGCGCAGGTCGTCCGGCCGGTCCCCGACGACGACCACGGACCCCACGTCGACCCCGAGCGAGCGCAGCTGCTCGGCCAGCCAGGGGCCGTTGGCGTCGGCCACCCGGCCGGTCAGGACCTCGGTACCGGTGACGACGATGCCCGCGCGGAGAGCCACTCCTGGGACCCTAGGCGGGCTCCCGCCGGCGGGCAGCGCGCGGCCGCCGGCGCGACCCGCGGAGCGCACCGGGCCTGCCGGGTGGCCGCCGCCGTCGCGGCTACGGTCGCAGGACCGGACCGGTCCTTCCCCGACCGGTCGCCGGCGCGCACGAGGAGGAGCCGTGACCCAGCCGCCCGTCCCCGTCCCCCCGCCCCCGACGGGGCCCACCACCCGAGAGCTGCCCCTGCCCGGCGCCACCGCACCGGCCGGGGCGACCGCGGTCGTCGACCAGCCGACGGCCGACCCGCACCCGTTCGCCGAGCCACGGCCGCTCGCCGACGACCTGCTCGGCGGCGTGCAGCCCACCGGCCCCGTCGAGGGCCTGCCGGGCGGGCCCCCGCCGGCCGCAGCGCCCGAGACCTCCGCGCCCCCGACGGCCGTCGCCGACGCCCCGGCCGAGCCCCGGAAGCGCACGCCACTGGACCGCGCCGCCCTGCTGCCCCTGGGCCTCGGCGCGCTCTCGCTCCTGCTGCTGCAGGTCGGCCTGGTGGTTGGCGGCTCCGCGTGGCGGGACATCCCGCTGTGGTCCGGCTTCGCCACCCTCGCGACGCTGGCCGGGCTCGTGCCCGCGCTCGCGCGGCTGATCCCGGGCGTCCGGGTGCCGGCGGAGCCGACCTGGCGGATCGCCGCCGGTGGCCTGACCGGCGTGGCCATGTTCTGGGTCCTGGTGGTGCTGCCGCACGCCGACAGCGACCGCGGTTTCCTGCTCACCGCCGCGCTCGCCGCGCTGGGCGCCGTCGTCTGGATCGCCGCGGGCCCCCGCCGCCGCTGAGCCGCGCCCGGCCGGGCTCAGCCCCGGCCGGGCCGCCCGTTGCCGTTCGCGGCACCGTTGCCGTTGCCGTTGCCGTTGCCGGCACCGTTCCCGTTCCCGCCGCCGTTGCCGTTGGCCGCACCGCTGCCCGGCACGCCGTTGCCGTTGCTACCGCCGCCCGCCGACCCGCTCCCGCTGCCGTCGCCACCGGAGGGGGCGCCGCCGGTGTCCTGCGGCGTCACGACCGGTTCCGGGGCCGGCACGGGCACCGGCGCCGGCACCGGGGAGCCGGACGACGGGCTGACCGGCTCGACGGTCAGCGTGTCCACCGACGACGTCCCGCCCTCCGGCGTCACGGGCGCCGGCTCGTCGGGCGCCACCGCGAAGCTGACGGTCACCCGGTCACCGACCCGCAGCTCGCCCACCGGGGTCACCCCGGTGACCGTGCCCGGGGCGACGGCGCCGTCGGCGACCGGCGCCCGCTCGACCGCCAGCCCCAGCCCCGCGAGCTCGGCCTCCACCTCGTCGACCGGCCGGCCCACCAGGTCGGCGGGGACCACCCGGATGCCGCCCGCGGTCTCCTCGGCCGCCGCGGCCGCCGGCGGGCTCTCCGCTGCGCCGGTCAGCTGCAGCACGCCCACGCCCACGCCGATGCCGACACCGGTCAGCAGCGTGGCGACGGGCACCAGCAGCCGGGTCGCCCGGCGACGGGCCGGCCGCCGGCCCGCGTCGAGGCCGCCGGGCAGCAGCATCCGCGCCGTCCGGGGCGCCACCACCGGCTCCGGGCAGCCGCCGGCCCGCACGTCGGCGGCGGCGGCCCGCAGCGCGACACCGTCGGCGTAGCGCTCGGCCGGGTCCTTGGCCAGCGCGTGGGCGATCAGCCGGCGCACCGGCTCGGGGACGTCGTCGGGCAGCGGATCGGGGGTGTCGCGCAGTTGCTGCAGCGCCACCTGCACCGGGCTCTCGCCGTCGAAGGCCCGCCGGCCGGCGAGGCACTCGTAGGCCACCATGCCGAGCGCGTAGACGTCGCTGGCCGGCGACGCCTTGCCGCCGCCGGCCTGCTCGGGGGAGAGGTAGTGCGCCGTCCCCACGACCTGGCCGGTCTGGGTCAGCGGCACGCTCGACGCCGACCAGGCGATGCCGAAGTCGGTGATCTTGACGACGCCGTCCCGCCCGACCAGCACGTTGCCCGGCTTCACGTCCCGGTGGACGACGCCCGCGGCGTGCGCGGCGGCCAGCGCGGCCGCGGTCTGCTCGACCAGGTCCAGCACCCGCTCGGCCGGCAGCCGCCGCTCCCGGGCCAGCAGCGTGGCCAGCGACTCGCCCTCGACGAGCTCCATGACCAGGAAGGCGCAGGTCTCCCCCTGCGGCCCCTGGACCTCGCCGTAGTCGTGCAGCGCCGCGATGTTGCGGTGCAGCAGCCGGGCGGTCAGCTGCGCCTCGGCCCGGAAGCGGGCGAGGAACGTGGCGTCGCCGGTGTACTCGCTGCGCAGCAGCTTCACCGCGACCGGGCGGTGCAGCCGGAGGTCGCGGGCCCGCCAGACCTGACCCATGCCCCCGGTGGCGAGCAGTTCCTGCAGCTCGTAGCGATCGGCGAGGACGGGGTGCACCGGGACGGTGTGCTCGGTGAGCCCCGGGCGGAAACCCGGGTCGCTGGATCAGGGGGTGGTCGGCTCGGTGGGGGTCGTCGTGGTCGGGGCCGCAGGCGTGGTGGTCACCGGGGACGAGGTCGGGCTCTCGGTCACCGTCGAGGGCGCCGTCGTGCCGCCCGAGCTGGGCGTGTCCGACGCCGAGCCGGTCGGCGCCGCCGAGGTCACCGGCGCGGTGGTGACCGGCGCGCTGGTCGGCGGGGCGGCGGGCGCCTCGCCGGCGGGCCGCGGATCCTCCACCACGACCGTGCCGGGGGCCGGGAGGGGCACCGGGGCGTCGTCGTCCTCGTCGTCCGGCGGTGCCACCGCGAACCAGACGTGCACGTCGTCGCCGCGGGAGAGATCCTCCCCGGCGGGGCTGACGCGGGTCACCGTGCCGGCCGGGACGCGGTCGGTGATGTCCTCGTGCCGCTGCACCGTCAGGCCCAGCGACGACAGCTGGGTGGCGACGTCGCCGACCGGGCGGCCGAGGTAGTCGGCCTCGTCGAGGACGAACTGCTCCGAGCCGCGGGTCTGCGCGGCCGGCGCGGTCGGCGACGGTGACGGCCCGGACAGCGCGAAGAACACCGCCGCGGCGGCGGCCGCGCCCAGCAGCAGCGCGATCAGCGGCACCAGCAGGGAGCTGGCCCGCGAGCGGGCGGGGACCGGTGGCGAGCGCCGCGGCCGCGGCGCGGCGGCCGGCTGCGCGGGCGGGACGGCGGCGTCGACGGCGGCCGGGAGGGCGGCGGCGACGGTCGGCCGGGCCTCCTCGACCGGCAGCGGCCGGCCGGCCCGGGTGTCCTCGATCGCGGCGACGAACGCGGCGCCGTCGGCCATGCGGGCCGCGGGGTCCTTGGCCAGCGCGCGGCGGATCAGCGTGCGGACGCCGCCGGGCAGCTCGGCCGGCAGCGGCTCGGGGTCCTGCCGGAGCTGCTTGAGCGCGATGGTGACCGCGTTGTCGCCGTCGAACGCCGGGTGGCCGGTGAGGCACTCGTAGCCGACCAGCCCGAGGGCGTAGACGTCGCTGGCCGGCGTCGCCAGGTGGCCCTCGGCCTGCTCGGGCGAGAGGTACTGCGGCGTCCCGATGACCTGGCCGGTCCGGGTCAGGGGCACGCTGCCCGCCGACCAGGCGATGCCGAAGTCGGTGATCTTCACGCTGCCGTCGGGCCGGACGAGGATGTTGCCCGGCTTGACGTCGCGGTGCACCAGCCCGGAGCGGTGCGCCTCGCCGAGCGCGGCGGCGGTCTGCTCGAGGATCGACAGCGTCGAGGTGGCGTCCAGCCGGCCCTCGCGGCGCAGCACCGCGGACAGCGGCTCGCCGTCGACCAGCTCCATCACCAGGTAGGCCAGCGTCTCGCCCTCGGCGGTGACCACCTCGCCGTAGTCGAAGACGCAGGCGATGTTCGGGTGGCTGAGCGCGGCCGCGTGCTGGGCCTCGGCGCGGAAGCGGGCCAGGAACGTCGGGTCACCGGTGTACTCGCTGCGCAGCACCTTGACCGCGACCGGACGGCCGAGCAGCACGTCGGTGCCCCGCCAGACCTGACCCATCCCACCGGAGGCGATCAGCTGGGCGAGCTCGTAGCGCTCACCCAGGTTCCGCCGACCCGGCTCCACCACCGTGGTTCACCCCTCGCCCGACCGCCGGCTGGTGCCGGTACCTGACCGTCCGGAGGCGCCGGTGCCCCGTTGGTGGGTGTCCACTGCCGTCCGCAGATACACATCCTCCCAGTCCGCGGGACGCAGCGGTACCGGGTCCCACGTGTCACACGCGTCTCAGCGTCCCCCGCTGTGTCCCCCGCCGTGTCCCCGGCCCTGTCCCCCGCCGTTCCCCCCGCCGTTCCCCTGCCCCTGGCCGGCCTGCTCCCGCCACTGCTCCCAGCCCTGCCGCCACTGCTCGGCCCAGCCCTCGGCCCACTGCTGCCACGTCTCCGGGGTGGGCACCTCCGGCGCCGGCACGGGGGCGGGGACCGGCGCGGGAGCCGGCGCCGGGGCGGGAGCCGGGGCCGGGGCGGGGACCGGCGCGGGCGCGGCGGGCGGAGGCTCGGGAGCGGGGGGAGGCTCGGGAGCGGGCGCCGGCGCCGGGACGGGTGCGGGAGCAGGCGCGGGCGGCGCGGCGACCACGGTGAGGGTGACGACCGTGCCCGGAGGGAGCTCCCCCTCCGGCGCGAGGGCGACGACCTGGCCGGCCGGCGCCTGGCCGTCGGTCACCTCGGTGCGCTGCACGACCAGCCCCAGCCCGGTGAGGGCGGCCTCCACGTCGGCGGCCGGCCGGCCCACGAACTCGGCAGCGACCAGTCCCACCGGCGCGGGCGCGACCGGCGGCACGGGGTCCGTCGCCGGGTCGGTCACGGCGGGGGTCCCGGCCGGGGCGCTCGTCGCCGCCGCGTCCGGCGTCCCGGCCGCGGCGGCGGTCACCGGCTCGGCCGGCGTGCGGGACGCCAGCCCGCCGACCAGGACGCCGACCACCAGCGCGGCCGCCGGCACCGCGAAGCGCCAGCGCGACGGGCGGGCCCGCACCAGCGGCACGGGATCGTGCACGGGCTCCTCGGCCGGCGGGGGCCAGACCTCGCCCGCCCGGACGGCGCGGGCGGCGTCCCGGAGCTCCGCGGCCGCCGGCCGGCCCGCCGGGTCCTCGTCCAGCGCCGCGGCGAGCACCGCGGCCACCGGCGCCGCCAGCCCGCCGGGCAGGTCGGGGACGGCGGCCGGAGAGTCCCCGGGCGCGACCAGGTCCTCGAGGTCGGAGCCGGCCAGGCAGTGGACGGCGACCCCGGCCAGCGCCCGCACGTCCGCCGCAGGAGTGGGCGGGTGCTCGTCGGGAGCCAGGCCGAAGCCCGAGACCCGGACCGTGCCGTCGTCGGCCAGCAGCAGCGAGCCGGGACGCAGCGCTCCGTGCACCGCCCCCGCGGCGTGCACGGCGGCCAGCCCGTCGGCGGCCTGCGCCAGCAGCTCCAGCGTCCGGTCGGAGGGCAGCGCGCCCTCGCGGGCCAGCACGGCGGACAGCGGCTCGCCACCGGCCTCGCGCACCAGCCAGGTCAGCCGGGCGCCGTCGCGCTCGACGCCGACGTCGGAGGTCGGCGTCACGTGCGGATGGGTGGGGACGGCGGCCGCGGCGGGGTCCGGCGCCGCGCCGCGGTGCAGCTCGACGGCGACGGAGCGGCCGAGGAGGACGTCGCGGGCCGACCACACCTGCCCGCGGGCGTCGGCGGCGACGAGGCCCACCAGCTCGTACCGGTCGGCGAGCAGCCGTCGCCGGGGTGTGCTCACCGTCGCCCTCCAGGTCTCCCCCCTGTCGCGGGCCGCCCGGACCGGCACGCGGGGCGGGGCCCCTCGTGCTGCGCGCAGGCGGTGCGGGCAGCCTGCCACGCCGGAGCCCGGAAAACGATCACTCTCCGTGCGGTCCGGCCGGAACCCGGCGTGGCCGCCGGTCACGATCACCCGACGGGGTGAACGGCCGGATCAGCCGGTGAACAGCGCCCGGCCCCACCAGTCGTCGTCGTCCCGCACGCCGGGCGGGCAGGCGAAGACCGCCGACGAGGTGTGCCGGATGAACGCGTTCATGGCGTCGGCGCGCAGGTTGCGCTGGATCTGGACGAACCCGGTCTCCGGGTTCCGCTGGAAGGCGATGAAGAACAGCCCGGCGTCGAGCCGGCCGAGGCCGTCGGTGCCGTCGACGAAGCTGTAGCCGCGCCGGAGGATCGCCGTCCCGGCGTGGGCCGGGTGGGAGAGGAAGAGGTGGCTGGTCTCCGGGATGGCGGACGCGCCGTCGACCTGCGCGGTGAAGTCGACCGGGTCGAACTCCTCCCGCTGGCCGAGCGGGGCGCCGGTGCCCTTGGTGCGGCCGATCGTCTGCTCCTGCTCGGCCAGCGACGAGGCGTCCCAGGGCTCGACGAGCATCCGGATCCGGCGGGTGACCAGGTAGGAGCCGCCGGCCAGCCAGTCGGCCCCGCTCCCGGTGACGTCGTCGTCGCCGACCCAGACGAAGCGGTCCAGCGTGCTGGTGTTCTCGGCCTTGAGGTTGTCGGTGCCGTCCTTGAAGCCGAACAGGTTGCGCGGCGTGGCCTGCCCGGTGCTGGTGGAGGAGGTGCGGCCGAAGCCGAGCTGCGACCAGCGGACCCTGACCACCCCTGCGCCGAGCCGCACCAGGTTGCGGACGGCGTGCACGGCGACCTGGGGGTCGTTGGCGCAGGCCTGCACGCACAGGTCGCCACCGCTGATCGCGGGGTCGATCTCGTCCCCCGGGAACAGCGGCAGCTCCACCAGCGGCGCCGGGCGCCGGGCGGCCAGCCCGAAGCGGTCGACGCCCTCGGCGGTGGTGAACAGCGTGGGGCCGAAGCCGACGGTCAGGGTGAGCCCGGACGGCGGGAGGTCCATCGCCTCGCCGGTGTCGTCGGGGACGTCGTACCGCCCGCCGCCGACCGCGCCGACCGGTCCGGCGTCCTGCCCGGCGGTCATCCGCCGCGCCGCCGCCGTCCAGGCCTGCAGCATGGCGACCAGTTCGTCGCGGTCGTCGGTGACGACGTCGAAGGCGACGAAGTGCAGGCGGTCCTGCGCGGGCGTGACGATGCCGGCCTGGTGCTCGCCGCTGAAGGCCACCGCGTCGGTGGCCGCGGCCGCGCCCGCGGGCGCGGCGGGCTCGTCCGCGGTCGCCCGGCCGATCACCCCGCCGGCGGCGCCGGCCGCGAGCACGCCGGCGGTGCCGGCGCCGAAGAGGCCGAGCAGCCGCCGGCGGGACACCCCCGCCGGCGGTCGGGGCGTGGTTGCCTCGTCAGGGCTGTGCTCGGGCATGCCTTCCTTCGGTGAGCCGGGTGGTCGGCGACGACCGGGCGCCTGTCGTGCCCTGTCCAACCGTCGTCGGATCGGCACTGTTCCAGCTCCGGGCTGCCGGACCGACGTGGCAGGGTGGCCGGGTGGAGCTCCCCGAACGGATCGGCGTCCTCGGCGGCGGGCGCATGGGCGCGGGCATCGCCACCGTCTTCCTCACCGCAGGCTGCCACGTGGCGGTGGCCGAGGCGGGCGAGGAGGCGGCCCGCGCGGCGGTCGCCCGGGTGGAGCGCGGGCTGGCCGAGGCCGTCCGCCGCGGCAGCCTGGCCGGCGACCCCGCCGCGGTGCGCACACGGCTGACCGTGGTGGAGCGGCCCGGCGCGCTGCCCGCCGGCACCGGCCTGGTCGTCGAGGCGGTGCCCGAGGACCCCGCCGTCAAGGCATCCGTGCTCGCCGCCGCGGAGGCCGCGGTGGCCGACGACGCCGTCCTGGCGACCAACACCTCCTCGCTGTCCGTGACGGAACTGGCCGCGACCCTCCGCCGCCCCGCGCGCTTCCTGGGCCTGCACTTCTTCAACCCCGTGCCGGCCTCGCGGCTGGTGGAGGTGGTCGTCGCCGCGGAGACCGCGCCGGAGGTGGTCGGCGCCGCCCGCGGGTGGGTGCGCGCGCTCGGCAAGGCCGACGTCGTCGTCCGGGACTCCCCGGGGTTCGCCAGCTCGCGGCTGGGCGTGCTGCTCGGGCTGGAGGCGATCCGCATGCTCGAGGAGGGGGTGGCCGACGCCGAGGCGATCGACGCGGCGATGGAGCTGGGCTACCGGCATCCGATGGGCCCGCTGCGCTCGACCGACCTCGTCGGCCTGGACGTGCGGCTGGCCATCGCCGAGTACCTGCACCGCACGCTCGGGGAGCGCTTCGCTCCCCCGCAGCTGCTGCGTGACAAGGTGGCCGCCGGGGAGCTGGGCCGCAAGACCGGCCGGGGCTTCCACACCTACGACTGAGCGACCACGGGAGGCACGACGACGGTGTCGGACACGGTGACCCGGGACGACGCCGGCGGCGTCGCAACCCTGACCCTGCAGCGCCCGGCCCTGTCCACCGCGCTGCGCCGCGACCTCACCGCCGCCCTCACCGACGTCGCCGCCGACGCCTCGGTGCGCGCGGTGCTGCTGACCGGCACCGGCCGGGCGTTCTGCGTCGGCCAGGACCTCGCCGAGCACGTCGGGCAGCTGCGCGGCGGCGCGCCGCGGTCGCTGTCGATCGTCGAGGACGAGTACAACCCGATGGTCCTGGCGCTCGCGGCGGTGCCCGTGCCGGTCGTCGTGGGCATCAACGGCGCGTGCGCCGGCGCGGGGCTCGGCCTGGCGATGGGCGGCGACCTGCGGATCGCCGCCGCCGGCGCGAAGTTCACGACCGCGTTCACCGGCATCGGCCTGTCGTCGGACTCCGCGCTGGCCTCCCGGCTGGTGCACTGCGTGGGCGGCTCGCGCGCCACCGAGCTGCTGCTGCTGGCCGAGCCGTTCCCCGCCGAGACGGCCGCGCAGTGGGGGCTCGTGCACCGCGTGGTCGAGGCCGACCGCGTGCTGGAGGAGGCCACCGCGCTGGCCATCCGGCTCGCCTCCGGCCCCACCGCGGCCTACCGCGCGGTCAAGCGGGTGCTGGCCACCGCGGCCACCGATCCGCTCGCCGAGACCCTCGCCCTCGAGGCGCGGCTGCAGACCCCGCTAGGGCAGACGGCCGACCACCGGGAGGCCGTCGAGGCGTTCCTGGCCAAGCGTCCGCCGGTGTTCACCGGTCACTGACCGCAGTCGCCCGCCCGCCGCGGGTGCCGACACGGGGCGGGCGGCGGTCCCCCGCGGCCGCCCGCGCCGCCGGACCGCCCGCCGGTGCCACGCTCCCCCCACCGTCGACAGGGGGACCTCGTGACCAGCACGACCAACGGACCGACGACGCCCGCCGCCCGGGCCACCGGCGAGCGGAGCCTGCCGCCGCGCCCGCCGCGGGCCACGGGTCCGGCCGCGCCGCCGCCCCGCCCGGACACCGCGAGCGTCCTGGTCGCCCCGGGCGCGGTGATCCCGCCGGAACCCGAGCGGCCACGCGCGATCCGGCTGGCCGTCGCCCTGGGCTGGGCGGCCGCCGCGCTCGGCGCGCTCGGCGTGGTCGCCGCGGTGCTCGACCGGGAGTCGGTGACCGCGGAGCTGACCGCGCTGGCCACCGCGACCGATCCGGACGCCGCGGCCGACGTGGTCGCCGACGGCGTGCGGGCGACGATGGTGCTGGTGCTCGGCGGCACCGTGCTGGTGCTCGGGCTGGTCGCGCTGTGGACGGCGCTCGTGCGGAGCGGGCGCGGCTGGGCGCGGTGGGTGCTGCTGGCCACGGCCCTGCCCACCCTGCTGGTGATCGACATCGCGCAGAGCGTGGTGTCCGGCGGCGCGGAGGCCGACCGCTACGCGCTGATCGGGTCAGCCGGGCTGCTCGTCCTCGCCCTCGTCCCGCTCCTCGCCCGCTCCGCCCGCGCCTGGTTCCGCGCCCCCGCCGGCTGAGCCCTCCCAGTCCCCCTCCAGCTCGGCGACCAGGGCCTCGCAGGACCGCACCACCCCCGCGGCCGCGTCGGCGGCGGACCGCTCGGCCAGCGGGTCCGCCGCCGCCGCGGTCCAGCGCGCCAGGGCCGCCCGGGCGGCCGTGCGCAGCGCCTCCTCCGGGGTGCCGGCGGGCAGGCCGAGCCGCTCGGCGGGCGTGGTGCCCGCGGCGCCGAGCAGCCGGCGGCCCTCCTCCCGCAGCTCCGCCGGCAGCGGCCCGGTACCGGCCCGCTCGCGGGCCAGCAGGTCCAGCTCGTCGAGGTCCAGCGCGGCCAGCCGCAGCCGCTCGGCCCGCTCCGCGAGCTCACCGGCGCCCGCCACGGGCACCTCGGCCAGCACCGACGACACCAGGTGCAGGGCCGCGGCGACGCGCAGCTGGGCGCCGCGGTCGGTGAAGTGGACGGCGAGCAGCCGCTCGAGCTCGGGCACGCCGGAGCGGCGCAGCAGCTCGTCGGCGAGCTCGGCGGCGTCCCCGATCCCGGCCCGCACGAGCATCACCGACAGCCGGATGCCGAACAGGCCCAGCCGGTCGAGCAGCGCCGTCCGCACCTCGACCGACAGCGGCACCGGCGCCTCGGGCCGGGTGAACCGGTCGGCGGTGAGCAGCATCGCCGTGACCGCGGCCGGATCGGCCGTCGCCAGGCTGCGCAGCGCCACCAGGTCGGCGTGCCGCAGGGTGCGCCCGGCCAGGCCGAGCAGGCCGGCCACCGGCAGCACCGCCGACGTGACGGCCCGCACCGTCGGGTCGGCCGACAGCCGCCGGGCCACGGCCTCGGCGGCGTGCAGCGCGTCCAGCCGGCCCGAGCCGGTCTCGTCGGCCCGGCTGAGCACGGTCAGCGTGGTGGGCGCGGCCGCCGTCTCGGCCTGGAAGGCCGACAGGGCGGTGACGTCGGAGGGCTGGAGCTGCCGGGTGAGGAACACGACGGCGTCGGCGCCGGGGAGGCCGTCGCCGGCCTCCAGGAAGGCGCGGGTGCGGTCGCCGGCGTCCGCGGTGAGCGAGGCCAGGCCCGGGGTGTCCACGACGGTGGCCACGGCGAGCGCCGGGGAGGGCCACTCCACCACCAGGTGGTCGACCTCCTCCGGGGCGGCGCCGCCGAGGTCCAGCTGCAGGCCGCCGCCGGCCCGGCGCACCGGCAGCACGCGGGTGCCGCCGTCCCGGCCGTGCAGGACGACCCGGGGGATCCGGCCGTGCCGGTAGACGGTGACCACCCGGGTGCACTCGCCGGCGTCGGTGGGCGCCAGCCGGGCGCCCACCAGGGCGTTGAGCAGGGTGGACTTGCCGGCCTTGACCCGGCCGACCAGGGCGATCCGCAGCGGCTCGGCCAGCCGGTCGCGGGCGGCCTGCAGCCGCGCGGCGGTCTCCGGCCGGTCGTCGCGGTAGGCCTCGACGGCGTCGTCCAGGAGCGCGGCGGCGTCCTCGACGGTCACGCCCGGCCGGGTCACCTGCGCCGGGGCGCTCACGCGGCCACCCGGGCGCCGGGCAGGGCGCGCACGTCGCGGGCCAGCCGGTCGAGCTGGTCGAGCTGGGTGCGCAGCGCCCGGATCCGGGTGTCGCGCTCGGTGGTCGCCGCCTTGCTGGAGCGCTGCGCGGCCTTGACCGCGTCGGCCAGCGACTCCGCCATCTCGTCGACGGTGTCGGTGATCAGGTCGCGCAGCGTCCTCTGCACCGTGCGCAACCGGTCCTTGAGCTGCTTGCCCACCTGGAACACCACCTCGTCGAGGTGCCGCCGGACGACCGCCTTGGCCTCGGCCTGCCGGCGCTGGCGGCGGGCGGTCTTGTCGTCCCGGTAGGCCTTGCGGCCCATGAGCACGCCGGCGGCCAGCGAGAACGGGTTGATGATCGCCAGGCCGGCGAGGCTCGTGACCAGACCGGTCATGAGGACGCCGGTGTAGGAGCCGCGCAGGCCGATGAACAGCCGCTCGCGCAGGGGCAGCCAGCCGCTGTCGAGCGCGGGCAGGTCGACGAGCGTGTCCAGCGCCTCGGCCGCGCTGCCGACGGTGAGCTCGGGCAGCGCGGTGCCGCTGTCGGCCTGGAACTGGCTGATCACCTGGTCGGCGAGGTACTGCGAGCGCTGCTCGGCCCACACGAAGCTGTCGGCGACGGCGTTGCCGATCCGCTGGTCCAGCCACTCGGCGAGCTCGGCCCACACCGGACCGGGGTCCTGGGCGTCGATGGCCTCCTCCGCCTCGCGGGTGACCACCCGCGACCGGTCTCGGAGGTCGTGGTCGATGTCGGACATGAGGTCGGTGACGCCGTCGGCGAGGACGGTCTGCCAGCGCGAGGACCGCCGGCGCAGCTCGTCCAGCGCCACCCGGGCCTGCTCGAGCTCGCGCAGCAGCTCCTCGCGGCCGGCCGGGTCCTCCAGGCTGCGCAGCTCCGCCCGCACGGCGAGCGAGAGGTGCTCGGTCACCGACGCGAGGTCGTGCGCCAGCGACCGCTGGGCCAGCGCGTCGGCCCGGGCCAGCACCTCCTCGCGCAGGTGCACCGACAGCGCCCCGATGCCGGACTCCTCGTAGACCTCGCGGTCGCGCAGCTGCAGGCCGTGCATGGCCAGGGTCGACGACACGGCGAACACCGGCGCGTCCAGGCCCGCGGCGGCCAGGTGGGCCCGGTCCAGCTCGACGATCCGGCGCCAGTGCGGCACGGCGTCGGTCTTGGTGATCACGCACACCACGTTCGGGCAGAGCGCCGCGGCCTGCTGCAGGAACTCCATCTCCGGCCCCGTGAACTCCTGGCTGCCGTCGGACACCATGAGGACGGCGGCGGCGCTGGGGATCAGGTCGATGGTCGTGGCCGCCGCGCTCATGCCCACGCCGCCGACCCCGGCGGTGTCGACGAGCTCCAGGCCGCCGGCCAGCAGCTGGCGGGGCAGCTCCACCTCGGCCTGCACGACGCCGTCCTGCTCGGGCGCGAGCATGCGGGCGGCGACCTGCTCGATGGGCACCGGTACCCGGGTCGGCGTCCCGGAGCCGACCAGCAGGGTGGCCCGCGGCTCCTCACCGGCCCGGACGACGGTCGGGACGGTCGTCGCGACGTCGTCGGCCACCGGGCAGACCGGCGCCCCCACCAGGGCGTTGACCAGCGAGCTCTTGCCCTGCTTGGCCTCGCCCACGACGACCACCCGGACGCTGGGGGCGGCCATCCGCTCCTGCACGCGGGTGAGCCGCCGCTGCAGGTCGGGGCGTTCGCAGACGGTGGCGAGGGTCAGAGCGCGCTGGAGCAGTCCACCCGGTGCGGTCACGGCGGGTTCCTCTCGGGATCGGTCGGGAGACAGGAAGGGACCCGGTCCCGCCCCTTGCGCAGGGGCGGGACCGGGTCAGCAGGGTGGGTCAGGCCAGCGCCGGCTCCTCGACGACGATGACCAGCGGGTCGTCGATCTCGACCTGGTCGCCAGGGCCGGTCTCGACGTCGCTGTGGTCGTTGTCGATGGCGTTGTTGTCGTTGTCGATCACGTTGACGTCGTCGCCGGGGTCCGAGTTGTCGATGTAGGTCGACTCGTCGGTGTAGCTGAACGAGTCGTTGTCCTGGGTGAACGAGTCGTCGCCGTTGTTGGCCACACCGTCGCCGCCGACCACCGCGACGTCGTCGACGGTCACGTCGATGTCGCCGTCGTGGCTGTCACCGATCTGGCCCTCGTCGCTGACCACCGTCTGGTTGCCGTCACCGATGTTCAGGTTGTTGTCCTTGACCACGACGGTCGTGGAGTTGTCGACGATCGAGTCCTCGATCACGGTCGGGTTGTCGCCGACGAGCACGTTGTTGTCCTTGACGATGACGTCGTCGTCGGAGGAGTTGTCGACGACCGAGTCCTCGTTGATCTGCCCGTCCCCGACCACCACGTTGTTGTCCTTGACGACCACGTTCGTGTTGTTCGAGTCCGTGGTGTTGTTCGAGTTCGTGGTGTTGTGCGAGTTGGTGGTGGTGCTGTTGTCCACCGCCACGGGGGCGTTGATGTCGTCGCCGGCCACGACGCCGTCGTCGTTGACGATGCCGCCCTTCTCCACGTCGCCGAAGATCACCGGCGCGTCGTTCTCGAAGAAGATGCCCTGGCGGGCGTCGATCTCGACGTTCACGTAGGTCACGTTGTTGTGGATGTGCTGGATGTTCTGCACGTGGGCGATGACCGTGGTCTCCGTCCCGCCCGGCGCCGGCGCGTGGTGGCCGCCGTGCCCGTGGTGGTGGTCGGGCTTGTCGTCGTCGCAGTCGTCGACGGGCTTGGCCGGCTTGTAGTCGTCGCAGTCGTCGACCGGCTTCACGACGGGCTTGTGGTCGTCGTCGCAGTCGTCGACCGGCTTGACGGGCTTGTAGTCGTCGTCGTCGCAGTGGTCCTTCTGCACCGGCTTCGGGTGGTGGTAGCCGTGGCCACCGCCGTGGTACGGGGACGGCGAGTAGTCCGCCACCATCGGCATCATCGCGTGCACGTCGGCCGGCGACACGTCCGGCAGCCCCGCGTCGGCGAGGGCGCCCTCCGGGTCCTCCGCGAAGGCCTTCGCGGCCTCCTCGTCGCGGAAGAGGCTGAGGATGAAGTCGAGCAACGTGCTCGCGAGAGTCGTCATGGCAGGCACTCCTGGGTCTCGAGCCGTCCACCGCGGCCGGCTGGCGAGGAGGAGTCCACCGGGGACGGACCGGTCCCGGCATCGGGGATCCACCCCCCATTCCGCGGACACGGGTTGGGGGGTGGCCGAGCACGGTGCGTTGGGGGATCCGGGGTGTCGTCCCCCGTTTACCGGCTGTACGCGACTTGGGGACCGTGGACTCGTCACATGTGCATCACTGGCCACTAACTTCCGAGTCCCCAACGGCTCCTATGACCCCGGGGCCGGGGGACCGCGATGAGGGGGACCTGTGCACGACGACGAGTACGGGTTGGGCGTCGACGTCGGCGACGCGACGGTGACCGCTGCGATCTGCCGCGACGGCGAGGACGGGGGAGCGGCCGAGCCGCTCCTGCTCGGACCGGCCGACGCCGGCGGACCGGCCGGCGCGCCGGCGCGCGTGGGGGACCCGGTCCCCCTCTACCGGGACGGCGTCGCGGTCTCCGCCGCCGCCCTGGTCGCCGACGCCGTCCGCCGCGTCCGCGCCGCCGCCGAGGACCAGGAGGGGCGCCCGGACTCCTGGACCGTCGTCACCGTCCCCCCGTCGTGGGGCCCGCACCGGCGGGCCGTGCTGGCCCGGGCGCTCGAGGACGCCGGGGTGCCCCGCTTCTCCCTGGTCTCCTCCGCGCTCGCCGCGACCGCCCACCACCAGGCCACCGGCGACCTCGACGAGGGTGACACCGTCGCCGTCTACGACCTCGGTGCCACCACGCTGGACACCGCCGTCGTGGGGCCGGCCGAGGGCGGGCCCACGCCGGTCGGCACCCCTCCGGCGCCCCTGGCCTGGGCGGGACGGGACGTCGACGACGCCGTCCTCGGCTGGGTGCGCCGCTGCACGCCCGGGCTGTCGGTCGACCCCGGAGCCGCCCGGGCGCTGCGGGAGGCCTGCACCGCCGCCAAGGAGGCGCTGGCCACCGAGACCGTCGCGGAGGTCGACCTCCCGGGATGCGGACCGGTCCGTCTCACCCGCGAGGAGCTCGACGAGCTGGTAGCCGGCCCGGTCGAGGAGACCCTCGCCGTGCTGGCGGAGGCGGTGGCCACCGCCGGGGTGGAGCTCGGCGACCTGGCCGGGATCGTGCTGGCCGGCGGCGCGGTACAGGCGCCGGTGGTCGCCGAGGTGCTGTCCGGCGAGACCGGGCGCCCGCTGCTGGTCGGCGCCGATCCCGCGCGGACGGTCGCCCTGGGCGCCGCCCGGCTCGCCGCGGACGCCCTCGCCGCCGAGCAGGTGGATGCCGCGGCCCCCGCTGCCGTGGCCCTCGACCCCACCACTCCCCCCGCCCCGCGTCCCTCCGGGGCCGCGCCCGCGCGGCGCCGTGCCGCTCCCCCGCGCCCGGCGCGCCGGCGCGGCCGTCGCGCGCCGGCGCTGGTCCGCCCGGGCACCCCGGTGCCGGACAGCGCGCCGCCGACGGTGCGCTCGCGCGTCCTTCGGATCGGCGTGGTCGCCCTGCTCTTCGGTGCGCTCGTCGTCGGGCCGCCCGCGCTCGCCGCCGTCCTCGGCGCCGGCGACACCAGCGCCCCCACCGGCGAGCCGGTCGCCGAGGCCGGCGAGTCCCCTGCGGACGGCGCGCCGGCGCCCGCGCCCGCGCCCGCCCCGGTCGGCATCCTGGCCACGGCGTCCTCCGGCAGCGGCACCGTGCCCGCCGTCGCCGCGCTGGACCGGGGCACCGGCACCCGGCCGGGCACCGCGTCGTCCGCCGCGGCGGGCGGTCCGGCCGCGCGCCCCGCCGGCACGACCGCGGCTGCCCAGGCCGCCGGCACGACCGCCCCGACGACCGCCCCGACGACGGATGCGGCGACCTCCGCGCCGGCGCTCGGTGCCGCCACGGAGCCGGGCACCACGGCCCCGCCGCTCCCGCAGACCCCGGCCGGCCAGCCCCCGGTCACCCAGCCCCCCACCACCGACCCCCCGGTCACCCAGCCGCCGGTGACGCAGCCCCCCACCACGCAGCCGCCGGCCACCCAGCCCCCCGTGACCCAGCCCCCGGCCACCCAGCCGCCGGTCACCGAACCGCCGGCGACCGAGCCGCCACCGGCCCCCGAGCCGGAGCCGGAACCGGAACCGGAACCGGAGCCGGCACCGCAGACGACGACCCCCGCGGCCGACACCACCCCCGACCCCGCCACGGAGACGGCGTGAACAGCGACATCTGCGCGATGGGCACGATGCTCGCCGCAGGGCCGGCCGGTGACCTGCGCTCGGAGATCGCCGCGGGCACCCGGCGGGGCGCCGGTCCGGTGGCCGTCCAGGGGCCCGGCGGCACGGGGAAGACGCTGCTCCTGGGCGAGCTGGCCACCGCCTACAGCCGGGCGGGGCTGCCCGTCCTGGAGCTCGCCGAGGCGGCCGCGGCCCCGGCGACGGCGGAGTTCGCCGTGCTGGTGGACGACGCCCACCGGCTCTCGGCCGACGACGCCGGCCGGGTGCACGCCCTGCTGGACCACCCGGGCGCGCGGGTGGCCCTGGCGTACCGCCCCTGGCCGCGGCCGACCGCGGTGACCCGGCTGGTCGAGGGGATGGGCAACCGGCGCCGCTCGGTGGTGCTCGGCCACGTCGACCGCGCGCTGGTGCGCAGCTGGGCCGCCCAGCGGCTCGGTGACGCCGCGACCCCGGCGCTGGTCGACGAGGTGTACACGCAGAGCGGTGGGCTCCCGGCGCTGGTGCACCCGCTGCTCGCCTCCGCCCGCCGCCGCGAGGCCGGGAGCCGGCTGACCGTCCCCACCGAGGTGCTCGAGCGGCTGAGCGCCGAGCTGGCCGCCTGCTCCGACGACACCCGGGCGCTGCTGCACGCCGTCGCCGCCGGCGCACCGCTGGACGACGAGGTGCTCGACGAGCTGCTGGAGGTGCCGGCCGGCCACGCCGCCGACCTGGTCGGCCAGGCCCGCTCCACCGGCCTGCTGCTGGGCAGCGGAGCGGTCGTGCCGCTGGTGCAGCGGGTGCTGCTGGCCGCCACCCCGGCCGACCTGACCCGCCGGGTGCGACGCCGCTTGCTCGGTCTGCTGCTGGAGCGGGGCGAGGAGCCGGTGGACCTGGCACGCACGCTGGCCGCCGAGCACGTCCGGGATCCCCGCGCCGCGGCGCTGCTGGAGCGGCACGGCGACGCCGCGCTGGCCGCCGACCCGGCGCTGGCCGCCGAGCTCCTGGGCGCCGCGGCGTCCACCGGTGCCCCGGTGGCCTGCCTGTCCGCCCGCCGGGCGCAGGCCGCGGCGCTGGCCGGCGACCTCGACGGTGCCCTGCAGTGGGCCGACGCCGCGCTGGCCGACGAGCGCACGCCCGACCGTGGCCGCGCCGCCGGGGTCACCGCCGCGGTGCTCGCCCAGCGCGGGCTGCTCGGCCGGGCCGCCGACCTCTACCGGGTGGCCGGGCGGGAGCGGGCGGGGTCGGCGGCCCTGGCCCTGCTGGCCACCGGCTCCCCGCAGGAGGCCGAGGCGGTGCTCGACGAGGCCCGGCAGGCTCCGGCGCGGGGCGCGTCGACCATGCTCGCGGTGAGCGAGGAGCTGATGGCCCAGGGGGTGCGGCAGTCGCTGCACACCGGACCGCACGCCCCCGCCGACGTCACCGCCGCGCTGTCCACGCTCACGCGGGCCGCCGCGGTGCTCGAGCCGGTGGGCCGCACGGCGCTGCTGCCCGACACCCCCTCGGCGGTGGCCGCACTGGTCGCCCTGCACTGCGGGGAGCTGGGCGTGGCCGAGTCGGTGCTGCAGCGGGCGGTGGCCGCCGACCTGGGCGGGGTGCCGTGCCGGCCCCGGCACCTGCTGCTGCTGGCCTGGATCGCGATGCTGGCCGGGCGCATGGGGCGGGCGCGGGAGTACATGGCCGAGGCGCAGCAGGCCCTCGACCACGGCCTGGAGCCGCGGGACGAGCTGTTCCTCCGTGCGCTGGAGGTGGGCATCG
Source organism: Blastococcus sp. SYSU D00820 (assembly GCF_054050695.1). Classification (NCBI taxonomy): domain Bacteria; kingdom Bacillati; phylum Actinomycetota; class Actinomycetes; order Geodermatophilales; family Geodermatophilaceae; genus Blastococcus; species Blastococcus sp. SYSU D00820. Next base: position 49,644 of record NZ_JBJGZW010000001.1, read on the forward strand.
CCCGGCGGCAGAGCGACACCCCGGAGCTGCTGCGGGTATGGGGGCCGGCGCGGGAGGCGGTGGTCCGCTACCCGGTCGACCTGTTCACGCTGCTGCCCCTGGGGGAGCTGGTCGTGGCCGCCGCCCGGCTGGAGGACGGCGACCGGCTGGCACCGCACGTGGCCGAGGCCCAGGCGCTGCTGGCCCGGCTGGGCGAGCCGCAGCTGTGGGCGACGCCGCTGCACTGGAACGCCGCGCAGGCGGCGATCCTGACCGACGACCCGGCGGCGCTGCGGCCGCACGCGGCGGCGCTGGTGGCCGCCTCGCGCACCAGCCCGTACGCCGCCGTCCTGGCCGGCGCGGGGCGGGTCTGGCTGCGCGTGCTCAGCGGATCGGTGGACCCCGACGACGTCGTGGCCTCCGCCGAGCAGCTCACCGAGGTCGGCCTGGCCTGGGACGGATCACGGCTGGCCGGGCAGGCGGCGATGCGCACCGCGGACCCGCGGGCCCGCGCGACCCTGCTGGCCTGCGCGCGCGCCCTCGCGGGTGACGCCGGGGGCACGGCCGAGCCCGAGCCGCCGGCGCGGGGCACGGCGGCGCCCGCGCGCGGCACGGCGGCACCCGCCGAGCGCGCGACGGCACCGGCCGGGCAGCTCAGCGAGCGGGAACGGGAGGTGGCCCGGCTCGTGGTGGCCGGGCAGACCTACCGGGAGATCGGCACGACGCTGTTCATCTCCGCCAAGACCGTGGAGCACCACGTCTCGCGGATGCGCCAGCGGCTGGGTGCCGGCACGCGGTCGGACCTGCTGGCCCGGCTGCGGGCGGAGCTGGCGCAGGGCGCCTGACGACGGCCGCGGGAGCACCGCAGCGGGGAACGAGGGCCCGGGCTAGCGGGCGAGGGTGGTGCAGGCGGGGCAGACGTCGCCGGCGGACGGCACCGGCCAGGGCTGCTCGGCGGTGACGCGGGCCAGCGACCCGCAGACGGTGAGCTCGCAGGCACCGTCCAGCTCCGCCGGCGGGCGGTGCAGCTCGACGGCGTGCCACAGGGCGGCCGTCGGGCCGTGCGCGCGGCTGCGGGCCGCGGTGTAGGTGGTGCCCGGGGCGGTGGCCTGGGGGGCGGTGACCGTCGGTGCGCTCATGGGGACAAGGTCGACCCGCGAGGCCGCCGGGGTTACGGGTGCGCGGCCCCTCCTCCCCCTTCCGGGGGACCCCGGCCATCCCCGCGGGCGGCGGAGCAGGAAGCCGGGGCCCGGGGCAGGATGCGAGGCATGGAGCTGACCAAGCACGGCCACGCCTGCGTCGTCGTGGCCGACGGGGACCGCCGACTCGTGCTCGACCCGGGGGCCTTCACCGACCCCGGGGTGCTGCAGGGCGCGAGCGCGGTGCTCATCACGCACGAGCACGTCGACCACTTCGTGCCCGGGCCGCTGCGGGCGGCGATGGACGCCGACCCGGCGCTCGAGGTGTGGACCAACGGCTCGGTGGCCGCCCAGCTCGAGGGGCTGGGCGGGCGGGTGCACGTGGTCGGCGACGGGGACGCGGTGAGCGTGGCCGGCTTCGACGTCACGGTCCACGGGGAGCTGCACGCGGAGATCCACCCCGACATCCCCCGGATCCCGAACGTCGGGTTCCTGATCGGGGGAACGGTGTTCCACCCCGGCGACGCGCTGACCGTGCCGGGCGAGCCGGTGTCGACGCTGCTCCTGCCGGTGCACGCGCCGTGGTCGAAGCTGTCCGAGGTGATCGACTACGTGCGCGCGGTCGACGCCGACCAGGCGTTCGCGGTGCACGACGGGCTGCTCAACGACACCGGGCTGGGCATCGTGGCCGGGCTGCTCGGCGAGAAGGGCCCGGGGACCCCCACGCCCTACAGCCGGCTGACGCCGGGGGACGCCGTCGAGCTCTGAGGCCCGGCCGCGTCCCCCGGCGTCCGGGGGTCAGTGGCGGACGGCGCGGTGGCCGCGACCGGCCACACCGGCGTACAGACCGACCAGCAGGATCGCCGCGACCAGGGCGAGGAGGAAGCCACCGACGTTGAGCTCGGTGATCTCGCCGATGCCCAGCCATTGGGCGATCAGGCCGCCGATGATGGCGCCGACGACACCGAGGACCAGCGTCATCACGATGCTGATGTTCTGCTTGCCCGGGAGGATGAGCCGGGCGAGAGCGCCGATGATGAGGCCGACCACGATCAGACCGATGATCTGGAACACAGCGTTCTCCTTCGTCAGGTCGACGGGGGCCCGGTCCGGCGGGAGCCGGGGGCACCGCGTCGGGTGCACCGTCGGCGCCCTCACCCCCGCTCGGGCGCCTGGTGGACGGTCACTACCCGTGTCGGCCCTCGGTGATGCACCGGGTCGCCCGACCAGGGGAACCGGTCAGCCCTGGTCGAGCTGGGCGAGGTGCTCGGGGAGCTTGTCGAGCTCGCCGTCGACCATGCGCTGGACCAGCCGCTTCATGCTCCCGCGCTGCAACCGGGCGATCAGCCGCGGCGACGTGCGCGGCTGCTGGGTGACGGTGACGGTCACCCGTGTGCCGCCGTCGTCGTCGGCGAGGTCGACGCGCGTCGTCCACACCTCGGGGGTGAGGTCCAGGCGCGTGGTCACGCTCCGGCGTGGCTGCCACTCCGTGATCTCGCCCTGCGGCGCCCCCGCGGGCGGCGTCCCGTCCAGCCGGCCGGGGACGCAGACGAAGCGGGTGCCGCGACCCGGCGCCCGGCCGCCCTCGACGACGTAGGAGACGTCGCAGACCGCGCAGTACGGCGCGAGCACGGCCAGGGCCTGCCACACCCGGGCGCGCGGCTCGGCGACCACCCGGCTGCCGGTCGCCGTGGTGCCCTCCGGGAGCGCGCCGGCGGTCACTGGCCGCCGCCCACGGAGACCTCGAACTCCACCTGGCTGACGTCCGGGCGCAGCCGGGAGAAGCTGTGCACCAGCGGCCGGCCACCGGTGTCGCGCACCGTCGTGCGGACGACGAGCAGCGGGGAGCCGGCGACCACGTCGAGCAGCTCGGCCTCGTCGGCGCCGGCCGTGCCGACGTCGACGACGATCCGGGCGTGCGCCAGGTCGGCGGCGTACTCGCGGCGGAGGAAGTCGTACAGCGAGCCGGAGCTGAAGTCCGCCTCCGCGGCCCGCGGGTACCGGTCGGCCGGCAGGAAGCTGTGCGCCACGTGGTTGGGGACGCCGTCCACGCTGCGCAGCCGGACCAGCTCGACGACGTCGGAGGCGACCTCCACGCCGAGCTCGGTGGCCACGGGCACCGGCGCCGGCCCGACCCGCTGGCTGAGCACGGTGACCCCGACCTGGGCCCCCTGCTCGGACATCACCGAGCTCCAGCCGGCAATCCGGTGCACGAAGCTCTCGCGGTACTCGTGCCGGATCGCCGGCCGGGTGACGTAGGTGCCCCGGCCCTGCTCCCGCACGAGGTGCCCGTCGGCGACCAGCCCGTCGACCGCCCGCCGCAGGGTGATCCGGCTGACGCCGTACTCGGCGCAGAGCACCGGCTCGGGCGGCAGGAGCGTGTGCTCCGGGAGGGCGGAGACGCGGCGGCGCAGGTGCTCCCGGACCGACAGGTACTTCGGTCCCGACACGGCGCTGCTCACCACCCGAAGGTACTGGACAGGTAGACGTCTCGACGTCATGTCGTCTCACCGGTCGGTTGGCGGGTGCAACCCCGGGGGAGGTCCGCCTGCCACCTGACCTGCGGACGTGACATCTTGAGCCCCGTGTCGCGGGAGCCATCGAACCGCCGCCGCGCGGACACCCGCCGGCGGATCTACCTCCAGGCCATGGACCTGTTCCGGCAGCGCGGCTACGAGCACGTCAGCGTCGGCGACATCGCCACCGCCGCGGGGATCTCGGTGCCGACGTTCTACGCGCACTTCCCGAGCAAGGAGCAGATCGTGCTGCCGCTGCCGCGGCGCGAGGAGATCGACGCGGTGCTGGCCGGGCAGCCCGCCGAGCAGCCGGTCGTCGACCGCATCCGCGGTGCCATGCGCGCGTGGCTGTCCGCGTTCCAGGGGCCGGAGCGCGAGGAGCTGCTGGACCGGTGGCGGATCGTGGTGTCCACGCCGGGCCTGCGCAACCGCGCCGCCGAGTACGAGCGGGCGACCGCCGGGCTGGTCGTCGACGCGCTGCCCGAGCAGGGCACCGAGCTCGCCGCCCAGCTGGCGGTGACCCTGCTGCTGTCGGCCTACACCCAGATCCTCGTGCACTGGGCGGAGTCCGACGGGCGCAGGGAGCTGGAGGAGGTCACCGAGGACGTGCTCGCGACGCTGCGCCGGCTGTGAGGCGCGCTCAGGCGCCCGGGGACCGCAGCTCCACCACGGCGACCTCCGGCCGCGCCCCGATCCGCATCGGCGGGCCCCAGTAGCCGGCGCCGGTGGTCACGTACAGCTGGGTGTCCCCGAACCGCGCGTGCCCCTCGACCACCGGCTGGTCCAGCCGGATGGCGTAGTCGAAGGGCCACAGCTGCCCGCCGTGGGTGTGGCCGGACAGCTGCAGGTCCACGCCCGCGGCCCGGGCCTGCTCGACCATCACCGGCTGGTGGGCCAGCAGCACCACGGGCACGGCGTCGTCGCGCCCGTCGAGCGCGGCGTCGAGGTCCGCACCGTGCCCGGGGACGCCCGAGCCGATCGCCGTCCGGTCGTCGATGCCGGCGAGGTCGAACGACGCCCCGCCTCGCCGGATCGGCACCCGCTCGTTGCGCAGCACGTCGACGCCGAGGGTGGGCAGGTGCCGCAGCCAGGCCTCGGTGTCGACGAAGTACTCGTGGTTGCCGGTGACGAAGTAGACCCCCTGGTCGCTGACCAGGTCGGCCAGCGGGGCCACCTCCTCGCGCAGCTCGGCGACGTCGCCGTCCACCAGGTCGCCGACGATCGCGACGACGTCCGGCTGCTGCTCGTTGACCAGCTCCACCAGCCGCTCGAAGCGGCGGCCGCCGTAGGTGGCCGAGAGGTGGCCGTCGGAGAAGGTGACGATCCGCAGGCCGTGCAGCGCCGGGTCCAGGCCGGCGATCGTGATCGGCACCCGGCGGACCGCGGGGGTCGAGTTGGCCAGGTACAGCCCGGTGCCGGCGGTGCCGAGGGCGACCGCGCCGGCGGTCAGGGCGAGGCCGCGGGAGAGGAGGAGCCGCCGGGGGAGGACCGGGGCCGCGACCTCGCCGTCCTCCGGACCGCTCCCGGGGCCCGGTGCCGTGTCCGGCTGGGGTTCGGCCGCTGGTCCGTCCCTGCGCGGAGCCCTCTCGGCCGCCCTCGGCGCGACGACCCTGCCCAGCACCCACCGCACCGGCTCCAGCACCAGCAGCGCGAGGAAGGCGTAGAAGGCGATGCCCAGCCAGGTGTAGGCCACCCAGTCCAGCGGGGCGGCGGCGTCGGGGGCCAGCGTGCGCCGCAGCAGGATCGCCGACACGGGCAGCAGCCCGAGGAGCACGACCAGCAGGGTGCCGAGCCGGCGGGCGCGGCCGGGGCGGGTGGTGCTGCGCACCAGCCGCCACCACAGGTAGGCGTGCAGCAGGACCATCGCCAGGGCGACGACCGTGCCGAAACCGAGCAGGCCGATGAGGGACAGGGGGAGCCTCGTTCCGGAAGCGGGGACGTCAGGCGGACTTCGCGACGGCTCGCACCGCCGGACGCAGCCGCGGCTCCATCCTCCAGAACGCCGCCGCGGCCTCCGCGCACCGGGCCTCCTCCAGCGCGTGCAGCCGCCCCCACGTCCAGGTGTCCTCCCCGGCGCCGACCGCCGCCCGGGCCAGCCGCAGGCACTCCTCCCGGGTCGCCACGGTGTCCTGCACCGCGCCCAGGGCGTCCTGCACCTCCTGCATCGCGGCGACCAGCGCCGCGGCGGGCTCGCCCAGGTGCGGCGTGGCGACCTCGGCGGTGTAGCGCACCCGCTTGGCCGCCTTGCGCACGTCGTGCAGCGCCGCTCCGCCGTCGCCCTCGGCGGCGCGGGCGGCCTCGATCCGCTCGGCGAGCCGCCGGCCGGTCCGGCGGACCGCGGCGGCCAGCACCGGCCGGGCCGGCTCCTCCGCACGGCCGGTGAGCGGGGGGTCGGCCACCAGTGCGGCCAGCGCGTCGAGCACGGCCAGGTACCGGCGGTCGGCCAGGGTGCGCAGCGCCCGCCGGCGCCCGGTCTCGGCGTCGCGGACCACGGCCGTCTGCAGCCGGGCCACCACCGGACCGCGCACCAGCTCGGGCGGCTGGGCGTCGACCAGCGCCCGCAGGTGGGTCAGCGCGACCTCGCCGTCGCGGGCGGCCGACAGCTGGGCGCCCACCCAGCGCAGCTCCTCGCGGACCGGCTCGGTCGCCTCCCGGTCGAGCACCGGCCGGAACGCGGCCAGGATGCTGCGCAGCCGGCGGCAGGCGACCCGCACGTCGTGCACGCCCTCGGGGGCGCCGGTGCGCAGCGCGACGTCGGCCTGCTGCAGCGCGTCGAGCTGGGCGGCCACCGCGGCGACGACCACCTCGCCGGCGGACGGCCCCGGGGCGCCCTTCCCCTTCTTCCTGCGCTTCTTCTTCCCCCCGCTCTCCCCGCCGGCCCCCGACGGTGTGGGCAGCCGGTCGGCCAGCACCCGGGCCAGCTTGGACGGCGAGTCGGACGGCACCGCGCCCGCCTCGGTGAGCGCCGCGCCCACGGCGGTGAGCAGCTCCTCGTCCCCGTCGACGAGCTCGACCTCCAGCTCGCGCCAGGTGAGCACGGTGGTGGCGCCGTCCTCCCCCGTCGTCGTGCCGGTGACCCGGTCGTCGGCGACCTCGGCCAGCACCCGCCCGGCGTCGTCGCGCAGCAGGGTGACCACGCGGGTGGTGCGCAGCGTGGCCACCGGGAGGAGGGGCGCGCCGCGCAGCAGGCCGCGCACCGGATCGGTGACGGCCTTCGGCGGGGTGGTGCGACGGGCCACCAGCGGGGCGTGCACCTCCTGCCGGGCCCCGGCGGCGGCCGGCAGCTTGAGGTGCCAGCCGGCGTCGGTGCCGCCGGTGCGCCGCCGGAGGGTGACGCGGGCCCGGGCCAGGCGCAGGTCGGTGGTGTCCAGGTAGGTCGCCTCGAGCCGGTGCTCGACCGGCTCGTCGACGCCCGCGACGCCCCCGACGCCGCGCAGGTCCGGCAGCGAGTACTCGGGACCGGGTACGTACTTGCGCTCGACCTCCAGGTGGCCGGGGACCACGGGCTCCTCCTCGCTGGGCGGTGCGGTCTCGCCGCCGCGTCGTCCCCGACCGTAGGGGAGCCCGCAGCCGCTCGCCGGTCGCGGGGGGCCTCCGCGGAGCCTCCCGGCACGGCCGCCTGACCGCGATGTTCGCGGAACGGGGTCGCTGGGCACGCCTGCGGGTCGAACCACCCCGACGACGGGGCGGTCAGCGGAGGGGAGACCACCCATGTTGAGTCAGCGCGAGGTGTCCGCCGCGATCGGGGCCCCGGCCTACGGGCCCGACGGCGAGAAGATCGGCACCGTCGAGCACTTCTACGTCGACGACCGCACGGGCGCGCCGACGTGGGCCGCGGTCACCACCGGCCTGTTCGGCACCCGCCACTCGATCGTCCCGGCGGTGGACGCGACCTTCTCCGACGGCGGCCTGCGGGTGCGCGTGGGCAAGGACGCGGTCCGCGCGGCGCCGCAGCTGTCCGGCGAGCACCTGGACCCGGGGGACGAGGCGGCGCTGCGCCGGCACTACGGCCTGGACACCGCCGCGCCGGCCACCGCGGAGACCTCCGCACGGCCGCCGGCGCCCGCCCAGCCGGCTCCCCCGGCGGCAGCCCCTGCGGAGCCCGCCGCCCAGGGTCCGTCGACCGGGCCGATCCCGGTCGTGGCGCCGCCGGCCCCGCCGCCTCCGGCGGCCCAGTCCGGCCAGCCGGCGCAGCCCGCTCAGCCCGCTGGCGACGGCGCGATGACCCGCAGCGAGGAGCGGCTGGCCGTCGGCACCGAGCGGGTCGCCGTCACCCGCACCCGGGTGGTCAAGTACGTGGTCACCGAGGAGGTGCAGATCACCGTGCCGATCCGCCGGGAGGAGATCCGGCTGGAGGAGGTGCCGCTGGACGCCCCGGACCCCGGCCCCGGCGAGTCGCTGGTCAGCGGGGGCGCCGTGCCGACGGGCGGCCTGCCCGAGGAGATCGTGCTGCACGCCGAGCGGCCGGTGGTCAGCGTCGAGGTCGTGCCGGTCGAGCGGGTGCGGCTGCGGGTGGAGACGGTGACCGGCACCGAGCAGGTGACCGACCAGGTGCAGCGCGAGCAGGTCGTGGTGGAGCAGACCCCGACCCGCAGCGGAGGGTGAGCGGCGAGGTTTCCTCGCCGCCCGCCCTCCGCCTAGGAGCGGCGGTCGGGGAGGAAGCGCAGCCGGTCGCGGGTGGCAGCCACCTCGGCGGGGTCGACGTCGGCCAGGACGACGGTCTCGACGCCGGCCGCGGTGGCCAGCAGCTCGCCCATCGGGCTGACCACCCGGCTGTCGCCGGCGTGCTCGGTGCCGTCGCCGGCCGCGCCGACCCGGTTGCAGCCGACGACGTAGGCCTGGTTCTCGATGGCCCGCGCCTGCAGCAGCGCCTGCCAGTGGGTGCGCCGCACGGCCGGCCAGTTCGCCGTCACCAGGTAGACGTCGGTGGACGGCGCCGCGGCCCAGAAGACGTCGGCGAAGCGCAGGTCGTAGCAGATGAACGGGGTGATCCGCAGGCCGCCGATCTCCACGGTCACCGGCGCCTCGCCGGCGCGGAACCGCTCGTGCTCGCCCCCGTGGGTGAACGGGTGCAGCTTCCGGTAGCGGTGCACCGTGCCGTCGGGACCGGCCAGGACGAACGAGTTGAACGGCAGGTCGCCGTCCGGCGCGATCTCGGGGCAGCTGCCGGCCACCCACACGCCGTGCTCGGCGGCCTGCCCGGCGAGGAAGCGGGCCGAGGGGCCGCCCTCGGGCTCGCCGATGCCCGGCGTCATCGAGAAGCCGGTGGAGAAGGTCTCGGCCAGCAGCACCAGCTCCGCCCCGGCGGCGGCCGCGCGGGCCACCTGGGGCGCCAGCCGGGCGAAGTTGGCCTCCCGGTCCTCCCAGACGATGTCGTGCTGCACCGCGGCGATCCTCACCCGCCCATCCTGCCCAGGCGCGCGACCGCCTCGGCGAGCACCTCCTCGCGCTTGCAGAACGCGAAGCGCACCAGGTGCCGGCCCAGGTGGGCGTGCCCGGGCGCGTAGAAGACCTCCATGGGGACGGCGACCACGCCGGCCCGCTCCGGCAGCGAGCGGCAGAAGGCGACGCCGTCGCCGTCCGGCTGCAGCGGGCGGACGTCGACCGTGGCGAAGTACGTCGCCTGCGGGACGACGACCGGCAGGCCGGCCGCCCGGAGCCCCGCCACCAGGAGGTCGCGGCGGCGCTGCAGGTCGCGGGCGATGCCGGCGAAGTACGTGCCGGGCAGCCGGAGCCCGGCGGCGATCGCCGGCTGGAACGGCCCGCCGTTGACGTAGGTGAGGAACTGCTTGACCGTGCGGACGGCGGTCACCAGCTCGGCCGGCCCGCAGATCCAGCCGACCTTCCAGCCGGTGGTGCTGAACGTCTTGCCACCGCTGCCGACGACGAGGGTGCGCTCGCGCATGCCGGGCAGGCCGGCGATGGAGACGTGCGCGGCGCCGTCGAACACCAGGTGCTCGTAGACCTCGTCGGTCAGCACGAGGAGGTCCGCGTCGAGGGCCAGCTCCGCGATCGCGGCCAGCTCGGCACCGCCGAACACCGTGCCGGTCGGGTTGTGCGGGGTGTTGAGCAGCAGCAGCCGGGCCCGCGGGGTGACCGCGGCGCGCAGCTGCGCCGGGTCGAACGTCCAGGGGCCGGTGCCGTCGGCCGGCGGGCGCAGCGGCACCGGACGGACGACGCCGCCGGCCATCGCCACCGCGGCGGCGTAGCTGTCGTACATCGGCTCGAACAGCACGACCTCGTCGCCGGCCTCGAGCAGCGCGACCAGCGCCGCGGTCAGCGCCTCGGTGGCCCCGGCGGTGACCAGCACCTCGTCGGCGGGGTCGTAGGACAGCCCGCGGAACCGGGCCAGGTGCTCGGCGACCGCCGTCCGCAGCTCGGGCGTGCCCGGGCCGGGCGGGTACTGGTCGGCCCCGGTGCCGATGGCGGCGCGGGCGACGTCGAGGACCTCGGGCGGGCCGGCGTAGTCGGGGAAGCCCTGGCCGAGGTTGATCGAGCCGGTGGCCACCGCCAGGGCGCTCATCTCGGCGAAGATCGTGGTCCCGAACCCGGCGAGGCGGGCCGAGAGGTACGGCCGCCTCACGGCCCCGCCACCTCGAAGGCGACCGTGCGCCGGGCGACGTCGGCCGCGGTGAGCCGCACCCGCACCCGCGTGCCGGCCCGCAGGCCGGCGCCGCGGCAGCGCGCCCGGACCGCCAGCTCCTCGAGGACGACGGTCGCCCGCTCGCCCTCGGCGTCGACGACCACCGCGGGGAAGACCTCTCCCACCCGGTCCTGCAGCAGCCAGGCCTCCACGGCGTCGAGGACGGCGCGCTCGACCGCCCGCGTGCGCCGGTCGCTGGCCGCCATGAGCCCGGGCAGCTCCGGCAGCACCGCGCGCACGGCGGGGTCGGGCCCGCGGCCCGCGGCCAGGGCGAGGCACACCTCGGTGCCGAACCGGTCGACCAGCCGGCGCAGCGGCGCGGTGACGTGCGCGTACGGGGCACCGACCCCGGCGTGCACGGTCAGCCCGGGCGGCGCGCCGTCGAACGGGGTGTAGGCGGCACCGCGCAGCAGCGCCCCGGCCTCCTCGAGGAAGGCCGCGGCCCGCGGCTCCGCGGCGTCCAGCCCGGCGAGCACGGCACCGGGGCCGGCGCCCTCGGGCCAGCCGACGCCGAGGGCGCCGGCCACCAGGCGCAGCCGTCCGACGTCGGCCGCGGGGGCCGGCGGCAGGGTGCGGAGCAGGCCCACGCCGCCGTCCAGCATCAGCCGGGCGGCGCAGCGGCCGGTGAGCAGGGAGATCTGCGCGTTCCACGTCTCCACGGGCAGGTCGGCGCGGAAGGCCAGCGCCCAGCGGCCGTCGGGAGCGCGGCGCACCTCCTGGTCCGGGGTGCCCAGCTCGATCGCCCCGCGGTCGAGGGCCTGCTCGACCAGCAGGCGGCCCAGCCGGGGCAGCAGCGCGAGCGGCTCCGGGAGGGTGCCGGCGTCGGCCTGCTGCTGCACGGCCGGATAGGCCAGCTGGGCGCGGCTGCGCACCCGGGCCCGGACCAGGTCGACGGCGACCACGGTGCCGTCGGCGGCCAGGTCGATCGTCCAGAGCGCGGCGGCCCGCAGCTCCCCGGGCAGCAGGCTCGCCGCGCCCTCGCTGAGCACCGGCGGGTGCAGGGGCGTGCGGCGGTCGGGGCTGTAGAGGGTCTGGCCGCGGCGGCGGGCCTCCGCGTCGAGCGCGCTGCCCACCGGGACGGCCGCGCCGACGTCGGCGATGGCGTAGCTGACCCGGTAACCCGCGCCGCGCGGCGCGAGGTGCACGGCCTGGTCGAGGTCGCGGCTGCCCTCGGGGTCGAGGGTGACCAGGGGCAGGTCGGTGGCATCCCGCTCGGGCAGCGGGGGCGCCGCCGCCACGGCCGTGGCCTCGGCGAGCACCGCGGCCGGGAACTCCTCGGGGACGTCGAGCTCCGCCCGGATCGCGGCGAAGTCGGGCCCGGCCTCGACCGGCCAGCGGGGCAGCCGCCGCCGGGCGGCGGTCTCCGGTCCGCGTTCCACGTGGAACCCCTCAGCCGATCCGGACGTCCTCGGCGCCCTCGATGGAGACGACGTCGCCGGCGCGCAACTGCCGGCCGCGGCGCTCCTCGGGCTCGCCGTTGACCCGCACGGCGCCGGTGACCAGGACGTCCTTCACCTGGGCGCCGGTGGGCACGGCGTCGACCAGCTTGAGCAGCTGGCCGAGCCGGATGGTGTCCTCGCCGGGGCGGAGGGAGACGGTGCGCACGCCGCTCATCCTCCCCCGGGCTCGACGGTGAGCCGGTCGCCGACCGCCACGGCGCCGGGCCCGGCCACGCGCGCGCCGACGGCGAGGTCACCGCCGCGCTCGCGGTGCACGGTCCTGAGCACGCCGGTGTCCCGGCCGATGCCCCCGGGCTGCGGCCGGGTCACCATCACGCAGCGGGGCACCCGCCCGCCGACGTCCAGCAGCGCGCCGCCCAGCCGGACCCGCGCGCCGACCAGGTCGTCCTCGCCCGCGCCGTCGAGCAGCACGTTGGCCCGGAAGCGGCGGCGGTCCCAGGTGCCGAGCGTGCCGGTGGAGACCAGTGAGACGCGGATGCCCGAGCTGTCGTGGAAGGCGCCACCGGCGCCGGTGAAGGCGTCCCAGTCGTACTCGTCGTCGCCACCCACCCCGAAGGGGTTCTCGTAGCGCCGCTCGCCGGCCTCGTCCGGCGCCGCGCGTAGCGCCACCGGGCGCCCCAGCCAGGCCGACAGGTCCGCGTCGTCGGATGTGACGGACCCGTCCGGCAACACCACCTCCACCCCGCCGTCCGCGCGCAGCCGGCCGGTGGCGAACAGCAGGTCGGGCACCCGGCGGGCGGTGAGCCCCAGCCCGGTCTCCCGGTCGAACAGCGCCCACTGCCGGTCGCCGGTCAGCCCCTCCGGACCGACGTCGACCGCGGCCAGCCGCTGCCCCTGCAACGACTTGACCGGATACCGCCACAGCTCGGCGACCCTCACGCCGGCGTCCAGGACAGCGTCCAGGTGCCCGCCCAGTCGGCGCCCGGCTCCAGCACCACGAGGTCGACGCCGTCGGCCAGCGCGTTGGGCGGGCAGGTCATCGGCTCGACGGCCACCGACCGCCGCCGCTGCCCCTCCGGCAGGGTGTCGCCGGTGTAGGCCTGCAGCCACGGCCAGGCGCCGTCCACCGCGAGCTCCACCGCGCCGGCCGCGCCCCGCAGCCGCACGCGGGCCCAGCCGTCGGCGTCGCGCTCCAGATCGGTGAGCGGGTCGTCGAGCGCCCGCTCCCCCAGCCGGCCAATCCGCCCGTCGAACGGGCGGCGGCCACCGGTGGGCAGCCCGCCCTCGGTCTCCAGGGCGGTGCGGGCCGGGAGGGTGAGCTCGGCGTCGCCGATGCCGCCGTCCGCGCCGGCGCCGACGGCCAGGTAGGGGTGCATGCCGACGCCGAACGGCGCCGGGTCCGCCCCGGCGTTGCGCACCCGCACCGTCACCGTGAGCCGGTCCGGCGCGAGCGCGTAGTCGAGGGCCGCGGCCAGCCGGAACGGATAGCCCGGCCGGGGCTCGACGAGGGTGCCGACGGTGACGGCGTCGGAGAAGCGCGTGAGGACGGCGAACGGCTGCCAGCTGACCAGCCCGTGCGCGGCGTTCGGCGTGGCCGCCGAGGCGACGTCGAGCTGGAGGTCGCGCCCCTGCCACCGCCACTGCCCGTCGCGCAGCCGGTTCGGCCAGGGCAGCAGCACCCCGCCGCGCCGTCCGGCCGGCACGGCGCCCGCCGGATAGCCGTCGACGACCTCCCACCCGCCCACGGTCAGCGCGCGGATGCCGCCACCGCGCAGATCGACCGCGAGCCGGGCGTCGCCCGCGACGAGCTCGACGTCGAGCGGCTGGGTCGGCGGCCAGGCGGTGTGCGGCGGAACGCTGGTCATGGCGCCAGCCCACCACAGGCCGGGGACGGAGCGCGACGGCAGACGGCCTCTCGGACACGTCCCCGCGAACCTCGTGCTCTGCCCGCAGGAGGGGGCAGAGCACGAGGTCGCCGGGCTACCGATCGGCCTCAGGCCCCCCGGCTCACCCCGTCGGCGAGCTGCACGACCTGCTCCGGGGTGAGGTCACCGGGGGCCTGGACGGCGAAAGCCGTCCCGTCGGGCAACCAAGCCTGCAGGTACCAGTCCCGCTGGTCGCCGCCTCCGGACACGTGCAGCAGCGAGGCCGGCTGCCCCTGCACGACCACCTCCTCGACCGGCCCCACCGCGCCCGGCACCAGCTCGAGCACCCGGTCGGCCGGGGCCGCCTCCGCGAGCAGCGAGACGGTCATCCCGCGCTCGGGGTCCCCGGGGTCGGCGAGCCGGACGACGCGGCCGTCGTCCTTGAGGAAGTCCAGCACCCAGCCGGCCGGCGCGAGGTGCAGCTGCACGGGAATCGCCTGCGGGCTGTCGACCAGCCGGCCGCCGAGGTCGGTGAGGACGCCCACGTCCGCGTACCGCCCCGACCCGACCAGCAGCACCCACTGCCCCGGAGTGCGCTCCCACTCCAGGTAGACGGTGCGGGCGTCGTCGACCTCGGGGTTCATGACCACCACCCGGGCCGGCCGGCCGGCGACCGTGGCGGTTCCCTCGACCACCGAGCCCTCGGGCAGCCCCTCCGCCAGCGGCGTGGCCGAACCGCTCGCGTGGACGGCCAGCCGGTCGGGGGAGCCCCCGCTGCCGGCGTACTGCAGCACGGTCGCGCCGGTGGCGTCGGCGCCGAAGACGGGGCCGGTGGTCCCCGGCGGTGGCTCCGGCAGGGCGAGCGGGGCCAGCGGCAGCGCGAAGTCGACCAGCGCGACGCCGTCGGCCCCGGCGCCCGGGCGCGGCGGCGCGGGAGCATCCGGGCCGGAGACGAGGACCGCCGCCGTCCAGGCCGCGGCGACGGCCACCACCGCCGTCCCGATCCGCAGCGCCGGCCGCCGGCGCGGCGGCCGGCGGCGGGACGCGCGCGACGTCCCGATCTCCTCGAGCAGCGCGGCGCGGGCGGCCGCGCGGGCGGCGGGGGTCAGGGCCGGCCCGTCGGGACCGGCCTCGCGGAGCAGGGTGACCTCGTTCATCGGGGGTCCTCCGGGGAGTCGTCGGGGACGAGCGGGCCGAGCGCGGCGCGGGTCCGCCGGCGGGCGCGGTGCAGGCGGGAGCGGACGGTGCCGACGGGCACGTCGAGGACGGCGGCGATCTCCTCGTAGCCGAGCTGCCCCCAGGCGAACAGCAGCAGGACGTCGCGGTCGCGCTCCTCGAGCCCGGCCAGCGCCGCGGCCAGCGGACCGCGCAGCGCCTGCGCGTCGAGCCGCCCGGCGTCGTCGGCGGGATCGCCCCCGGGGTGCTGTGCCTCGCCCGCCGCCCGGGCCAGCGCCCGGTACCGGCGCCGCTCGGCGCGCGCGGCGCCGTGCACCAGGTTTGTGGCGATGCCCAGCAGCCACGGGCGCAGGTCCAGCCGCTCCGGCCGGTACTCGGCGCGGCGGCGGAAGGCCACCAGGAACGTCTCGCTGAGCAGGTCGTCGGCGAGCTCCCCGATCCGGCGGCCGAGGTAGCGGTGCACCGCGTCGGCGTGCCGGTCGAAGAGCGTCGCGAACTGCTCGGGGTCCTCGAGCGACCGCGCCACCAGCTCGGCGTCGGAGGGGAGGCGGTCGGGGAGGGCGGTCAGCCGGGGCGGGTCCGCGGGCGGCCCCGACGACAGGGCGGGCGCGGGCGGTGGGCTCGTCACACCCCTCCATGTCCGCACCGCCGGATCGGGTTCACGCCCGCCTGCGCCCGGTGGCATCAGGCGGGGCCGAGCACCCGCTCGTAGTACAGCGAGCAGCCGGCGTCCGGATCGTCCGCGTACCGGCCGAACGCGCCGATCGGCCGGTAGCCGGCGCCCTCGTACAGCGCGATCGCCTCGGGCTGGCGCGGGCCGGTCTCCAGCCGCAGCGTCGTCCACCCGCGCTCGCGCGCCGCGGCCTCCAGCCCGCCGAGCACCGCCTTGGAGATCCCGCGGCCCCGGGCCTCCGGGACGACATACATCCGCTTGACCTCCGCGACGCCGTCGGCCAGGCCGCGCAGCGCGCCGCAGCCGAGCGCCCGCCCGTCGGGGTCGCGGGCGACGAGGACCACGGCGACGTCGGCCGCGGACGGCGGGGTGCCGGGCTCGCCGTCGCCGTCGTACCGGGCCCGCAGCTCGGCCTGCTGGGCGGCGGTGAGCGTCCGGACGTCCTCGTCGTCCCAGGCCGCCGGGGTGATCGTGACGGTCACCGGCTCACCCCGTGCAGCAGCAGCGCGGCCAGCTCCCGGTAGGCGGCGGCGTCGCTGAGCCCGGTGGCCCGGGCGGTGTCGCCGCGCACGATCCGGAACATCAGCGTGGTGACGGTGTCGGCGACCAGCTCCGGGTGCACCCGGCGGAAGCGGCCCTCGGCCACGCCCTCGTCGACCAGCTGCCGCACCCGGTCGGCGGCCAGCGCGGTGTTGCGCTCGTAGACCGCCCGGCCCGGGGCGAAGTCGTCGAGGTCCCGGTAGAACGCCGGACCGGCGGGGGCCAGCGCGCGGGCGACGGCGTCGAGGTAGGCCGTCACCCGGCGGGCCGGGTCCTGCTCGGTGGCCGTCCACTCCTCGACCCGGGCGGTGGCCTTGCGGAAGAAGTGCCGCACCAC
Organism: Blastococcus sp. SYSU D00820; assembly: GCF_054050695.1. Lineage (NCBI taxonomy): Bacteria > Bacillati > Actinomycetota > Actinomycetes > Geodermatophilales > Geodermatophilaceae > Blastococcus > Blastococcus sp. SYSU D00820. The sequence continues at coordinate 65,912 of NZ_JBJGZW010000001.1, forward strand.
CCGGACGGCGAGCTGCTCCTTGCTCTCGGCGAGGGCGTAGAGCGTGCTCTTGGAGCAGTGCAGGTAGGCGGCGAGGTCCTCGAGCGTCCACTGCGCGAAGCCCGCGCGGAGGAACAGCTCCTCGAGCTGGTCGAGCAGCTCGGCCTGGCGGGGCGTCAGCCGCCGCTCGGCGGGCTCGGCGGACAGCGACGCCGCGCGCGTGGACCCGGTCACGCCACCTCCTCCGGACTCGACCGGCCGACAGCTTCCCCCAGGACCGCGAACAGTACTGCGGTACCGTCCGGGGTACTGCCGATCCGGAGGTCCCCGTGCCCGTCGACCGCGAGCTGCCCACCCGCGAGGCCGAGGACCTCATCGCCCTCACCCGCGAGATCGCCGACGCCGAGCTGGCGCCGAAGGCGGCCGCCCACGAGCGCGAGGAGCGCTTTCCGCGCGAGGTGTTCCGGCTGCTCGGCGAGGCGGGGCTGCTCGGCCTGCCCTTCGGAGAGGACGTCGGGGGCGGCGGTCAGCCGTACGCGGTGTACCTGCAGGTCGTCGAGGAGCTGGCGGCCCGCTGGGCGAGCGTCGCGCTCGGCGTCAGCGTGCACACGCTGGCCTGCTTCCCGGTCGACCGGTTCGGCAGCGAGGCCCAGCGCCGGGACCTGCTGCCGGACATGGTCGGCGGCTCCCTGCTGGGCGCCTACTGCCTGTCCGAGGCCCACGCCGGCTCCGACCCCGCCGCCATGCGCGCGAGCGCCCGGGCCACGAGCGAGGGCTGGCTGGCCGGCGGGGAGAAGGCGTGGGTCACCCACGGCGGGCACGCCGACTTCTACTCGACGTTCCTCCGGACGCCGGACGACGGCCCCAAGGGCATCAGCTGCTTCCACCTCACCCCCGACCTGCCCGGGTTCGGCGCCGCGCCGCCCGAGCAGAAGATGGGGCTGACCGGCTCGACCACGGCGGCCATCCGGCTGGACGACGTCCCGGTGCCGGCCGACCGGCTGGTCGGCGAGCGGGGCCGCGGGCTGGCGATCGCCCTGGCCGCGCTCGACTCCGGCCGGCTCGGCGTCAGCGCGGTCGCCGTCGGCCTGGCGCAGTCCGCCCTCGACGTCGCCGTCGCCTACGCCCGGGAGCGCGAGGCCTTCGGCAAGCGGATCGTCGACCACCAGGGCGTGGCCTTCCTACTGGCCGACATGGCCGCGGCCGTCGAGTCCGCCCGCGCCACGTACCTGGTCGCGGCGCGGCGCAAGGACGCCGGCAAGCCCTACGCCCGCCAGGCCAGCATCGCCAAGCTGGTGGCCACCGACGCGGCCATGAAGGTCACCACCGACGCCGTCCAGGTGCTCGGCGGAGCCGGCTACACCCGCGACCACCCGGCCGAGCGGTACATGCGCGAGGCCAAGGTCATGCAGATCTTCGAGGGCACCAACCAGATCCAGCGGATGGTGATCGGCCGGCACCTGGCGGCCGGGCCGGTGCCCGCCGCCGGCTGACCCGGCACGCCGGGTTCCACGTGGAACCCGTGACGTCCGTCAGTGGTGCGGCCGCTCGCCGGCGGACCAGACTGGGCGCATGCCCGCCCCGCACCTGCGCGCCGCCGACTCCGACCGCGCCGCCATGGCCACCGTGCTCGGGGAGCACATGGCCGCCGGGCGGCTGACCGTGGCCGAGTACGAGGAGCGGCTGGCCGCCGCCTACGCCGCCAGGACCTACGGGGAGCTCGACGACCTGGTCGCCGACCTCCCGGCACCCCGCGCCACCGGCGTGGCGGCACCCGAGCCGCGCACGGAGCCGGCGCAGGGCGCCTGCCAGCCGTGGGGGGCCTGGGGCATGGGCATGCACGCCTGGGGCTGGGGCGGCTGGGCCGGTGGCTCGTCGCTGCGCGCGGCCTGGGCGAGCTGGCTGACCACCTCTTTGATCGTGGTCACCATCTGGCTGGCCACCTCGATCGGCTCGGGCGACCTGCTCTACCCGTGGCCGGTGTGGGTGGTCGGCCCGTGGGGGGCGGTGCTGCTGGCGCAGACGCTCACCGCCGACCGGCGGGACGGCCGCCGCGAGCTGGGGTCGGGCACCGGCGGCTGAGCCCGGTCAGCGCGTCGCGGCCACCCGCTCCGGCCGGGACGCCGCCGGCACCGACTCCAGCGCGCCGGCGAGCTCGGCGTCGAAGGCCTCGACCAGCCGCTCCGGATCCGGGACGACGCCGCGGTCGGTGCCGAAGCCCACGGTGACCTCCCCCGCGTAGCTGAAGACGCACGCGGTGACCGCCTGCCGGCCGCTGCACGGCGCCCAGCCGACCACCCCGGCCACCGTCGCCCCGGCCAGGGCCATGCGGCCGCGCGGGCCGGGCACGTTGGTGAGCACCCCGACCGCCTTGTCGGCGAGCAGCTCGGTCGCCGCCGGCCCGACCGGTGACGGGCTGCGCGCCAGCACCCCGGCCAGTCCGGCGGTGATCACCGGCTCCCAGGAGTTGCGGATGCGCAGCACCCGCCGGCGCACCTCGCGCAGCCGCGCGGGAAAGCCGGCCGGCCCGTGCGGGAGGACGGCGAGCACCAGCGCGAAGTGGTTGCCCAGCTCCGGCGGCGGCTCGGCGCCGGCCGGCTCGAGGTTGACCGGCACCATCCAGGCGAGGTCCTGGTCGCGGTCGGCGACGTCCCACCGCTTGCCGGGGGTGGGATGGTCGGCCAGGTAGCGGTGCACCGCGCCGGCGACCAGCGTCAGGCAGACGTCGTTGACCGTGCCGCCCGAGGCGCGGGCGAGGTCCTGCAGCACCCGCAGCGGCACCGGCTCACCCCAGGCCGCCGTCTTCCCGGTGCCCGGCGGGGCGGTCGCCAGGGCGTTCTCCGGATTGGTCCACAGCGCGAGCTTGGTGAGGCTGCCGGCGGTGTTCAGCGCGGCGAGCCCGGCGTCGGCACCGGCGCCGGCCACCTTCTCCGGCCGCAGGCCGCGCGGCAGGAGGCCGGTGACCGAGGCCGCGGCGTCCACGAGCGGCCCGGCACCCAGCCGGCGGGCCAGCCCGGTGAGCGCGCCGACCGGGTCCAGCCCGGCGCGGCCGGGCCCGCTGCGGCCCACGGTGGCGGCCAGCCCGGTGTCCTCCGCGACCGGCTCGAGGATGCCGAGCATCACCTGCACGAGCCGGACGCCGTCGGCCATGGCGTGGTGGTAGCGCTGCACCACGGCGCTGCCGCCGCGGTAGCCCTGCAGCAGGTGGATGGTCCACAGCGGGTGCGCGCGGTCGATCGGCTCGCCGCGCAGCGCCGCCACGTACGCCTGCAGCGCCGCCCGGTCGCCGGGCGCCGGCACGTCCCGGACGACGACGTGCCGGTCGAGGTCGAAGTCCGGGTCGTCCTCCCAGGACGCCGTCCGCACCACGCCGCCGTGCAGCACCGGTCGCTGCGAGAACACCGGGAACCGGCCGACCAGCCGCTCCGCGACCACCTCGCGCAGCCGGTCGGGGTCGACCGGCTCCTCGGTCCACAGCACCGAGGTGATCGTCATCAGGTGCTCCGGCCGGTCCAGCTCCAGCCAGAGGCTGTCCTGCGGGGGCATGCGCCGACGCGCCACGGGGACCTCCCTGTCTCCGTCCGGCCCCGGCGCGACCAGGTCCGGGGGCGGTTCGCAGGCAGGAACGAGAGAGGGCCCGGAGGGGATACGCCGGGCGGGAGGGGGCCGGCCGCCGCGTCAGCCGGCCACGACGGCCGCCGGCCGGCTCGCGCGGGTGCGCAGCAGCCCGGCGGGGTCGTCGGTGCACAGCAGGTCGGCGCCGAGGGCGGCCACCTCCTCGGCCTCGGCCGGGTCGTTGACGACCCCCACCCCCACGAGCAGGCCCCGGGCCCGCACCCGCGCGACGACCGCCGGGTCGGCCCGCACGTGCGCGAGATGCAGGTGCACGTCGGTCAGCCCCCGGGCGCGGGCGCGCAGCGCGGCGAGGTCGGGGTCGACCGAGGGCGCCACGATGAGGGCACCGGAGACGGTGCCGCACCCGGCGAGCGCCGCCGCGGTGTCCAGGTCGAACGAGGTGGTGACGACCCGGTCGGCACCCGGCAGCCGGCGGCGCCGGTCGGTGAGCAGCGCGGCGAGCAGTCCGGCGGTCCGCCGTGCCTCGGGGCCGCCGATCTCCGGCTTGACCTGGGTGAGCACCATCGCCCCGGCAGCGGCGGCCAGGTCGAGCACCTGCACCAGGCTGGGCACGGCGGTGCCGCCGGGCAGCGGAACGGCGCGCAGCTCCGCCCAGGACGTCGCCGCGACCACGGGGCCGGCGCCGGCGCCGGTGGCGAGGACGCGGCCGAGGTCCGCGTCGTGGGAGAGCACCAGGACGCCGTCGGCGGTGGTGCGGACGTCGACCTCGACGCCGTCCGCCCCGGCATCGAGGGCCGCGGTGAGGGCGGCGACGGTGTTCTCGGGGAACGCCGGGTGGAGGGGTGTGCCGCGGTGGCCGATGACGCGCATGGCCGGCACGCTCCCGGCGCCGCACGGCGGCCCGGTGACGACGACGCGAGCCGCGGGTGGCCCGTGCGTGAAGCCGCGCGGCCGGAGCGGGTGGCGGAACGACGAGGGCCCGGCAGCCGGCGCTGCCGGGCCCTCCCCGCGGCCGGTCCGGTCGGCCGCGGGGAGCGCCGTGGTCAGTAGGTGAAGCGGCCGACCGTGGTCCGCAGGTCGGCGGCCATGCGGGAGAGCTCGTCGACCGCCGTGCGGGTCTGGGTGAGCGCCTGGGTCGTGGAGTCCGCCGCGGTCGAGACGCCGGTGATGTTCTCCGCGATCTGACCCGACCCCTGAGCGGCCTCCTGGACCGACCGCGACATCTCGTTGGTGGTCGCCGTCTGCTCCTCCACCGCGCTGGCGATGGTGGTCTGGCGGTCGGAGATCTGCGCGACGATCTGCGAGATCTCCCCGATCGCCGTGACGGCGTCCCCGGTGTCGGCCTGGATCGCCTGCACCCGCCGCGCGATGTCCTCGGTCGCCTTGGCCGTCTCCTGCGCCAGCTCCTTGACCTCGTTGGCCACCACCGCGAAGCCCTTCCCGGCCTCACCGGCCCGGGCCGCCTCGATCGTGGCGTTCAGCGCCAGCAGGTTCGTCTGCTCCGCGATGCTGGTGATCACCTTCACCACGTTGCCGATCTCCGCCGACGACTCACCCAGCTTCGCCACCGTCGCCGTCGTCGTCTCCGCCGCCGTGACGGCGCGCGCGGCCACCTCCGACGCCTCCGCGGCGTTGCTCGCGATCTCCCGGATCGACGCACCCATCTGCTCGGCACCGGCCGCCACCGTCTGCACGTTCCGGCTGACCTCCTCGGCCGCCGAGGACACGACACCCGACTGCGCCGAGGTCTCCTCCGCCGACGCCGAGATCTGCGCCGACGACGCCGACAGCTCCTCCGACGACGCGGCCACCGCGTCGGCGGACGCGGCCACCGTCCCGAGGACCGACCGCAGGCTCGTCTGGGCCGTGGCGAGCGAGGCGGCCATCCGGCCGAGCTCGTCGGCCGAGCGCACCTCGGGGCTGACCGTCAGGTCACCCTTGGCGAGAGCATCCACGGAGCCCTGCACCGAGCGGACGGTGCGCACGATCTGCCGGACGACGAGCACGCCGATCAGCGCGGCGACGGCGATCCCGAGGGCGAGCGCCGTCCACAGGGTGTAGCGCGCCGTCGTGGCGAGGTCCTGTCCCGCGGCGGCGTCCGCCCGGGCGTCGGCGGCCTGCCGCTCCTGCTCGGCGCCGAAGGCGTCGGAGAGCTGACGACCGGCCTCGGCCAGGGTGCCGTTCGCGACGGCCAGCGCGTTCCGGATGTCACCGGTCCGGGTCGCGGGGACCAGCTGGGTCTCGACCACTCCGTAGTAGGTGTCGATCGCGTCCTGCAGTCCGGCCGCGTCAGCCGGGTCGTTCAGCGTCGCGACATAGGCCTCCCACTGCTGGTCGAACGTCTCCCGCCGCTCCGCCAGCTCCGGCTCCAGGCTGGCCCGCGTCTCGGGGGAGAGCCCGTAGAGGATGTAGCGGGCACGCGAACCCTGGAAGGTCCGCTGCGCCTCGCCCAGCTTGTTGAGCGGGACGATCGAGTCCTCGTAGAGGGTGTCGCCGGCGTCGGCCAGGGTGCCGATCCGCTGGACGGCCAGGACGGTGAGGGCGGACGCGACGATCGCCAGGACGGCGAGCGCGGCGCCGATCTTGACGCCGATCGGACGGTCGGCGAACCAGCGCGCCCGACGGTGCCGGGCGGGCAGGGCGGGTGCGGTCATGGGAGTTCTCCAGTGAGCGGGTGATGCACGGCTGGGACGGGATCCGTCGCGCCGGGATGGACCGACGTACAGGTCGTCGAGTGGCGTATCGGCGACGGACGGGAAATTAGGACGGATCCGGCCGTTTGCGTTCACTATTTCGACGTGTCCTGCACGATCCGTGCAGATCGTTCGATGACCCGTTCCTGCCGTGTCGACATGACTCCGTCCCGGCGATCCGGAACGGCTCCAGGTCGCCGACGGGCTCGTCGACGCGGGTCGCGCGGTCGGCACCCACGCAGACCCCGCCCGTGCCGTTCCCGTGACCGCCAGGACGGCGACCGACGGACGTCCGGACGGGACCACAGCACCCTTGCGGAGGAGAGAGGCATGCGAGGCCTCAAGCCGAGACGCGATCGGCCGATACCTGGCGGGAAGGCGGATCCCCGGGCCGGACGTCGGCGCCGGGCCGGACAGGACGGGAGGCACCGTGGACGACGCGACAGCACTGGCGGGGACCTCCACGGTGACCACGCGGCTGCTGCTGCGCGTCGTCGCCGCGCGCGGCACCGAGGGAGCGGTCGAGCGGGTGCTCGACCGGGCAGGACTGGCCGACCGGCGGACGCTGCTGCAGGGCATCCGGGGCCGGGTGTCGTATTCGGAGAAGCTGCGCCTGTTCGAGGCAGCGGCCGAGGAGCTCGGGAACCCGCGGATCGGGCTGGCACTCGGCGAGGCGGCCATGTCCGACCCCGCGGTGACGACGCTGCGGCGCGTACTGGTGACGTTCGGGACGCCGGCGGGCCTGCTCCGTCAGATCTCGCGGATCGCGACCCGGCTGGACACCTGCACGGTCTTCCGCTGCGAGTCCGCCGACGACGGGTCGGCACGGCTGAGCTGGCGGGTGCTGCCGCCGCACTCCCCCGGTCGGGTGGACTGCGACTACAACATCGGGATGCTCCGCGAGGCTCCGGTGCTGTTCGGGCTCCCGCAGGCGGTCGTCGAGCACTGGACCTGCCAGGTCGACGGCGCCCCCCAGTGCGAGTACACGGTCACGTGGCAGGAGCCGCACGCGACCTCCCGGTGGCGCCGCCGCGGCCGGAGCCGCCCGACGCCCCGGCGAACGGACCACGCGCCCGTCGCTGATGCGGAGGAGCGGCTGCACGACCTGCAGGCAGCGGCCACCGACCTGCTCAGCGGAGACTCGCTCGAGGACACCCTCGACCGCGTCGCCGCACGCGCGGACCGCGCCGTGCACGCCCCCGGCTACGTGCTCGACGTCCGGCTGCCCCACGGGAAGCGGCACGTGCGCTCCCGTGGCCTGGGCTCCTCGGTGCTGGCCGCGCTCGGGGAGCGGCGGCTCGAGGTCGGCTGCCGGCAGGTCGGGGGCACCTCCGTCCTCGCCGTCCCGGTCACGTCCGCGACGCGGGACTACGGCGTCCTCGCCGTCGTCGGCTGGCCCGGCCAGGAGCCCTTCCCCGGCGACGTCGAGCTGCTCACCGCGTACGCCCGGCATGCGGCAGTGGCCATCGAGATGACGGCGTCCCTGGCCGAGGCACGCGAGCAGGAGGAGACCGCACGCCTGCTGCTCAGCGTCGCGCGGTCGCTCACCGGGCGCCGGGAGGCCCAGCAGATCGCCCAGACCGTCGCCGACGCCGTGCCCAGCCTCTGCGGCGCCGATCGCGCCGCCGTCGCCCTGTGGGATGCGGAGACCGAGTCCGTCTGGATCGCCGGCCTCAGCGGATGGCCGCCGGACCTGGCCGAACGGGCGGCCGGCTTCGTCACGAGCACGGCGGACAGCCCCGAGCTGTGCGAGCTGATCGCCGTGGGCGCCCCGATGCTGGTCGACCGGTCGAGCTCGCCGTGGGCGGACGCGGTCCTGACCGACTTCGACGTGACCGCGATGGGCGGGGTGCCGATCACGGTCGACGACCGGCTCGTGGGGATCGTCCTCGCCTACTGGGCGCACAGCAGGCCGCCGGCCTCGCTCGGCGAGGGGATCACCGAGCGGATGTGGGGACTGGCCGGCCTGGCCGGGGTCGCCCTGGACAACACCCATCTGCTCGACGAGATCCGGCGCCGGGCCGCGCACGACCCGCTCACCGGCCTGCCGAACCGGGTGCTCCTCGACTCGAGGCTGCGGACCGCCCTGGGCCGACCCGATCGCCCGGGGGCGAGCACCGCCCTGCTCTTCTGCGACGTCCGCCGGCTCAAGCGCGTCAACGACAGCCTCGGGCACGGCGCCGGCGACGAGGTGCTCGCGGAGGTCGCCCGCCGGCTGCGGTCGGCGGTCCGGGACCACGACACCGTCGCCCGGTTCAGCGGCGACGAGTTCGCCGTGCTGCTCCCCGGCACGCCGGAGTCCGGCGTCCGGGAGGTGGCCGACCGCATCCACCGGTCCCTGGTGGCCCCGGTGCGGACGGGGCACGACGAGGTGTTCGTCGACCTGGCCATCGGCGTGGCCGTGACCGAGTCGTCCGGGCACCTGTCCGACGGCGACGTCCGCGACCTGGCACAGGACCTGCTCGAGCGCGCCGAGGAGGACATGCGCCGCCGCACGCCCGGTTCCGGTGCACCGCGCGAGCAGCGGGCACGCGAGCACCTGCGTCTGGAGACCGACCTGCACGGCGCGGTCGAGCGCGGGGAGATCGAGGTCCACCTGCAGCCGCAGGTGGACCTCGCCGCCGGCCGCGTCGTCGCCGTCGAGGCGCTCGCGCGCTGGCAGCACCCCGTCCTCGGGTCCGTCCCACCCGACGCGTTCGTCCCCATCGCCGAGGCCAGCGGCCGCATCCGGGCCATCGGCGACCACGTCCTGCGGGAAGCGTGCCGGATCGTCGCGGCCTGGCACGCGGACGGGCTGGACGTCGAGGTGGCCGTCAACGTCTCCGCCGTCCAGCTCACCGATCCCGACTTCGCCGGATCCGTGCTCCGCGTCCTCGCCGGGACCGGGCTGCCCGCGCGCTCGCTGATCCTCGAGGTGACCGAGAGCCAGGTGCTCACCGAGGTCGCCACCCGCCACGGCCACCTGGAGCGCCTCCGGGCCCTGGGTGTGGGCATCTCCGTGGACGACTTCGGGACCGGCTACTCCTCGCTGGCCCAGCTCCAGCGCCTGCCGGTCACCGAGCTCAAGATCGACCGGTCCTTCACGTCGCAGCTCGCCGAGGCCACGCCCTCGTCGCCGCTCGTGGCCGGGATCATCGGCCTCGCCCACGGCCTCGGCCTCCGCGTCGTGGCCGAGGGCGTGGAGACGTGCGCCCAGTCGGAGGCGCTGCAGGGCATGGCCTGCGACCGGGTCCAGGGCTACCTGTTCGGCCGTCCCGCCGCGCCCGCGGCCGTGCGGGACGCCCTCCTCGCCGACGCCCGAACATCCCCCGCGCCGCACTGACGCAGGACCCGTCGGGAACGACAGCGGCCCCCGGGATGTCCCGGGGGCCGCTGTCGTCGTTGTGGGCAAGGGGGGAGTTGAACCCCCACGTCCTCTCGGACACACGGACCTGAACCGTGCGCGTCTGCCATTCCGCCACTTGCCCTGGCGAGGGAAGACACTAGCAGCCGCCGGCGGCGGGCCCGGGCGGGGGGTCGGACCGGGGGTCGCGCGCCCCCGCGGGGGCCGGAGTCGTCCGGGGCGTCGTGCGTTCCTGGCCGGTCGCGGGCCCGGCGCCCGGCTACGATCATCGGTGGCAGCGAGGACGGCGACGCGAGGGCGAGGGAGCGACTGTGGGTGTGCTGCAGCGCTTCGAGCGGCGCCTCGAGGGCATGGTCGGGCTGGCCTTCGCCCGGCTGTTCAAGGGCAAGGTGCACCCCGCCGAGATCGCCAAGGCGCTGACCCGCGAGGCCGACGAGCAGCGCTCGGTGCTGGGTGAGGGGCGGGTCCTGGCGCCCAACGTCTACGACGTGCGGCTGGGCCCGGTCGACTTCGACAACCTCGCCGAGTGGTCCGAGCAGCTGGCCGCCGAGCTCGCCGACATGGTCTCCGAGCACATCGCCTCCGAGGGCTACCAGGTCTTCGGCGAGGTGCAGGTGCGCCTGGAGCGCGACGACTCGCTGCGCACCGGCGTCTTCGAGGTCGGCTCGCACGTGGCCGACCCGGCCCGGCCCGCCCCCCGCTCCGACGTCCTGCCGGCCGCGCCGCCGCCCACCGGCGGCGCCGCGATGCCGCCGCTGCCCCCGCTGCGCGGGCGGGTGGCCACCGACACCGGCCGGCAGAGCCCCTCGGTGGTCGGGCGGGCCGGCTCCCGCCCCGGCGTCACCCACGTGCTCGTCGTCGACGGCCCGGGCACCCGGCACGAGCTCACCACCGGCCGCAACGTGATCGGCCGCGGCACCGACGCCGACATCCGGCTGCCCGACACCGGCGTCAGCCGCAAGCACGTCGACGTCGTCCTCGACGGCGGGCAGGCCGTCTGCGAGGACCTCGGCTCCACCAACGGCACGCTGGTCAACGGGCGCCGGATCACCCGGCAGGTGCTCGCCGACGGCGACGTCATCCGGATCGGTCACTCCGTGCTGGTGTACCGGCAGGACGGCGCGTGAGCGAGGTTCCCCGGTGACCGCCGAGATCGTGCTGCAGGTCTTCCGCTTCGGCTTCCTGCTGCTGCTCTGGCTGTTCATCTTCGCCGCGTTCCGCGTGGTCCGGGCCGACCTGTTCGGCGGCCGCGCCGGCCGGGTCGCCTCGGTGCCGCCGCGGGCCACCCCCGCCGGCAAGCGCAAGGGCCCGCGCACCCTGGTGGTCACCGCCGGGCCGCTGACCGGCACGAAGATCAACCTCGGCGACCAGCCGATCCTCATCGGCCGCGCCGACGACTCCACGCTCGTCCTCACCGACGACTTCGCCAGCTCCCGGCACGCCCGGCTGACCAACCGCGGCGGCCAGTGGTACGTCGAGGACCTCGGCTCCACCAACGGCACCTACCTCGACCAGCAGCGCGTGCAGGGCCCCCTGCTCGTGGCCCCCGGCCAGCCGATCCGCATCGGCCAGACCGCCCTGGAGCTGCGCTCGTGAGCCTCGCTCTGCGCTACGCCGCCCGGTCCGACCGCGGTCTGGTCCGTGGAAACAACCAGGACTCCGTCTACGCCGGTCCCCGGCTGCTCGCCGTCGCCGACGGCATGGGCGGGCACGCCGCCGGCGACGTCGCCAGCAAGGTGGTCATCGCCGCCCTCGAGCACCTGGACGACGACGCGCCCTCCGGCGACATGCTGCAGGCGCTGCGCGACGCGGTCTTCGACGGCAGCGAGCACCTGCGCGAGGTGATCCGCGAGTCCCCCCAGCTCGAGGGCATGGGCACGACGCTCACCGCCGTCCTCTTCGCCGGCGGCCGGCTGGCCCTCTGCCACGTCGGCGACTCCCGCGCCTACCTGCTCCGCGACGGCCAGCTCAGCCAGATCACGCACGACGACACGTTCGTCCAGACGCTGATCGACGACGGCCGGATCACGCAGGAGGAGGCCAACCACCACCCGCAGCGCTCGCTCCTGCTGCGCGCGCTCAACGGCCAGGACGTCGACCCCGACCTGTCGATGCGCGAGGCCCGCGCCGGCGACCGCTACCTGCTGTGCTCCGACGGCCTGTCCGGCGTCGTGAGCGAGGAGACGATCGCCGAGACGCTGCGCGACCCCGATCCGCACTCCTGCGCCGACCGGCTGGTCGAGCTGGCGCTGCGCAGCGGCGGCCCGGACAACATCACCGTGATCGTCGCCGACGTCGTCGAGGACGGCGGCGGCGGTACCTCGATGGAACCGGTCGTCGACGGCGCCGCCGGTGACAACGTCGGCCAGCGCCAGGTCGACCCCAGCTCCGCCGCCGGCCGGGCCGCCCTGGCCGATCCGGCCCCGGCGGCGCCCCCGCCCGCGGTGCCCATGGCCGCCGCTCCCCCGCCGCGCCGGCGCCGCAAGCGCTGGTTCATCGCGCTGGCCACCGTGCTGGTGCTGGCCGCCGCGGCCATCGGCGCCTACGTGTGGGTGTTCAACCACTGGTTCGTCGGCGTCGACGAGTCCTCCGGCGAGGTCGCGGTCTTCCGCGGGCTGGACGTCTCGGCCCTGGGCGTGGACCTCTACCGGCTCGAGGAGACCACCGGCATCCCCGCGTCCGAGCTGCCCGGCTACTTCGAGGGGCAGGTGGCCGACGGCATCGCCGTCGACGACCGCGCCGCGGCCGACCAGAAGGTCGAGATGCTGCGCGACGAGCTGCCGCCGGTCTGCGCGGAGGAGGAGACCCGCGACCCGGCCGACGAGCCGGCGACGACGGCGCCCGGCACCACCGCGGGCGTGCCGCTCCCCGGCGGGGAGCAGCCGGTGCCCGGCGACGGCAGCGCCACGACCGCCACGGAGACGGCCCCCGCGGAGACGACCGCCTCGACGTCGGCGCAGCCGGAGAAGACGGGCCGGCCGGGAGGCGACTGCCGGGAGGCGGAGTGAGGCCCGGCCCGCCGACCGACGCCCCGGCGGCCGGCGCGGGCGCGGCGCCCCCCACCCGGCGGGGCACCGAGCTGGCGCTGCTGGGGTTCGCCGTCGTCATCACCCTCGCCGCCCAGTGCATCGTCGACCTGACCGTCACCGGGTCCCTGCGCGCGGAGCTGGGCACCTTCGGCGGCTGGTTCACCGCCCTGTGGGTGGTGATGCACCTGGTGGTCCGCAAGCTCGCGCCCTACGCCGATCCGCTGCTGCTGCCCGCGGTCGCGCTGCTGTCCGGCCTGGGGCTGACGATGATCCACCGGCTGGACCTCGCCGGTGAGCAGGTCGACGCCGCCACCCGCGAGGACGCGCCGGTCCAGCTGGTGTGGGCCACGCTCGGCGTCGTCCTGTTCGTCGCCGTGCTCGCCGTCATCCGCGACCACCGGCTGCTGTCCCGGTTCGCCTACACCCTCGCCCTGGTCGGCCTGGTGCTGCTCGCCCTGCCGGCGGTGCTGCCCGCGTCGATCTCGGAGGTCTACGGCGCCAAGATCTGGATCCGGGTGGCCGGGTTCAGCATCCAGCCCGGTGAGTTCGCCAAGATCTGCCTGATCATCTTCTTCGCCGCCTACCTGGTGGACAAGCGCGACGTCCTGGCGCTGGCCAGCCGGCGGGTGATGGGGCTGGAGCTGCCCCGCGGCCGCGACCTGGGCCCGGTGCTGGTCGCCTGGATGCTGTCGATCCTCGTCCTGGTCTTCGAGCGCGACCTGGGCAGCTCGCTGCTGCTGTTCGGCATCTTCATCGTGATGCTCTACATCGCCACCGAGCGGGCCAGCTGGCTGCTCATCGGCGTCGGCCTGTTCGCCGCCGGGGCGTTCCTGGCCTACCAGGTCTTCGGCCACGTCCGGGTCCGCGTCGACACCTGGCTGGACCCCTTCGCCTACCGGGACGAGGGCGGCTACCAGCTGGTCCAGTCGCTGTTCGGGCTCGGCACCGGCGGGCTCTTCGGCGCCGGTCTCGGCGGCGGCCGCCCCGACAAGGTGCCGGTGGCCAAGAGCGACTTCATCGCCGCGGCCATCGGCGAGGAGCTGGGCCTGTTCGGCCTGGTCGCGGTGATCGTCGTCTACCTGGTGCTGGTCGAGCGCGGGCTGCGCACGTCGCTGATCGTCCGCGACGCGTTCGGCAAGCTGCTCGCCGCCGGCCTGGCCTTCGCCATCGCCTGGCAGGTGTTCGTCGTCCTCGGCGGCGTCACCGGCCTGCTCCCCCTGACCGGCCTCACCACCCCGTTCGTCGCCTACGGCGGCTCCTCGCTGGTGGCCAACTTCGCCCTCGTGGCGATCCTCGTGCGGATCAGCGACGCGGCCCGCCGGCCGGCGACGCCGGTGGTGCCGCCGCGGACGCCCATCGGGGACGCTCCCACCGAGGTGGTCCGACCGTGAACGCCCCCCTGCGCCGGGTGGCGATCAGCGTGCTCGTGCTCTTCACGCTGCTGATCGTCAACGTCAACTACATCCAGGTCGTCCGCTCCGACGAGCTGCGCGAGGACCCGGGCAACACCCGCGTGCTCGCCGAGGAGTACGACCGCGAGCGCGGGTCGATCGTCGTGGGCGGTGACGCCGTCGCCCTGTCGGTCGAGACCGACGACGACCTCACCTACCTGCGGCAGTACCCGCAGGGCCCGGTGTACGCGCCGGTGACCGGCTCGTACTCGCTGGTCTACGGCAACACCGCGATCGAGCGGGCCGAGAACGAGATCCTGGCCGGCTCGGACGCGCGGCTGTTCGTGCGCCGGCTGGCCGACCTGTTCACCGGTCGCGACCCGGCCGGCGGGGACGTCGTCCTCACCCTGGACGCCGGGGTGCAGGAGGCCGCGATGGCCGCCCTGGACGGCGTCACCGGTGCCGTCGTCGCCATGGACCCCTCCACCGGGGCGATCCTCGGCATGGCCAGCACGCCGACCTACGACCCGAACCTGCTGTCGACGCACGATCCGGCGGCGATCCGCGACTACGCCGCCCAGCTCGACGCCATGGACCGCGACCCGCGGCTGAACCGCGCGATCAGCGACAACTACCCGCCCGGATCGGTGTTCAAGGTGATCGTCTCGGCAGCCGCGCTCTCCGACGGGTACACGCCCGACTCGGTCGTCCCCGCGCCCGACGTGCTGACCCTCCCCAACACCTCCACCACCCTGGAGAACTTCGGCGGCTCGGCGTGCAGCAGCAGCGGGGAGCAGACGCTGATCGACGCGCTGACCATCTCCTGCAACACCGCCTTCGCCCAGCTCGGCATCGACCTCGGCGAGGACGCCGTCCGCGACATGGCCGAGGCGTTCGGCATGACCGGCGAGGGGATGGAGATCCCGCTCACCGTCGCCGGCAGCAGCGTCGGTGACATCGAGAGCGACGCCGCCCTCGGCCAGAGCTCGATCGGCCAACGCGACGTGCGCATGACCCCGCTGCAGGCCTGCATGGTCGCCGCCGCGGTGGCCAACGACGGCACGCTCATGCAGCCCTACCTGGTCGACCAGTTGCGGGCACCGGACCTCACCGTCCTCGAGCAGACCGACCCGGAGGTGTTCTCCGAGCCGGTGACCCCCGAGGTCGCCGGGCAGCTGACCGAGATGATGGTCAGCGTCGTCGACGAGGGCAGCGGCCGCGCGGCCCGCATCCCCGGCATCGACGTCGCCGGCAAGACCGGCACCGCCCAGGTCGCCGAGGGCGTGCCCGACCACAACTGGTTCGTCGGGTTCGCCCCCGCCGACGACCCGCAGATCGCCGTCGCGGTCTTCGTGGCCAACGGCGGGGGTACCGGGGGCGACGTGTCCGCACCGATCGCCCGTCAGGTGATGCAGGCCTACCTCGAGGGGCAGGGCGGCTGATGGCGCTCTCCACCGGCACCCTGCTGTCGGGCCGATACGAGATCACCGCCCCGATCGCCACTGGCGGCATGGGCGAGGTCTGGCGCGCCCGCGACCGCGTCCTCGACCGCGAGGTCGCGGCCAAGGTGCTGCGCAGCGAGTTCACCGGCGACCCGAGCTTCCTGGCCCGGTTCCGCAACGAGGCCCGGCACACCGCCGCGCTGTCGCACCCCAACATCGCCTCGGTCTACGACTACGGCGAGACCGACGACGCGGTCACCGGCCAGCGCCTGGCGTTCCTGGTCATGGAGCTGGTCGAGGGCAAGCCGCTGGTCACGATCCTGCACGAGCAGGGCCGGCTGCCCGTCGACTGGACGCTGCACGTGCTCGGCCAGTCCGCCGACGGGCTGTCGGCGGCGCACGCGGCCGGCGTCGTGCACCGCGACATCAAGCCGGGCAACCTCATCGTCCGCCCGGACGGCGTGGTCAAGCTGACCGACTTCGGCATCGCCCGCGCCCGCGACGCCACACCGCTGACCCGCACCGGGATGGTCGTCGGCACCGCCCAGTACCTCTCCCCCGAGCAGGCGCAGGGCTTCGACGTCACCGCCGCCTCCGACGTCTACAGCCTCGGCGTCGTGGGCTACGAGTGCCTGACCGGCAGCCGCCCGTTCGACGGCACGTCGCAGGTCGCCATCGCGCTGGCGCACATCAACCGGCAGCCGCCCCCGCTGCCGGCCAACGTGCCGCCCGCCGTCCGGCTGCTGCTGGAGCGGGCGCTGGCCAAGGACCCCGACGACCGGTTCCCCGACGGCGGCGCGTTCGCCGCCGCGATCCGCTCGGTCGCCGCCGGCGGCAGCCCCGCGCCGGCCCCGGCGCCCGTGCCCACCGGCACCGCCACGCAGGTGGTCGCCATGCCCGAGGACGAGCCCAGCACCCGCGTGCTCGACGCCGCCCCGGCGGCGGCCACCGGCGCGGTCGCCGCGCCGCGCACCGGCCCGCGCACCATGCCGCCGGTGCAGGGCCCTCCGGCCGGCGCCGACCGCTGGGACGACGAGCCCGACCGGTCCCGCGGCGGCAACCGCCGCTGGGCCTGGCTGGCCGCCGGGCTGGTGCTGCTCCTGCTGCTGGCCGGCGGCGCCTGGTTCCTGCTCCGCGGGGACGACGGCGGGGCGGGTACCGACGCCGGGCGCACCACCGCGTCGTCGTCGTCCAGCGCGCCGGCCGGCGAGTCGCTGGTGCCCTTCGACGGTGCCCGGTACATCGGGCAGGACGCCGAGGCCGTCGCCGAGGAGCTGCGCGGCCTGGGCCTGCAGGTGCGCACGGTCGACGCCACCGCCGACCAGCTGGCCGCCGCCGGGGTGGCGCTGGCCGCCGGGCAGGTGGCCGCGGTGACGCCGGCCCGGGGACCGCTGGCCCCGGCCACCGAGGTCACCCTCGCCGTCGCCGCCGAGGCCTACAGCCCCGACGACGCGCCGGCGGAGGACGAGGACACCGGCGGCGGCGACGACGACGGCGGGGGCGGGGACGACGTCCCCACCACGCAGGCGCCGACCACCACGAGCAACCCGCCGACGTCGGCGGCCCCGACGCCGACCACCCCGACGGCGCCGTCGACCACCCCGACGACCCCGACCACGCCGACGGTCACCACGCAGCCGGGGACGACCGCACCTCCGCCGCCGGACTCCGAGGCTCCCGCCGGCGAGGGACCACAGGCGGCGGGTGGGGCTGGCGTGGCGACGGCGTGACCGGCACCGCTCGCGCCGTCCCGGGGGTGCCCCCGCCAGTGGCTAGGCTCGACGGCGGCCTTCCCGGCCGCCGTCCACCGCAGGCCCCGGCCCCGTCCGGGACGCTGCCGAGCACCGCCCGAGAGGACCGTCGATGACCACCCCCCAGGTGCTCGGAGAGCGCTACGAGATCGGCGGGGTGCTCGGCCGTGGCGGCATGGCCGAGGTGCACCGCGGCCGGGACCTCCGGCTGGGCCGCGAGGTCGCGGTCAAGGTGCTGCGCAGCGACCTGGCCCGCGACCCGTCGTTCCAGGTCCGCTTCCGCCGGGAGGCGCAGGCGGCCGCGTCGCTCAACCACCCGGCGATCGTGGCGGTCTACGACACCGGCGAGGACCGCACCACCACCGGCGCCACCCCGTACATCGTCATGGAGTACGTCGAGGGCGAGACGCTGCGCGACGTGCTGCGCCGGGAGGGCGTGCTGCCCCCCGAGCGGGCCATGAGCCTGTGCGCCGACATCTGCGGGGCCCTGGACTTCAGCCACCGCAACGGCATCGTGCACCGCGACGTGAAGCCCGGCAACGTGATGATCACGCCCCAGGGCTCGGTCAAGGTCATGGACTTCGGCATCGCCCGCGCGGTCTCCGACTCCGCGGCGACGATGACCTCCACCGCCGCGGTCATCGGCACCGCGCAGTACCTCTCCCCCGAGCAGGCCCGCGGCGAGGGCGTCGACGCCCGCTCCGACGTCTACTCGCTGGGCTGCCTGCTGTACGAGCTGGTCACCGGGGCGCCGCCGTTCACCGGCGACTCCCCCGTGTCCGTCGCCTACCAGCACGTGCGCGAGGACCCCCGCCTGCCGTCGTCGATCAACCCGGCCATCCCGCCGGAGCTCGACGCCATCCTGCTCAAGGCGATGAGCAAGAACCCGGCCAACCGCTACCAGTCGGCCGCGGAGATGCGCAACGACCTGCTCCGGGCCCTGGCCGGGCAGCGGGTCGAGGCCACGCCGGTCATGGGCGAGTCGGAGAAGACGACGATCCTCGCGGCCGGCCCGGGGTCCTACGGCGGCGACCGCGACGAGGACTGGGACGACGCGGCCGACCAGCGGCGCAAGCGCAACCGCATCATCGCCCTGGTCGTCGGCGCGCTGGTGCTGGTCGGCGCCGTCGTGGCCGTGGCACTGCTGCTGAACTCCGGGGACGACGAGCAGCCGCCGGCCGCCACGCAGGTCCGCGTGCCGACGCTGGCCGGTCAGACGCAGGAGCAGGCCACCGCGCTGCTCGAGGACGCCGGGCTCGCCGTCGGCGAGGTCACCCAGGCCGAGAGCAGCGACGCCGACCTGGGCAAGGTCGTCACCAGCACGCCGGTCAGCGGCGCCGAGGTCGACCGCGGCACCGAGGTCGATCTCGTCATCGGGGCCGGTCCCTCCGCTCTGCTGGTCCCGAACATCGTGGGCCTGCCGGCGGACGAGGCCGAGGCGAACCTGCGCAGCGCCGGCTTCGAGGGCAGCATCAACACCCGGGAGACCGACTCGCTGCAGCCCCGCGGCGAGGTCGTCTCCGCGACCCCGGCGCAGGGCTCCCAGGCCGCGCCGGACGCGACGTTCACCCTGCAGGTCTCCAGCGGCACCCTGCCGCTGCCCGACGTGGTCGGCCAGCCGGTCGACGGCGCCCAGGGCACCCTGACGTCGGCCGGCTTCACCAACGTCGCCGTTGACGAGACCGCCTCCGACCAGCCCGCGGGCACGGTGCTCTCCACCGACCCCGCCCCCAACAGCCGGGTCGGCGCCGGTGACCGGATCACCCTCACCGTCTCGGCCGGTCAGCCCACCGTGCCGGACGTGGTGGGCCAGACCGAGCAGCAGGCGCGGGCCACCCTGACCGCTGCCGGGTACACCAACATCTCGGTGACCCGGACGACCAGCGACGACGTCCAGTCCGCCCAGGTGGTCACCCAGACCCCCGCGGGCGGCACCCAGGCCGCGACCGGCACGGCGATCCAGCTGACCGTCGCCGAGCCGACGCCGGACGACGGCGGTGGTGCCGGCGGTGGCGGCGCCGGCGGCGGCGGTGGCGGTGGCGGTGGCGGTGGCGGCGCCGGTGGTGGCGGCGGCGCCGGTGGTGGCGGCGGCAACTGACCAGGAACGACTGAGGGGCTCCTCCCGTGCGGGAGGAGCCCCTCTGTCGTCCTCAGACCGCTGCGGCGGAGAGCCGGCGCGCGCTCGCCGCGGCCGCCTCGACCAGCGCCGGGTCGGGCGCCAGCCCGCAGGTCTCCAGCCAGGTGGCGAGCATCCGGTGGCCGCCCTCGGTGAGCACCGACTCGGGGTGGAACTGCACGCCCTCGATGGGGAGCTCGCGGTGCCGCAGGGCCATCACGATGCCCGACGGCGTGCTGCCGGTGACCTCGAGCTCGTCGGGGACGGTGTCCACGTCGACGGCCAGCGAGTGGTAGCGGGTGGCGGTGAAGGGCGAGGGCAGCCCGGCGAGGACGCCGGCGCCGCCGTGCACCACCTGGCTGGTCTTGCCGTGCAGCAGCTCCGGCGCGCGGACGACCGACGCACCGTAGGCCTCGGCGATCGCCTGGTGGCCGAGGCAGACGCCGAACACCGGCGTCCCGGCCTCGGCGGCGGCGGTCACCATCGGAACCGTCACACCGGCATCGGCGGGCGTCCCGGGGCCCGGTGACAGCAGCACCCCGGCGACGTCGAGGTCGGCCAGCTCGTCGACGGTCACGGCGTCGTTGCGCCGCACGATGCACCGCACGCCCAGCTGGCCGAGGTACTGGACCAGGTTGTAGACGAAGCTGTCGAAGTTGTCGACGACGAGGACGGGCCGGCTCACGGTCTCTGTGTACACCGCGGGGGGCCTAGCGGTCAGCCGCTGTGGCGTACTCCATGGCCGGGGTTCCCTCGTAGGCGGGCAGCGCGACCTCGTCGCGGTCGTCGACGGCGAAGGTGAGCCCGTAGGCCTGCACCGCCTGCTGGAACACCCGCACCTGCGGCGAGACGGCCAGCTGGGCGCGGAAGGCGTCGGCGTCGCCGATGGCGGTGACGACGAAGGGCGGCGAGTAGGTGCGCCCCTCGAGCAGCAGGGTGTTGCCCACGCAGCGGACGGCGCTGGTGGCCACCAGGCGCACCCCCATGATGGCCACGCCGTCGGCGCCGGCGGCCCACAGCGCGTTCACCACGGCCTGGACGTCGGACTGGTGGATGACCACGTCGTCGGGGCGGGCGCCCGAGGGGAGCGATCCGTCGGGCCGCCGGGGGGCGTCGTCCAGGGTGATCTCCACACCCTCGCCGGTCAGCGCCACCAGGCCGGCCGAGAGGGTGCCGGCGTCCCCCTCCTCCTGGGCGGCGGCGACGGCGCCGTCCTGTCCGGCGGCCTGCTCGGTCAGCTGCTCCACCTGCGCCTGGAGCTCGGCCAGCTGCTCCTCCTGCCCGGCGATGACACCACCGCGCTGGCGGATCAGCTCGCTGAGCTCGGTGACCTCACCGCCGCGCAGGTCGGTGCCGAGCGCCGTCCGGTTGGAGGTGGCGAACAGCAGGCCGGCCGCCAGCGCGACGACGGGCACCAGCACCGCCCAGCCGCTGCGCCGGCCGCCCGTGCGGGCGGGCCGGGGCCACCGGATGCGGGCCACGGGCACCTCCTCGGCAGCGGACGCGGCGGCGGTCTGCCTGCCTCCGTCGGGGTGGCACGGGCGGGATCTGCCGCGTCGTCCCCCGTGCGCAGCTTAGGCTGGGGACAGTCGCGGCCGGCGGAGGCCGACCGCCGGAGGAGGAGTACCCGCCCGTGCCCAAGTCGAAGGTGCGCAAGAAGTCGGCCTACACGCCGCCGCAGGGTGTCCTGCGGACCGACGCCGCCCGCGCGCGGGCCGTGCAGCCCAGCCCGCGCTGGTACGCCCCGCTGATGGTCGGCCTCATGCTCGTCGGCCTGCTGTGGATCGTCGTGTACTACGTGGCCGGCGACCGGATCCCGTTCATGGTCTCGCTGTCGGCGTGGAACTTCGCCATCGGCTTCGGCGCCATGGTGGTCGGCCTGGTCATGTCGATGCGCTGGCGCTGACCTGCACGGACCCTCGAGGGCCCTCGTTCCGCACCGCGGGACGGGGGCCCTCGTCGTCCGGGCGGACGGCTCCGTCCCAGGGTGCTCCCCTGTGCATCGCTGTGCACAGACCACTCGGTTGTCCACAGGTCGACATGGCGGGAACTCCCCAGGGTTGTCCACCGGATGTGGAGAACGCATGTTCGACGGCACGTCGCTGACCTGCGCAGATGACCGCGGTGTGGCTCGTGTGACGAGGAGGACGACGGCGTAACTACACGCCTGTGCTTCTGTCCCCAGCTGTGTACCCAGCTGTGGAGAAGTCGACATGTGTGCCCCGGACAGGCCGCTGACCTGCACACCTGCGATACCCACACCCCTACCGCACAACCGTGGGACCGGCCACCTGGGACGCTGGGGACGTGGAGTGGTCGGCACGTCCCGCGACGGTCGTGGTCGAGGCGCTGGCCGGGGTCGTCCTGGGGATCGCCGCCGCCCTGCTGGACCCGGTCGGCCGGGTGCTGGTGGGCGCGGCCGCCGTCCTGCTGCTCGGACTGGCCGTCCGCGACGCGCTGCTGCGCCCCCGGCTGGCCGCCGGGCCCGAGGGTCTGGTCGTCCGCCGGCTCGGGGGACGCGTCCGGCTGACCTGGGCGGGTCTGCGCGTGCGGCTGCGGGAGACCCGGCGCCTGGGGGTGCGCTCCCAGCTGCTGGAACTGGACACCGCCGCCGGCCCGGACGACGACGGCGTCCTGCTGCTGCTGGGTCGCTGGGAGCTGGGCACGGACCCGGCGGCGGTGGCCCGGGCGCTGACCGCCCTGGACCCCAGCCGGCCGCCGCGCCGCTAGCCGCCGGCGGCTAGAAGTCGAGGACGGCCAGCGTCGGCACGGTCAGCGCGACGACGACGAGCGCGGCGGCCAGGAGCAGCAGGCCGAGCACCTGCAGCTCGGTGCGCCGGCGGGCCAGCACGACCAGCCCGGTCGCCAGGAAGCCGGCGACCAGCCCGCCGAGGTGACCCAGCAGCGAGATGCCGGGCAGGAAGCTGATGGCCACGTTCAGCGCCAGCAGGGTGAGCAGGCCGCGGAGGTCCTGCCGGCCGGCGATCATGACGACCGCCAGGCCGCCCAGGAGCCCGTAGATGGCCGCGGAGGCGCCGGCCACGGGTGCGTTCGGGTTGCCGAACAGCTGGATCGCCACGGCGCCGCCCAGGGCGGAGACCAGGTAGACGGCGAGGAACCGCCAGCGGCCCAGCTGGCGCTCCATCTCCGAGCCGAAGATCAGCAGCGTCAGCATGTTGACGGCCAGGTGTACCGGGCCGATGTGCAGGAACGCCGCGGTGAGCAGCCGCCAGTCCTCGCCGAAGACGGTCACCAGGACCGGTGCCTGCATGAGGTCGGCGAACAGCGGCGAGCGCTGGTTGTCGAACGGGTTGGCGCCCTCCACGCCCGCGGAGACGGCGGTCGCGGCGAACACCGCCACGTTGAGCGCGATGAGCGCGAGCGTGACGACGCCCCACCGCCGGCCGGCGCTGCGCAGCGCCGGCGGACGACGGGGCGCGCGGACGCTGGCCCGGCCCTCGGCGATGCACACGGGGCACTGGAAGCCGACCGAGGCCGGCGTCATGTCCTCGGGGCAGATGGGACGCCCGCAGCGCGCGCAGGAGATCCGGGTGGGCCGGTCGGGGTGCCGGTAGCAGGTGGCCGGTGGCGGCGCCGGCTGGGAGGCGTCCCAGCCGGCGTCACCACCGGACGGCGGGGTGGTCAGCTGCGCTGCACCTCGACCGACTCGATCACGACGTCCTGGACGGGACGGTCCTGGCGGCCGGTCTGCACGGCGGCGATCCGGTCGACGACCTCACGGCTGGCCTGGTCGGCCACCTCGCCGAAGATCGTGTGCTTGCCGGTCAGCCACGTGGTCGGGGCGACGGTGATGAAGAACTGGGAGCCGTTGGTGCCGGGGCCGGCGTTGGCCATGGCCAGCAGGTAGGGCTTGGTGAAGGCCAGCTCGGGGTGGATCTCGTCGCCGAACTGGTAGCCCGGGCCCCCGATGCCCTGACCGAGCGGGTCGCCGCCCTGGATCATGAAGCCGGAGATGATCCGGTGGAAGATCGTCCCGTTGTAGAGCGGGTCGGTGGTCTTCTGCCGGGTCTGCGGGTGGGTCCACTCGCGACGGCCCTCGGCCAGGTCGGCGAAGTTCGCCACCGTCTTGGGGGCGTGGTCGGGGAACAGGTCCACGGTGATGTCGCCGTGATTGGTGTGCAGCACGGCGCGGCGTGCGGGGGTCGCTTCGGTCACGACCTCCACTCTCCCACCGACCTGGTCGGCGCGGAGGACCTGGGCAGGCCCGGCGGCCCGTGCGTGGGTGCGCTCGCCGATCGCTCAGTGCGCCGGGGAAGGGCCGAGCCGCGGCAGGCCGCCGTCGACGAGGGCCTCGTCAGCAGCGGTCGCGAGCACCAGGTCCTCGATGCCCGACCACTCGTGCCCGAGTGTCATGCGAGCCGACAACTGCTGCATCGAGTTCATCCCGCCGAGCGCGAGGTAGTCCCACCAGAGCTCGGCGAGGGAGAGGCCGCAGAGACGGCAGGCCAGGACGAGCGTGTCTGTGGACAGGGTGGACGCCTCGGGGTCGCAGTGCGCCCCTTTCTCGGGCCCTTCGACGCTACGCCTCCCAGCCACCCTGCCGGCGGGCGCCGCGCGCCACCGTCGCGGGCCCCCTACGGCCAACCCTCCCCCGGCGCTGTGCAATCGGAGAGAGGCCGGACGTGGACGACGAAAGGGTTCCCGGCTGACCGGTGAGCCGGCTCGGGGAGTACGGTCTGCTCCGTGCCGCAGTGCGGCACCTGTTGGGTCATGACGCGGCCTGCCAGATCCAGGGTCTTCCTCTCGAGCAGGGCTCACTCCGGGGTCGATCGCCTTCGTCGACCAGCCGGACCCGATGGACCGGATCCGCTATGAGCCCTCCGCCCGATCGGCATTCTCCCGAACCGTTCGACGTCCAGGCCGCGTTCGCGGAGCTCGGGCGGTTGTCCTTCGCGGACACCTACCTCGATGGACGTGATGCTGCTGCGCATCGCCGAGCTCGCCAAGCGGGTCACCCCCGGCGTCGCGGAGGCCTCGGTCACCCTCGTCACCCATCACAAGGCGACCAGTGCCGCCTTCACCGGCCCGCTGTCGGTCCAGCTCGACGAGTCGCAGTACAGCCGAGGTCAGGGTCCCTGTCTGGAAGCCGCCGTGGGCCAGGAGATCCAGGAGATCACCGACGCACGCACCGAGGACCGCTGGCCGGGCCACGCCCGCGAGTGCGTCGAGCGGGGGTCTCTGAGTTCCCTGTCCGTTCCCCTGCCGGTCAGGGAATCGGTCCACGGTGCCCTGAACCTCTACGCGACCCGGGCGCATGCATTCGGTGACGAGGCGAAGGCCGTCGCGACCGAGTTCGCCTCCTACGCCGCCATCGCCGTCCAGAACCGTCAGCTCTACGAGAGCAGCCGCGAGCTGGCCGAGCACCTGGACACCGCCATGCGCACCCGAGCGGTCATCGAGCAGGCCAAGGGCATCCTGATGAGCCAGCGGCGCTGCGATGCCGCGGAGGCCTTCAACCTGCTCGCCGCCGCCTCCCAGCGGTCCAACCGCAAGCTCCGCGACATCGCCCAGGCCATCGTCGACGGCGTCAGCGGGGCGTCGAACGACCCCTCAGCCCGCTCGTGACCGTGCGGGCCGGAGCTCGGATGACCGGAGTGCGATGAGCATCGCCGAGCGGTTCGCCGTCGCCCTCGCCGCCTCCGCCGTGGACCTCCCCGACCCGGAGCTGCTGCCCGTGCGCCTGGCCAGGGCCGCCGCCGCCGTCGTCCCCGTCGACGGGGCCGGGATCAGCCTTTTCTTCGCCGCCGACCGCCGGCTGCCCCTCGGTGCCAGCGACCAGGTGTCCGCGCAGGCCGAGCGACTGCAGTTCACCGTCGGCGAGGGCCCTGCCTCTCTTCTCACGCGTCCGGCCGGCCCGTCGTCGCCGAGGAGGCCGATATCGAGGCCCGGTGGCCGGCCTTCCACGACGCCCTGGTCAGCCGCACCTCGGTGCGCGGGATCATCTCGCTCCCGTTCCAGGACGAGCTCCGCGGTCACGGCGCACTGGATCTCTATGTCGTCCCGCCCCACGACGTCCGCACCGTCACGCTCTACGACGCGCTGGTCGTGACCCGCGAGGTCGTCTCGCTGCTCCACCGCGCCGCACGCCCGGTCGGCGCCGACGGGCCGGCCTGGCTCGGAGCACCGGCCGCCGAGCGCCGGGCGCTCGTCTGGCAGGCCATGGGGTTCCTCAACGCCGGGCTGCGCATCACCAGCGAGGACGCCCTCGCCCTGCTCCGAGCGCACGCCTACAGCTCCGGCCTGGCGGTCGACGACCTCGCCGCCCGCGTGCTCGCCCGCGACGTGCCGCTCGAGGAACTCGCCTACGACGACAGGTCCGCCTGAGCTCCTACCGCGACGTCGACGGGGCGTCGGCCCGGCCTCGCGCCGCTGCCGGGACCTGCGGGACGGCTCGCGTCACCGTCAGCTCCGTGGCGATGTCGAGGAGCTTGCGGTTCGTCTGCTGGGAGACCCGTACCAGGATCGCGAAGGCGCGGTCGGCGCTGACGGCGTACCGCTCCATGAGGATGCCCTTGGCCTGACCGATCACGTCGCGGCTGCCCATCCCGGTGCGCAGGTTCATCTCGTGCTGGGCACCGGCCAGCGCCACCGCGGCGTGGGCGGCGAAGACGAGGCCGACGTCCTCGGACTCCTCGCCGAACGCATCCGGCTGCCGCGAGTACAGGTTGAGCGCCCCGAGGTTGTCACCCTCGACGAACAGCTGGAAGCTCACCGAGCTCAGGACGCCGAGCTCGGCCGCGGCCGCCGCGAACCGTGGCCAGCGTTCCTCGCTGCGCATGTCGTCGATGCGGACGGTCGACTCCGTCCACACCGCATCCAGGCAGGGCCCCTCCTGGAGACGGTTCTGGATCTCGTCCACGTGCCGAGGCAGGTCCCCGGTCGCAGCACGCGCCTCGACCCGTCGTCGACCGATCACGTAGCTGATGGAGGCTTCCTCCACGCCCGGGACGACTCCGACGGCACTCTCGGTGATCACCTGCAGCGTCGCCTCGACGTCTCCGTGGCGCTCCTGCAGCGACCGAGCGGCCCGCCCCATCGCCTCGCCGAGATCCGTGCGGGCATCGGGCTCGCCGCCCGTGCTGGTCGATGCGGACAGACGCCGCGCCTCGGCACTCTGGGACGAGCGGCCCCCGCGCCGGTCCTGGGCATGCTCCTCCGCCACGGAAGAACGCTAACCGAGATGGGACCCCTCGGGCGCCACGAGTCGCCGTGATCCCCTGCCGGCGAGCAGGTCGACCATGGTGGAGGAGGAGTGGAGACGAGGGGAATCGAACCCCTAACCCCCGCCTTGCAAAGGCGGTGCTCTGCCAATTGAGCTACGTCCCCGGGAGGGTCGGCCCCTGAGGGCTCCGACCCCGGGTTCAGCGGGTGGTGGGCGTGCTGACCGCCTGGGGGCCGCTGGTGGCCTCCTGCCAGAGGTCGGCCTCGGTGCGGCCCGCGGAGCGCTTGCGGACGGCGGCCAGCGCGGCGGCAGCAGCAGCGGCCAGTGCGAGCTTCTTGATCACGCGGGTGCCTCCTCGGCGGAGAGCCCGCGGCCCCGGGCAGGGGCCGCGGGGACCGGTGGCGACGCCGGCCGGAGCCGGCACACGGGTGGGCCTGGGAGGACTTGAACCTCCGGCCTCATCCTTATCAGGGATGCGCTCTAACCGCCTGAGCTACAGGCCCGTGAACCTCGACCAGCTTACCTGGCCGGTTTCCCGACCCCCGAGGGGGGTGGGGAGGACGGTCAGGCCCCGTCCCGGGTCCCGCCCCGAGCCTGCGAGGGGTGGGAAGGACGGTCAGGCCCCGTCCCGGGTCCCGCCCCGAGCCCGCGAGGGGTGGGGAGGACGGGGTCCTTTCTCAGTCGCGCTCGGAGAGCGTGACCTCGAGGCCGCCGACCAGGTCGGCGCACATGTTGTAGATGAACGCCGCGACGGTGCACAGCGCGGTCATCAGCACGATGTTGATCGCGCCGATCACCGCGGCGCCGCCGAAGACGATGCCCGGCGTGATGACGTCCCCGCCGCCGCTGGAGCCCGAGGCGCTGCCGAGCTGCCCGAACAGGTCGTTGAGGGTGTCGAAGACGCCGAGACCGGAGAGGACGCCGTAGAGGATCCCGACGGCGACCATCCAGATGAAGAACAGCGCGATCGACAGGACCAGCGAGATCTTCAGCGCCGACCAGGTGTCGATGTGCCGCAGCTGCAGCCGGGCGCGGCGGGGACCGCGCGCGGCCTTGCCCTTGCCCTTGGCACCGGCCGGGCGGTCGCCCGACGGGCGGCCGGTGGCCGACGAGCCCGCCGGCCCGGCACCCGCCGGGGCGCCGGCCGCCTGGAGGGCGGCGCTGCCGGTGATGGGGGCGGAGGCGACCGGCGACGCACCGCCGGTGCCGACCGGACTGCCCTGCGGCTCGGCGTCCTCA
Source organism: Blastococcus sp. SYSU D00820 (assembly GCF_054050695.1). NCBI lineage: Bacteria > Bacillati > Actinomycetota > Actinomycetes > Geodermatophilales > Geodermatophilaceae > Blastococcus > Blastococcus sp. SYSU D00820. Next base: position 93,654 of record NZ_JBJGZW010000001.1, read on the forward strand.
CCGAGCCGGGTGCCGGTGCGCACCGAACCCTGCGTCCGGTCGCTCATGCCTGTCTCCCGTTCCCCAGCGGCGGGCGCCGCTGCGCTGTCAGGTGACCGGTCTCGCGGGACCACGTCATGGGACGCGGTGCCGCGAGGCGCCGGTCATCGCACTCCACCCTAGGCGGGCGGCTCGTCGTTGTCCGTCGTCCGGGCGATCGCGACGATCGACACGTCTTCCGGCAAGTTCATGAGCTTGACACCCATGGTGGCGCGGTCCTTGTTGTGGCGGACCCCGTTGACCGGCGTCCGGATGACGCCGCCGCCGGAGGTGATCGCGTACAGCTCGTCACCGAGCCGGACGGCCAGCGCCCCGACCAGGGAGCCCTTGCGGGCCTTGGGGTCGGCGGTGAGCACGCCCTTGCCGCCACGGCCCTGCGGCGGGTAGTTCTCGATGCCGGTCCGCTTGGCGAAGCCGCGCTCGGTGGCGACGAGGACGTCGACGCCCTCCTCGACCACGATCATCGACAGCAGCTGGTCGTCGGGGGACAGCGAGATGCCCCGGACGCCCTCGGTCGCCCGGCCCATCGGCCGCAGGCTGGTGTCGTCGGCCTTGAACCGGATCGACATCGCCTTGCGGGTGACCAGCAGGAGGTCCTGGTCGGGGTCGATGAGGGCGGCGCCGACCAGCTCGTCGCCGTCGCGCAGGTTGATGGCGATGACGCCGCCGCTGCGCGGGCTGTCGAAGTCGGTGAGGCGGGTCTTCTTCACCTGCCCGTTGGCGGTGGCCAGGACCAGGTACGGCGCGACCGAGTAGTCCTTGATCTGCATGACCTGGGCGATCCGCTCGTCGGGCTGGAACGCCAGGATGTTGGCCACGTGGGCGCCTCGGGCGGTGCGGTTGGCCTCGGGCAGCTCGTAGGCCTTGGCCCGGTAGACCCGGCCCTTGTTCGTGAAGAAGAGGATCCAGTCGTGGGTGGAGCCCACGAAGAAGTGGTCGACGATGTCGTCCTGCTTGAGGGTCGCCCCCATCACGCCCTTGCCGCCGCGGCGCTGCGACCGGTAGAGGTCGCTCTTGGTCCGCTTGGCGTACCCGGTGCGGGTGATGGTGACGACGACCTCCTCCTCCGCGATGAGGTCCTCCATGGAGACGTCGCCCTCGTTGGCGACGAACTTCGTGCGGCGGTCGTCGCCGTACTTGTCCACGATCTCGGCGAGCTCGTCGCGGACGATCTCCCGCTGCCGCTGCGGCGAGGCGAGGATCGCCTGCAGCTCGGCGATGCGGGCCTCGATCTCGGCCAGCTCGTCCATGATCCGCTGGCGCTCGAGGGCGGCCAGCCGGCGCAGCTGCAGGTCGAGAATCGCGACCGCCTGGATCTCGTCGACCTCGAGCAGCTCCATGAGGCCGGTGCGCGCGGCGTCGGCCGAGGGGCTGTTGCGGATGAGGGCGATGACCGCGTCGAGCTGGTCGAGGGCCTTGGCGTAGCCGCGCAGGATGTGCGCGCGCTCCTCGGCCTTGCGCAGCCGGTACCGGGTGCGCCGCTGGATGACCTCGATCTGGTGGTTGACCCACTGGCGCACCAGCTCGTCCAGGCGCAGCGTCCGCGGGACGCCGTCGACGATCGAGAGCATGTTGCAGCCGAACGAGGTCTGCAGCTGGGTGTGCTTGTAGAGGTTGTTCAGCACGACCTTGGCCACGGCGTCGCGGCGCAGGGTGATGACCAGCCGGCGGCCCACGCGGTCGGAGGACTCGTCGGCGATCTCGCTGATGCCCTGGAGGCGCCCCTCCTTGACCGCCTCGGCGATCGACTCGGCGAGGTTGTCCGGGTTCACCTGGTACGGCAGCTCGGTGACCACGAGCTGGACGCGACCGCGGGCGTCCTCCTCGACGGTGACCACCGCGCGCATGCGGACCGAGCCGCGGCCGGTGCGGTAGGCGTCCTCGATGCCCTCGCGGCCGACGATCAGGCCGTACGTGGGGAAGTCCGGGCCCTTGATCCGCTCCATGCAGGCGGTGAGCGCCTCCTCGGCCTCGGCCTCGGGGTGCTCGAGCATCCAGAAGACGGCCTCGGCGACCTCGCGCAGGTTGTGCGGCGGCATGTTGGTCGCCATGCCGACCGCGATGCCGGCCGAGCCGTTGATCAGCAGGTTCGGGACCCGCGACGGCAGGACCAGCGGCTCCTGCGTCCGGCCGTCGTAGTTGGCCTGGAAGTCGACGGTCTCCTCGTCGATGCCGGACAGGATCTCCATGGCCAGCGGCGTCAGGCGGCACTCGGTGTAGCGCATGGCGGCCGCGGGGTCGTTGCCCGGGGAGCCGAAGTTGCCCTGGCCGTCGATCAGCGGGTAGCGCATCGACCACGGCTGGGCCAGCCGGACGAGGGCGTCGTAGATCGCCGAGTCGCCGTGGGGGTGGTAGTTGCCCATGACCTCGGCGACCGGGCGGGCGCACTTGACGTACCCGCGGTCCGGGCGGAAGCCCTGGTCGTACATCGCGAAGAGCACGCGCCGGTGCACCGGCTTGAGGCCGTCGCGGACCTCCGGCAGGGCGCGGCCGACGATCACGCTCATCGCGTAGTCGATGTAGCTGCGCTGCATCTCCTGCTGGAGGTCGACCGGCTCGATGCGGTCGCGGGCTGGGGTCTCCGTCACGGTTCAGGTCCTCAGTCGAAGGACCCCGTCCTCCCCACCCCTCGCGTGCTCGGGGCGGGGCCCGGGACGGGGCCGGGATGGTGCAGGGGCAGGGGGCGTTACACGTCGAGGAAGCGGACGTCCTTGGCGTTGCGGGTGATGAAGCTGCGGCGGGCCTCGACGTCCTCGCCCATGAGGATGCTGAACAGCTCGTCGGCGGCGGCGGCGTCCTCGAGGGTGACCTGGCGCAGGATGCGGGTCTCGGGGTTCATCGTGGTCTCCCACAGCTCGCTGGCGTTCATCTCGCCGAGCCCCTTGAACCGCTGGATCATCTCGTCCTTGACCTTGCGGCCGCTCTCGGCGCCGGCCTTGACGACGGCGTCGCGCTCCTTGTCGCTGTAGGCGTACTCGTCGCCGATCTTGCCGCCCCACTTGATCTTGTACAGCGGCGGCTTGGCCAGGTAGACGTACTGCCCCTCGACCAGCGGCCGCATGAAGCGGAACAGCAGGGTCAGCAGCAGCGTGCTGATGTGCTGGCCGTCGACGTCGGCGTCCGCCATCAGGACGATCTTGTGATAGCGGAGCTTGGTGATGTCGAACTCGTCGTGGATGCCGGTGCCGAACGCGGTGATCATCGACTGGACCTCGGCGTTCTTGAGGACCCGGTCGATGCGCGCCTTCTCGACGTTGATGATCTTGCCGCGGATGGGCAGGATCGCCTGGAACATCGAGTCGCGGCCGGACTTGGCCGAGCCGCCGGCCGAGTCGCCCTCGACGATGTAGACCTCGGAGTTGCGCGGGTCGGTGGAGCGGCAGTCGGCGAGCTTGCCCGGCAGGCCGCTGACCGACAGCAGGCTCTTGCGGGCCAGCTTGCGGGCGTCCTGCGCGGCGCGGCGGGCCCGCGCGGCGGACGACGCCTTGGTGATGACGGCCTTGGCCTCGGTGGGGTTGGCCTCGAACCAGTGGCCGATCTGCTCGTTGCAGACGCGCTGCACGAAGCCCTTGACCTCGGTGTTGCCGAGCTTGGTCTTCGTCTGGCCCTCGAACTGCGGGTCGCCGAGCTTCACCGAGACGATGGCCGCCAGGCCCTCGCGGATGTCGTCGCCGGTGAGCTTCTCGTCCTTCTCCTTGAGCAGCTTCTTCTCGACGGCGTAGCGGTTGACGATCGAGGTCAGCGCCGCGCGGAAGCCCTCCTCGTGGGTGCCGCCCTCGTGCGTGTTGATGATGTTCGCGAAGGTGTGCACCGACTCCGAGTAGGCGTCGGACCACTGCATGGCGACGTCGAGGGACATCGCGGTGTCGTTCTTGCCGGTGCCGTCGGCGGAGAAGCTGATGACCGACCGGTGGATCGGGGTGCGGCGCCGGTTGATGTGGGTGACGTAGTCGACCAGGCCGCCGTCGTAGCGGTAGGTGATCTCGGTGGGCTCGAACGCCTCGTCCTCGTGACCGGGCGCCGGGGCCTCCTCGGCGAGCGAGGCCTCGTCGGCCAGGCCGGTGTCGGCCTTGCCCTGACCCGGCCGCTCGTCGCGCAGCACGATGGTCAGGCCCTTGTTCAGGAAGGCCATCTCCTGCAGGCGCCGGTTGATCGTGTCGAACGAGTAGGTCGTCGTCTCGAAGATGTCGCCGTCGGCCCAGAACGTGATGGCGGTGCCGCGCTTGGTGGTCGGGCCGACCTTGGTCAGCGGCCCGGGCTTGGCGTAGGTGTAGCTCTGCTGCCACTCGCTGCCGTGCGACCAGACGGTGACGTCCAGGCGCGTGGACAGGGCGTTGACGACGGTGACGCCGACGCCGTGCAGACCGCCGGAGACGCCGTAGCTCTTCCCGTCGAACTTCCCGCCCGCGTGGAGGACGGTCATGATCACCTCGACGGTGGGCCGCTTCTCCACCGGGTGCATGTCGACGGGGATGCCGCGGCCGTTGTCCTCGACCCGGACGCCGCCGTCGGCCAGCAGGGTGACCCGCACGGTGTCGCAGTAGCCGGCGAGCGCCTCGTCGACGGCGTTGTCGACGACCTCCCACACCATGTGGTGGAGGCCGCGCTCACCGGTGGAGCCGATGTACATACCGGGGCGCTTGCGGACGGCCTCGAGACCCTCGAGGACCGTGATGGACGACCCGGAGTAGGCGTTGTCGGTCGTGCTGTCCGTCTTCGGTCGAGCGACCACGTGGGACCCTTCTGTCGCGCAACCGGGGGCCCGGGCACCCCACTGCCGTGGGGTGCTCCGAGGGCGCAGAGAGGCACTCAGCCGGTTGCTGGCGGTGTTCGCTCTCAAGAGTACCGGGTGGTACGACAGGAACCGCGCCGTCCAGGCCCTCAGGTCGCTCCTGTGCCACTCCCGACACCTCTGCCACCACCGGGACGGGGCCGGGCGTTCCCGCGCCGTCCGGCGGGCGCTGAGGGCCGCGCGCCGGATGCCGGCGGCACGCCCGCCCGCGACGCGGCCCCTCCTTAGTTGCGCGGGCCGTGCGGGGGCGCGTCGCTGTGCAGCGCGGCCTCCAGGTCGCTGGGGCCGGCGCCGGTCCGCCTGTTCACGAACACCGTCACCAGCCACAGGACGACGCCGATCGCGAGCAGGACGCCGGCGATCCGGTACTGCTCCGCGGCCCGCCCGGAGAACGGCGTGGCGAGGAAACCGCAGGCCAGCGCGCCGACGACGGGCAGGATGGTCGGCGTCCGGAAGTGGTCGGCGTCGACCCGGTCCTTGCGGAGCACCAGCACCGCCACGTTGACGACGGTGAAGACGACCAGCAGCAGCAGCGCCGTCGTCCCGCCCAGGGCCGGCACCTCGCCGACGAAGGTGATGAGGCCGAAGGCCAGCAGCGTGGTGAAGAGGATCGCCGTCCACGGGGTGCGGCGGCCGGGCAGCACCCGGCCCAGCTGCGGCGGCAGCACCCGCTCGCGGGAGAGGCCGTAGACCAGCCGGCTGGCCATGAGCATGTTGATCAGCGCGGTGTTGGCGACGGCGAACATCGTGATGATCCCGAACAGGCCCAGCGGGAAGTCCGGTGCGCCGGCGGACACGACCCGCAGCAACGGCGGGGTGTCGGGGTCGCTGAGCTGCTCGGACGGCACCAGGGCGATCGCCGAGATCGACACCAGCACGTAGATCAGGCCGGTGATGCCCAGGCCGGTGAGCAGCACCTTGGGGAAGATCCGCCGCGGCTCCTTGCACTCCTCGGCCATGTTCACCGAGTCCTCGAAGCCCACCATGGCGAAGAACGCGAGGCCGGTCGCGGCGATGACACCGGCCAGGACGCCCTTGTCACCGGTGTCGAACTCGGTGACCCGCGAGAAGTCGCCCTCGCCGCCGAACAGCGCCCAGGCGCCGATGCCGATGATGATCAGCAGGCCGGAGAGCTCCACGCAGGTGAGGACGACGTTGCTCTTCACGCTCTCGCCGACGCCCCGCAGGTTGACCGCGGCGACCAGTGCCATGAAGCCCAGGCCGATGAACGTGATGCCCCACCCGCCGAGCTCGACCCCGAACACCTCGGCGGCGTTCTCGCTGAACGCCCGCGCCGCGGTCGAGGCCGACGTGATGCCCGAGCTCATCACCGCGAAGGCGACGAGGAACGTGACGAAGTGGACGCCGAACGCCTTGTGCGTGTACAGCGCCGCGCCCGCCGCCTGCGGGTACTTGGTGACCAGCTCCAGGTAGCTGAAGGCGGTGATCAGCGCGACGAGGAAGGCGATCAGGAACGGCAGCCACACCACACCGCCGACCTCGGCGGCGACCGTGCCGGTCAGCGCGTAGATCCCGGTGCCCAGGACGTCACCGACGATGAACAGCAGGAGCAGGCCGGGGCCCATCACCCGCTTGAGGGCCGGCTGGCCGCTCGTCGTCTCCTCGCCGGTCTGCGTGCTCGCCATGACCCGCCTCCTGCTCGACCCGCTCGGACCTCGGCCGGGATGCCGGTGTCGAGATGATCTCGGCTGGCCCGGCGGGCCGCGACTCGGACGGCGGGCTCCGGCCGGGCGGTCACCCGGACGGGCGCCGACACTCGGGACATGGCCGAGCCCGCTGCGAATCCCCCGTCCCTGACCTGCCTGGTGACCGGGGCGACCGGCTACATCGGCGGGCGGCTGGTGCCCGAGCTGCTGGCCGCCGGCCACCGCGTGCGGGTGCTGACCCGCGACCCCGCCCGGCTGCGCGACCAGCCGTGGTCCGGGCAGGTGGAGATCGCCCGGGGCGACGCGCTGGACGAGGCGGCCGTCGCCGCCGCGGTGGACGGCGTCGACGTCGTCTACTACCTGATCCACTCGCTCGGCACCGGCGCGGAGTTCGAGGAGCGCGACCGCCGCACCGCGCAGGTGATGGCCGGCGCCGTCCGCGCGGCCGGGGTGGGCCGGCTGGTCTACCTCGGCGGGCTCGAGCCGCGGGACGAGGAGCTCTCACCGCACCTGCGCTCGCGCGCCGAGGTGGCCTCGGTGCTGCTGGACTCCGGCGTGCCGACCGTGGTGCTGCGGGCGGCGGTCGTGCTCGGCTCGGGGTCGGCGTCGTTCGAGATGCTGCGCTACCTGACCGAGCGGCTGCCGGTCATGGTGACCCCGCGGTGGGTGCACAGCCGGATCCAGCCGATCGCCATCCGCGACGTCCTGCGCTACCTGGTCGGCTGCGCCACCCTGCCGGCCGACGTCCACCGGTGCTTCGACATCGGCGGCCCCGACGTCATGGACTACGCGTCGATGATGCAGCGCTACGCCGAGGTGGCCGGCCTGCCCCGGCGGCGGATCCTGCCGGTGCCGTTCTTCAGCCCGTCGCTGTCCTCCCACTGGGTCGGGGTCATCACGCCGGTGCCCGCGTCGATCGCCCGGCCGCTGGTCGAGTCGCTGCGCAACACCGTCGTCGTCGAGGAGCACGACATCGCGCGGTACGTGCCGGATCCGCCGGAGGGGCTGCTCGGTTTCGACGACGCCGTCCGGCTGGCCATCCAGCGGATCCGCGACCACGACGTCGCCACGCGCTGGGCCAGCGCCTCCGTGCCCGGCGCGCCGTCGGACCCGCTGCCCACCGATCCCGACTGGGCCGGCGGCAGCCTCTACCTCGACGAGCGGACCCGGGAGACCGACGCCACCCCGGACGCCCTGTGGCGGGTGGTCGAGGGGATCGGCGGGGAGACCGGCTGGTACTCGTTCCCGCTGGCCTGGGAGGTGCGCGGGCTGCTCGACCGGGCAGTCGGCGGGGTGGGCCTGCGCCGCGGCCGGCGCAGTCCGACCGACCTGTACGTCGGCGACGCCCTGGATTTCTGGCGGGTCGAGGAGCTGGAGGAGGGGCGGCTGCTCCGGCTGCGGGCGGAGATGCGGCTGCCCGGCCTGGCCTGGCTGGAGTTCCACGTGGAACAGGTGGACGGCCGCACCGTGCTGCGGCAGAAGGCCACGTTCCACCCGCGCGGGCTCCTGGGCCACGCCTACTGGTGGTCGGTCGCGCCGTTCCACGGATTCGTCTTCGGCAGCATGATCCGCAACATCTGCCGGGCGGCGGAGCGCGGAGCGACCGATCCCGCGCAGCCGGCGACGGCGGCCTGACCGCCGTCCTCCCCGACCGCAACGGGTCCTCCCCGACCGCGCACCCCCGGGGAGGACCCCACACGATCAGGGACCCTGATCGTGTGGGGGGCGCTCACACCAGCAGCTGGGCCGTGGCCAGCTCCCGGTAGAGCGGGCTGGTCTCCAGCAGCTGCGCATGCGTGCCGCGGCCCACCACCCGGCCACCGTCCAGGACGACGATCTCGTCGCTGTCGAGCACCGTCGACAGCCGGTGCGCCACCACCAGCAGGGCGCGGTCGGCGGCCGCGGCCGCCAGGGTGCGGCGCAGCAGGTCCTCGTTGCGGGCGTCGAGGCTGGCGGTGGGCTCGTCGAGCAGCAGCAGCGACGGCCGGGCCAGCAGCGACCGGGCGATCGCCAGGCGCTGCCGCTCGCCGCCGGAGAGCAGCACCCCCTCGTCCCCGACCAGGACGTCGAGGCCGCGGGGCGACCGCTGCACGATCCCGGTGAGGCCGACGTCGGCCAGCACCGCCCACAGCTCCGGCTCGGTCGCCTCCGGCGCGGCGAGCAGCAGGTTCTCCCGCACCGTGCCGGCCAGCACCGGCGCCTCCTGCTCCACGTAGCCCAGCCGTGCCCGCAGCGCCGCGCGCGGCAGGTCGCGCACGTCGGTGCCCGCCCAGCGGATCGCGCCCCCGGTCAGCGGGTAGAAGCCCTCGACCAGGGCGAGCACCGTGGACTTGCCCGCCCCGGACGGCCCGACCAGGGCCACCCGCGCGCCCGCGGGCACGGTCAGCGAGACCCCGTGCAGCACCGGCGTGCCGTCGGGATAGGCGAACGAGACGTCGTCCAGCTCGAGCAGCGGCGTCCCGGGGGCGGGACGGGCCGGGGCCGCCACGACGGCGCCGCCCCGCTCGGGCCGCGCGTCGTCCTCCGGCTCGAGCGCCAGCACCTCCTGCACCCGCGCGAGCGCGCCCAGCCCGGTCTGCAGCTGGGTCCACGCCGAGATGGTCTGGCCCAGCGGCATGACCAGCAGGAACAGGTACAGGATGAACGCGATGAGGTCGGCGACGGCGATCGAGCCGGTCGCCACCCGGTAGCCGCCCAGCCCCAGGACGGCGAGGAAGGCCCCCTGGACGGCGATCGAACCGGCCGGCTCCACCAGCGCCTGCAGCCGGGCCACCGCGACCCCGGCCCGGTACGCGCGGGCGGCGCTGCCCTGCACGACCTCCACCTCGCGCGCGGTCGCGCCGCTGGCCCGGATGGTGCGCACCGCCGACAGCGCGCGCTCGACGGCGGCGCTCATCGCGCCGACCTCCTCCTGCGCCTGGCGGGACAACCGGCGCACGCCCCGGCTGGTGGAGATCGCGACGGTGGTGCCCACCGCGACGGCGAGCACGGTCACCAGCAGCAGCCAGACGTCGACCAGCGCCATCGCCACCAGCGCACCGACCGCGACCACCACCGACCCGGCCACCTCGACGACGCCGGAGGTGACCGTCGCGCGCAGCAGCGTGGTGTCCGCGCCGAGCCGGGACATCAGGTCGCCGGTGCGGCGGCGGTCGTACTCCGCGACCGGCAGCCGCAGCAGCCGGTCGGCCACCAGCCGCCGGGTGGTGAGGACGACGCCCTCGGCACTCCGCTGCAGCACGTAGGACTGGGCGGCGCCCAGCACCGCCGCGCCGACGAGGACGACGAGCAGCGCGGCGACCTCGGGCAGCAGGGCCCGCCCGGCGCCGACCGCCTCGATCACCCGCGCGACGAGGGCCGGCTGCGCCAGCGCCGCGGCCGCTCCCACGAGCGAGAGCAGGGCCGCGAGCGCCAGCGCCCGGCGGTGCGGGCGGAGCAGGGGCAGCAGCTGGCGCAGCCCGGCGGCGGGCGGTGCCGGCGCCCCGGTCGCGTCCAGGTGCCGGCCTACAGGGCGGCGGCCAGCGCGCCGACCATCGCGGCGAGCAGCCGGGCGTGGTGCTCGATCAGCTCCGGCCGGTGCCCGTCGGGCCGGATGGCCGCGAGGTGCCCGGCCGCCGACCAGAACTCGTCGCCGTCGTCGCTGCCCAGCAGCAGCCCGCGGACCGCCGGGTCCTGCACCAGGCGCTGCACGGCCGGGCCGTCCTCGGTGGCCAGCAGCTGCCAGCGCGAGTCGAACTCCGGATCGCCGCTGGGCACCGGCACCAGCCCGCCGGTGCGGTGCTTCCAGAACCGGGCCGGCGACAGCCGCAGCCCCGGGAGGCCGGTCAGCACCGGGGCGGCGGTGATCGCGTACTCCGGGACGAGGTACTTCCCGGACGCGTAGACGACGTCGAAGGCGACCAGCTCGAGGCTGCCGTACCGGCCGCGCATCACGCCGGCGGCGCGGTGGTCCCTGGTCAGCCGGGTGGGCGCCGAGGCGACGAGCTCGGCGAGGACGGCGTCCTGGGGGCCGCTGCCGTCGGACACCGTCCAGCCGTGCTGCACCGCCCAGCCCTGGGCGCCGACCTGGTCACCCTGGTAGGCGAACACCTTCTCGACCTCGCCCGGCGTGCGCGGGCGGCGTGGTCCGAACAGCCCGCGCTGCGGCGGGGCCTGCTCGACGGTGGGCTGGTCGGGATCGGGCTGCTGCCACGGCTCGTAGCCCGGCTGGGGCGCCGGCGCCGGCCGGTCGGGGGTGGCCGGGGGGAGATCCCAGCCCGGCGGCTGCCACCCCGCGCCCTCGGCCGGCCGGTCGGCGGCCGGGGGCTGCGCACCGGCGGGCGGGGTGTCGGACCCGTCGCCGAGGTGGGCCGGCTCCCGCCAGGTGTTGCCGGCGTCGTCGTCGAAGCCGTCCCGGTCGCGGTCGCGCGGGCTGGTCATCGCTGGCACGTCCTCATCTGGTGGTCCTCCCGGGCGGCCGGTGCCGCCCTATCCGTACGTGTCGCGCGGCCCCCGACCGCGGACCGACCGCGGGCCCTTCTTCCAACTCGGGGCCGTCGGTCCGACAACGCGCAACCGGGTCACGACGTCCCCGCCGACCGAGGCGCGCAGCCGGCCGAGGATGGTCGGCGCGAGCAGCCGCAGCTGGGTGGCCCAGGCGGTCGACTCCGCCACCACCAGCAGCTCGCCCTCGCTGAGGGTCTCCGGCCGGCAGTGCGCGGCGATCTCCGGGCCGACCAGCGCGTCCCAGCGGCCGAACACCGAGCCCACCCGGGTGTGCGCGGTCCAGTCCTGGTCGCTGACCAGCTTGTCGACCAGCCGCCCCAGCGGTTGCGGGTCGTCGGCGCTGGGGCCGGCGGGGGTCCACCGCCGCCGCGGGCCGGCGATCCGGCGCCGGGTCGGCTGCGGGCGGGAGGCGGCCGCGGCGCGGGCGGCCTCCAGCGCCGCGCGGGCGACGTCGCTCGGCCGTCCCGGCCTCTCCTCGCTCACCGGGCCCCCTCCTCCAGCACCTCGGGCTCGTCCGCGGAGGCGTCCTCCGCGGGATCGTCGACCACGAACGCCGACCCGCCGGCCACCTGCACGCGCGTGCCGCGCAGTTCCGGCGGCACGTCGTCGAGCACCGCCGCGGTGATCAGCGTCTGCTCGGCCGAGCGGGCGACCGCGGCCAGGGCCGCCCGCCGGTCGGCGTCGAGGGTGGCGAAGACGTCGTCCAGCACGAGGATGGGCTCCTCGCCGTCGGCCCTCAAGAGCGCGAAGCAGCCCAGCTTGAGCGCCAGCGCCAGCGACCAGGACTCGCCGTGGCTGGCGTAGCCCTTGGCCGGCACGGGACCGAGGTGGATGACCAGGTCGTCGCGGTGCGGACCGACGAGCGTCATCCCGCGGTCCACCTCGTCCTGCCGCCGCTCGGCCACCCGGGCCCGCAGCGCCTCGGCCAGCTCGGCCGTCGTCGGCAGCGCCGTCCCCGCGGTCAGCGCAGCGCCCTCGCCGGCCAGCGGGACGGTGCTGCTGTAGCCCAGCCCGGCGGACGGGGCATCGGGTCCGGCGACCTGGCCGTGCGCCCGCTCGACGTGCGGCGCGAGGTCGGCGACCAGCCGCAGCCGGGCGGCCAGCAGCTGGCTGCCGAGGTCGACCAGGTGGCCGTCCCAGACGTCGAGCGTGGCCAGCGCGCCGCCGCGGGCCATCCGGGCGGTCTTGAGCAGCGCGTTGCGCTGCTTGAGCACCCGGTCGTAGTCGCTGCGCACGCCGGCCAGCCGCGGGGTGCGGCTGACCAGCAGGTCGTCGAGGAAGCGGCGCCGTTCCGCGGGGTCGCCGCGCACCAGCACGAGGTCCTCGGGCGCGAACAGCACGGTCTTCACCAGGCCGAGGACCTCGCGGGGGCGGGGCAGCGGCGCCCGGTTGACCCGCACCCGGTTGGCCTTGCCGGGGTTCACCTCGATCTCGACGAGCAGCTCGCGGTCCTCCCGGCGCAGCGCGGCCCGGACGACGGCCTGCGCCGCGCCGTGCCGGACCAGCGCCGCGTCCGAGGACACCCGGTGGCTGCTCATCGTGGCCAGGTAGCCCACGGCCTCGACCAGGTTGGTCTTGCCCTCGCCGTTGCGGCCGACGAAGACCGTCGGGCCGGGCCGCAGGGCGAGGTCCACGAGCTCCCAGCTGCGGAAGGAGCCCAGCTGCAGGTGGCGGACGTACACCTGGCTCAGGACCCCGTCGGTGCGGTGTCGTTCACGCGGGGCGCTCGGCCTCCTGGGCCTGCACCGCCTGGACGGCGTGCCCGCCGAACTGGTTGCGCAGCGCGGCGACCGCCTTCATCGTCGGCGAGTCCTCCTGCCGGGAGGAGAAGCGGGCGAACAGCGACGCGGCGATCGTCGGCATCGGGACGGCGTTCTCGATGGCCTGCTCCACCGTCCAGCGGCCCTCGCCGGAGTCCTCGGCGTAGCCCCGGATCCGCTCGAGGCCCGGGTCCTCCTGCAGCGCGCGCACCAGCAGGTCCAGCAGCCAGGAGCGGATGACGGTGCCCTGCGTCCAGGAGGCGACGACGCCGGGGACGTCCTCGATCAGGTCGACCGCGGCCAGCAGCTCGTAGCCCTCGCCGTAGGCCTGCATCATCGCGTACTCGATGCCGTTGTGGACCATCTTGCTGAAGTGCCCGGCGCCCACCGGCCCGGCGTGCACGAAGCCGGCGCCGGGCATCGCCTGCCCGGACTCGTCCTCGGGTGCCGGCGGCCGGAGCGCGTCGAACACCGGCTGCACCTTGGCGACGTCCTCCGTGGTGCCACCGACCATGAGCGCGTAGCCGTTCTCCAGGCCCCACACGCCGCCGGAGACGCCGGCGTCGATGTAGCCGATGCCCTTCTCGCGGCACATGACGTCGTGCACCTGGTCGTCGGTGTACTTGGAGTTCCCGCCGTCGACGATGACGTCGCCGGGCTCCAGCAGGTCGGCGAGCTCCTTGACCGTCGCCCGGGTGGGCTCCCCGGCGGGCACCATCACCCACACCACGCGCGGCGCCTGCAGCGCCTCGACCAGCGCGGGGAGGCTGTCGACGTCCCGCTTCCCCGGCGAGCGGTCGTAGCCGACCACCTCGTGACCGGCGCGGCGTACCCGCTCGGCCATGTTGCCGCCCATCTTGCCCAGCCCGACCAGCCCCAGCTGCACGACAGCAGTCCCCTCTTCGTGATCCCGTTTCCAGCGCTCATCGTGCGCGATGCCCGGCCTCGCTGCAGGGTCCCGCCGTGAGCGTGCCAGCGGTGGGGCAGCGAGGTGCGCTCAGCCCGGGAGGCGCACCGGCATGATCAGGTAGCGGTAGCTGCCCGGCTGCTCGGGGCGCTGCGCGGCGTCGTCGTCGGCGGCCGGCTCCTCGACCCCCGAGAGCACGGCGGGCTTGAGGGGGCTCACGAAGTCCATCCGCGCCCGGCCGGTGTGCACCGCGGCCAGCCCGTCGAGCAGGAACGACGGGTTGAAGCCGATGGTCAGCGGCTCGCCCTCGAACTCGACGTCGCAGCGCTCCTCGGCCTGGCCCTCGTCGTCGGTGCCCCCGGCCCGCAGGGTGACCTGCCCGGGGGTGAACTCGCACCGCAGCGGGGTGCCGCGCTCGGCGACCAGCGCGACGCGCTTGGCCGCGTCGGTGAACAGCCCGACCGGCAGCGTCGCGTGCGCGTGCGACTCGCTCGGCATGATCGCCCGGTACTTCACGAACTCGGCGTCCAGCAGCCGGGTGGTGGTCTGCCGGTCCTTGCCCGACAGGCCCAGGATGCCCTCGCCCGAGCCGCCGGAGGACAGCGAGACGACGATCTCGGGTCCGCTGGTCAGCGTCTTGGCGGCGTCGGCCAGCGTGCGCGCCGGCACGAGGACGGCCGCCGAGATCCCGGGGGTGTCCGGGCGCCAGGCGAACTCGCGCACCGCGAGCCGGTACCGGTCGGTCGCGGCCAGGGTGACGCGGTCGTCCTCGATCTCCAGCCGGACGCCGGTGAGCATGGGCAGGGTGTCGTCCCGGCCGGCGGCGACGGCCACCTGGCTGACCGCCTCGGCGAACACGTCGCTGTCCACCACGCCGGCCGACGACGGCATCGAGGGCAGTGACGGGTAGTCCTCGACCGGCAGCGTCGGCAGGCTGAACCGGGCATTGCCGCAGGTGATGGCCAGCCGGGCGCCCTCGGCCCGCACGTCGACCGGATGCGGCGGCAGCGCGCGGGTGATCTCGGCCAGCAGCCGGCCGGGCACGAGCACCCGGCCGCTCTCCGAGGCCTGGACGTCGACCTCCGCACGCGCGGACACCTCGTAGTCGAAGCCCGACACCGACAGCTGGCTGCCGTCGACCTCCAGCAGGATGCCGGCCAGGACGGGGACCGACGGACGAGGCGGCAGGCTGCGCGCCGTCCACGCGACCGCATCGGAGAGCACCTCGCGTGCCACCCGGAACTCCATGACCTGACCCACCCCTGCTCTGTCGTCCTGCTCCGTGCACGCCTCGGCACGGGACACCCGGTACCGCGTGCGGCTGGACCCATCGTGCCGTGTGCGGCCCCCAGGGGGGAAACCGCTGTCCTGCGATCGGGTCCCGGGGCCCGTCCGGGCGCGGTCCCTTCCTGCTGTCCCTGCTGATCTTCTGCGGTCCCGGGGACCCCCGGACCGCAGCGTCCCCACCCAGAGTGTGGTTCGAGAACTCCCCGAGATAACTCCCTCATCCTCGTCATCACTGGTGTGGAAGCTGGGGACGGAGGTCGTTCGCGCAGGTCAGTGCCGGAGTCGACATGTTGGCCGACTGTGGGTGGTCGCTGTGCGCCTGTTGTCGACACGTGGACATCTCGACGGTTGTGCACCGGGGGTGCCCGTCGTCCACGTCCTGTCCCCTGCTGTCTCCCGTCCCCGTCCCCAGGCCGTACCCAGGGCGTCCGGCGACGGCCGCACGACGGAACGGCTCCAGACCGTCCGGAACTGCACACGGAGCGCATCGATGCAGGTCAGCCGCGTGTCGGTGCCCCGGACGGGTGATCGCGACCGGCGCCAGCGGAGTGGCCGCGGGGCCGCCGTCCACGGGACCGGCGGCCGGGATTCCCCAACCTGTGCACATTCCTGGGGACAACTCGTCGACGTGTCGACCGAGGTCACCGCCCGGGTGGGCCCGGAAGCCGCCGTCCGCCCGGGCGGTCACCGACCGCGGCGGTCCCCAGGGTTGTGGACAGCCGGGGGACTACTGGCGGGCGCGGCTCTTGATCCGCGCGGTCAGCTCGGTCACCTGGGTGTAGGTGGCCCGGCGCTCGCTCATGAGGTTGGTGATCTTCTTGACCGCGTGCATGACCGTGGTGTGGTCCTTGCCGCCGAAGGACGCCCCGATGCGCGGCAGGGACAGCTCGGTGAGCTCGCGGCACAGGTACATGGCGATCTGGCGGGCGTTGACGAGGGTGCGGCTGCGGTTGCTGCCCTGCAGCTCCTCCATCGTCACGGAGAAGTACTCCGCGGTGGCCGCCATGATGATCGCCGCGGTGATCTGCGGGCCCTGCTCGTCGCTGATCAGGTCCTTCAGCACCAGCTCGGCCAGCGGCAGGTCGACCTGCTGCTTGTTGAGGCTGGCGAACGCGGTGACCCGGATCAGCGCGCCCTCGAGCTCGCGGATGTTGGTCTGCACCTTGCTGGCGATGAACTCCAGCACCGCGTCGGGCACCTGCAGCCGCTCGCCCCAGGCCTTCTTGCGCAGGATCGCGATGCGGGTCTCGAGGTCCGGCGCCTGGACGTCGGTGATCAGTCCCCACTCGAACCGGGTGCGCAGCCGGTCCTCCAGCGTCGTCAGCTTCTTCGGCGCGCGGTCGGAGGTGATGACGATCTGCTTGCTGGCGTTGTGCAGCGTGTTGAAGGTGTGGAAGAACTCCTCCTGCGTCCGCTCGGCCCGCTCGAGGAACTGGATGTCGTCGATCAGCAGGAAGTCGATGTCCCGGTAGCGACGGCGGAAGTCCTCGGCCCGGCCGGAGTGGACCAGGTTGATGAACTCGTTGGTGAACTCCTCGGTGCTCACGTAGCGCACCCGCACGTTGGGGAACATGCGCGCGGCGTAGTGGCCGATGGCGTGCAGCAGGTGGGTCTTGCCCAGCCCCGAGTCGCCGTAGATGAACAGCGGGTTGTAGGCCCGCGCCGGTGCCTCGGCGACCGCCACCGCCGCGGCGTGGGCGAACCGGTTGCTGTTGCCGATGACGAAACTGTCGAAGACGTACTTGGGGTTGAGTCCCGGGTCCTGACCGGCCGGCCGGCGCTCGCCGCCGAACAGCGACACCGCCTCCCCACCGCCACCGCCACCGCCGCCGCGGGCGGGGCGGCCGGAGTCCGGGCGTCGCGGTGCGGCGTCGTCGTCGGCCGGCGGCTCGTCGGGCAGGCCGAGGTCGAAGGGGAGGACGGCGGCGCCGTCGTCGGCACCGCCCCAGTCGCGGGTGCTGCGCCGGCTGCGGCCCCCGGCCGGGCGGAGCGCGGCGGGGCTCCAGTCGGTGCCCGGCTGCGGCGCCGGTGGCGCGGCCTCGCGCTCCCACGGGGGCGGGGTGTCGGCGCGGACGCCGAAGGCCGACCGGCCGTCGTCGGCCCGGTCACGCTGGTCGCGGTCCTCCTCGGCGCGGGAGGCCTCGACCTGCGACCACGGCCGCCGGGTGGGCAGCGGCTCGACCGGCTCGGGAGCCGACCGGGTGTCGGCCGGGGCGTCCTCCAGCTGGACGGCGACCCGGATGTCGCGGCCGAGCTGCTCGGACAGCGCCTCGGCGAGCACCCGGCGCATCCGGGACTCCAGCACCGTCTGGGTGAACTCGTTCGGGGCGGCCAGCACCGCGGTGTCCTCGACCAGACCCAGGGGCCGGGTCAGGTTCAGCATCGCGTTCTGCTGCGGGGAGAGGCTCGTGGCCAGTCGCCGGCGGATCTGGTCCCAGACCGTCGCCAGGTCGACGGTGGCATCGGCCATGACGGTTCCTCCCCTTGCTGTGTCCGGCGCCGTCGCACACGGCCCGGTCGCGTCGCCCCGAGCGGACCGCCGATGGGACGGGTGCCCGGCCGCGCACCCGGTGGATCCCGGGGCGTCCCCCGCTGACTCCCCCGTTGTGGACATCCGGACACACCGGTTCCACACCAGTGTCCACAGGCTGTGCACGACCGGCGGCGCGCGGCGACCGGGCCCGTGTCGGCAGGTCCGGACCGGTGCGATGTCGCTGGTCGGGGAGGGGGTCGGGCGGTCGGTCGGGCGGTGCGGCGGTCCGGGCGACCCACGGGTCGGCCCGTGCTCCGGCTCCCGGATCCGGGGGCGGAGCGACGGCGACGCTAACAGCCTCGTCCACAGGCGGGCAACGACGGTCGGCTCCGTCCCCGGCGCGTCGCCGGGCGTGTCGCGCGGCTGCGTCGGCGCGCCGTCCCCGTCCGCGACCGGTGCTGGGGGAACCTGACGAGTCGCGGTCGAACCGGCCCACCGTCCGGTTGCCGACCTCGGCTATGCTGGACCGAGTCTGTGGCCCGGCCACGGCGTCCTGGCGCGTTCTCGTGCCGGTGCGCGGTCGTGGACGGTCCCGGTCGACCAGCTTCCGGGGGCCCCGGGGCGGCACCGCCGTCCCGTCGCACCCCGCGCGTGCCCGCCCGCCGGCGGGTGTGCACCGCCGATGTCGTGTAGTGGGAGTACTCCGTGAGCAAGCGCACGTTCCAGCCGAACAACCGTCGTCGGTCCAAGACCCACGGCTTCCGGCTGCGGATGCGCACCCGTGCGGGCCGCGCGATCCTCGCCGGCCGTCGCCGCAAGGGTCGCGAGAAGCTCTCCGCCTGAGGTGTTGCCCGCGCAGGCACGCCTGCGCCGGCGTCCGGAGTTCACCGCGGTCGTCCGGTCCGGCCGCCGCGCCGGTCGGCCGACCATGGTCCTCCACTACCTCCCCGAACGCCCGGGGCCGGCACCGCAGGGTGCAGGGCCCCGGGCTGGTTTCGTGGTGGGCAAGGCCGTCGGCAACTCCGTCGTGCGGCACCGGGTGACCCGGCGGCTGCGCGCGGTGGTCGGCGCCGAGCTGTCCCGGCTGCCGGCCGAGGCCGACCTCGTGGTCCGGGCGCGCCCGGAGGCCGCGGAGGCGTCCTCGGCGGTGCTGCACCGCGACCTCGTCGCCGGTCTCGACCGGCTGCTCGCACCGCGGGTCCGCACACCGTGAGCCGGCCCCGCGGGCCGGTCGCCCGGGCGCTGCTGGCCGCCGTCGGCTTCTACTCCCGGGCCATCAGCCCGGCGCTACCGCCGCGCTGCCGCTTCGCCCCGACCTGCAGCGCCTACGCCGCGGAGGCGATCGCCGTGCACGGTGCCGCCCGCGGCACCTGGCTGGCGCTGCGCCGGATCGCGAAGTGCGCGCCGTGGCACCCCGGCGGCTGGGACCCGGTCCCTCCGCCGCGGCCGCGCCCATCCGGAACCGACACCGCCGACCGCTCGTCGGGGAGAGGGGCGCCGTCTCCGGTGCCCGCCCCCGACGCGGCCGGTCGCCCCGACCCGGCCCGGTATCCCCGAGCCACCCCGCCGGCGCAGCGCCGGCCCGCCCAGCAGGAGGCCGGCGTTGCTTGACTGGCTGTACACCGCCATCGCGTGGGTGATGAAGCAGTGGCACGCACTGTTCTCCACCTTCCTCGACCCCGCCGCCGGCATCACGTGGGCGCTGTCCATCGTGATGCTCGTCGTCACCATCCGCGTGCTGCTCTTCCGGCTGTTCATCAAGCAGGTCAAGAGCCAGCGGGCCATGCAGGAGCTCCAGCCGGAGATCCAGAAGCTGCGCAAGCAGTACGGCAGCGACAAGCAGGGCTTCAGCCAGGCGATGATGGCGCTGCAGAAGGAGCGCGGGGTCAACCCGCTGGCCGGCTGCCTGCCGATCCTGCCGCAGATCCCGGTCTTCATCGCGCTGTTCCACGTGCTGCGCCGGCTCCGGCCCGAGGGCAAGGGCCTCTACAGCTGGGACGACACGCTCACCGACCAGGCCGCCAAGGCCGAGCTGTTCGGTGCGCCGATCTCCTCGTCGTTCAACATGAGCGGCACCAAGGCCGAGCAGCTGCTCGCCCTGCCCGGGGTGACCGAGGGCGGCATCCGGATCGTCGCGCTGACGCTCATGGTGATCATGTGCGCGACGACCTTCATCACGCAGAAGCAGATCATGCGCCGCTCCGGGCCGGTCGAGGGCCAGGCCGCCATGGTGCAGAAGCTGATGCTCTACGGCATGCCGATCAGCCTGTTCATCACGGGCTTCTTCTTCCCGATCGGCGTCCTGCTCTACTGGTTCACCAACAACCTGTGGACGCTGGCCCAGCAGTTCTACATCCTGAAAAAGCTGCCCCCGCCGGGGTCGCCGGCCGCGCTGGCCAAGGCCGCCGCCGACAAGCCCGCCATCGACCCGCGCACGCTCGCCCCCAAGCCCGGCGCCAAGCCGGTGCGCACGAAGGGTGCCCGCCCGGCGGCACCGCCGGCCGGGAACGCCTCGTCCAACGGCTCGTCGTCGAACGGCACCTCCGCCGGCGGGTCCCCGCCGAGCGGGGCCTCCGCGAGCGGTGACGGCGGGAACGGCACGGGCACCAACGGCACCGTCACCAACGGCACCGGTCCGGCCGACCGCGCGCCCAGCCGGCCCGGCAGCGGCCGCGGCGGCGCCGGACCGGCCAACCGGGGCAAGCGCAAGCGCCGCTGACCCCGTTCCGGCGCCTCGCGGCGCCGCCACCGACCACCGGGGACGCCCCGGCCGCCTGCACCCATCTGGGAGGACACCCATGAGCGCCCCGCACCCCAGCCCCGCCGACACGACGGC
The DNA here is from genome assembly GCF_054050695.1 of Blastococcus sp. SYSU D00820. Lineage (NCBI taxonomy): Bacteria > Bacillati > Actinomycetota > Actinomycetes > Geodermatophilales > Geodermatophilaceae > Blastococcus > Blastococcus sp. SYSU D00820. The sequence continues at coordinate 113,900 of NZ_JBJGZW010000001.1, forward strand.
GACCGCCGAGGCCACCTCCGACGCCGTGCTCAGCCCCGCGACCGACGCGTCGGGCGTCACCGAGCTGCCCGACAGCGGTCCGGAGGACGCCGACTCCGTCGTCGAGCCCGCCGAGACCACCGGGACCGGTGGGAAGGGTGGGGCCGGTGGGGACGACCTGCTCGTCCGCGAGGGCGACGTGGCCGGTGACTACCTCGAGCGGCTGCTCGACATCCTCGACGTGGACGGCGACATCGACCTCGACGTCGAGGGCGACCGCGCCTCGGTGGCCATCGTCGGCGGTGAGCTCGGCGACCTGGTCGGCTCCGACGGCGCCGTCCTCGAGGCGCTCCAGGAGCTGACCCGGCTGGCCGTCGCGCAGTCCACCGGGGTGCGCAGCCGGCTGATGCTCGACATCGGCGGCTACCGCGCCAAGCGCCGCGCCGACCTCACCGCGCTGGCGGGCGAGACCGCCCGCCGGGTGGCGCAGAGCGGCGCGCCGGAGCGGCTGGCGCCGATGAACCCGTTCGAGCGCAAGGTCGTCCACGACGTCATCGCCGGTGTCGCCGGCGTGCACAGCGAGTCGGAGGGCGAGGAGCCCAACCGGCGGGTCGTGGTCCTGCCCGGCTCCTGACCCGGTGAGCGACCAGGTTCTCCCCCCGGCGCCGCCGGAGGTCGCCGCCCGCGTCTTCGGGGCGGCGCTGCCGGCCGCCGAGGCCTACGTCGCCCGGCTGGCCGGCGACGGCGTGGTCCGGGGTCTCATCGGCCCCCGCGAGGTGCCGCGGCTGTGGGAGCGGCACGTGCTCAACAGCGCGGCGGTCGCCGAGGCGGTGCCCGAGGGCTCGCGGGTCGTGGACGTCGGCAGCGGGGCCGGCCTGCCCGGCATCCCGCTGGGCCTGGCCCGGCCCGACCTCCGGCTGACGCTGGTGGAGCCGATGGCCCGCCGGGTGGAGTTCCTCGAGGAGGCCGTGGCCGAGCTCGGGACGCCGTGGCGGGTCGTCCGCGGCCGGGCGGAGGAGCGCTCGGTGGTCTCCACGGTCGGGCCCGTCGACGTGGTCACCGCCCGCGCGGTGGCTCCGCTCCCCCGGCTGGTCACCTGGTGCCGCGGTCTCCTGCGCCCGGGGACGACGCTGGTCGCGCTGGTCGGTGCCCGCGCGCTGGAGGACCTGCCCGGTCTGCGCCCGGAGCTGACCGCCGCCGGGATGCGCGACATCGAGGCACGGGCCGTCGGTGCAGACCTGGGAGACGCTGCCACTACCGTGGTGGTGATGACGCGCGGGACGCGGTGACGGTCGCCCTCAGGCAGCCCGGCCCGCGTTTCACGTGGAACCCTAACTACTTCCCGGGCCCGTTCTACGTGAAACGGCCCGGCAGGAAGGACCCGCGATGACCGACCCGGGCCAGCGGCTGCGGAGCAGTCTCGCCGCCGACCAGGCGGCCGGCACCCCGGACCTGGCCGACTTCGACAGCCCCATCGCCATGGAGGCGCTGCGGGCCACCCGGGTGCTGCACGCGGCGAACCAGGAGCCGTTCCCGGCGCCGGCCCGCATCCGGGTCGTGACGATCGCCAACCAGAAGGGCGGCGTCGGCAAGACCACGTCGACGGTGAACCTGGGCGTCGCCCTGGCGCTCTACGGGTTGCGGGTGCTGGTCATCGACCTCGATCCACAGGGCAACGCCAGCACCGCCCTCGGCGTGGAGCACACCGTCGGCACGCCGTCGATCTACGACGCGCTCGTCGGTGACCGGTCGCTGGCCGAGGTGGTCCACCCGACGTCGGCCAGCCCGCACCTGCGCTGCGTGCCCGCGACGATCGACCTGGCCGGCGCCGAGATCGAGCTGGTGTCGGTGGTGGCCCGCGAGTACCGGCTGCGCCGGGCGATCGAGGGGTACCTGCAGGAGCTCCCCGAGAGCGAGCGTCCGCACTACGTGCTCATCGACTGCCCGCCGTCGCTCGGGCTGCTCACGCTCAACGCGCTGGTGGCCGGCGACGAGGTGCTCATCCCCATCCAGTGCGAGTACTACGCGCTCGAGGGGCTGGGGCAGCTGCTCAACAACATCGAGCTGGTCCGCGCGCACCTCAACCCGGGGATCGCGGTCCGGACCATCCTGCTCACGATGTACGACGGACGGACCAAGCTCGCCGACCAGGTCGCCGAGGAGGTCCGCAACCACTTCGGCGACCTCGTGCTCGACGCGGTGATCCCCCGCAACGTCCGGGTCTCGGAGGCGCCGGGCTACGGGCAGTCCGTGCTGACCTACGACCCGGGCAGCCGCGGCTCGACCAGCTACGTCGAGGCCGCCCGCGAGCTGGCCGAGCGCGGCGTCGCCCTGCCGCCGCTGACCGACACCCGGCCCACCGGCGCCCCGGCGGCGCATCCCCCGGCGGCGCCCCCCACCGACTTCCCCGGTGCGGCGTTCTCCGACACCGACGCGACCGCCCTGCCGGTCGCCCCGTCCCCTGAGGAGCGGACCCGATGAACAAGCGTGGCGGTCTCGGCCGGGGTCTCGCGGCGCTCATCCCCACCAGCGCGCCGCCAGCGGAGGCGCCGGCGGTGGCGCCGGCTCCCGCGGAGTCCGCGGCGCCCTCCCCCGACGCCCCGCCCGCCGTCCCCGCGCCGCCGGTGCACCTGCTGCCGCCGGCCGCCGAGGCCGCGGCGACGGTCGCCCGGCAGGTGGAGGAGGCCGTCGGCGTGCCGGGGGCGCAGCTGCGCGAGGTCGCCGTCGCCGACGTCGTCCCGAACCCGAAGCAGCCCCGCCAGGTCTTCGACGACGAGGCGCTGGAGGAGCTCACGCACTCGGTGCGCGAGTTCGGCCTGCTCCAGCCGATCGTCGTCCGCGAGCGGGCCGACGGCGGCTACGAGCTCATCATGGGCGAGCGCCGGCTGCGGGCGGCGCGGGCGGCGGAGCTGGAGACGGTGCCGGCGATCGTCCGGGACACCGACGACGACGCCCTGCTGCGCGACGCGCTGCTGGAGAACATCCACCGGGTCCAGCTCAACCCGCTGGAGGAGGCCGCGGCCTACCAGCAGCTGCTGGAGGAGTTCGGCGCCACCCACGAGGAGCTCGCCGGCCGGATCGGCCGCAGCCGCTCCCAGGTCACCAACACCATCAGGCTGCTGAAGCTGCCGGTGAAGGTGCAGACCCGCGTCGCCGCCGGGGTCATCTCCGCCGGGCACGCGCGGGCGCTGCTCGGTCTCCCCGACGCCGAGGCGCAGGAGGCCCTGGCCACCCGCATCGTCGCCGAGGGCATGTCGGTGCGCGCCACCGAGGAGGCGGTCGCGCTGGCCGTCGCCGAGCAGCCGGCGGCCAAGCGCCGCGCCCGGCGGATCACCGCCCCGGGGGTGGAGGACCTCGCCGGCCGGCTGTCCGACGCCTTCGAGACCAAGGTGAAGGTCCAGATCGGCCGGGCCAAGGGCCGCATCGTCGTGGAGTTCGGTTCCGTCGACGACCTGCAGCGCATCATCGGGCTGATGGCGCCGGACATCACCGGACGCCGCCCGGAGTGAAGCCGGAGGGACGCCCCGGGATTCCGTCACATCGGTAATCCCGGGGCGGTGCCTCAGCGGTCGGCGGCTGCCCGCCCCGCCAGCAGCCGGGCGAGGACGTCGCCCAGGTCGTGCCCGGCGGCCTCGACGGCCATCGGGAACATCGACGTCTCGGTCAGCCCCGGGGAGACGTTCACCTCGAGGAAGTGCACCTCGCCGTCCGGGCTGACGATCGCGTCGGTGCGGGAGAGGTCGGCCAGGCCCAGCGCCTGGTGCACCCGCACGGCGAGCTCGGCGGCGCGCTCGGCGACCTCGGGCGAGAGCCGCGCCGGCGCGTGGTACTCGGTGAGGCCGGGGGTGTAGCGGGCGGTGTAGTCGAACACGCCGGACTCCGGCGAGATCTCCACCGCCGGCAGCGCCTCCGGGCCGTCGCCGAGGTCGACGACGGCGAGCGCGAGCTCGGTGCCCTCGACGAAGCGTTCCACCATGACCGTGTCGCCGTAGGCGAAGCAGCTGACCATGGCGGCGGGGAGGTCCTCCACCCGGCTGACCTTCTGCACGCCCAGCGCCGAGCCGCCCGAGGCCGGCTTGACCATGAGCGGCAGGCCCAGCCGGGCGACGATCAGGTCGAGCACCGCACCGGCACCCAGCTCGCGGAACGTGCTGTGCGGCAGCGCCACCCAGTCGGGGGTGGTGAGGCCCCCGGTGCGGACCACGGACTTGGCGGCCGGCTTGTCCCACGCCAGCCGGCAGGCGGCCGCGGGGGACCCGACGTAGCGGACGCCGGCCAGGTCCAGGACCGCGCGCAGCGCGCCGTCCTCCCCCGTGGCGCCGTGCAGGGCGATGAAGACGGCGTCGGCCGGGGCGGCGGCCAGGCCGGGCAGCAGCTCGGCGTCAGCGTCGCGCAGCTCGGCGTCCAGCCCCACGCGGGCCAGCTCCTCGGCCACCTGGGTGCCCGAGGAGAGGCTGACGTCGCGCTCGAAGGTCAGCCCGCCGGCCAGGACGACGACCCGCAGGTGCTCGGCGCCGGTGGTCTCCTCCGCGGGGGCGGTGGTGGGCTCGCTCATGCTCGGCCGTCCTCGAATCGGTCGCTGTTGGCCGGGCCCACGATGTTCTCGGCCTCGTGGCCGGGCACGGGACGCCCCACGGCGCGGAAGGTGCCGGTGTCGACGGTGTCGAAGGTGGAGTGCAGGTCCAGCTCGGCCTCGATGACCCGGGCCAGGCGGCGCACGCCCTCGCGGATCTGGTCGGGCTCGGGGTAGCAGTAGGACAGCCGCATGTACTCGCGGCCGCTGCCGTCGGCGTAGAAGCCGATGCCCGGCACGTACGCCACGTGGGCGTTGACCGCGCGCGGCTGCATGAGCTTGGCGTCCAGGCCGTTCGGGAGCTTCAGCCAGACGTAGAAGCCGCCGTCGGGGCGGGTCCACGTGGTGCCCGGGGGCATGAGCGCGTCGAGCGACTCCAGGGCGGCGTCGCGGCGCTCGCGGTAGAGCTCGGTGAACAGCTTGATCTGCTCGCGCCAGGGCTGGGTGTCCAGGTAGCGGGCGACCGCGTACTGGGTCAGCGACGGCGGGCAGAGCACCTGCGCCTCGGTGGCCAGCACCAGCTTCTCGCGGACGGCGAGCGGCGCCAGCACCCAGCCCACCCGCAGGCCCGGCGAGAAGGTCTTGGAGAACGAGCCCAGGTAGATGACCCGCTGGGAGTTCCGCGCCCGCAGCGCCCGCATCGGCTCGTGCTCGAAGCCGAGCAGGCCGTAGGGGTTGTCCTCGATGATCAGCAGGTCGTAGCGCTCGGCCAGCTCGACGATGGCCTGGCGGCGGGGCTCGGACAGCGTGACGCCGGCCGGGTTGTGGTAGTTGGGCACCGTGTAGAGGAACTTGACCCGCTCGCCCCGGGCCCGGCACTCGAGCAGCGCCTGCTCCAGCGCCTCGGGGATCAGGCCGTCGTCGTCCATCGGCACGTGCTGGACCTGGGCCTCGGCGGCCTGGAAGACGCCCAGGGCGCCGACGTAGGACGGGCCCTCGGCGAGGATGACGTCGCCGGGATCGCAGAACACGCGGGTCACCAGGTCCAGGCCCTGCTGCGAGCCGACGGTGACGACGACCTCGCTCGGGCTGGCGTCGGTGATGCCTTCGAGGGCCATCACGTCGCAGATGCGCTCGCGCAGCCGCGGGTCACCCTGACCCGAGCCGTACTGCAGCGTCTGCGCGCCCATGCCCGACACCAGGTCGCCGATCATGGAGCCCACCGCGTCCAGCGGGAGCGCGGTGACCGCCGGCATGCCCCCGGCCAGGGAGACCACCTCGGGCCGGCTGACCACCGAGAACAGTGCGCGGATCTCCGAGGTCTTCATCCCGTGCGTGCGTGCCGCGTACCGGTCCGCCAGGGGATCCAGGCGCGGATGGCGCGGGACCACGTGCTGGTGCGGGTGCGGGGTGCCGTGCGACGGCACACCCGGCGGGAGAGAGGCCACCTGTCGAGTGTAGGGAGCCGGTCGCGCGCGGTGTCCGGGGACACGGCGGATGTGACGGACGGGTCCAGTGTCGCCGGGAGCGACCGCGCGGCGGTGGCGCGTCACCGGCCGGCGCCGCGAGTCCGACCGGGCCGCGGGTCATCCTCCCGCGGCATAGGAGGCTTCACGCACGCTTCGGGCGCGGGAACGTGCGTAAAGCCTCCTATGCCTGGCGGAGCGCAGGGTCGGCGCCGGGCTACACCTTCGCGGGGAGGACGAACGTGCCGGTCGGCGGATCGGCCTCGGCGGGCAGGAACAGCCGCTGGACGGCGGCGAGCACGGCGGCCGCCACGGTGCTGCGCAGCCGGGCGTCGAGCAGCAGCAACCGGTCCACCGGGTGGGAGAGGTAGCCGCAGTCCAGCCGCACGGCCGGCATCCGGGTCATCCGCAGCAGGTCCCAGGTCTTGGGGTGACCGCCGAGGTCGAGCATGCCGGTGCGGGCCACCACCTCGCGGCGCACCAGGTGGGCGAACTGCTCCCCCACCGTGGACGACGTCCCGGTGCCCGTGCCGTAGTAGTAGCTGGCCACCCCGCGGGCGTGCTCGGAGCCGTGCGCGTCCATGTGCAGCGAGAGGAACAGGTCGGCGCGGGCGTCGTTGGCGAACGCGGTGCGCTCGGCGGCCGACGGGTCCTGCTCGCGGCCGCGGGTCAGGTAGACGGTGGCCCCCGCGGCGGCCAGCTGCCCCTCGATGCGGGAGGCGAGGTCCAGCACGAGGTCGGCCTCGGTGGTCTCCCCCTCGGTGAAGCCGGGGTCGTCGCCGCCGTGGCCGGGGTCGATGACGATGCGCCGCCCGATCAGGTGCGGGCCGCTCTCCACCATCGAGGCGCTCTGCCGCAGCAGCTGCGGGCGTCCGCCGGTCACCTTGCGGCCGAGCTGGCGCAGCGCCCGCAGGGTCGCCGGGCCGCAGGTGCCGTCGGCGGTCAGCCCGTAGTCGCGCTGGAAGGCCCGCAGGCCGGCCTCGGTCTCGGGGCCGAGGATGCCGTCGGCCCGGCCGGCGTCGTAGCCGAGCTCGAGCAGCCGCTCCTGCAGGTTGGTGACGTCGTCGCCGCGCATCGGCCGCTCGGGGTCGTGGTGCAGCAGCCGGTCGCCCAGCGACCAGCGCGCCTCCGACAGTGCCCGGTAGGTCTCCTCGCCGACCCGGCCGTCGACCGACAGCCCGCGGACCTGCTGGAAGTGCCGGACGGCGAGCTCGGTGGCCTGGTCGTAGACCGCGTCGGCGGAGTCGCCGTCGCCCGGCCGGCCGTCGCCGTCGAGCAGCCCGAGGCTGCGCAGGGCGGCGTGGACGTCGGCGACGGCCGGGCCGCGGTCGCCCGGTCCCAGGGGGTGCATGACGCTGTCGCTTGCCATCGTCGACGATTGTCGTCCTCGTCCGGCCCCGCGGCCCACCGGGGGCACGCCCGACCGGCCCCGGACGCGTCAGGGCCCACCCGGCGGGGTGGCCGGGTGGGCCCTGGTGACGCTGCGTACTCGTCCCTCAGGGGACGGGCGACTCACTGGATGTAGTCGGACAGGTCCGAGAGGATCGCGCCCTTCGGCTTGGCGCCGATGATGCTCTTGACCGGCTTGCCGCCCTGGAACACGGTCATGGTCGGGATCGACATGACCTGGTAGTCGCGGGCGATCTGCGGGTTCTCGTCGATGTTGAGCTTGGCGATCGTGAGCTTGTCGCCGTGCTCCGCGGCGATCTCCTCGAGCACCGGGGCGACCATCTTGCACGGGCCGCACCACTCCGCCCAGAAGTCGACGAGCACGGGCTTGTCGCTGCCCAGCACGTCGTCAGCGAAGCTCGCGTCGGTCACCGTCACGGTGTTGCCTGCCATGGTCGTACTCCCTCAGAGGTCTACGGGTGTCCACCGGCTGCAACCGGTGGACGGGTGGTTCTATGCCCGCGTTCAGCGCTCGCCGAAGGTCTCGGCCAGCCAGCGCTCCGCGTCGATCGCGGCGGAGGCGCCGGTGCCGGCCGAGGTGATCGCCTGGCGGTAGATGTGGTCGACGACGTCGCCGCAGGCGAAGACCCCGTCGATGTTGGTGCGCGTGGTCGGGTGGTCGACCTGGATGTAGCCGGCGTCGTCCAGCTTCAGCTGGCCGACGAACAGCTCGCTGCGCGGGTCGTGGCCGATGGCCACGAACATGCCCGACACCGGCACGGTCTCGGTGGTGCCGGACTCCACGTCGGTCAGCTGGACGCCGTCGACGGTCTGGTCGCCGAGGACGTCGGTGACCTGCTTGCCCAGCGCCCAGCGGATCTTCTCGTTGTCCTGCGCGCGCTTCACCATGATCTTCGAGGCGCGCAGCTCCTGCCGCCGGTGCACCACCGTGACGGTCTTGGCGAACCGGGTGAGGAAGGTCGCCTCCTCCATCGCCGAGTCACCGCCGCCGACGACCACGATGTCCTGGTCGCGGAAGAAGAAGCCGTCGCAGGTCGCGCAGGCCGAGACCCCGCGGCCGAGCAGCCGCTGCTCGTTGTCCAGGCCCAGGTACCGGTACTTCGACCCGGTGGCCACGATGACCGCGTGCGCGCGGGTCACCTCGTCGCCGACCTTGACGATCTTCGGGTTGGCGGTGAGGTCGACCTCGGTGACGTCCCGGGCGACGAGCTCGGCGCCGAACCGCTCGGCCTGCGTGCGCATGTCGTCCATGAGCTGCGGGCCCTGGATGCCCTCGGCGAAGCCGGGGAAGTTCTCCACCTCGGTGGTGGTCATCAGCGCGCCGCCGAACTGGGAGCCCTCGAACACCAGCGGGTGCAGGTTGGCCCGCGCGGCGTAGATGGCCGCCGTGTACCCGGCGGGGCCCGAGCCGATGATGACCAGGTCGCGGACGCCGTCGTGCTCGGCCGGCGGGATCGCCGGGTGCTGCACCTCGTCGGTCACCGCGGGGCCGGGCGTGGGCTGGTGGTCGTTCGTCACGGGCGGCACAACGAGGATCGTAGGTGCCAGATTCCCGCGCCAGCACCCCTGGCGCCCCCGCGGGTCAGCCGGCCGGCTGGAGGGCGATCTCGGCGAGGTCGCCGGCGAAGCCGCCCTCGCTGGGCACCAGCTCGGTGATCCACACCAGCACGTAGCGGGCGGTGACCGGCTCCGGGAAGGTCAGCTCGGCGGTGCCGTCGACGGTGCCGGAGGCGGCCACCGGGTAGCTGTCGACGTCGCCGTCGGCGAGGTCGCCCGTGCGCACCTCGACGCTGATGCCCGGCGTGTTCGTGGTGATCGTGACCCCGGCCAGGGCGGTGGGGTCGCCGAGGTCGTAGCGCACCCCCATGCCGTCCTTCAGACCGCCGAAGTCGGGCCGGTTGAAGTAGTCGACCGTCGACCAGGCGGTGGCGGGGTCGCCGTCGAAGGAGGCCGGGACGTCCTCGGGGTTGTCCGCGCCGTCGCCCTCGGGGTCGACCAGCTCGGCGCCGACGATGGTGGCGGCCGGGGCGTCGCCGGGAGCCGGCTCGGCGGTCTCGGGCGCCTGTGCCGGGACCGAGGAGGACGGCGGCGTCGAGCCGGTGCCGTCGCCGTCGACGGAGTCGGCGACGGAGAGCAGGTTGCTGCCCACCCACCAGGCCAGCAGCACCACGACGACGAGGGCGGCCAGCGGCAGCCCGACGACCAGCAGCTTGCGGCGGCCGGGGGTGGCCTCCTCCTCGTCGCCGGCGGGGGCGGAGCCGTCGTCCTCGTCGTCCAGCGGCAGCAGCTCCTCGCCCGCGCGGGCCGGCGGGACCGGTGGCAGCGCCGCGGGGTCCAGCCGGCGCGGGCCACCGCCGGCCTGGGTGGGGGCGGGGTCGTCGTCGACGGGGGCGTCCCCGCGGTCGTCGTCCTCGGCGCGCTCCCGCAGCCGGCGCAGCCAGCCGCTGTCGCTCTCGCCGGTGCCGCGGACCGGCTGGGCGGCGTAGGTGGAGGCGCTGCGCGGCCGCTCGGCCAGCAGCGCGGCCATGGCGGCGGCGCTGGCCAGCCCGGTGCCGGGCTCGCTGGACCGGGCCCGGCGCACGAGCGCGGCGAGGTCGGGCTGGACGATGGCCGGCGGCCGGCCGGCGGTGCCGCCCGGCCGGTGACCGGTGAGGCAGCCCTCCAGCAGCTCGCCCAGCGCGGCGATGTCGCCCTGCATCGTTCCGCTGGCGGCGGGCACGGCGCGCAGCCCGACCAGGCCGTTGGGGCGCAGGACGACGGTGTCGGGCGACAGCCCGCCCACGGCCAGGCCCACGCGGTGCGCCTCGGCGACGCCCTCGGCCAGCCGGCGCAGCACGGTGCGCGCCTCGCGCTCGTCCATGGGGCCGGCGGCCAGCCGCTCGGCGAGCGTCTGGCCCTCGATCCACTCGTTGACCACGTAGGCGGCCGACGCGGCGTCCCCCGTGCCCTCGGCGGCGTCGTAGACCATCGCCAGCGCCGGCGTGGCCAGCCCGCCGGCGGTCAGCGCCCGGGCGATCCAGTCACGGGCGGCCGGCCCCCCGGGGGTGTGCACCCGGATGGCGACGTCGCGGTTGAGCACGCGGTCCTTGGCCCGCCAGCAGCGGATGACGCCGGTGGCGGTGGTCTCCTCGGGGCCGACCTCGTCGAGCGGGCGGTAGCGGTCGGGGAGCCCGGTGATCGTGGAGGTCATCGCCGCCTCCTTCTCCCCAGCTCTCCGGCGGCCCGGATGCCCCGGCCCGGGTGCCGCCGCGGGCGGTGGGGGCGTCACCGGCGTCCTCCCCGGGCCCTGACCGAGGCCAGGAGCCCGGTGACCTCCGGGACGCGGGCGACGACGGACCCGCCCAGGGCCGCGACACCGATGACCACCGTACCGATGAGCAGGGTGCCGAGCGACCCCGCCAGCGAGGTGCCCAGCGCGTCGTCACAGAGGCGGACCACCACCCAGCCGACCAGCGCAGCGGCGGCCGACGCGGCTGTGACCCGCACCACCGGCCCCAGCGTCGCGCCGGTGTCGAGGGCGCCGAGCCGGCGGGTGAGCGCCACGTGGCCCAGCACCCACCCGGCCACGTAGGTCAGGCTCGTGACGAGCATCAGCCCCGCGACGACGTACTCGGCGTCGACGACGGCGGGCACCAGGAGCAGCAGCGGCACCCGGACGGCGACCATGCCGATCTGGATCAGCGTCGGCGTCCGCGCGTCCTTGGTGGCGTAGAAGACCCGCAGCTGCAGGAGCGTCACCGCCATCGGGAGCAGGCCGAAGGCGCCGACGGCGAGGGCGACGCCGATGCCGCGCGCGTCGGCCACCGAGGTGTTGCCGCGGGCGAAGGCGACGGTGGCCAGCGCCGGCCCCAGCACGGACAGCACGGCGGTCACCGGCAGCAGCCCGAGCGCCGACAGCCGGGTGCCCAGCGAGAGGTCGCGGACGACCCCGGGGACGTCGTCGCGGGCGGCGGCGCGGCTCATCCGCGGCAGCAGCGCGGTCAGCAGGGCGACGCCGATGATCCCGTAGGGCATCTGGAACAGCAGGCTCGCGATGGCGAAGGCGCTGGAGCCCAGCTCGCCCTCGCGGCCGGCGGCGTTGGCGGTGCGGGTGGCGACGGCGACGCCGACCGCGCTGACCGCCGAGTAGGCGATCACCCACAGCCCCAGCGAGCCGGCCTCGCGCAGCCCCGTCCGTCGCAGGCTCCAGCGCGGCCGCAGCGGCACGCCGGCGCGGCGCAGCAGCGGCAGCAGCACGACCGCCTGCAGCGCGATGCCGAGCGTCGTCCCCCCGCCGAGCAGCCAGACCTGCCCGGGGGTGATCGTCGCCGGGGTGAGGCCGCCCGGACCCGCGGAGGCGACGAACAGGAAGCCGGTCGCGATCACCACGAGGTTGTTGAGCACCGGCGCCCAGGCCGGGGGCCCGAAGACGCCGCGGGAGTTGAGGATCGCGGTGGCCAGCGCCCCGATGCCGTAGAAGACGATCTCCACCAGCAGGATCCGGGCCAGCCAGTTGGCCAGCCGCACCTGCTCGGGGTCGCCCTCGATGCCGTACAGCCGGGTGAGCAGGGGCGCGGCGAGGACGGCGAGCGCGGTGACCCCGACCAGGCCGACCACCGCGATCGTCGACAACCGCTGGACGTAGGCCACGCCGCCGTCCCGGTCCCGCTCCTGGGCGTGCACGAACAGCGGCACGATGACCGAGGTCAGGACCCCGCCCAGCAGCAGCTCGTAGACGATGTTGGGCAGCGTGTTGGCGGTGTTGTACGCGTCGTTGACCAGGCCGACGCCGAGCGCCGCCGCGAGCACCATCGTGCGCAGCAGGCCGGTGACGCGGGAGACCAGCGTCGCGACCGCCATCGTGCCGGCGGCCCGGAGGATGCCGCGGCTGGCGCCGGGGGCGCCGTCGCGCTGCTCGACCTCCTCGTCGGTCTCGTCGGTGGCCGGCACCGGCGGGAGGACGGGGATGAGCTGGGTGTCGTCGGGCCCGGGCAGCCAGCGGTTGCGCGGCGGGGGCGGCGGAACCGGCGGCAGCGGCCGGGCGCGGGGGACGGCGGGCGGCTCGGCGGGGGCGTGCTGGATCGGCTCACGGCGCACCGGCGGGGGTGGCGGCGGAACGGGCGGCCGCCCGCCGCTGGGCGGACCGGCCGCCGGCGGTGGCGCCGGCGCGAACGGGTAGGGCGGCGGGGGCAGCGGGCTGCGGGTGGCCCGCCGTCCACCCGGGGACCGGTCGGACCCGTCGGTCCGGGGGCCGGCCGGGGGGACGGGGGGCAGCGGGCGCTCGGCGCTCACACGGGGCTCCGGGTGGGCGGCAGCGGCACGGCGGCGCCCTCGGGCGGGACGGAGCGGTCCTCCTCGTCCCCGGGGGTGCCGCGCCGGCGGCGCAGCACGAAGAGGACCAGCCGGCGCAGGAAGAGCAGCCCCAGCAGGGCGGCGGCGCCGATCGTGATGATCAGCGAGATGACGCCGTAGGCGGTGCTGGTGACCTGCAGCTCGACCGGGGAGCCGAGCGCGCCGCCGTCGGGCGTGGTGATGGTCGCGGTGACCCCGAACCGGCCGGACTGGCGCACCTCGGTGGGCACCTGGAGCACGGTGCGCTCCCCCGGCGCCAGTTCCTGCGCGCCGATGTCGGCCACGGTCAGGCCCACGTTGCCGCGGGTGCGCACGTCCAGCAGCACGCGCACCGCGAACGGCAGGTCGTTGCGGACGGTGAGCACCAGCGGCGCGTCGCTCGACGCGAGGCTGTAGGTGCCGTCGGCCGGGGCGAGCAGCGTGACCGCGCCCCGCAGCTCCGTCAGGGCGCGCCGCAGGTCGGCCGCGGCGGCCCGGGCGCCGTCGGGATCGTCCTGCCGGGCCAGCGAGGTCGCCCGGGCGACCGCGGCGTCCTGCGGGGCCAGGGCGACGGCCGGGTCGCCGACCACGGCGCCGGCGATGTCGTCCCGCACGGCCAGCGCGGCGGTGACGTCGGCCAGGGCCGCACCGTCCAGCGCCGGCTCCCCGGGCTCGGCCAGGCCGCCGGTGTCGGCGGCCGGCGCGGACAGCAGGTCGGCGAGGGTCGCCGAGCGCAGCCCGGGGAGCTGCACGGTGGCGCCGATCATGGCGGCGGCGCCGGCGGGGTCGACGTCCAGCCCGCGGGGCGGGGCGACCAGGACGCTCTGGACGGCGACCGGGTCGGTCGCGCCCCGGGCGGCCACGAGCGCCAGCTCGGCGAGGTAGCGCTGCCCGGCGATCCGGGCGCCGCCGGCCGCGCTGTCGGCCCCGGCCACCACCTGGGCCAGGCCGCTGTCGGCGACCAGCGCGGCCGTGCCGGTGCCCGCGACGTCGCTGCGCGCGGTGGCGGGGGTGCCGTCCAGGCCGAGCGCGCGGTCGCCGTCGGCCAGGCCGGAGGAGGGCACGACGACGGTGTCCACGCCGCCGTCGGCGAGCACCTGGAGGGTCTCGGGGCGCAGCCCGCCCGCCCCGGGCCAGGCGACGTCGGTGCGCGGCTCGACGCCGAGGGCGTCGCGGAGGATGCGCGCACCGGCGCCCGCCTCGGCGCCGTCCTCGTCCTCGGCGCCGCCGGCGGGCGGCGCCTGGCCGTCGGTCGCGGGCCGGGCCTGGGCCGTTCCGCCGGCCGGGAGCGCGCGGCTCACGACGGCGCCCAGGCCCGCGGCCACGAGGCCGTCGACGTCGACGTCGCCGTAGGGCAGGGCGAGCACCGGGTGCTCGGCGGCGGCCGCGGACAGCCGCTCGAGGAAGGCCGCGGCGTCCTCGGTGCCCGTGCCCTCGCCCTCGCCCACGGCGTAGGGGCCCGCGGCCATGACGGTGAGCTCCTCGACCAGCGCCGGGTCGACGGCGAGCGTCACCCGGGCGGCCGGCGTCCCGGTCGGCTGCCCGTCGGGCAGGACGCCGTCCGGGATGCGCTCGACGGCGGCCAGGGCGCGGTCCAGCCGGCCGCCGGAGGTGACGGCCTCGGCCAGGCCGTCGTCGACGAACTCGCCCTCGGCGTCGCGGTGCGACGGCTCGGTGATCGGCCAGAGCCAGGCCACGGAGGTGCCGGTCAGCGGCGGCGCGGACTGCTGGACGACGTAGGTGGCCAGCTCGCCGATCCGGCTCTGCCCGCCGCCGTCGGTGGTGCCGTTGAGGTTGAGCAGCACCGGGTAGACGCCGTCACCGCCGAGCTGCAGGTCGGTGGTGGTGGTCGTGTAGGAGAACTCCCTGGTGTCGCCGGGGGCCAGCGTGCCGGCGAGCGGCTGGAAGTCCGCCGCGACGGTGGTCGCCGGATCGGGGTCGCTGTCGGCGGCCAGCAGGGCGCGGCGGGTGCCGAAGGCCTCCCCGCGCTGCAGCCGGACGGTGAGGTCGGCGAGGGTCTCGTCGCCGGTGTTGGTGAGGGTGCCGGCCAGCGTGATCGCCGCGCCGGGGGTGACGGTGGCGGGGTCCAGCCGGGTGATCTCGATGCGCACCGGGCGGTCGGCGGCGTCGTCCTCGCTGGTCCCGTCGCCGGGCGCGGCCGCCGCCGGGGAGGGCAGCACCAGCAGTGGGACGGCGAGCAGCGCGGCCAGCAGCGCGCGGAGGAGGGCCGGGGCGGCGTCGGCCGTGGCGCGGGGTCGGCTCACGACACCTCCTCGCCGGCGCTCGTCGTCCCGGGGCTCGGGGCGGTGCCTGTGCGGGAGGTCGCCGGCCGGCTCACGCGCTGTCGGCGAGCAGTGCCGGCGCACGCTCGACGAGCGCTCGCTCGTCGGCGTAGGCGAGCCGGGCGCTCAGCTCGTCGAGCGGGACCCAGGCGACCTCGGTGACCTCGATGTCGGCGTCGGAGAGCGCACCGCCGATGGCCCGCAGCAGGAAGTGGTGCACCGTCTTGTGCACCCGCCGGCCGTCGGCGACGAACCAGAAGTCGATGATCCCGAGCGGGGCGAGGACCTCGCCGATGATGCCGGTCTCCTCGGCGACCTCCCGGACGGCGGTGTCCTCGGGGGTCTCGCCCTCCTCGATGTGCCCCTTGGGCAGCGACCAGAGGAGGCGGCCGCGGCGGTCGGTGCGGCCGATCAGGGCAGCACGGGGCCCGTGCACACCGTCGTCGGCGACCACCAGGCCCCCGGCGGAGGTCTCGTCGACCCGGCGCAACCGGCGGCCGGGGCGTCCGCGCCCGCCCGTCCCAGCCATGTCAGGAGGGTAGCGCGCGGACGGGAAGACCTCAGGGAGCGCGGACACAGCCGCGCTGCGGGACGGAGGACCCCGCTGCCCTCACCGCGCACGAGCCCGCGGCGCCCCCTGCAGCGGGGCCGCGTCCGGCGCGTCCGGTGGAGCCGGCGCCCGGGGGCGGCACGGTCCGTCGCCTACTCTGGCTCGTCGTGTCCGCCGTCCCCCCGAGCCGTCCCCCGGTCGAGCCCGTGCCGCCCGCCGTCCAGCAGACCGTGCGGGAGCTGGTCGACGTCTCCCCGGTGCTGGGCGAGCTGGGCGAGCGTTTCGGGGCCGCGGGGTTCGAGGCGCACCTGGTGGGCGGGTCGGTGCGGGACGCGCTGCTGTCGGCCGCCGGCCCCGGCGGTCCGTCCGTCCCCGGTGACCTCGACGTGACCACCGACGCCCGGCCGGAGCAGGTGCTGGAGCTGCTGCGCGGCTGGGCCGGTTCCACGTGGAACCAGGGGATCGCCTTCGGCACGGTGGGCGCGGAGATCCGCGGCGTCCGCGTCGAGATCACCACCTTCCGGGCCGACCGCTACGACCGCGAGTCGCGCAACCCCGAGGTCGCCTGGGGCACCTCGCTGGTCGACGACCTGGCCCGGCGCGACTTCACGGTCAACGCGATGGCCGTGTCGCTGGGCCCCGACCGGACGGTGACCGACCCCTTCGGCGGCCTGGGCGACCTGCTGGTGAAGCGGCTGCGCACGCCGGGGGCGGCCGAGGACTCCTTTGCCGACGACCCGCTGCGGATGCTGCGCGCCGTCCGGTTCGTCGCCCAGCTCGGGCTCACGCCCGACCCCGAGGTGGTCGCCGCCATGACCTCCCTCGCCGGGGAGCTGGGCCGGATCACCGCCGAGCGGGTGCAGATGGAGCTGTCGAAGACGCTGCTGCAGGACTCCCCGCGCGCGGCGCTGGAGCTGTTCGTGGCCACCGGGCTGGCCGACGTCGTCCTGCCGGAGCTGTCCGCGCTGCGGATGGAGATCGACGAGCACCACCAGCACAAGGACGTCTACGCCCACTCGCTGACCGTGCTCGACCAGGCGATCGCCCTGGAGAAGGCCGACCCGGACGCGCCGTCGCCCGACCTGGTGCTCCGGCTGGCGGCGCTGCTGCACGACATCGGCAAGCCGGCGACCCGCCGGCACGAGCCGCGCGGGCGGGTCTCCTTCCACCACCACGAGGTGGTGGGCGCGAAGCTGGTGCGCAAGCGGCTGACCGCGCTGCGCTATCCCAAGGAGGTCGTCGAGGACGTCTCCCGGCTGACCTTCCTGCACCTGCGCTTCCACGGCTACGGCCGCGGCGAGTGGACCGACTCGGCGGTGCGCCGCTACGTCACCGACGCCGGCGACCTGCTGTCGCGGCTGCACAAGCTCGTGCGGTCGGACTGCACGACCCGCAACAAGCGCCGGGCCGCGGCGCTGTCGGCGACCTACGACTCGCTCGAGCAGCGGATCGCCGAGCTGTCCGCGGCCGAGGACCTCGCGCGCGTGCGCCCCGACCTCGACGGCAACGCGATCATGGAGATCCTCGGGATCGGCCCCGGCCGCGAGGTGGGCGAGGCGTGGCGCTTCCTCAAGGACCTGCGGCTCGAGCGCGGGCCGCTGGCGCCGGAGGAAGCCGAGGAGGAGCTGCGCCGCTGGTGGTCCACCCGCTAGTCGGAGTGGAGTGCCACGGCGCGGAAAACGCTCCCCTGCCACTCCACTGGACGAGCGGGCCTGTGGACAACCGCAGATGAGCCGGTCGCGGGCGCCACGCTGACCGCATGCGAGATGCCGGCCCGTCCGTCGCCCACCGGCGCGACCTGCAGCGGCTGGGCGTGGACAAGGACCGGATCCGGCGGGCCGTGCGCTCCGGGCGGTGGCAGGAGCCCGTGCCCGGGGTCGTCGTCCTGCACTCGGGGGCGCTGACCCGCCGGGAGCGCCTGCTGACCGCCCTGGCGTGGGCCGGCCCCGAGTCGCGGCTGTCGCACACCAGCGCGCTGCTGCTCCTCGGCGCCCGCGTGACCGAGCCGCTGGCCCGCAGCCGCGTCGCCGGGGTGCGCGGGCACTACCTCGAGCCGCCGGACGCGGGGCTGGTGCAGGTGACCGCGCCGCACGGCCGGCACCTGGAGTCCGTGGGCTTCGTCGTCGTCCACCAGACCCGCCGGCCGATGGGCGACCTCGTCGTGGCCGGCCTGCGCACCACGTCCGCGGCCCGGGCGGCCGTGGACGTCGGGATCAGCGCACCCCGGCGGCAGGACGTCGACCACGTCGTCGCCGAGGTGCTGCAGAGGGACCTGGCGCACGTCGACGCACTGGCCGCCGAGGTGCGCGCCGCGGGTCGGCGGGCGGGTCCGTGGGTGCGCGCCGCGGTGACGGACGCGGCCCGGGGCATGCGCTCCGTCGGAGAGGCCGACCTGCGCCGGGTGATCGTGCTGTGCGGGCTGCCCGAGCCCGAGTGGGGCGCACCGGTGGAGACCGCGGCCGGCGCCTACCACCTCGACGCCTACTGGCCCGACCGGCGGGTGGGCGCCGAGGCCGACGGTGCGGCCTTCCACCTCTCCGCGGCCGACTGGGAGCACGACGTCCGCCGCCAGAACGCCGTCCAGGCGACGGGGATCCGGCTCATGCGGTTCCCGGTCCGGCGGCTGCGGGAGGAGGCACTGCGCTGCGGAGGCGAGCTCGCGGCGGCACTCGGGGTCCCAGTGGAGTGAGAGGGGCGCGTTTTCCGCGCCGTGGCACTCCAGTCAGTGGGAACGGGTGGTGAGCGCGTACCCCGCCGCCCCCGCCAGGTAGACCACCGCGATCGCGGCCAGCATCCCGGGCGAGACCCCCGACGGCGGCAGCAGCACCGCCGCGACCACCAGCGCGAGCACGAAGCTCACGTTGAACAGGGTGTCGTGGACGGCGAACACCCGGCCGATGTGGTCGTCGTCGATCGACTCCTGCAGCGTGGTGTCCACGCAGATCTTCACCGCCTGCCCGACGAAGCCGAGCACGAACCCGGCGGCCACGACCGTCGGGGGGATGAACGGCAGCCCCAGCGCCAGCTGGGCCACCCCGCCGCCGGCGAGCAGGCCGGTGATCCAGCGCGGCTTGCCGATCCGCCGCACGACCCACGGGGTGACCGCCGCGGCCAGCAGCGTGCCCACGGCCCCCGCGGCGAGCACCTGCCCCAGCCCGACCAGGCCGGTGGGGAAGAAGGCCCCCCACGACGGGAAGGTGTTCCGGTAGAGCAGCAGCGTCATCAGGCTGAGGAAGCCGTAGCAGAGCCGGTGCACGCTGATCGCGGCCAGCGCCGCGGCGACGGGTGGCATCCGCACGGCATGGCGCGCCCCGGAGACCATGCCGGCGAGCACCTCCGCCACCGACAGGCGCGCCGAGCGGCGCATGTGGTCGGGGCCGAGGTACCGGCGGTCGAAGCCCGCCACGACCGCCGAGGCGGCCAGGTAGGGCAGGGCCGCGCACAGCGCCACGAGGGCGTACGCGGCGTCGCCCGAGCCACCCACCTGGACCACGCCGACCGCCGCGCCGCCGCCGATCACCGTGGCCACCGAGCCGGCCGTCGTCGACAGCGCGTTGGCCGACACCAGCGACGGCTCGTCGGTGGTGTGCGGCAGCCCGGCCGACAGCGCCGACAGCACGAACCGGTTGACGCCGAACACCAGCAGCCCGGCCAGGTAGAACCCGGGACCGGACACCCCCGCGGCGATCAGCGCGGCCACCAGGCCGACCAGCAGGCTGCGCAGCACGTTGGCCCGCAGCAGCACCTGGCGGCGGCTCCAGCGGTCCAGCCACACGCCGGCGAACGGGCCGACCAGCGAGTAGGGCAGCAGCAGGACGGCGAACCCCGCGGCGACGGCGACCGGGTCGGCCGCCCGCTGCGGGTTGAACAGGACGGTGCCGGCCAGCGCGGCCTGGAAGACGCCGTCGCCGAACTGGGAGAGCAGCCGGGTGGCCAGCAGCCGGCGGAAGTCCCCCCGCACCAGCAGGTGCCGGACGGTGGTCGGCGCCGGCTGCACGGCGGTCACCCTACGGTTCGGTCTCCCCCGCGTCGGGTCACGGCCTGCCGGGCGGCTTCCGGCGGGGGGCTCGACCCGCCTGCACGCCGCCGGGTGGGGCACACTGGGTGCGATGAATCCGGTGCCCTCGTCGCCCGATCCCGAGTTCGGCCCCCAGGCGCGGCCGACCACGGGACGGCGTCGCGCTGACGCGGTCCCGCCGCTGTCGATCGGCACCGTCGACGACGTCCGCCCCGGCTCCCTGCTGGTCGCCATGCCGTCGCTGACCGATCCGACGTTCGCCGGCACCGTCGTCTACGTGCTCGACCACAACGACACCGGCACCCTGGGCGTGGTGCTCGGCCGGCCCAGCCAGGTCGAGATCCGCGACGTGCTGCCCGGCTGGTGCGACCTCGCCGTCGAGCCCGGCGTGTTCCACGTCGGCGGCCCCTGCGAGACCGACACCGCGCTGTGCCTGGCCACCTGCCGGGCCGCGGACGCCGAGCCCGAGGGGCTGCGGCGGGTCGCCGGCGACGTCCACCTGGTCGACCTCGACGCCGACCCGGTCGCCCTGGAGGGCCGGCTCACCGGGCTGCGCGTCTTCGCCGGGTACGCCGGCTGGTCGCCGGGCCAGCTGGCCGGGGAGATCGCCGAGGGTGCGTGGGCCTGCGTGCCCGGCCGTCCGGACGACGTCCTCAGCGACCTGGCCGGGCCGCAGCTGTGGCGCCGGGTCATGGGCCGGCAGAGCGGCCGGCTGGCCGTGCTGTCCACGGCGCCGGCCGACCCGTCCGCCAACTGAGGAAAGTGCCCCCGACCCCGATCGGGGCAGCCGGTGCCCCGGTGACGGGTGTTCCGTCCGGGGGAGCGCCGCACGCCGACATCTGGTAGGAAGGACGTCGGGAAGGGGCGGTCTGGGGAAGAGGCCGCCCCTTCCCGCATGTTCAGACCCCGACCGCCGCCGCGACCTCCGGGTGCGCCGCCGCGTCGACGCTCTCCTCGTCCGCCGGGGGCGTGATCTCCCGCTCGCCGTGGTCGCTCAGCGACACCGTGACGTCGAAGTCCTCGTCGGCCAGCCGGGTCAGGTACTGCACCAGCAGCTCGCTGGAGCTGTCGACGGCGACCTGCCAGCCGGCCGGTGAGCCGAACACCGTGGTGAGCTCGCCGTCGATCGAGCGCTGGCCCTCCCACGTGTAGTCGCCCCCGCGGAAGGCGGCCGGGTCGTCGGCCTCCTCGGCGGCGAGGTTGAGCACCAGCAGCACGAGGACGTCGGTCAGCGGCGGCTGCTCCCCGTCGGCGGCACTGGGCCGGCGCACGTACGCGGCCTCCGGGAGCCCGCTGGCGGCCAGCGCCTCGGTCAGCCCGGGCACGTCGCCGAACCACAGCTGGTCCCGCGTGAAGAAGACGGTGCGGACGTCGTCGGCCCGGCCGTCGCCGTAGCTGGTGACGGCCTGGGCCCGCCCCGCACCGCCGGTGAAGTCGACCTCGCCGGTCAGGGTGAGCAGCGCGCCCTCCTGGTACGGCGCGGTGACCAGGAAGTCGGCGCCGCCCTCCTCGGCGTTGCGGGCGAGCAGCCCGGCGAGCAGGGCGGCCTCGTCCTCGGTGACCGGGTCACCGGCCTCCCGGTCGCCCTCGCCCCCGCTCGAGCAGCCGGCCAGCAGCGCCAGCACCAGCCCGACGACGAGCACGAGCAGGCGACGGCGGCGCGGCATGCCGGTCAGCGTAGGCAGCGGGTGGGGGCCGGAGCGGCCCCCACGCGCCGGTGGGACGCGACAGGGCCCGCCCCCGGGTGGGAGCGGGCCCTGTCGCGTCAGGTGCAGGAGCGGGTCAGCGCTCGACGTCGCCCTTGATGAAGGCCTCGACGAGGTCGCGGGCCTCGCTGTCGCGGTACTGCACCGGCGGGCTCTTCATGAAGTACGACGACGCGGAGAGGATCGGGCCGCCGATGCCGCGGTCCTTGGCGATCTTCGCGGCGCGCACGGCGTCGATGATGATGCCGGCCGAGTTCGGGGAGTCCCAGACCTCGAGCTTGTACTCCAGGCTCAGCGGGACGTCGCCGAACGCGCGGCCCTCGAGCCGGACGTAGGCCCACTTGCGGTCCGACAGCCACGGCACGTGGTCCGACGGGCCGATGTGCACGTTGTCCTTGCCCATGTCCCGGTCGACCTGGCTGGTGACGGCCTGGGTCTTGGAGATCTTCTTGGACTCCAGGCGCTCGCGCTCGAGCATGTTCTTGAAGTCCATGTTGCCGCCGACGTTGAGCTGCATCGTGCGGTCGAGCTGGACGCCGCGGTCCTCGAACAGCTTGGCGAGCACCCGGTGGGTGATGGTCGCGCCGACCTGGCTCTTGATGTCGTCGCCCACGATCGGCACCCCGGCGGCGGTGAACTTGTCCGCCCACTCCTTGGTGCCGGCGATGAAGACCGGCAGCGCGTTGACGAACGCGACGCCGGCGTCGATCGCGGCCTGCGCGTAGAACTCCGCGGCCTCCTGCGAGCCGACGGGCAGGTAGCAGACGAGGACGTCGGCACCGGACTCGCGCAGCGCGGCCACGACGTCGACCGGCTCGTCGTCGGACTCCTCGATCGTCTCCCGGTAGTACTTGCCCAGGCCGTCGAGGGTGGTGCCGCGCTGGACGGGCACGCCGAGCGGCGGGACGTCGCAGATCTTGATGGTGTTGTTCTCGCTGGCGACGATGGCCTCGGAGAGGTCGCGGCCGACCTTCTTGGCGTCGACGTCGAAGGCGGCGACGAACTCGATGTCGGACACGTGGTACTCGCCGAAGCGCACGTGCATGAGACCCGGGACCGACGAGGTCTCGTCGGCGTCCCGGTAGTAGTGCACACCCTGCACCAGCGATGCGGCGCAGTTGCCGACGCCGACGATGGCGACCTTGACGGCTCCCATGGACTCTCCTCCTCGCGGACCCCGGGGGGTCCTCCGGTGCGGCCGCCGGGGCGGTCCGCGGTGTGACGCGGGTACGGACCGCGGGCGGTCCGAGGTGTGGGGCGGCTGCTGCGCCCCGGCGGGCTGTGGTCAGGTCGCGTGCGACTGCTCGTCGCGGCTGCCGGTCGCGTCGTCGCGGCCGGCCTCCCCCGTCGCGGCGTCGCGACGTTCGCTGTCGATGAGCTCGGACAGCCAGCGGACCTCCCGGTCCACCGACTCCAGGCCGTGACGCTGCAGCTCGATGGTGTAGCGGTCGAGACGTTCGCGGGTCCGCGCCAGTGAGGCCCGCAGTCCGTCCCGTTGCCGTTCGACGGTCCGCCTGCGGCCCTCGAGGATCCGCAGTCGCACGTCGGCGGCGGTGTGCCGGAAGAAGGCGAGGTGGACGCCGAAGAGGCCTCCGTCGTCGTAGGCCTCCGGGCCGGCCTGGCTGACCAGCTCCTGGAAGCGCTCCTTGCCTTCCGCGGTGATCGTGTAGACCACCTTCCCCCGCCGGCCGGTGAGCGGTGGCGCATCGGCCGGGAGCAGGTCGCGCGGGCCGGGGTCGTCGGTGGTGACCAACCCGGCGGCGTGCAACCGCTTCAGTGCGGGGTACAGCGAGCCGTAGGAGATGCTGCGCAGGCCGCCGAGCACCTGGGCGAGCTGTTTGCGCAGCTCGTACCCGTGCATCGGCGACTGTTGCAGCAGGCCGAGGATGGCGAACTCGAGCACTCCGCCCCCCCAACCGTTCCGCCGGTCGATGTATCGGGACGATACATCCGGCGGAGTACGGCCCGCCAACGGACGGGGCGGACCACCGTCGTCCGGGTGAACGGGGAGGTCGTCCGGCCGGTCCTCGCGGACCGCCGCCAGGCGCTCCCGGTGCGTACATTTGGCCCGTGCCCGGACGTCGATCCGTCGTGGACTACTCGCTGCAGCGGCGAGCCGTCCTGGCCGACGTCTACGCCGGGCGCACCGGGTTGTTCGAGGTCTGCGACGCCAGTACCTACCTCTCCCGGGCGGCGAAGTACCACGGCGAGGCGACCGACGTCGCCTGCCCGGTGTGCCGTCGCGAGCGGCTGACGAGGGTGAACTACGTCTACGGCGACGCCCTCGGGCACGTCTCCGGACAGGCCAAGACCGAGGTCGAGCTGGCCCGGATGGACGCCATGCAGGAGGAGTTCTCCGTCTACGCCGTCGAGGTGTGCCGGGGCTGCGGGTGGAACCACCTGGACAGCTCCTACGTCCTCGGCGCCGAGCCGGAGCCCGGCCGCCAGCCCCGCCGGGGCCGGCGGCGCGCGGCCACGGAGTAGCTCCGGCGGGCGCGCAGCACCCCTGGTGCGGCGCGCTCGTTGTCCCCGGGTGTGACCAGTGCCGGTCGCCGCCCTCGCGGGTCCTCCCCCGCACCCACAGCTGAACACGCCACCCTGGGTCCCGGGACGTCCGCGTCCCGACCCACCGACTGAACCAAGAGAGGGGCCCCGCTCGTGCCTCCCCACGACGAGACCTCCCCGGTCGGCCCGCGCGGCGGGCCCGACCGCCGGCCGCCGGCCGGCCGCAGTCCCGGCGGCGCCGGGAACGGTCCCGGCGCCGGCCGTGGCGGCCGGACGACGGCGTCCCGGTCGGGCAGCTCCGGTGGCGGGGGCGGCCGCCCACCGGCCGGCAAGCGCGGCAAGCCCGCGCGGACCAAGAAGCAGCGGCGGCGTCGCCGGCTGAAGATCTTCGGCGCCGCCGTCCTCGGCATGTTCGTGCTGCTCGGCGTCTTCGTCGGGGTGGTCTACGCCACGACCGAGGTGCCCGATCCGAACAGCGTGCAGAACGCGCAGACGACGGTCGTCTACTACTCCGACGGCGTCACCGAGATGGCCCGGCTGGGCGACGAGAACCGCACCAACGTCACCATCGACCAGGTCTCCGAGCCCGCGCGCAACGCGATCCTGGCGGCGGAGAACCGCAGCTTCTACTCCGACCCGGGCATCTCCTTCACCGGCATCGTGCGCGCCGCGTGGAACAACATCACCGGCGGCTCGACGCAGGGTGGCTCGACGATCACCCAGCAGTACGTGAAGAACGCCTTCCTCAGCCACGAGCAGACGTTCAGCCGCAAGTTCCAGGAGCTGTTCCTGGCCATCAAGCTGGACAACCAGTACTCGAAGAACGAGATCCTCGAGAACTACCTGAACACCATCTACTTCGGCCGCGGCGCCTACGGCATCGAGGCCGCGGCGAACACCTTCTTCGGCGTGCCGGCCAGCCAGCTCACCGCCCAGCAGGGCGCGGTGCTCGCCGTCCTGATCCGCAACCCCTCCAACAACGACCCGGAGGTCAACCCCGACGGCGCGCTGAGCCGGTGGGAGGGGGTGCTCGACGCCATGGTCGAGGAGGACTGGCTGACCCAGGAGGAGCGGGACGCCTCGGTCTACCCGCCGGTGCTGCCCCGCACCGGGTCGAGCCTGGGCATCCCGAGCGGTCCGGAGGGGCTGATCGTCAAGGAGGTCCTCGCCGAGCTGCGCGCCAAGGGCTACTCCGACCAGCAGCTGTCCGCCGGTGGGCTGCGCATCACCACGACCGTGGACAAGCCGATGCAGGACGCCGCGCTCGCCAGCGTGGCCGACGTCATGGCCGGCCAGCCCGGCAACCTCCGGCAGGCGCTCGTGGCCATCGACCCGCGCACCGGCGCGGTGAAGGCCTACTACGGCGGCCAGAACGGCACGGGCACCGACTACGCCCAGGCGCAGCGGCAGCCGGGCTCGTCGATGAAGCCCTACGTGCTGGCCACCGCGCTGGAGCAGGGCATCGGTGTCGAGTCCCGCCGGGACGGCTCGTCGCCGCAGACCTTCCCCGACCGGGACGCGCCGGTGCGCAACTCCGGCGGCGCCTCCTGCGGCAACTGCACGCTCGTCGAGGCGATGACGCGCTCGCTGAACACCACCTTCTACGGGCTGGCCCTGGAGGTCGGTCCGGACAACGTGCGCCAGACGGCGCTGGAGGCGACCGGCCTGCCCGAGTCGTGGCAGGGCGGGTTCCTCGAGGGCAACAAGGTGCTCGCCAACGCCGACGGCGGCACCGGCGCGGCCATCGGCATCGGCGAGTACGAGATGCGCACCATCGACCAGGCGCACGGCTTCGCCACCTTCGCGGCCGGCGGCGTCGAGCGGGCGCCGTTCTTCGTCGCGCGGGTGACCGACAACGAGGGCGCGGTCCTGCTGGAGTTCACCGGCGACGCCGGGGAGCAGGTCATGTCCCCCGACGTGGCCAACGACGTCACCTACGCGCTGGAGGGCGTCGCCCAGTACTCGCGCCGCGCGCTGGACGGCGGCCGGCCGGTGGCCAGCAAGACCGGTACCCAGGGCCTCAACGCGACGGACAACTCCGACGCCTGGATGGTCGGCTACACGCCGTCGATCTCGACCGCGGTCTGGATGGGCAGCGACGCCCGCGAGCCGATCGTCAACGCCGACGGCGGCATCATCTACGGGTCCGGCCTGCCGGGTGCGATCTGGCAGCAGTTCATGGACACCGTGCTGGCGGGGACGCCGGAGGAGCCGCTGCCCGACGAGCCGGTGATCGACGCCGACCGGGGCACCGTCGTGGCCGAGGAGACGACGAGCTCGGCACCGCCTCCGGTCACGACGTCGGCCCCGCCGCCGCAGCCGTCGACCAGCGCCCCGGCGCCGGAGCCGGAGGAGACCCCGGTCGCCCCGAGCACCACACCGCCGGCGACCACCAGCACGCCGCCGCCGTCCACGCCGGCCACCACCACGCCCGCCCCGGGCATCCCGCTGCCGGGTGGCGGCGGCGGGAATCCCGGCAACGGGAACGGCAACGGCACCGGCAACGGCCAACCGGCCCCGGCGGCGCCGGGGGGCTGACCGCCCACGGCACACTGACCGGGTGCGCCACGACGACCCGACCACGGACCCCTCGGACAGCGCTGCTGCCGGGGGGTCCGTGGCGTCCGGACCCGGGGCGTCGGGGGGCGGGGCGTCCCCGGAGCCGACCGGATGGCCCGACCGCGTCGTCCCCACCTGGACCGACCCGGTCGCCGTGCAGGCCAGCGAGGCCGTCGGCGGACCGTGGGGCCGGCACGCGGTCACCGGCCGGGCCCTGTTCTGGACGCCGCTGCGGATCTGCCTGCTCATGGCCACCGCGGTGCTGGCGCTGGCCTGGGTCAAGCAGGCGCCGTGCTCGGACGGCGACTGGGCGGGCTCCAAGCAGTACACGCACCTCTGCTACTCCGACGCGGTGCCGCTGTGGTCCATCCACGGCCTCGACGAGGGCGCGGTGCCCTACCTGGACGCGCCGGTGGAGTACCCCGTGCTCACCGGCGGGTTCATGACCGTCGCCGCCGGCCTGGCGCACGGCTACGGGGAGCTGACCGGCCCCGGCGGGCTGCTGCCGGTCGTGCCGCCGGTCCAGGCCTACGCGGTGATCACCGCGCTGATGCTGTCGCTGTGCGCCTTCGTCGTCGTCCGAAGCGTGCTGGCCCTGGCCGGCCGCCGGCCGTGGGACGCCGCGATGGTCGCCCTCTCCCCGCTGCTGCTGTTCCACGCCTTCACCAACTGGGACCTCCTGGCCCTCGCGCTCACCGGGCTGGGGATGTGGGCCTGGGCCCGGTCGCACCCGGTGCTCGCCGGCGCGCTGCTGGGCCTGGCGGTCGCGGCGAAGTTCTACCCGCTGCTCGTGCTCGGCGCGCTGTTCCTGCTGTGCCTGCGGGCCGGCCGGCTGGCGGCGTGGACGCGGGCCGCGGCCGCCGCCGTCGTCGCCTGGCTGGTGGTCAACGTGCCGGTCGCCCTGCTGGCCTTCGACGGCTGGGCGACGTTCTACTCGTTCAGCAGCAGCCGCCCGGCCAACCCCGAGACGCTGTGGAACCTGGCCCTCACGCTCTCCGACGACCGGCTGTTCGACGGGCCGCTGCTGCCCGGCCAGACGCCCGTGGTGCTCAACGCGGTCATCGCCGCGGTGCTCCTGGTCTTCGGTCTCGCCGTCGCCTGGACCACGCTGGCCGCCCCGGTGCGCCCGCGCTGGCCGCAGCTGGCCTTCGTGCTGGTCGCCGGCTTCCTGCTGTTCAACAAGGTGTGGAGCCCGCAGTTCTCGCTGTGGCTGCTGCCGCTGGCGGTGCTCGCCCGGCCCCGCTGGCGGTCGCTGCTGCTGTGGCAGGCCACCGAGGTGCTGGTGTGGGTGCTCACCATGCTCTGGTACCTGGGCACCGCCAACCGCGGCGTGGACGAGGAGTGGTTCTGGATGGCCGTCCTCCTGCGCGACGTCGCGCTGGTCGTGCTGGCCGGGCTCGTCGTCCGCGACATGTGGCGGCCCGACGGGGACGTCGTCCGGACGTCGTGGCGCGGGGTCGACGACCCCACCGGCGGCCCGCTCGTGCACGCCCCCGACCGCTTCACCCTGCCCCGGCCTCGGCGCCGGGAGCGCGCGGCCGACCCGGTGCCGGCCGGGACCTCAGGCTGACAGCGCCGCCCGCACCAGCGCGACCTCGGCCGCGTGCGACGCGGCGTCGCCCGGCGTCTCCAGCACCACCGGGCAGTCGGCGGCCCGGGCCACGGCCAGCAGCAGCTCGGTCGGGATCTCGCCCTCCTCGAGCGGGGCGTGCCGGTCGCGGCTGGAACCGGCCGGGTCGCGGCTGTTGTTCAGGTGCACGAGGTCGATCCGCCCGGTGACCGCGCGGACGTCGTCGACCACGGTCGTGAGGTCCCAGCCGGCGGCCCAGGCGTGGCAGGTGTCCAGCACGAAGCCCGCGCCGAACTCGCCGACGGCCTCCCAGAGCCGGCCCAGGGCGTCGAGGTCGCGAGCCATCGCGTTGCCGCCGCCGGCGGTGTTCTCGATGAGCAGGGGGACGGCGAAGCCGCCGGCCTCCTCCTGGCGCGCGAACGTCTTGCGCCAGTTGTCCACGCCGGCCGCGGGGTCGTCCTTGGCCAGCACGTGGCCGCCGTGCACGACCAGCCCGGCCGCCCCCACCGCGGCGGCCGCCGTCGCGTGCGCGCCGAGAAGCTTGCGGCTGGGGATGCGGATCCGGTTGTTCGTCGTCGCCACGTTGAGCACGTAGGGCGCGTGCACGAAGACGGTGACGTCGCCGGCGGCGAGCTCCGCGGCGTCCGGCCGGGGCCGGGGCGTCTTCCAGTCCTGGGGATCGGCCAGGAACACCTGGACGCCGTCGGCGTCCATCTCCGCGGCGCGGGCCAGCGGACCGCCGTCTGCCGGCTCCCCGTCCTCGGTCAGTCCTGGTCCCACGTGTACGCCGATCGGGTGTGCCGCCACGCTCGCGACACTAGTTCGCCTCTTTCTCCGCGTTTAGCCGTATCGCGCCGGTCACATCTTCGTTCTTGCAGCGTGACGGGGGTTACTCCTCAGTAGGACCGAGGCGGAGGTACACGACGGACATGGCAAGCGGTCGGATCCGACGTGGTGCGCGGCGCGGCCTCGCCGGGCTGCTCCTGGGCTGGCTGGCGATCGTGGGGGCTTCGGTGGCCCTGGCGCCCAGCGCCGGCGCCGCGCCCCAGGTGACCAAGAACATCAACGACCTCACCCCGCCGTACGTCTCGGTGGACCAGGGCGGCACGGTCACCTTCGTCAACCAGATCCAGGACAAGACGGTCCAGGTCGGTGGCGGCGGGCTGCTGCCCACGCTGGTCAGCGTCACCGCCAAGACCGAGGTCACCCTCAACCTGCCCTCGGGCTCGCACGTGCTGGCGCCGAACGGCGGCTCGCGGAGCGAGACCTTCTCGCGGGACTGCCTGTCCTGCTCGATCACCTATACGTACCGGCTGGTCTCCAACGCCTCGCTGACCTCGGCCGTCACCGACGCCGCGCTCGGCCTGCTGCCGCCGCTGCCCGCGCCCACGCCCTTCGTCGTCACCTCGATCCCGCTGCCGAACCTGCCGGGCGCCAACGTCCCGTCCCCGCCCGTCGTCGACGTGCCGGTCACCGTGCCCGGCGTCAGCCCGCTGCCGACCCCGGCGCCGGCGCCCACCGCGCCCGTCCCCCCGGTCCAGCCGGCCCAGCCCGGTGCGCCGGCCCAGCAGCCGGTCGGGTCGGGCGTCCCGGGTGCGCCGTACTCCTACGACGTCGGCGGCGGCGGCGCGGCGGCGCTGGCCCCGGTCGACTCCGCCGCCGCGGCGGCCTTCGACCCGAGCCGGTTCGCCGCCACCTCGCCCGCCGGCAGCGGCGCCGGCTCCTCCGGCTCCGGCTCCGGCAGCGGTGGCGGGGGCCTGGCCGGCAGCTACGACGGGGCCTCGGTGCCGGTGTTCGGCCAGCTGGCCGGCCTGGACGGCACGGCGCTCGACGAGGAGAGCGCCGCGACCGAGGACGCGACGGCGGGCTCCTCGACCGACCGCACCCTGCCGCTGCCCGCGCTCGTCGCGGTGATCGCGCTCGCCGCGGTCTCCGCCGCGCTGGTCCGCACCCAGCAGGCCACGCGCGGGCGCTGACCCCCGCCGGCTCCCCGCGGCCGCCGTCCGGACTCCCGGACGGCGGCCGCGGTGCGTCTGGGGTGGGTCTCCCCGCGGGGCCTGTGGACGGCGGTCGGCCGCCGGCCCGCACGCTGGTAGCCTGTCGGGTGCGCGTCCGCGCCGTGAACCCACGGCCAGGGCGCGCGACGCGTGTACGACCCTCCTGCTGCAGATCCGCTGCAGCCGCCACAGACCAGAGGAGGTGGGGTTCTCCGTGCGTCACTACGAACTGATGGTCATCCTCGACCCCGATCTGGAGGAGCGCACGATCGCGCCCTCCCTCGACCGGTTCCTGACCGTCGTCACCAACTCCGGTGGCACCGTCGGCAAGGTCGACATCTGGGGCCGCCGCCGGCTGTCCTTCGAGATCAAGAAGCAGGTCGAGGGCATCTACGCCGTCATCGACATCGATGCCGAGCCCGCTGCCGTCGCCGAGCTGGACCGCCAGCTCAACCTGAACGAGTCGGTCCTGCGCACGAAGCTGATGCGGCCCGAGGTCCACTGACCATGGCCGGCGAGACCGTCATCACCGTCATCGGCAACCTGACCTCCGACCCGGAGCTGCGGTTCACGCCGTCGGGGGCCGCGGTCGCCAACTTCACCGTCGCCTCCACCCCGCGGACGTTCGACCGTCAGTCGCAGGAGTGGAAGGACGGCGAGGCGCTGTTCCTCCGTTGCAACGTGTGGCGCCAGGCGGCGGAGAACGTCGCCGAGTCGCTCACCCGCGGCTCGCGCGTCATCGTCTCCGGCCGCCTCAAGCAGCGCTCCTTCGAGACGAAGGAGGGCGAGAAGCGCACCGTCGTCGAGCTCGAGGTCGACGAGGTGGGCCCCTCGCTGCGCTACGCCACCGCCAAGGTCACCAAGGCCCAGCGCGGTGAGGGTGGCGGCGGTTTCGGCGGCGGCGGCGGTGGTGGCGGCTTCGGTGGCGGCGGCGGGGGCGCGAGCGACCCGTGGTCGACGCCCGCCGGTCCGTCGGACGAGCCGCCCTTCTGAGCAAGGACCCCCTCGCTCCCCACGTCTGGCTCCGCTCGGCGTGGGCCCCTGCGAGGGGGCCGACACAGCCTTTCCCTGAATCACGTCGTACCTGGAGAACCCAGTGCCCAAGCCCCCCGTCCGGAAGCCCAAGAAGAAGGTCTGCCAGTTCTGCAAGGACAAGGTGACCTACGTCGACTACAAGGACACGACCCTGCTGCGGAAGTTCATCTCCGACCGCGGCAAGATCCGTGCCCGCCGCGTGAGCGGCAACTGCAGCCAGCACCAGCGTGATGTCGCGACCGCCGTGAAGAACAGCCGCGAGATGGCGCTGCTCCCCTACACCTCCACGGCGCGCTGACCATGAGCACGATGAAGCTGATCCTGACCCAGGAGGTCACCGGTCTCGGTTCCTCCGGTGACACCGTCGAGGTGAAGGGCGGCTACGGCCGCAACTACCTCCTGCCCCGCGGCCTGGCGATCGTCGCCACCCGCGGTGCCGAGAAGCAGGTCGAGTCCCTGCGCCGGGCGCGCGCCGCCCGCGAGGTGCGCTCGCTGGACGAGGCCAAGACCGTGGCCGGCCAGCTCACCGGGCTGACCGTCCGCGTCCCGGCCCGCGCCGGCGACGGCGGCCGCCTGTTCGGTCGCGTCACCACCGCCGACGTCGTCAACGCCGTCGTCGCCGCGGGTGGCCCGGAGCTGGACCGCCGTCGCGTCGAGCTGCCCAGCAGCATCAAGACCACGGGCCAGCACACGGTCACCGTCCGCGTGCACCCCGAGGTGAGCACCCAGCTGGCCATCGAGGTCGTCGCCGGCTGAACCCGTCCCTGCCGCACCGGCAGGGACGCGCAGTACCCCTGGGAGGGGCGTCGGACTCCGGTCCGGCGCCCCTCTCGGCGTTCGTGGGGCCCGGCCGCCGCCCGTGGAGGGGGGCCGCGCGGGTTCCCGGCGGCCTGGTGAGCGGGTTGTGGAGAACTCCCTGCCTGTGACTTGTGGGGCGGGTGCTCCCCGGCTCGCGACACGCCGGGGCGCGACACCACGATTTCTCGCGCTTTTCTCCCGTCCACAGCCCGTGCGTCGTCTTCGCGCTGGTCAGCCGCGAGCTGGGGACGGCGGGACGCCGTCGTCCCCCGACTCCTCCACATGTCGACATGCCTGTGTCCACCGACTTGTCCACAAGTTGTGCAGAACGGCGTGCACATCGGTGTTGGACGGGTCCGTCCCCACTTCCTAACGTCCTCTCCGGCTACCACGCGGCACCGGAACTGTCGGTGCCCCCCGGTAGGACTGGCACGAACACACGTTCGAGTCAGGCGTACAGCGTTTCTGGTGCTCCCCCACCAGGCCCGGCCGCAGCGGCCAGGGCCTCGCGGGTGCGCGCCGGTGAGTGGATGGAGGAACCGACGTGGCGGTGGCCGACGACTTCAGCCGGCCGCAGGCGACGGCGCCGGAGTACGACCGGCAGCCGCCGCAGGACGTCCAGGCGGAGCAGTCCGTGCTCGGCGGCATGCTGCTGAGCAAGGATGCGATCGCGGACGTCGTGGAGGTGCTGACCGGCGCGGACTTCTACCGGCCCGCGCACCAGGTGATCTTCGACTGCATCCTCGACCTCTACGGGCGCGGTGAGCCGGCCGACGCGATCACCGTCGCCGCCGAGCTCAACCGCACCGACCAGCTGTCCAAGATGGGCGGCGCGGTCTACCTGCACACGCTGATCGCCTCCACGCCGACCGCGGCCAACGCCGGCTACTACGCCGCCATCGTGGCCGAGCAGGCCGTCCTGCGGCGGCTGGTGGAGGCCGGCACCCGCGTGGTGCAGCTGGGCTACGGCGCCGCGGGCGGCCGGGGCGACGTCGACGACATCGTCGACCGCGCCCAGCAGGAGATCTACGACGTCACCGAGAAGCGGATGAGCGAGGACTACTCCCGCCTCGAGGACGTCCTGCAGCCGACGATGGACGAGCTCGACGCGATCGCCTCCCGGGGCGGCACCGCGCGCGGCGTCCCGACCGGCATCCGCGATCTCGACGAGCTCACCAACGGCCTGCAGGCCGGGCAGATGGTGGTCATCGCGGCCCGGCCCGGTGTGGGCAAGGCGCTCGCACTCGACACCCCCATCGCCACGCCCTCCGGCTGGACCACCATGGGGGAGATCCGGGTCGGCGACCGCGTGCTGGGCTCCGACGGGCGCCCCACCACCGTCGTCGCGGCCACGGACGTGATGACCGGCCGGCCCTGCTACGAGGTGCACTTCTCCGACGGGTCGGTGATCGTCGCCGACGCCCAGCACCAGTGGCTCACCGAGGACCGCGCCAGCCGCAAGAGCGCGCAGGCCGCGCGGGTCGGCTACAGCCGTCACCGCAGCCAGCGCACCGTCGCCGCCGTCCGCACCACCGAGGAGCTCGCCCGCACCGTCCGGCTGGCGACCAGGGACGCCCGGCTCAACCACAGCGTCACCAACGCCGCACCCCTGGACCTGCCGGAGGCCGACCTGCCGCTGCCGCCCTACGCGCTGGGCGTCTGGCTCGGCGACGGCACGTCGGAGGCGGCGCACTACACGAGCGCCGACCCGGAGATCGCGGCGTACATCGAGGCCGAGGGTCTCGTGGTCACCCCGCTCGCGAGCGACCGCCGGTACGCGCTGCGGCTGCCGGTCCCGGACGGTGGCGAGGGCGACGACCGCACCGTCACGGGTCTGCTGCGCTCGCTCGGCGTCCTGGGCGACAAGCACATCCCCACGGCCTACCTGCGCGCCTCGGTGGCGCAGCGACGCGCGCTGCTCGCGGCTCTGCTCGACACCGACGGCACGGTGGCCCCCAGCGGTGCCGTCCAGTTCGCTGTGACGAGCCGCCGCCTGGCGGAGGACACCCGCGAGCTGATCGCCGGCCTCGGCCACCGGGTGCGGATGTCGACGAAGCGGGTCGCGGGCCGCACCGAGGCCTCGTCGACCTGCTACACGCTGACCTTCAGCACCGACGACGAGGTCTTCCGGCTCGAACGCAAGAAGCTCCTGCACAAGGAGCGGGGTGCGCGCACCTCTACGGCGCGGGGCGTCCGGTTCATCACCGACGTCCGGCCGGTCGAGAGCGTTCCGGTCCGGTGCATCCAGGTGGACGCCGCGGACTCGCTGTTCCTCGCGGGCCGCAGCTTCATCCCGACGCACAACTCGACGCTCGGTCTCGACATCGCCCGCTCGGCGACGGTGAAGCACGGCCTCCCGGCGGTGATCTTCTCGCTCGAGATGAGCAAGCACGAGATCACCATGCGTCTGCTGTCGGCGGAGGCGAAGGTGCCGCTGCACCACATGCGCGCCGGCACCCTGTCCGACGAGGACTGGGCCAAGCTGGCCCGCCGGATGGGTGAGGTGGCCGACGCGCCCCTCTACATCGACGACTCGCCGAACATGACGATGATGGAGATCCGGGCCAAGGCCCGGCGGCTCAAGCAGCGCAACGACCTGAAGCTGGTGGTCATCGACTACCTGCAGCTGATGACGTCCGGCAAGCGCGTCGAGAGCCGCCAGCAGGAGGTCTCGGAGTTCTCCCGTGCGCTCAAGCTGCTGGCCAAGGAGCTCGAGGTGCCGGTCATCGCCATGTCGCAGCTCAACCGTGGGTCCGAGCAGCGGCAGGACAAGAAGCCGATGCTGTCCGACCTGCGTGAGTCCGGCTGCCTCACCGCCGACACCCGGATCCTGCGGGCCGATACCGGTGCCGAGACGACGATGGGTGAGCTCTTCGAGTCCGGTGCGCGCGACGTCCCGGTGTGGTCGCTCGACGACAACCTGCGCTACGTCCGGCGGCACCTCACGCACGTGTTCTCCACCGGTCGCAAGCCGGTGCTGCAGGTGACGACGTCGTCGGGGAAGACGGTGCGGGCCACGGCCAACCACCCGTTCCTCACCTACGACGGGTTCCGACCCATCGGCGAGCTGGCTGTCGGCGACCGCATCGCCGTGCCCCGGCACGTGCCCGCTCCGGACCGCATGACGGTCTGGGAGGACGAGAAGGTCGTCCTCCTCGCCCACCTCATCGGTGACGGGAGCTTCGTCGAGCGTCAGCCCATCCGCTACGCCTCGATCGACGAGGCCAACCTCCGGGCGGTCACGACCGCGGCGCTGCACTTCGGGGTCATCGCCGTCCGCGACGAGTACGCGGCCGCGCGGTGCACGACGCTGCGCCTGCCGGCGCCCTTCCGACTCACCCATGGCAAGCGCAACCCGATCGCGGCGTGGCTCGACGAACTCGGGCTCTTCGGGCTCCGCAGCCACCAGAAGTTCGTGCCGCAGCCGGTCTTCTCACTGCCGAAGAAGCAGATCGCGCTGTTCCTCAGCCACCTGTGGGCCACCGACGGATCCGTCACGGTGCACGAGCACGGCCGCGGTGGCCGGGTCTACTACGCCTCGACCAGCCGTCAGCTCGTCGACGACGTCTCCCGGCTGCTCCTGCGGTTCGGCATCTCCGCCCGGATCCGCCGGACCCGCAAGAGCGGCTACCGGGACGGCTGGACGCTCGACGTCTCCGGCTGCGACGACCAGCGGCGGTTCCTCGGTGAGATCGGCGTCCACGGCGCTCGGAGCGAGTCGGCCCAGCGCCTGCTGGCGATCGTCCGGGCGACGTCGGCCAACACGAACGTCGACACCGTGCCCGTCCAGGTGTGGGACCGGGTCCGTGACGTGCTCGAGGAGCGGGGCATGAGCCACCGCGCCTTCGCCGCCGCCATGGATTCCGCCTTCTGCGGTAGCGCGATGTGGAAGCACGCGCCGAGTCGCGAGCGGCTCGGCCGGATCGCCGCGGTCCTCGACGACGCCGACCTGGAGATCCAGGCGGTCAACGACCTGCTGTGGGACGAGATCGTCTCGATCGAGCAGGGTGCCGTCGAGGAGGTCTACGACGCAACCGTGCTGGGCGGCCACAACTTCGTGGCCGAGGGGATCGCCGTCCACAACAGCATCGAGCAGGACGCCGACATGGTCATGATGATCCACCGCGAGGACATGTACGAGAAGGAGTCCCCGCGAGCCGGCGAGGCCGACATCATGCTGGTCAAGCACCGCAACGGCCCGACCGCCAACGTCACGGTCGCCTTCCAGGGTCACTACAGCCGCTTCGTCGACATGGCCAACTGACCGGCAGCACACCCAGCGCGGGCCCGCTCCCCGATCGCCGCACGGCGACGGGCAGCGGGCCCGCGGCCGTTCCGGGAGGCCGGCTCAGTTCTCCGCGCGCAGCAGCGGCGGGTGCAGCACGGCGGCCGGACCGCGCCGGTAGAGCTGGGCGGGGCGACCGCCGTCGCGGGTCGTGGTCTCCCCGGTCGGCGCCAGGAAGCCGGCCGCGCTGGTCACCTTGCGGTGGAAGTTCCGCGGGTCCAGCCGCCGCCCCCACACCGCCTCGTAGACCCGGCGCAGCTCGGCGACGGTGAACTCCGACCGGCAGAACGACGTGGCCAGCGCGCTGTACTCGAGCTTGGCCCGGGCCCGGTCCACGCCGTCGGCCAGCACGCGGTCGTGGTCGAAGGCCAGCCCTGGCGACACCTCGTCCACCGCCGCCCAGCGCGCCGCGGCCGCGTCGCTGCCCGCCCGCGGCTCGGGGGGATCGGCCACCAGGGCCAGGTGGGCGACGGTGACCACGCGCATCCGCGGATCGCGGCCGGGATCGCCGTAGGAGGCCAGCTGCTCCAGGTGGGCGTGCGCCAGCCCCGTCTCCTCCGCGAGCTCGCGCGACGCGGCCGCCAGGAGGTCCTCGTCGGGCCGCAGGAAGCCGCCGGGCAGCGCCTCCCGGCCGGCGAACGGCTCCTCTCCCCGCCGCACGACCAGCACCTGCAGCTCGCCGTTCCGCACCGTGAGGACGACGAGGTCGACGGTCACCGCCACCGCGGGGAACGCACTCGGGTCGTAGCCGGTCACGCGCCTACCCTAGCGGAGCAATCGTCAGATTGACGACAAGCCGGATGGGTGCTTATCGTCAGCCCGACGACAACGACTCCCGAGGAGGTCCGGCGATGGCCGACATCACCCGCTACCCGTTCGTGCGGCACCTGCGGAGCACCGCGACGGCGCACGTCCTCCAGGTGCGCAACGGCCGCGTGGTGCAGGGCGCCACCGGCGCCAGCTTCTGGTTCCGGCCGCTGTCGGCGGTCCTCTCGGAGGTGCCGGTGGACGACCGCGAGCTGCCGCTGCTCTTCCACGCCCGGACGGCGGACTTCCAGGACGTCACCGTGCAGATGACGCTGACCTCGCGGGTCACCGACCCGGCGCTGGCCGCGGCCCGCATCGACTTCTCGATCGACCCCGGCACCGGCCGCTGGCGCGGCACGCCGCTGGAGCAGGTCGCCGGCCTGCTCACCGAGTCGGCCCAGCAGCACGCCCTGGACCTCCTGGCCACCATCGACCTCGCCACCGCGCTCACCCGGGGCGTGGCCCCGGTCCGCGAGGCCGTCGAGCGCGGGCTGGCCGTCGACCAGCGGCTGGCCGAGACCGGCATCGCGGTGCTCGGCGTCCGCGTCGTCGCCGTCCGCCCCGAGGCCGACGTCGAGCGCGCCCTGCAGATGCCCACCCGCGAGCAGGTGCAGCAGGAGGCCGACCGGGCCACCTACGAGCGGCGCGCGCTGGCGGTCGAGCGCGAGCGGGCCATCAGCGAGAACGAGCTGGCCAACCAGATCGAGCTGGCCCGCCGCGAGGAGGAGCTGATCGGCCAACGCGGGGTGAACGCCCGCCGGGAGGCCGAACAGGCCGCGGCCGCCGCCGAGGTGGCCAGCGAGGCGCAGGCACGGCGCGACCAGCGCGCGGCGCAGGTGCGCGCCGAGACCGAGCGGCTGCTGGGCGCCGCCCGCGCCGAGGCCACCGCGGCCGAGCTGGCCGCGCACGCGCAGGTGCCCGCCGAGGTGCTCTTCGCCCTGGCCGCCCGCGAGCTGGCCGGCCAGCTGCCCCAGATCGGCAACCTGGTGCTCACCCCCGACCTGCTGGCGCCGGTGCTGACCCGGCTGGGGGTGGAGCGGTGAGCCTGGCGCCGCGGGTGGTCGTGGTCTCCCGCGCCACCGAGCTGCGGGAGCTGGTCGCCCGGCACGGGACGGCGGCCCAGGCGGCGTTCTTCCTGGCCACCCGCGGCCGGGACATGGCCGAGGTCGCCGAGCGCGACGCCGCCCAGACCCGGGCGCTGGCCGCGGCCACGGCGGGCATCCCGGTCGACTGGCGCCGCGGCAGCGTCGATCGCGCCGACCTCTCGCGCTTCCTGTTCGCCCCGGACGACGTCGTCCTCGTCGTCGGCCAGGACGGGCTGGTGGCCAACGTGGCCAAGTACCTCGACGGGCAGCCGGTCATCGGCGTCGACCCCGAGCCCGGCCGCAATCCCGGGGTGCTCGTGCGGCACCGGCCGGAGGAGGTGGCCGCGCTGCTGCGGAACCGGCCGGCGCCCACGCCGCTGACCATGGTGGAGGCGGTCAGCGACGACGGTCAGGTGCTGCGCGCGCTCAACGAGGTCTACCTCGGCTCGCCCACCCACCAGACCGCCCGCTACCGGCTGACCGCGCCGGGGGCCGCCGTACCCGAGCGGCAGGCCTCCTCCGGTGTGCTCGTCTCGACCGGCACCGGAGCGACCGGCTGGTGCCGGTCGGTGTGGCGCGAGCGGCAGAGCCCGCTGCGCCTGCCGGCCCGCACCGATCCGGCGCTGGCCTGGTTCGTCCGTGAGGCATGGCCCTCACCGGCGACCGGGACGACGTGCACCGAGGGGCTGCTGGACGAGGACGAGGTGCTGGAGCTGGCCGTGGAGTCCGACGGGCTGGTGGTCTTCGGCGACGGCCTGGAGGCCGACCGGCTGACCCTCTCCTGGGGTCAGCGGGTGACCGTCCGCCGGTCGGCCCGTCAGCTGCAGCTGGTGTGACGCCGGGTCAGCGCCTCCGGCGCTCCCACCGGGCCAGCGCCCGACCGTGCGCGGCCCGCAGCAGCTCCCGCACCCCGTCCGCGGTGCGCGGGCCGGGGGACACGACCGCGAGCCACCCGAGGCCCGCGTAGGTCGGGTGGGCGAGCACCGTGTCCGGCGTCCCGGGCGCCGGCTCGACCGCCTCCCCCGGGTCCCGGCCGGTCCACCGCCGGAACTCGTCGCGGCCGGCGGCGACGTTGACGCGGAAGGCTCCCGGCCGGTCGAGCCCCCAGGCCGGCTCGCCGGGATAGGGCTTGGTCACGACCGTGGCGAAGGGCTGGCCCGGCGGCACCACCCCGTCGGGCGCGACGTAGAAGAACAGGTCACCCCAGGCGAGCTCCGGGGAGCCGTCCCCGGGCCCCGGTGCCAGGGTCAGCACGCCGTCCAGGGCCTCGACGGCCGCGCGCACCTCGTCGATCCGCATGCCTCCAGCGTCTCCTTCATCTGCTTGTGGTGACCTGGGGGCAGGATCCCCGCGTGGACGCCGAAGGAAATCGCAAGTCGGGGCTGCGGACGGTCGACGTCGCGCGGTCGGCCGGGTACTCGGTGCAGCAGGTCCGCGACCTCGAGGACGACGGCGTCCTGCCGCCCGCCGTCCGCACCGCGGCCGGGCACCGGCGGTACACCGCCACCCACGTGCAGGCCGTGCGCGCGTACCGCGCGCTCGCCGCCGGCATCGGCCCGGTCGCGGCCCGGCGGCTGCTCCGCGCCGCGTGCGCCGCCCGGCCGGAGGAGGTGCTGGCACTGCTGGACGAGGCCCATGCCGCGCTGCACACCGAGCGGTGCGAGCTGGCACTGGCCCGGGAGGCCGCGGCGGCCATCTCCGCCGAGCCGATCGCCGACGTGCGGCCGGCCGACGCCATGACCGTCGCCGAGCTCGCCGGCGCCCTCGGCGTGCGGCCGTCGACGCTGCGCCACTGGGACGCCGAGGGCCTCGTCGTGCCCGGCCGCTCCGGTCCGGGCCACGCCCGCAGCTACGCGCCCGCGGACGTCCGGGACGCGCGGATCGTCGTCCAGCTGCGCCGGGCCGGGCACCGCATCGAGGCGCTGCGGGCCCTGCTGCCGCAGCTGCGCCGGGGCCGGCGGGGAGAGGACCTCGCCGCGGCGCTGGCCGCCCGGGACGCCGACGTCAGCCGCCGCTCCCGCGCCCTGCTCCGCGGCGCCGCCGCGCTCCACGGCCTGCTCTCGCCCGCCGATCCGGTGTGACGGAACCGCCGAGGGCCCGGACCCCCCGTGGGGATCCGGGCCCTCGGCGGGCGCTCGGGGAGATCAGGCCGCCGCGGCGGCCATCTCCTCCCGCTGCAGCCGGCGGCGCACCTTGGCCGAGCCGGTGGTCATGCGCCACAGGTTCTTCAGCTGGTGCGGCAGGTTCTTCACGGTGGTGTTGTCCAGCCACCCGTTGGGCAGCGACAGCCGGATGATCTTGTGCCAGGCCGACGCCACCTGCTTCGGCAGCGGCGCCGCGTGGTAGTTCAGCCCGTACTCGTCGAACAGCGCCTTGACCTTCGGCG
Organism: Blastococcus sp. SYSU D00820; assembly: GCF_054050695.1. NCBI lineage: Bacteria > Bacillati > Actinomycetota > Actinomycetes > Geodermatophilales > Geodermatophilaceae > Blastococcus > Blastococcus sp. SYSU D00820. The sequence goes on from NZ_JBJGZW010000001.1 coordinate 154,161, forward strand.
CGATCTCCGCGTACCGGTTGCTCGGCAGGTCGGGGAACAGGTGGTGCTCGATCTGGTGCGACAGGTTGCCGGTCATGAGGTGCATGGCCTTGCTGCCGGAGATGTTGGCCGAGCCCAGCATCTGGCGCAGGTACCACTCGCCGCGGGTCTCGCCGTCGATCGACTTCTTCTCGAACGTCTCCACGCCCTCGGGGAAGTGCCCGCAGAGGATGACCGAGTTGGACCACAGGTTGCGCACGATGTTGGCGGTGAAGTTCGCCGCCAGCGTGGCCAGGAAGTTCGGGCCCGACAGCAGCGGGTGGACGACGTAGTCCTTGCGCACCTGCCGGCCGATCTTGGTCAGCACGGCCTTGGCCCGCCGGCGGAACTCGGGGTCACCGGTCTGCTTCTTGGCGACGACGGCGCCGAGCTCCAGGTCGTAGGCGGCGATGCCGTACTCGAAGAAGCAGGCGTTGAGGAAGCTCCACAGCGGCTGGGCCAGGTAGAACGGGTGCCAGGGCTGGTCCTCGTCGACGCGCATGATGCCGTAGCCGAGGTCGTTGTCCTTGCCGATCACGTTCGTGTACGTGTGGTGCAGCTCGTTGTGCGAGTGCTTCCACTGCTCGGCCGGGCTGGCCATGTCCCACTCCCACGTCGTGGAGTGGATCTTCGGGTCACGCATCCAATCCCACTGGCCGTGCAGGATGTTGTGCCCGATCTCCATGTTCTCGAGGATCTTGGCCACCGAGAGACCGATCGTGCCGAGCACCCAGGCGGGCGGGAAGCCGGAGGCGAGCAGCACGGCGCGGCTGCCGAGCTCGAGCTTGCGGTGCACGTCGATGACGGTGCGGATGTACTTCGCGTCCGCCTCGCCGCGGGTGTCGATGACCTCCTGGCGGATGGCGTCGAGCTGCTTGCCCAGCAGCTCGACGTCCTCCGGGGTGAGGTGGGCGATCGGGTTGTCGGCCTTCTTCTGGATGGCAGTCATGTGTTCCGGCTCCTTCGCTCGGGCTCGGTCCGGGGTGTCAGTGGTCGATGTCGCAGGCGCCGGCGGCGGCGCTGATGCAGGTCTGGACGAGGACGCCGTCGCCGGGGGCGGCGGTGGTCAGCTCGCCGGTGCGCAGGTCGCGCACGGCGCCCTCGCGCAGGGGGAGGACGCAGCCGAAGCAGATGCCCATGCGGCACCCGCTCGGCATCAGGACGCCGGCTCCCTCGGCGGCGTCGAGGATCGGGGTGGCGCCGTCGGCCTCGACCGTCGTCCCCGTCCTGGTGAAGACGACGGTGCCACCCTCGCCGGTGGCCAGCACCCGCGGCCGGAACCGCTCGGTGTAGAGCCGGTCGGCGATGCCGGCGCCGGCCCAGTGCTCCTCGAGCATCTCGAGCATGCCGACCGGGCCGCAGGCCCAGGTGGCGCGCTCGGCCAGGTCGGGCACGAGCGCGGCGATCGCCGCGGCGTCGAGCATCCCGGCGGAGTCGGTGTGCTGCTCGACCAGGCGGATGCGGCCGTCGGCGGCGAGGGCGCGCAGCTCGGCGCCGAAGATGACGTCGTCGGCGGTGGGCGCCGAGTGCACGAGGACGACGTCGGCGAGATCGGCCCAGTTGCGCAGGATGCCCATGACCGGCGTGATGCCGGAGCCGGCGGTGACGAACAGCGCCTTGGCCGGGCGCTGCGGCGGGAGGACGAACTCGCCGGTGGCCTGGTCCAGCTGCACGATCGTGCCGGGTCGGGCCCGGTGTACGAGGTGGTTGCTGACCGTGCCGTCCGGGATGGCCTTGACGGTGATGGTGAAGCAGCCGTCGGCCCGGTCGAGCACCGAGGTGATCGAGTAGGCGCGCCACTGGCGGACGCCGTCGATGTCGATGCCGATCCGGACGTACTGGCCCGGGGTGTGCGGCAGCCAGTCGCGCCCGGGCCGGATGACGACGGTCGCGGCATCGCGCGTCTCGCGGTGCACCGCCTCGATCCGGCCGCGCAGCGCGGCGCCGGAGCGCAGCGGGTCGATCAGGTCCAGGTAGTCCGAGGGCAGCAGCGGCGTGGTGACGGCCTCGGCCAGCTTGACCATCCGGTCACGGAGTGCACCCAGACGCGGCCGGCCCGGAGTCGGGCGGGGAACAGTCGCGGTCATGTCCTGAGGTTTCCCCACCCAGGGAGCAATCACCTGTGCCTCCGACGTGAATCGGGCCGTAGATTTTGTGCGCACGGGACAAGGGAGGGTCGATGAGCGCGGAGCCCACCACGGCGGCACGGGTGGCGATCCCGGGCCCCATCGCCGCGGTCATGCGGGCGGAACTGCCGGCGGTCGCGCAGGCCACGGTGGCGGCGATCGTGGTCGAGGTGCCCAGCTACACCGACCCCTTCGGCGGCGAGATGGGCCGCAAGATCACCACCGCGGTCGAGCTGACCCTCGCCGGGTTCCTGGAGCTGGCCACGGGCGGCGTGGAACCGAGCCGGCTGGTGCGCCCGGCGCTGGAGGGTGCTTACTCGCTGGGCCGCGGCGAGGCCCGCAGCGGCCGGACGATGGACGCCCTGCTGGCCGCCTACCGGGTCGGCGCGCGCGTGGCCTGGCGGCAGATGGCCGAGACCGCGGTCGCGGCGGGCATCCCGGCCGACGCGCTGGCCCACTTCGCCGAGCTGGTGTTCGCCTACATCGACCAGCTGTCGGCGGCCAGCGTCGCCGGGCACGCCGACGAGCTGGCCTCCACCGGCCGGCAACGGCGCCGGCACCTGGAGCGGCTGGTCGCCGTCCTCCTGGCCGGGCGGCCGGTGCGCGATCTGACGGCCGCCGCCGAGCAGGCCGACTGGACGCCACCGCGCACGCTGACCGCCGTCCTGCTGCCCGAGGTCCGCGCCCGGGGAGCGGTGTCCCTGCTGGACCCCCGCACGCTGCAGGCCGCCGACGAGACCGTGGAGACCGCGACGCCCGACCGCACCCTGCTGCTGGTGCCGGACGCGGACGGGCGGTCCCGCCCGGCGCTGCTGCGCTCGCTGGAGGGGCGGGAGGCCGTGGTCGGCCCGGCGCGTCCGTGGACGCAGGTGCAGGGCTCCTACGAGCGGGTGCGCCGCGCGCTGCAGCTGGGGCTGCGGGCCGAGGGCGCGGCGGCGCTGGACACCGAGGAGCGGCTGCCCGAGCTGGTGCTGCGGGCCGACGGTGCGGCGCTGGCCGACCTGCGGGCCCGCGTGCTGGCCCCGCTGGAGGACCTGCCGGAGGGAACGCGGGAGAAGCTCGCCGAGACGCTGCGCTCCTGGCTGCTGCACCAGGGCCGGCGCGACCAGGTGGCCGCGGAGCTGTTCGTGCACCCGCAGACGGTGCGGTACCGGATGGGGCAGTTGCGCCAGATCTACGGGCCGCGGCTGGAGGACCCGCGCATGGTGCTGGAGCTGACCGTCGCCCTGGCGGTGCCGGCGGACTGAGCCCTCCTAGGCTGCCGCCGTGACCAGCTTCCTCCTCGTGCACGGGTGGCAGAACCGCCGGCCGCCCGGGCACTGGCAGCACTGGCTGGCCGGCGAGCTCTCCGCGGCGGGGCACGAGGTGTCCTACCCGCAGTTCCCGACACCGGACGAGCCGGCGCGGGCGGAGTGGACGGCGCTGCTGCGGTCGTCGCTGTCGGGTCTGGGCCGCAGCGGGAGCGAGCGGGTGCTGATCTGCCACAGCCTCGCCGTTCCGCTGTGGTGGGGCGCGGCTGCGGAGCTCGGCGAGCTGCAGGCCGACCGGGTGCTGCTGGTGGCCCCGCCGTCACCGGAGGTGCTGCGGGAGCACCGGGAGGTGGCGGCGTTCGCCGACGGCTTCGCCGCTCCCGGCCCGGACGCCGACGTCCGGCGGCGGGTGCGGCTGGTCGCCTCCGACGACGACCCGTACTGGCCGGGCGGCGCGCTGCCGGGGTTCGCCGACCCCTGCGGGCTCGACGCCGACCTGGTGGCCGGCGGTGCCCACCTGGACCTCCCGGCGGGGTACGGCTCCTGGCCCTCGGTGCTGGCCTGGTGCACCGACCCGGTGGTGCGGATCACCGGTCGCTGAGCCGGTTCCCGGCCGGCTGCCAGGGAACTGTCAGACCCCGGGTGTTGTCTCGGGCCATGGACAGCCGGCAGACCGCACTCCGCAAGCGCCTCCGGGCCCAGGCCTGGCTGCGCACCGTGCCGCCCACGGGCTGGACGCCGTCCGCGCCGGAGCCCGCGGGCAGGCTCGTCACCGCTCCCTGACCCGGAGGAAGGCCGACCCCGGCGGCGCGTGCTCCACGTGGAACATCGACGGCTGGCCGCCGGCCGGGGTCACCACCACCACGGCGCGGACTGCCACACGGCCACGAACTGCTGCAGCAGGTAGCAGAACTGCCCGAGAGCGAGCACCCCGGCGACCAGGCCGGTGATCGCGCGACCGCGGCCGGGGAAGCCCCCGCCCAGCGCGGCCATGCACAGGAAGACGCCGCCGAGGGCGACCAGCGGCGCGATCGCCGACAGCACCCACGGGAGCAGCTGCAGGACCGCGCCGACGGCCTCGGCCTCCCCACCCCCCGCCATGGCGATCGGCCAGGTGCCGAAACCCACGGCGGGCAGCACGAGGCCGACCACGCTCCGCCGCAGCCCGCGGTGGGCGAGGTCGTCGCGCGCCCGGACGGGCAGCGCGGCCGGCGGCGACACGGCCGACGGTGCGGGGACGGCGAAGACGGTGGGCGGGGAGCAGACCGGTGCGGATGGCATGCCGCCACGGTGGCCGCCCACGACACCGGGCGTCGAACGGCGCCTGTGGACGGGGCGGGTGGTCCACAGGGCGCCGCTGCGGGTTGACGACGACCTCACCGGTTCCTCCCAGGAGGTCCCCAGGCTGCGGGCCCAGGCTCGTCCTCGACCGGCCGGAACGGAGCCGGTGACCGAGAGGGGAACCGCCATGCGCCAGGCACTCCGGACAGAGCAGGTCGGCTCGCACGCGTGGGTGCGCACGCCGCGCCGTCCGCGGCCGGTCCCGGCCGACGTCGACCTCGACGGGGCGCTCGCCGTCCGGGTGGCCGAGGCCGCCCTGGCCGAGCATCCCGGCGCCGTGGTCGAGTCGGTCGCCGTCGACGGCGCCGGCCGGTTCGCCGCCCGGCTGCGCACCGGTGACGGCGCCCGGGTGGTGGTCCGGCTCGACGGGCGGCTGCGCGTCCGGGGCTGGGTCGCCGAGGTCGGCTGACGACCGGCGTCAGGCGGGGCGGAGCACCGCGACGAGGAAGTCCGACGCGTCGGTGAACGGGTGCAGGTGCCAGGTGGACAGCAGCAGGTCCGGCTCGAGCCCGGTGGCGCGGGCGTCGGCGAGGAACTCGTCGAACGCGTAGCCCCGGCCGGCGCCGAAGCCCACGACCGCGCGGCCGTCGGCGGCCAGGTGCCGGCGGAAGCGAAGGAGCACCTCCCGCCGGGTGCCCGGGGCCAGGAAGGTCACCACGTTGCCGGCGCAGACGACGGCGTCGAACCGCTCCGGCAGGTCGAGCTCGGCGAGGTCGCCCACGAGCCAGCGCGGGCCCGGGTGGTCCTCCTCGGCCGCGGCGATCAGCACCGGGTCGACGTCCACCCCGACCACCTGGTGCCCGGCGCGGGCGAGGTGACCGCCCACCCGGCCGGGACCGCAGCCGGCGTCGAGCACCCGCGCGCCGCGGGGCAGCATCGCGTCGACCAGCCGGGCCTCGCCGACGATGTCGGTGCCGCGGGCGGCGAGGTCCCGGAACCGCTGCACGTAGGCGGCCGAGTGGCCAGGGTCCTCCTGGGTCATCCGCACCCACGCGCTCGGCTCGGTCACGGCTCCATCGTCTCCGACCGCCAGTCCGGCGGATCGGCCGGGTGCAGCGCCGGGTCGTCGGCGGCGAAGGTGCGGACCGGCCCGGGCGGCGTGCGCGGGCCCTCGAAGCGCACGGTCACCCGGCCGATCCCCCTCCCCCACACCCAGCCGGCGCCCAGCTCGTCGTGCCGCACGTCCTGCCCGGGCCACCAGCGCCGCTCGGCCGGCAGGTCCTCCGGCTCCGGCACCTCGGGCGTGGCCTCCTCCGCAGGCGCCTCGTCCACCGGCTCCTCGTCGGCCGGTCCCGCGGAGAACAGGTCGCCCTGCGCGTAGAGGGACAGCCCGGAGACGCCCACGCCGAGCAGCCGCAGCCCGCCGGCGGTGCCGGCCTCGTCGAGCAGCCGCCGGGCGATCGCGGCGATCTGCCGGGAGTCGTCGGTCGGCTGCGGCAGGGTCTGCGAGCGGGTGAGCGTGGTGAAGTCGTAGCGCCGCAGCTTCAGCGTCACGGTGCGGCCGGAGTAGGCCGCCGCCCGCAGCCGGCCGCCCACCCGCGCGGCCATCGCGTCGATCTCCCGGTGCAGCGCCGCCCGGTCGGTGAGGTCGCGCTCGAAGGTCTCCTCGGCCGACACCGACTTGGTCTCCCGGTCGGCGACGACGGCGCGGTCGTCCTCCGCGCGGGCCAGCTGGTACAGCCCGGTGCCGTGTGCCCGGCCGGCCAGCGCCACCAGGTCGGGCAGCGTCTTGCGGGCGAGGTCGGCGACGGTCTTCACGCCCACGCTGTGCAGCCGCTCGGCGGTCGCCGGCCCCACCCCGCCCAGCCGGGTGACCGGCAGCGGGTGCAGGACGTCGAGCTCGGTGCCCGGCGCGACGACGACGAGGCCGTCGGGCTTGTCGAGGTCCGAGGCGATCTTGGCCATGAGCTTGGAGCTGCCCACCCCGACCGACCCGGTCACCCCGCCGGTGGCGGCGGAGATGCGCTCCTTGAGGGCGCGGGCCAGCGTGGTGACCCCGTCGACGGACAGGTCGTGGCCGGTGCCCGCGGCCAGGTCGACGTAGGCCTCGTCGGAGGAGACCGGCTCCACCAGCGGCGACAGCTCGCGCAGCAGCCCCATGACCACCTCCGAGGTGGCCCGGTAGGCGGCGAACCGGCCGCCCAGGAACGCCGTCCCCGGCGGGCAGCGGCGCCGCGCCTCCGCCGTCGACATGGCCGAGCGGGCGCCGTAGGCGCGCGCCTCGTAGGACGCCGTCGCGACGACGCCACGGCCGCCCACCCCGCCGACGACCACCGGCCGGCCGCGCAGCGACGGCTTGTCGCGCTGCTCCACGGCGGCGAAGAAGGCGTCGAGGTCCAGATGCAGGACGCTGGCCTCCCGACGCACGCCGTCCATTGTCCCCGGCCGGGTGAACCGGCACGGCTCCGTTCCCGACCGGTCGACTCCGCGCGCCCTGACCGCTCCGGAAGCCGTCACCCGGCCGGGTGACGCCCGCGAAAGCGCTGGTCAAGGGCGCGTCCGCGGTGGCCGATGGACGGGGTGGTGCTCCTGGCCGGCACCGCCGCCGACCGAGGAGCCCCCGATGCGCAGGTCCCTGCCGCACGCGTGGCTCCGTCGTCCGCCGGGCCGTCGCGCCCGCCGCTGGGGGCTGCGGCTGACCGGCGGGTCCGCCCTCGTGCTGGCCGCGGTCGTCGCCTGGCAGTCCGGCTACGCCGCCTTCACCGTCTCGACCCCGCCCGTCACTTCCACCTGGAGCACCGGCACCGTCGCCCTCGGCGACGACGACGCCGGCACCGCCCTGTTCACCGTGACCGGGCTGCGGCCCGGCGCGAGCTCGACCCGGTGCATCACGGTCACCTCCACCGGCAGCGCGCCGTCGGCCGTCCGCCTGTACGGCACCGGGCGGACCACCAGCCGGTCGCTGTCGGCGCAGATCAGGTTGGCCGTCGTCGTCGGCACCGGCGGCTCGTCGGCCACCTGCTCCGGGTTCAGCCCGTCCGCCGAGCTCTACCGCGGCACGCTGGCCGCCTTCCCGGCGGCCGGCTACGGCACCGGGGTCGGCGGCTGGAACCCGGCCGGCGGCACCGAGAGCCGCACCTACCAGGTCACCTACAGCCTGCCCGCGGACGCCGCGGCGAGCGCCGCCGGTGGCAGCGCGTCGCTGGGCCTCACCTGGGAGGCGCGATCCACGTGACCGCCCCCTCCCCCCGTGACCGTCGGTCGTCCTGGACCGCCCTGCTGGTCAGCTGCGCCGCCCGGCTGGTGCTCGGCACGCTCGCCGTCCTGCTCGCGGTGTCGGTGGTCCCCGGGCTGGTCGGCTGGCAGCCGACCGTCGTCATGTCCGGCTCGATGGCGCCGGCGATCGACACCGGTGACCTCGTGGTCGTCCGGCCGGCCGAGCCGGCCGACATCGCGCCCGGGGACGTCGTCCTGGTCGACGACCCCGACCTGCCCGGGCAGCTGCGGCTGCACCGCGTGGTCTCCGTCGAGGACGGCGGCCGGCTGCAGCTGCGCGGCGACGCCAACCCCGCCGCCGACGGCTCGCTGGTCGAGCCGGCCGCCGTGCACGGGGTGGGCGCGATCCGGCTGCCGGCCATCGGCCTGCCGGCGGTCTGGCTCGGCGAGGGGCGGGCGGTTCCGCTGGTCCTCACCGGAGCCGGGCTGCTGGCCCTGCTCGCCCTCGCCGGCGTGTACCGGCGGCCCGAGGAGGACGAGCGGCCGCGCTCCCGGCGCAGCGGCCGCGCCGCAGCGCCGGCCGCGCTGGCCGTTCTGGGCGCCGTCTGGATCGCCGGCCCCGGGGTCGGCGACGCACTCGCGGTCTTCACCGCCACCACCAGCAACCCGGCGAGCTCGCTGACCGCGGCCCCCAACTGGACCTGCACCGCCGCGGCCACCGGCGCCGGTGCGGCTCACCACTACCCGCTGCAGGAGAGCGGCGGCACCGTCGCGGTCAACCGGGGGTCGGCGGGGACGGCCGCCAACGGGGTCTACAGCAGCACCGGGGTCACCTACGGCGTCCCGGGCCCCCGCTGCGGCAGCGGCGCCTCGTCGGCGGTCCGGTTCGACGGCGTGAACGGCGCCATGTGGACCACCCAGCCGGTGGCCGGCCCGCAGACCTTCTCGGTGCAGGCCTGGTTCGCCACCACCACCACGACCGGCGGCAAGCTCATCGGCTTCGGCAACGGCGCGGACGGCGGCGCCTCGGGCACCTTCGACCGGCACGTCTACATGACCGACGGCGGGCAGCTGGTCTTCGGCGTCTACAACAGCACCCACCACACGATCACCAGCCCGGCGGCCTACAACGACGGCCGCTGGCACCTGGTGACCGCGACGTTCTCGGCCTCGACCGGCATGACGCTCTACGTCGACGGCGCCCAGGTGGCACAGAGCTCGGCGACCACGGCGGCGGAGACCAATACCGGCTACTGGCGCGTGGGCTACGACAACCTCGGGTCCTGGCCGGGGCGGCCCACCAGCGACCGGTTCGCCGGCGCCATGGCGGCCGTCTCCGTCTTCGGCTCCGCGCTGCCGGCCTCCGCCGTCGCCGCCCAGTACGACGTCGGGCCGTGGTCCTGCGCGACCGCCGCCGGCCCCTCGGGTGCCGGTGCGCTGCAGTACCTCCCGCTGCAGGAGGGCGCCGGCACGGTCGCCGCCAACGCCGGGTCCGCCGGTAGCGCCGGCAACGGCACGTACGCCTCGGGCGGGGTCACCTACCGGGTCGCCGGGCCGCAGTGCGGCGGCGGCGTGGACGCCGCCGTCCGCCTGGACGGCGTCTCCGGCCAGATCTGGACCACCCGGGCGATGACCGGTCCGCAGTGGTTCACCGTGCAGATCTGGTTCGCCACGACCACGACCCGCGGCGGCAAGCTGATCGGCTTCGGTGGCTCCACCAGCGGCGCCCAGTCCAGCACCTACGACCGGCACGTCTACATGACCACGGCCGGCCGGCTGCGCTTCGGCGTCTACAACGGCGGTTACTTCACGGTGGCCAGCCCGGGCGCGTACAACGACGGCGGCTGGCACCTGGCGACCGCCACCTTCTCGCCCGGCACCGGCATGGCGCTCTACGTCGACGGCGTGCTGGTGGGGTCGAGCACCGCCACCACCGCCGCCGAGAACGCCACCGGGTACTGGCGGATCGGCTACGACAACCTCGGCAGCTGGCCGGACGCGCCCACCAGCAACTTCTTCGCCGGATCGCTGGCGCACGCCGTCGTCGTCCCGCGGGTGCTCACCGCCGACGAGGTCGCCGGTCAGTACGCCGCGGCTCGCTGACCGCCCGGCTCAGGCGTCGGTCAGTGCCGCCGAGGGCAGCCAGTCGGCGTCGAGCAGCTCGGCGATCTCCTGCAGCGACGAGGTGTCGGCACCGGCGGTCGAGCCGCTGACCGCCAGCCGCTCGACCATCACCCGGGCCACCTGCTCCTCGACGGTGTCCTCGGCGTAGGCGATCCGCCAGGGCGAGGTCTTCCCGTCGCGGTGGGTGCGGCCGGTGACCTGCCGGGCCTGGATGCCGGAGAACCGCGGCTGGTGGAACAGCCCCACCCGCGGCACCTCGGTGGCCGTCGTCCCGCCGGGCAGCAGCTCCCCGGCGTGCAGGCTGATCGACGCGGTCACGGTGAAGACGCAGACCGGCGCCTCGCCGCGCTGGAAGCGCAGCCGCTCGGCCTCGACGTCGAAGCGGTCGCGCCCGTAGATCCCGGCGACGGCGATGCCGGAGTCCAGCAGCGCCTCGCGGATCGGGTCGGCGGCGGTCTCCACGAACTCCACCGAGACGGCGACCTGCCGCTCGGCCTCGACCTGCGCGCTGACCCAGTCGACGGTGGCCGGCACGCGGATCAGCCCGGCCTTCTGGCGGAAGCGGAGCAGGGCGGCCCGGCCGCGCGCGGTCTGCCGGCCGCGGCGCGCCAGCTGCATCTCGGCGCGGAACTGCGACCACTCGGCCTCGTACTGCGCCCGCTCGGCCGGGGTGAGCGCGACCGGCGCGCCACCCACCGACACCGCACCCCACGGCGCGGAGCGGTGCAGCGCGGCCGGCGGCTGCCCTCCGGTCAGCCACTCCTTGAGCCGGTCGAGGTCGGCGCGCCGCTCGTCGACGTCGTCGGTCCACTGCCAGCCGTACCGGCCGCGTTGCACGTGGAACCCGGAGGTGGCCAGCCGGGCGGGCAGGTCGGCCCACTCGCGCAGCGGCTCGGCGGCCCGGGCGGCGAACTGGGGCGCCAGGTAGGGCAGCTCCAGCGGGGTGTGCGCCGGGGTGGCGGTGGCCGCGATGACGAACGGCGCGTCCTTGACGCGGGTGGCACCGGAGACGGCCTTCCAGTGCTTCCAGCGCTGGGTGGTGGTGTGCCGGACCATGTGCGCCTCGTCGCCGATGACGACGTCGAAGCGCAGTTTGGCGACCTTGGCCAGCCGGTCCCAGGTGGTGACGCACCAGCGCAGCCCGCCGTCCCCGAAGCCGGCGATCGACCGCGCCCAGTGCGGGATGGTGATCGCCGCGGGGCGGTCGGCGACCACGAGCACCCGGTCGCCACCGCGCATCTCGCAGATCTCGCGGGCGGCGAGGATCGCCGTCCCGGTCTTGCCGACGCCGGGGTCGTCGCCGAGCAGGAAGACCCGGTGGCCGGCCTCGGCCGAGGCGATGACCGCCTCCGCGCCGGTGCACTGCTCCTCCCGCGGCGTCAGCGAGCGGGCCGCCGGCAGCGGCCGCGGCTCCTCGTTGAGCTCGTCCTCGAGGAAGCGCTCCAGGCTGTACGGGGGCGGGTCGTAGGGCGCGAGCTCCGGCGGCAGCTGCGCGCCGACCCAGACGTGCGCCTGCAGGCCGGCGTGCCAGGTGGCGCCGGGCGCCGGGGCGCGGAACGGGACGGCGAGCACCCACACCCGCTCGCCCGGGCCGGCGGTGGGGAGGTCGGGGACCGGCGTGGCGGTGCGCCGCTTCGCCGTCGTCCGGCGGCGCGTGGTGGTCGCGGCCGACCGGGCGCTCGTCGTCGTCCGCCGTCGCCTGCCCGGCACCGCGCCTCCTCCCGGCCGGCACGCGGTGGGGCGCCCGGACACCCCGCACGGACCGCGCCCGGCACACTGCCCCCCATGCTGCTGCTCGTACCGCGGGATCCGCTCGCGCCCCGCCGGGCGGAGCCCCACTTCGCCGTCGGCCAGGTCGGCGACCGGCCCGCCCCGACCCCGCCCGCCGACCTGGTGGCTGCGCTCGCGGGAGCAGCGGCGTGACCGCCGACGAGCGGCTGGCGGCGCGCACCGTCGGCGAGTCGGGCCCGCGGGTGGTGTTCGTGCACGGCCTGTTCGGCCAGGGCAAGAACTGGACGACGATCGCCAAGGGCCTGGCCGACGGCCACCGCGTCACGCTGCTGGACCTCCCCAACCACGGGCACTCGCCGTGGACCGACCGGGTCGACTACGTCGACATGGCCGAGCTGGTCGCCGCGGAGCTGGCCTCCTTCGGCGAGCCGGTGACGCTGGTCGGGCACTCGATGGGCGGCAAGGTGTCGATGCAGCTGGCGCTGCGCCGGCCGGAGCTGCTGCGGGGGCTGGTGGTCGTCGACATCGCCCCGGTGGAGTACCCGCTGCAGGGCGGGCGCACCGAGGACCCCGACGAGGAGGCCTCCCCGTTCGGCGCGTTCATCGCCGCGATGCGGGCGGTCGACCTCGACCAGCTGAAGACCCGGGAGGACGCCGACCGCGCGCTGCTGGAGGCGGTGCCGAGCCGGATGGTGCGCTCCTTCCTGCTGCAGAGCCTGGTCCGCGAGGGGATGGGGAACGGCGGGGGCTGGCGCTGGCGGCTGAACCTGGAGCTGCTCGAGCGCGACCTCGGGGAGCTCCGTGGCTTCCCGGAGCCGCCGGAGGGCGCCACCTACGACGGCCCGGTGCTGTGGGTCGCCGGAGCGAGGTCCCACTACGTGCTGCCGGAGGACCGGGCGCGGATGGACGCGCTCTTCCCGCGCACCCGGCTGGTCCGCATCAAGGACGCCGGGCACTGGGTGCACTCCGAGCAGCCGGAGGTGTTCCTCGAGACGCTGCGGCGGTTCCTGGAGGCGGTGGAGCGGGACTGAGCGGGCTCAGGGCCCCGCTCGCCTGAGCACCTCCGTGCCGTCCGGCCGGTGGGTGCGCCATCGGCTGGTGCCGGGGTCGCGGTGGATGGTGAACCCGCCCTCGTGCACGGCGGTGTGGTGCCGCTCGCAGAGCAGCGCGCCGTTGTCGCACGAGGTCGGCCCGCCGTGTGCCCAGTGGACGACGTGGTGCACGTCACACCACTCGGGCGGGGCGTCGCAGCCGGCGAAGACGCAGTGCCCGTCGCGCTGCTCCACGGCGCGGCGGATGGCGGCGGTGGCGGTGCGCTGGGCACGGCCGACGTCGAGCGGCAGGCCGTCGGGGCCCGTGATGACGCGGGCGACCGAGGCGTCGCAGGCCAGCCGGCGGGCGGTCTCCGGGGTGACGGGCCCGGCCCACCCGAGGGTGCCGCCGGCGACGCCGGGTGCTCCGCGCTCGGCGCAGAGCGCCTGCCAGTCGATGGTGACCCGCACGTGCGGGCGCTCGCCGCGCACGGCGGGCAGGGTGCCGGCGTCCAGCAGCCGCCGGGCCATGGAGACGACGGCGTCGCCCTGTCGCTGGGCGTGGGTGCGCAGGTCGCCGGCCGGGCGGTCGCCGTTCATCTCGGCAGCCAGCGCGGCGTGCAGGATCTCCCCGCCAGCGGCGTCGAGCTCACCGCGGACGTGCACCCGGCCGTCGAGACCGGACGTCAGCGTGAGGTGGCGGCGGGTGTGCGCGGCGTCGTCCAGACTGCCGTCGGGGTCGATGCCGTGGACCCACTCGCGGACGCCCTTGGCGGTGTCCTCCGGGGTGGTGCGGAGAGCCAGGGCGGTGAGGATGCGGTCGGTCTCGGCCAGGTCGATGCCGGCCTGCGCGGCCGTGGCGACGCGGGCCGGCGTCACTGCCCGGGTGACCACGTGGACGTGCTCGGCGGTGACCTGCCCGTCGGCGAAGGCCCGGGCCAGCGCGGGCAGGTGCTCCAGCCGCCGGCCCGCGGACACGATGGCGGTGGCCACGGGCGACGCCATGCGGCAGTGACCGCGCAGCCAGGCTCTCTCCGACACCGCGCCGTCGCGGCGGTGGGCCTGGCGCCGGTCGGACTCGCGTACCGCGGAGGTCAGCACCGCGGCCAGCCGGTTGGCGGCGACCGACAGCTCGGCGACCAGGTCGAGCACCTGGTCGGCGGCCATCCCGGCCAGGTCGACGGCGGCCAGGGAGTCCAGGGCCGACCGCAGCTCCGACATCCCGGGCACCTCCCTCCCTGCCGTCCGGACACCCCCAGCGTAGGGCGGGGGTACGACAGAAACCGCAGGTCAGGCGGGAGATCGCCGGGACTTCCGCGGTCGGCTGCCGACGGTCAGGATGGGCGCGTGACCCCCGACGACGTCCGCGCGCTCGCCCTCGCCCTCCCCGGGGTGACCGAGGCCGACCACCACGGCCGGCCGTCGTTCCGGCTGGGCTCGACGGTGCTCGCCACGCTGTGGGACGACGGGCAGCTCAACGTTCTGCTGGCGGAGTCGGAGGCGCGGGCGGCCGAGGGCGGACCGTGCCGGTTGCTGTGGTGGGGGAAGGCGCTGAGCGGGGTCGCGGTGGACCTCGCGGCGGCTGACCGCGAGCTGGTCGCCGACCTGCTCGCGGAGGCCTGGACCCGCCGGGCGCCGGCCCGCCTCCTCCGGGAGGGGGGTCCGGGTCGCGGCTGAGCCGCCTCCCGCGACAGGATCCCCGCATGAGCGACGTCCGTGCCGGTCAGCCCGCCCAGCCCTCCGACCTCGTCGACGTCGCCTCGCTGGTGACCGCGTACTACACCCTCTCCCCCGATCCCGACGACCCCGGCCAGCAGGTCTCCTTCGGCACCTCCGGGCACCGCGGCTCGGCCTTCGACGCCGCCTTCAACGAGGCGCACATCCTCGCCACCAGCCAGGCGATCTGCGAGTACCGCGCCGGCCAGGGCATCGACGGACCGCTGTTCATCGGCCGCGACACCCACGCGCTGTCGGAGCCGGCGTGGGCCTCGGCGCTGGAGGTGCTCGTCGCCAACGACGTGACGGTGCTGGTCGACGCCGCCGACCGCTACACGCCCACGCCCGCGGTCAGCCACGCCATCCTCCGGGCCAACCGCGGCAAAACATCGGGCCTGGCCGACGGCATCGTGGTCACCCCGTCGCACAACCCGCCGCGCGACGGCGGCTTCAAGTACAACCCGCCCTCCGGCGGCCCCGCCGACACCGACGCCACCGGCTGGATCGCCCGCCGCGCCAACGAGCTGCTGCGGGCCGGGCTGGACGGCGTGCGGCGGGTGCCCTTCCCCCGGGCCCGGGCCGCGGCCGGCCGCCACGACTTCCTGGGCGACTACGTCGACGACCTGCCCGCGGTGCTCGACCTCGACGCCGTCCGGGACGCCGGCGTGCGCATCGGCGCCGATCCGCTCGGCGGCGCCAGCGTCGACTACTGGGCGGCGATCGCCGAGCGGCACCGGCTGGACCTCACCGTGGTCAACCCGCTGGTCGACCCGACCTGGCGGTTCATGACCCTGGACTGGGACGGCAAGATCCGCATGGACTGCTCGTCGCCGTCGGCCATGGCCTCCCTGATCGGCAAGCGCGCCGACTACGCGATCGCCACGGGCAACGACGCCGACGCCGACCGGCACGGCATCGTCACCCCCGACGGCGGGCTGATGAACCCCAACCACTTCCTCGCCGTCGCGATCGCCCACCTGTTCGCGCACCGCCCCGAGTGGGGGGCCGACGTCGCGGTCGGCAAGACGCTGGTCTCGTCGTCGCTGATCGACCGGGTGGTCGAGGGTCTGGGCCGCCGGCTGGTGGAGGTGCCCGTCGGCTTCAAGTGGTTCGTGCCCGGCCTGCTCGACGGCACCGTCGGCTTCGGCGGCGAGGAGTCGGCCGGGGCGTCGTTCCTCCGCCGCGACGGCAGTGTCTGGACGACGGACAAGGACGGCATCCTGCTGGCGCTGCTGGCCAGCGAGATCCAGGCGGTCACCGGCCGCTCCCCCTCCGAGCTGCACCGCGAGCTCACCGAGCGGCACGGCGAGTCCGCCTACGCGCGTGTCGACGCCCCGGCCACCCGCGAGCAGAAGGCGGCGCTGGGCAAGCTCTCCCCCGAGGCGGTGACCGCCACCGAGCTGGCCGGGGAGCCGATCACCGCCAAGCTCACCCGCGCGCCGGGCAACGACGCCCCCATCGGCGGGCTGAAGGTCGTCACCGAGAACGCCTGGTTCGCCGCCCGGCCCTCGGGCACCGAGGACGTCTACAAGGTCTACGCGGAGTCCTTCCGCGGGCCCGAGCACCTCGCCCGGGTGCAGGAGGAGGCGCAGCAGGTGGTGACCGCCGCGCTGGGCGGCTGACCCCGCGGGCGGGCGGCCGGAGGGTCAGCGGGAGCGCACGAGGACGCCGTACCAGCCCAGCCCCTCGTAGGTCTCGTAGCCCGGGGTGCGGGCGAAGCCGATCGTCGCCGCTCCGTCGTCGTAGCAGCCGCTGGCCGCCCCGCCGGTGCGCAGCTCGAGCCGCTCGGTGAGCACGCCGACGCCGTCGGAGGCGGCGATCACCCGGCCCGAGGCGTCGAGCAGCAGGCTGCGCGTGGCCGCCCGCTCCTCCTCGTCCAGCCGCAGCCCGTCGAGGATCGCCGCGGTCTGCGGCGCCCAGTCGAAGAAGACGCCGAGCGTGCCCACGATCTCGCCGTCGGTCCGGCCACCGCGGCGGACGGCCGTCGCGTAGGTCGCGACGGTCGACCCCAGCGCCTCGCTCCAGGTGACGTCCTCGACGGCGTAGGCGTCGCCGTCGGGGGTGGCCAGCGCGTCGCGGAACCACCGCGCACGGCTGACGTCGCTGCCCCTGATCCCCGGCCACCGTCCGGGCGCCGCGGTCGCCAGCACCCGGCCGGACAGGTCGGTGATCCACAGGTCCAGGTAGACGGTGTAGTTGCGGAGGATGACGCCGAGCCGGTCGCCGGCCTCCGCGGCGGCCGGCCCGGAGGCATCGGCCGCCTCGGCCGCGGCGACGACGGCGGCGTCGGTGGCCCACCAGCGGACGTCGCAGGTCCGCTCGTAGAGGTTGCGGTCGACCAGCTCGACGGCGTTCAGCGCCAGGTCGGCCAGCCGCTGGCCGCGGACCCGCGTGACCAGCCGGGTCCCGAGCTCGTGCAACTCGGCGACGGTCGGGGCGAGCTCCCCGGTGAGGCCGGCGCTGATCGCCGCGGCCTGCTCGGCGATCTGCTTGACCTCCTCGGCGACCACGGCGAACCCGCGGCCGGCGTCCCCGGCGCGGGCCGCCTCGACGAGGGCGTTGAGCGCCAGCATGCGGGTCGTCCGCGCGATGGCGTCCAGGTCGCGCAACCGCGCGGACGACTGGCGCTCCACCTGCTCGGCCAGTGCCACGACTCTCTCGGGCACGGTGACCCCTGTTCCCCGGGGGGACGGCGCCGCGCCGTCCCGCATGTCTGGTCCTCCTGCCATCGGCCGCTCCGGACCCGGGCTCCAGCCGGGCCGCGTCAACACGGTGTGAACAGCGGTCCCGGGCGTCGCACGCGGACCGGCGGCGGCACACTGGTGCCGATGAGCGAGCACGAGCAGCAGTGGGGACAGCCGGACGCCGGCGGCCACGGCGGGCCGCCGGTCCAGCCGTACGGGACGCCGCCGTACGGCCAGCCCGGCTACGCGCCCGTGCCCGGGTACGGCGTCCCGGGGTACGGCACCCCGGGCTACGGCGTCCCCCCGTACCCCCCGCCGCCGGGCTACGGACCCCCGCCGGGCTACGGCTGGGTGCCCCTGCCGCGCACCTGGCCGCACGGCCCGGAGCGGCCGGGGCCGGCGACCACCGCCGCGGTGCTCGGCTTCGTCACGGGCGGTCTGACCCTGCTGGTCGGCCTGGGCTTCCTCATCGGCGTCGCCACCGGTGACGACGACCCGGCGACCGTGCTCATGCTGCTCGGCATCCCGTGCGCCGCCGGGCTGATCACCGGCGGGGTGCAGGTGATGGGTCGCCGCTCGTCGGCCGTGCTGTTCGCCTCGGCGCTCGCGGCCGTCGGCGTGCTGGTGCTCGTGCTGCTGGTCGCGATGGGCACGATGCCCAGCGACAGCGTCGTCGGGATCGCGGTCTTCCTGCTCTTCGCGGCGCCCCTGCCGATCCTCACCGCGGTCTTCGCCCGCCACCCGACCACGCTGGGCTGGCTGGCCGACCAGCGGGCCTGACCCCGGCCGGCCCGGTGCTCAGCGGGTGCGGGCCTTGTCGGCGTACATGGCGTCGTCGGCGGCCCGCACCACCCGGTCGCAGGCCTCGTCGGGGTCGGCGCCGGGCTCGGCGGTGCCGATGCCCACGCTCATCCCCAGGGCCACGGTCGTGCCGCCGATGGTCAGCGGCTCGGTGACCGTGGTCCGCAGCCGCTGGGCCAGCACCTCGGCCTCGGCCAGCTCGGTGTTCTCGCAGACGATGCTGAACTCGTCGCCGCCGAGGCGGGCCGCGGTGTCGCTGGCCCGGAGCACCGAGGTCAGCCGCTCGGCGAAGGCCACGAGCACCGCGTCGCCCATGGGGTGACCGTGCTCGTCGTTGATCGCCTTGAAGCCGTCGAGGTCGACGATCAGCACGCAGGTCGGCGTGCCCTCCCGGTGCCCGCGCTCCAGGGCGTGCCGCAGCCGGTCGGTGAACAGGATCCGGTTGGCCAGGCCGGTCAGGGGGTCGTGCAGCGAGCGGTGCACCAGCTGCGCCTCGAGCGCCTTCCGCTCGGTGATGTCCTCCAGGATCATCACCAGGTGGGGCACCTCCCCGCCGGCCTCCGGCTCCACCCACGAGGTGGTCACCTGCACCGGCACGGTGCTGCCGTCGCCCCGCACCAGCCGGGTCTCGTGCCGGGCGTGCCGGTGCCGGGCCAGGTGCGACCCGGAGAAGGCGTCGCGGGCGGCGGGGACGTCGTCGGGGTGGGCGAAGGCGAACAGCGACTCCCCGTGCAGCGTCGCGGCCGACCGGCCCAGCAGCTCCTCGAGCGCGGGGTTGACGTCGACCAGCACGCCGTCGGGCGTCGCCAGCGCGATCCCCAGCGGAGCATGGGTGAAGGCGCTGCGCGGCCCGGCCGACGGCGAGGTCTCGACCAGCTGGCTCACTCCTCTCACCTCCCGCGGAGCATCCTCTGCTCCCCCACCGACGGTTCGCGTGCCACCGCCGCCCCGGTTGTGCCCGCACCGGTTCCACGTGGAACCTGCTGGAGTGGTTCCGCTGGTCACGGGGGAGGATGGACGCCGACGAGGGGAGCCGCCATGGACGGGTTCGACGGGCACGACTTCGACCTGGTGCTGCCGACCGACGTGGACATCCGCGAGGTCGGGATGCGTGACGGGCTGCAGCTGGAGGAGCCGCTGCCGCTGTCGGCCAAGCTGTCGATGCTGGAGGCGCTGGTGGCCACCGGCGTCCGGCGGATCGAGGTCACCTCCTTCGTGTCCCCGAAGGCGGTGCCCGCCCTCGCCGACGCCGACCGGCTGGCCGCCGAGCTCGGCCGGTGGGACGGCGTCGCGTGGTCGGCGCTGGTGGCCAACGCCCGGGGCGCGGTGCGGGCGGTCGACGCCGGCATCCCGGACCTGGAGTACGTCGTCTCCGCCAGCGACGGGCACAGCCGCGCGAACGCCGGCCGGTCCACCGCCGAGGCGGTCGGCGCGGTCGGCGAGATCGCCGGCCTGGCCCACGCCGCGGGCGGCTCGCTGGAGGTGGTCGTCGCCACCGCCTGGGACTGCCCCTTCGACGGCCGCACCCCGGTGACCCGCACCGTCGACGTCGCGCGGGCCGCGGTCACCGCCGGCGCCGACCGGCTCTGCCTGGGCGACACGATCGGGACGACGACACCCGGGCGCGTGGTCCAGCTGCTGTCCGCCGTCCGGCGGGTGTGCCCCGGCGTGCCGGTGGGCGTGCACTTCCACGACACCCGCGGCACCGGCCAGGCCAACGCGCTGGTCGCCGTGCAGGCCGGGGTCACCCAGCTGGACTCGTCGGTCGGCGGGCTCGGCGGCTGCCCCTTCGCCCCCGGTGCGAGCGGCAACATCGCCACCGAGGAGCTGGTCTACATGCTGGAGGAGTCCGGCGTGCGCACCGGCCTGGACCTCGACGCCGTCCTCGGCGCCGCCCGGGTGACCGAGCAGGCGGTCGGGCACGCCCTGCCCAGCTCGCTGTACCGCGCCGGCGGGCGCTCGGTGTCCCGGTCGGCGGGTGCCCCGGCCCGGGCCGCGACCCCTGCGTGATGGACTCGGGCGCGTGAGCCCGGCCGACACCCATCCGGAGGGTCCCGTGGAGGTCATCGATCCGCGGGTGATGCGCGACGTCCTCGGCAACTTCGCCTCGGGGGTCACCGTGGTGACCGCCGTGGGCCCCGACGGGCCGGTGGGCTTCACCTGCCAGTCGTTCAGCTCCCTGTCGCTGGACCCGCCGCTGGTGGTCTTCGCCCCGGCCCGCACCTCGACCAGCTGGCCGCGGCTGCGCGAGATCGGCCGGTTCTGCGTCAACGTGCTCGCCGAGGACCAGTCCGGGACGGCGTCGGCGTTCGCCCGCTCCGGCGCCGACAAGTTCGCCGGCGTCCGCTGGCGGCCCAGCCGGCAGGGCGCGCCGGTGCTGGAGGACGTCGTCGCCTGGATCGACTGCACGCTGTGGGCGGAGTACGACGGCGGCGACCACACCCTGGTGGCCGCGCGGGTGCTCGACCTCGGCGCCGATCCCGGCCGCCGGCCGCTGGTGTTCCACCGCGGCGCCTTCGGCCTGCAGGGCGGCTGACCGCCCCGCTCCCGGGAGCGGCCGCTCAGTCCAGCCGCAGCGCGAGCAGCGCGACGTCGTCCCGGCCGTCGAGGCCGGCGGCGACCGCGGCGTCGATGAGCTCCTGCGGACCGGCGCCGGCGGGGGTGCCGGCGATCCGCCCGACCAGCTCGGCGATCCCCGCGTCGAGGTCGACGCCGGGGCGCTCGATCAGCCCGTCGGTGTAGGCCAGGAGGGTGCTGCCGGCCGGCAGGTCCAGCACCACCGGGTCGCGCCGGGCGCCGTCGTCGACCCCGACCACCAGGCCGGTGGCCCGGTCGAGCACCTCCACCGCCCCGTCGGGGGTGCGCACCAGCAGCGGCGGGTGCCCGGCGCTGGCCACGTGCACCCGCCAGGGCCCGCCGGCCGCGGCCGGCGGCAGCGCGCGCACGTAGACCAGCGTGGCCATCGCGGCGATCCGCAGGCCCTGCACCAGCCGGTCGATCCGCCCGAGCACCGCGCCCGGATCGGGGTCGGGGGCGTCCCAGACGCAGGCCCGGATGATCCCGCGGAGGTGACCCATCGCCGCCGCCGCGGCGACGTCGTGGCCGACGACGTCCCCGACGACCATCCCCACCGCCCCGTCGGGGAGGTGCAGCAGGTCGTAGAAGTCGCCGCCGACGTCCGCGGCGACCGACGCGCTCACGTAGTGCGCCGCCGCGGTGACGCCCGGGATGTCCGGCAGCTCCGGCAGCAGCGAGCGCTGCAGGGTGTCGGCGACCGCGTGCTCCTGCTGGTAGAGCCGCACGTTGTCCAGCGCCAGGGCCGCGCGGCGGCAGAGGTCGACGGCCAGCTCGACGTCGTCCCCGCTGAAGGAGCGCGACTCGTCGGCCAGCACCAGCGCCATCGCCCCGCGGGTCCGCCGCCGGGCGACCATCGGCACGGTCAGCGCCGAGTGGCCGCCCAGCCGGTCGAACGCCTCGCGGGCGGCCGGCGAGGTGAACGCGGCGTCGATGCGGGCCGGGTCGCGGTCGATGAGCACCGGCTGCGAGCTGCGCATGCTCTGCCGGCTGGGCGATCCGTCGGGCAGGTGCCGGGCGTGGGCCTCGCTGAAGGCGGCGAGCAGCTCCTCGTGGCCGTCGCGGTGCCGGTAGGCGGTCTCCACGGTGCTGCCGTGCTCGTCGACGAGGGTGAGGAACACCCAGTCGGCCAGCAGCGGCACGCACAGCCCGGCCAGCCGGTCGAGCACCTCGGGCATGTCCAGGGTGGCGATCAGCGTGCTGGTGGCCTCGGCCATCAGCGCCAGGCGGCTCTGCGCCTGCTCGGCCAGCACCCGGGCGCCCTCGGCGTCGCTGCGGGCCTGCTCGGCGGTGGCCCGGGCCAGTTCCGCCTCCTGCCGGGCGATCTGCTCGGCGGCGAAGGCGGCCTCGCGCTCGCCCTCGACGCGCACCCGCTCGGTCACGTCGGTCTGCACGCCCACGAAGCTGACCAGCTCGCCCTCGCCGTCGAAAACGGGGCTGATCGACAGCTGGTTCCAGAACGCGGTGCCGTCGCGGCGGTGGTTGAGCAGCGTGATGGTGATCGGACGGCGTTCCCGCAGCGCCTCCCGCAGCTCGGCCACCGCTGCCGCGTCGGTGGCCGGCCCCTGCAGGAACCGGCAGTTGCGGCCGATCGACTCCTCGTAGGAGTAGCCGGTGATGCGGGTGAACGAGGGGTTCACCCAGACCAGCGGGTCGTCCTCCTGCCGGGGGTCGGTGATGGTGAAGGCGATGTCGGTGGCGACGACGGCCCGCTCGCGCAGGGCCTGCAGCGCCGCCTCCGGATCGTCGGCGTCCGCCGGCCCCTCGACCTCGAGGAAGACCACCAGCGACAGCTGCTGACCCGTGCCGGGCGGGGCGAGCGGGAAGCCGGTCACCCACAGCACCCGGTCCTGCGATCCGTCGTCGGCCTCCGCCCGGGCGTGGACGGTGCTGCGGCCGGGGGCCAGGCGCACGGCCTCGCCGGCGACCGGCTGGCCCTGGGCGACCAGTGACAGCGGACCGCTGCTGGCGGCCAGGGGCTCCCCGCCGAGGTCGGTCAGCCCGGCGGCGGCCCCCCACACGTCGACCGGTACCGGGAGCCGGACGTTGCCGGCCATCTCCACCGCCGCGGTGTTGGCGTAGGTGACCGACGCGTCGGTGCGGTCGATGACCAGGACGGCGACCGGGACGTCGGCCAGGACGCCGGGCAGGGCGGCCGAGGCGTGGGTGTCCGGCGAGGTGGCCAGCGCGCTGGCCACGCGCACCAGACCCTCCTGCTGCTGCCGGTCCGGCGCCGTCGTCCCTGCTCGGTCCCGGTCCTGCGGCACGGCTCCGACGGTACCGGCCACCCGCGCGCCCGGACCACGGACTCCGCCTCCACCAGCGCCTTTCCCCGTCCGGGCGCGATCAGGTGTGGCGGGGCCGGCAGCGGGAACCACCTCCTGGCGCGGCTCGTCCCCCGGGCCCGGCAGGAGGAGGAAGGCCATGGGACTGCTCGACCGGCTCTTCGGCCGATCCCGGCGCTCGTACGACGACGGCCACCAGCGCTACGACAGCGGCTACGACGACCGCTACGACGACCGCTACGACGACCGGTACCCGGCGCCCCGCCCGGCCGCTCGGCCGGCGCAGGGGCAGCTGAGCGACCAGCAGGCCATCGAGCGCTACCGCTACCTGCTGCGCACCGCCCCGCCGGACCAGATCGAGGAGGCGCACGCGCAGGCCTTCGAGCAGCTCACCCCCGACCAGCGCCAGCAGGTGCTGGTGCAACTGGCCGCAGCGGTGCCGTCGTCGGAGCGGCCACGCTCCGACGACCCGCGCACCCTCGCCCGCGCGGCCACCCGGGCCGAGCTGCGCCAGCCCGGCACCCTCGAGCGGGCGCTCGGCGGCTACGGCCCCGGCTACGGGCCGGGTCCCGGCTACGGCGGCGGCTACGGCCCCGGCTACGGCCCCGGCCCCGGTTACGGGCGGGGCTACGGCGGCGGCTTCGGCATGGGCGGCATGGGCATGGGCAGCGCGATCGGCGCCAGCCTGCTCGGCACCGTGGGCGGCCTGGTCATCGGCACCGCGGTCGCCGACGCGCTGTTCGACACCGGCCTCGGGGACGGCGGGCTGTTCGGCGGCGGTGACGAGGAGGCCTACGCCGAGGGCTTCCAGGACGGCGAGATGGCCGACGGCGGAGGCGACTACGGCGGAGGCGACGGCGGGGGCGACTACGGCGGCGGCGACTACGGCGGGGGCGACTACGGCGGGGACTTCGGCGGGGGCGACTTCGGCGGGGACTTCGGCGGCGGGGACTTCTGACCCCGGCGCCCGCGGCTCAGCGGGCGCCGGGCTCGGGCCCGCCGTCGCCGGTGGGCTCCCCGCCGGCGACCTCCGCCTGGTGCCGCAGCCACAGCAGCCCGAGCACCGGCAGCACCAGCGGCACGAAGCCGTATCCCTGGCCGAAGCCGGACCAGACCGTCTCGTCGGGGAACGCGGCCGGGTCCAGCAGCGACAGCGTGCCGACGGCGAGCACGCCGGCCAGCTCGACCGAGCAGGCGAGCACCGCCGTGCGCCGCCCGCCCCGCCCGCCGCGGGCCAGGCCGACGGTCGCCACGACGTACACCGCGGCCGCCAGCGCCGACAGCACGTAGGCCACGGGCGCCTCGGAGAAGCGGGTGGCCAGCTGCACCACCGCCCGCGCGCCCGCGGCCAGGGCGAAGACGGCGTAGACGGCCACCAGCACCCGGCCCGGGCCCTCGGCCGAGCCGGGCTCGGCGGGGCCGCCGAGCGCGCCGCGGTCAGCCACCGGTGGCCTCCCAGAGCTGGAGCAGCCGCCAGATCATGACCGACACCGCCGCCGCGGGGACGGCCAGCACCGCGCCCGCCCACCGGCTGGTCTCGGTCCGCGCCCACAGGGCACCGGCGACCGGCAGCAGCAGCACCCCGGACAGGTACCCGAGGAAGGTCGCCGTCTCCGGCGGGCGAGTGCCACCCGCCAGCGCGATGCCGGCGAGCACCGCCTGCAGCACGAGCAGCGCCTCCAGCAGGCCGGCCAGCGCGAGGTGCACCAGCCCGATCCGCCGGCGGGCCAGCGTGGAGGCCAGGCCGGCGAGGGTGACCACGGCGGAGACGACGGTGATGGCGACGACCAGCCCCTGGTTCACCGCTCCCCGCCCGGGGCCCCGACGCGCGCCACGGCGTCCATCCTCCCGCCCGCTACGGTGCGCTCGGCGCCCGCCCCCGCCCGAGGCCGAGAGGAGTCCGGGGATGACCGTCCGCGACTCCGTCGCCGACCTCTTCTCCCAGCACGTCGACGCGGTCACCGCGGAGCCGGTGCGGCTGCGCTCGCTGGTCCGCCTGCTCGACGACCTCGGCGTCGCCGAGCCGACCACGCGGGTCACCACGGCCCAGCTGCGGCGCAGCGGCCGCCTGCGCGCGTCCCGCCAGGGCCGCGAGACGCTCTACACGCCGACCGAGCGGCAGCGCGCCGACGTCCGCGACCGCCGGGCCCGGCTCGAGCGGCGGCTGGCCCCGTGGGACGGCCGCTGGCGCATGGTCACCTACACCGTGCCGGAGACCGACCGGGCCGCCCGGGAGCGGGTCCGGCGCACGCTGGCCCGGCACGGCTTCGGCCCGCTCGCCCCGGCCACCTGGGTCTCCCCGCACGGCAGCGCGCTGGAGGAGGTCCGCGCCGAGCTGGCCGGGCAGCCGGTGGCCCGGCTGGACCTGTTCACCGCGCGGGTGAGCCCCGGCAGCGGCTCGGACCCCGAGCTCGCGGCCCGCTGCTGGGACCTGGACGCGGTGGCCGCGGCCTGGCGGCGCATGGTGCCGCGGCTGCGCGAGGTCGCCGCGGCACCGGCGCCGGACGGCCCGACCGCGCTCGCGCTGCACCTGGGCCTGCTGGCCGAGCTCCGCCGGCTGCTGGCCGCCGATCCGGTGCTGCCCGAGGCGCTGCGCCCGGCCGGCTGGCCGGGCCAGGACGTCGCCGACGCCTGGACGGCGGTCACCGACCGGCTGGTCGGGCCGGCCCGGACGCACGTCGCGGCGGTGCTGGCGGCCGGCTGACCGCCGTCGCTCAGCGGTGGACGGTGGACATGTCCGGGTACCGGTCGCCGACCGCCGCCCCGACCGGCGCGGCCTCGTCCAGCCGGCGGAGGTCGTCGTCGCCGAGCTCGATCTCCGCCGCGGCGGCGTTCTCCTCGAGGTAGGCCACCCGCTTGGTGCCGGGGATGGGCACGACCGCCGGACCGCCGGCGCGCCCGCTCTGCGCCATCACCCACGCCAGCGCCAGCTGGGAGGCGGTCACCGACCGCTCCTCGGCGATCTCGCGCACCCGGTCCACCAGCCGCAGGTTCTGCTGGAAGGCCTCCCCCTGGAAGCGCGGGTTGCGCCGCCGGAAGTCGTCGGGGGCGAGGTCGTCGACGCTGCGGATCTGCCCGGACAGGAAGCCGCGGCCGATCGGGGAGTAGGCCACGAACCCGATGCCGAGCTCGGCGCAGGTGGCCAGGACGCCGTCGTCCTCGGGATCGCGGGTCCACAGCGAGTACTCGGTCTGCACCGCCGTCACCGGCTGCACCGCGTGGGCCCGGCGGATCGTCTCCGGCGCGGCCTCGGAGATGCCGGCGTGCCGGACCTTGCCGGCCTCGACCAGCTCGCGCAGGGCGCCCCAGGTGTCCTCGACCGGCACGGTGGGATCGACGCGGTGCTGGTAGTAGAGGTCGATCACGTCGACGCCCAGCCGCTGCAGCGAGGCGTCGCAGGCGGCGCGGACGTACTCCGGGCGGCCGTTGATCCTCCGGAACGAGCCGTCCTCGCCGCGCTCGTTGCCGAACTTGGTGGCCAGCACGACCTCGTCCCGCCGGCCCGCGATCGCCCGGCCCACCAGCCGCTCGTTGGTGAAGGGCCCGTACATGTCGGCGGTGTCGAGGAAGGTGACGCCGAGGTCGAGCGCCCGCCGGATCGTCGCCTCGGCCTCGGCCTGGTCGCCGGTGCCGTAGAACTCGCTCATCCCCATGCAGCCCAGCCCCATGGCGGGCACGGTCAGGTCGCCGAGTGTGCGCATCTGCATGGCCCCGGGAGTGCCCCGCGGCGGCGGCCGCCAACCGGGGCCCGGGACCCCCGACGTGGACGATGCTGAGCCGGTATGGCAGGTTAGCCTCCACTCACTTAGGTAAACCTCACCTGCCTGGAGAACCATGCGTACCGCGCCCCGGCCGCTCGCGGCCCTGTCCCTGTCCGTCACCGCCGCCCTCGCGCTCTCCGCCTGCGGCGGCGAGGCGGAGGCCGGTGCCGACGCGGGGTCGTCCGCGACCGAGGTGACGGTGACGCACGCGCAGGGCGAGACCACCGTGCCGGTCGCCCCGGAGACGGTCGTCGTCTTCGACGTGGGCGTCATCTCCTCGCTCGACAGCCTCGGCGTCGAGGTGGCGGGCGTGCCCGACGCCGTCTTCCCCGAGTCGCTGGAGCGGTACGCGAGCGACGACGTCGCCAAGGTGGGGTCGCTGTTCGAGCCGGACTACGAGGCGGTCAGCGCCCTGGAGCCAGACCTGATCATCGTCGCCGGGCGCTCCGCCGCCGTGTACCCCGAACTGGCCGAGATCGCCCCCACCGTCGACCTCACGGTCGACAACAGTGACTTCTTCGCCTCCTTCAGCGAGCGCGCCGCGACGCTCGGCGAGATCTTCGGCCAGGAGGACGAGGTCGCAGAGCGGCTCGACGCCCTCGAGACCCGCATCGCCGAGGTGAACGAGGCCGCGGGCGGGGCCGGCGACGCGCTGTTCGTCATGACCAACGCCGGGGAGCTCTCCGCCTACGGCCCCGACACCCGCTTCGGCTTCGTCTACAACGAGCTGGGCGTCTCCGCCGCCGACGCGAACCTCACCGCCGCCGACCACGGCGACGCGATCTCCTTCGAGTACCTCGCCGAGACCGACCCCGACATCCTCTTCGTGCTCGACCGCGACGCGGCCATCGGCGAGTCCGGGACGGCGGCGGAGCAGGTGCTCGACACCGAGCTGGTCCGTGGCACCACCGCCTGGCAGAACGACGACGTCCACTACCTCGACTCCACCGTCTGGTACATCGCCCCCAACGGCCTGCCGTCGGTGGAGACGATGGTCGAGGAGATCGCTGCTGCGGTCGAGTGACGACACCGGCATGAGCACCACCGCACCAGGCACCACCACCGACGCCGCGCCCGCCGACCAGCGGGCGCGGCGTCGCCGCGGTGTCCAGCGCTGGCACGTCGCCGCCGCCCTGCTGCTGCTCGTCCTCGGCGCCGCCGCCTCGCTGTTCATCGGCATCAGCGACCTGACCCCGCTGGACCTGCTCGATCCCGACGACCACCAGGCGCTGGTGCTGTGGGAGAGCCGGGTGCCGCGGCTGCTGGCGATCCTGCTGGCCGGCTCGGCGATGTCGGTGGCGGGGCTGGTGATGATGCACCTCACCCGCAACCGGTTCGTCTCCCCGCAGACCGCCGGCACCACCGAGTGGGCCGGCCTGGGCATCGTGGTGGCCACGCTGGCCTTCGGCAGCACCTCGCTGTTCGGGAAGATGTCGATCGCGATCGCCTTCTCGCTGGTCGGCACCTTCCTCTTCCTCTACCTGCTCCAGCGCATCGTCTTCACCGACATGATCGTGGTGCCGCTGGTCGGGATCATGCTCGGCGGCGTCGTCAGCGCGGGCACCACGTTCCTGGCCTACCGGTACGAGCTGCTGCAGAGCCTCGACGCCTGGACCAACGGCGACTTCTCCGGCGTGCTGGCCGGTCGCTACGAGCTGCTCTGGATCGTCCTCGGCGCCACGGTGGTGGCCTACCTCTACGCCGACCGCTTCTCCATCGCCGGCATGGGCGAGAGCTTCGCGATCAACCTCGGGATCGCCTACACCCGCGTGGTGACCGTCGGACTGGCGCTGGTCTCGGTCGTGACCGCCGTCGTCGTGGTCACCGTCGGCTCGATCCCGTTCCTCGGCCTGGTCGTGCCCAACCTGGTCACCCTGGCGATGGGTGACAACCTGCGCCGGGTGCTGCCCGTCACCGCCGTGGCGGGGGCGGCCTTCGTGCTGGTGTGCGACGTCATCGGCCGCACCATCCGCTACCCCTACGAGATCCCGGTCGGCACCGTCGGCGGCGTCGTCGGCGGGGTCCTGTTCATCGCCCTGCTCCTGCGGGCCCGCACGCGGGGTGTCGCGTGACCCGGGTCGCGGAGCCCGGCGGTGGCACCGTGCGGACCGCGTCCGGCCGGCGGCCGCGCACCGGCCGGGTGCTCCTCGTCCTCGGGGTGCTCGCCCTCGTCGCCGTCGCCGCCTTCATGACCGTCGACGTGGCCGGCTCCTGGGAGTACGCGCTCCAGCAGCGCAGCCGCCGGGTGGGCGCCATGGTGGTGGTCGCCGTGGCGGTCGCCGTCTCCACCGTGCTGTTCCAGACGGTCACGAACAACCGGATCCTGACGCCCAGCATCATGGGCTTCGACGCCCTGTTCGTGCTCATCCAGACCGTCGGGGTCTTCTTCCTCGGAGCCGCCACGGTCACGACCACCGACCCGCGGCTGCGCTTCGCCCTCGAGGTCGTCGCGCTCGTGCTCTTCGGCGCCGGGCTCTACCGCCTGCTGTTCGGCCGGACCGCGCGCGACCTCTATGTCCTGGTGCTGGTCGGGATCGTGCTCGGCACCCTGTTCACCAGCCTCACCCTGCTGGTCTCCCGGCTGATCGACCCCAACGAGTTCCTCACGCTGCAGGACATGCTGTTCGCCTCGTTCACCACGGTGGACCGCCAGCTGCTCGCGCTGTCGGCCGTCGTCGTCGGCCTGGTGACGCTGGGTGTGGTCCGGTTGCTGCCGCAGCTGGACGTCGTCGCGCTCGGCCGGGACACCGCGATCGGTCTGGGCGTGGAGCACCGGCGGGTGGTCAACCGCGCACTGCTGGCCGTCGCGGTCCTGGTCGCGGTCGCCACCGCCCTCGTCGGGCCGATCACCTTCCTCGGCCTGCTGGTGGCCAACCTGGCCCGGCAGCTGCTCGGCACCTTCCGGCACGCCTGGGTGCTGCCGGGCGCGGCACTGATCGGCGTGCTGGCGCTGGTCGGCGGGCAGCTGGTGCTCGAGCGCGTCTTCGGCCTCACCACCACCCTCTCCGTCGTCATCAACTTCGTGGGCGGCATCGTGTTCATCGCCCTGCTCATCCGGGAGTCGCGGCTGTGATCGAGATCGAGTCCGTCTGCAAGTCCTACGGCGGCGTCCGGGTCGTGGACGACGTCACCCTGACCATCCCGTCCGGCGGCATCACCTCGCTGATCGGCGCGAACGGCGCGGGGAAGTCGACCCTCCTGTCGGTCGTCTCCCGGCTGCTGCCCGCGGACTCGGGGCGGATCACCGTCGACGGCATGGACGTGGCGACGACGCCGTCGCCCGTGCTCGCCCGCCGGCTGGCCGTCCTGCGCCAGGACAACTCGATGTCGGTCCGGCTGACCGTCCGCGAGCTGGTGGCCTTCGGCCGGTTCCCGCACTCGGGGGGCCGGCTGACCGCGGAGGACCGCCGGCACGTCGACGAGGCGATCGAGTACTTCGAGCTCGGGGCGCTGGCCGACCGGCACCTCGACCAGCTCTCCGGCGGCCAGCGGCAGCGCGCCTACGTGGCCATGGTGATGTGCCAGGGCACCGACTACGTGCTGCTGGACGAGCCGCTGAACAACCTGGACATGCGGCACGCCGTCCAGATGATGCGGATGCTGCGCCGGCTGGCCGACGAGCTGGGCCGCACGGTCGTGCTGGTGGTGCACGACGTCAACGTCGCCTCCTGCTACTCCGACCGGATCGTCGCCATGCGGGACGGCCGGGTGCTCGCCGACGGGCCCACCGACGAGCTCATGACGCCGGAGCTGCTGCGCAAGGTCTTCGACGTCGAGGTCGAGGTGCACGAGCTGGCCGGGCGGCGGATCGGCGTGCCCTGGTCCTGATCCGGGAGGGGGCGCCCCGCGCACACGATCAGGGGCCCTGATCGTGTGGGGTCCTCCCGGGCCGTGCGCCGCCGGGGAGGACGCCGTGCGGTCAGGGAGGACGGCGGCCGGGCGTGACCCATCGCGGCCGGGCTCGTTCGGTAGGGGGACGTGTCCGCTCGCCCCAGCGCCGAGGAGAGCCCATGACCCGGTCCGCCCGCCGCCTGGGGGGAGGGAGCCTGGCCGCGCTGGTCGCGGGGCTGGTGCTCGCCGCCGGCCCCGCCGCTGCCGCCCCCGCTCCCCTGCCGGCCCGCGTGCAGCCCTTCCTGGCCGACCAGCTGGCCACGCTGACCGGGACGACGACCGTCCTGGTGCACGGCGAGGACGCCGTCGCCGCGCGCGCCGCCGTCGCGGCCACCGGGATGCGCACCGTCACCGAGTTCGAGCGGATCGGCGTCGTCGTCGCCAGCGGCACCGCGGCGCAGGTCGAGGCGGTCCGGTCCGAGCCCGGCGTGACCTACCTCGAGGGCAACACCCCCATCGAGTTCGCCGACGCGACCTCGCACACCGCCACCCGCGGCGCCGAGGCGGTCGCGACGCTCACCGGCGCCGACGGGCAGCCGCTCGACGGCCGCGGCGTCTCGGTCGCCGTCATCGACTCCGGCGTGGACCCCACGCACCCCTACCTGCGCGACGCCGGCGGTGGCGCTGCGGTCGTGGCGAACCTGAAGAGCCTCTGCCTGGTCGAGGCCAGCACCTCCCCCGACTGCGTGGTGCCGGTGCCGGCGGCGGTCGACACCGACACCCTCGCCGTCGGCGGGCACGGCACGCACGTCTCCGGGATCGTCGCCGGCCGGCCCACGGTCCTGTCCGACGGCACCCGGCTGCAGGGCGCCGCGCCCGGCGCGAGCATCGTGTCGATCTCCACCGGCGCGGTGCTGCTCATCGTCGGCGCCGACTCGGCGCTGAACTGGGTGCTGGAGAACCACGAGCACCCGTGCGGCGCGGGCGTCCCCGCCGACGTCTGCCCCCCGATCAGGGTCACGAACAACTCCTACGGCCCCTCGGGCGGCGGGGCGTTCGACCCGGAGTCGGCCACGGTGAAGCTGCAGCGGGCGCTGGCCGCCGAGGGCGTGGTCACCGTGTGGGCGGCCGGCAACGACGGCGGCGACGGCTCGGCGTCGCTGACCAACCCGCCCGGCCAGGACCCGACCGGCGGGATCATCTCGGTGGCCTCCTACTCCGACCAGGAGACCGGCACCCGCGACGGCGTGGTCAGCGAGTTCTCCTCCCGCGGCGCCGCGGCCGACCCCTCGACCTGGCCGGACCTCTCCGCGCCCGGCGACACCATCACGTCGTCCTGCCGGCCCTACCTCCCGATCTGCGCGACCGGCCTGGCTCCGCAGCACGGCCCGGGCCTGCTCGACGTCGGCACCTTCAACACCATCAGCGGGACGTCGATGGCCGCTCCGCACGTGGCCGGCATCGTCGCCCAGCTGTTCCAGGCCGACCCGGCGGCGACGCCTGCGGAGATCGAGGCGGCGCTGAAGAGCACCGCGTACCGGTACGCCGACGGGGCCGCCTACGCGTCGACCGGCGGGTACGTGACGTCGCCGGACAAGGGCACCGGGCTGGTCGACGTGGTGGCCGCGGTGGCGGCGCTGCGCTGACCGGGCGGTTCCACGTGGAACCGCGGTGAGGTGGGCCACCTCCCCCGCCGCTCGCCGAGCGGGGAGCCGGGGGTTCGGGTTGGATCATGATGCATGTGCGGGCTCTCCGGTGAGATCCGGTTCGACGGGACGCTGGCCGACACCACCGCCGTCGGGCGGATGGTCGACCAGCTGGTCCCCCGCGGCCCCGACGGCCAGGGCATGTGGAGCGCGGGGCGGGTGGCCTTCGGGCACCGCCGGTTGTCGGTCATCGACCTGTCCGCCGCCGGCGGGCAGCCGATGGTCGACAACGAGCTCGGCCTGACCGCCGTCTTCAACGGCTGCATCTACGACTACAGGGAGCTGCGCGCCGAGCTCGAGGGGCACGGCTACCGCTTCTTCTCCACCAGCGACACCGAGGTGATCCTCAAGGGCTACCACCACTGGGGCGCCGACGTCGTCGACCACCTGCACGGCATGTTCGTGTTCGTGATCCACGAGCGGGACACCGGCCGGGTGGTGCTGGCCCGCGACCGGCTGGGGATCAAGCCGCTCTACCTCGCCGAGACGCCGGGCCGGCTCCGGTTCGCCTCGACGCTGCCGGCCCTGCTGCGCGCCGGCGACGTCGACACCTCCATCGACCCGGTGGCGCTGCACCACTACCTGACCTGGCACGCCGTCGTCCCGGCGCCGCGCACGCTGCTGAACGGCGTCCGCAAGCTGCCCCCGGCGACCGTGCGGATCGTGGAGGCCGACGGCAGCAGCCGGGAGCACCGCTACTGGCAGCCGGCCTACGAGCGGCGCAGCGAGCACGCCGGCTGGTCCGCCCGCGACTGGGAGGACGCGATCGAGGAGGCGCTGCGCACGGCCGTCCGGCGCCGGCTGGTCGCCGACATCCCGGTCGGCGTGCTGCTCTCCGGCGGCCTGGACTCCAGCCTCATCGTCGGCCTCCTGGCCCAGGAGGGGCAGACCGGCCTGGCCACGTACAGCATCGGCTTCGAGTCCGTCGGCGGCCGCGAGGGCGACGAGTTCCAGTACTCCGACGTCATCGCCGAGCACTTCGCCACCGACCACCACCGCATCCGGGTCTCCTCCGACGAGCTGGCCGGCGCGCTGGGCCACGCGATCGGGGCCATGGCCGAGCCGATGGTCAGCCACGACGTCGTCGCGTTCGACCTGCTGTCCGAGCGGGTCAGCCAGTCCATCCGCGTGGTCCAGTCCGGCCAGGGCGCCGACGAGGTGTTCGCCGGCTACCACTGGTACCCGCCGCTGGCCGACGTCGGCCGCGACGAGGCCGTCGAGCGCTACGCCGCCGCGTTCTTCGACCGCTCGCACGCCGACCTGCTGCAGGTCGTGAGCGACCGCTACGCGCTGGACAGCGACGCCAGCCTGGACTTCGTCCGTCAGCACATGGGCGCGCCCGGCGCGCAGACCGCCGTCGACGCCGCGCTGCGGCTGGACAGCGAGGTCATGCTCGTCGACGACCCGGTCAAGCGCGTGGACAACATGTCCATGGCCTGGGGCTTGGAGGCCCGGGTGCCCTTCCTCGACCACGACCTGGTCGAGCTGGCCGCCGCCTGCCCGCCGGAGCTCAAGCTGGCCGACGGCGGCAAGGGGGTGCTCAAGGCCATCGGCCGGCGGATCATCCCGCCGGAGGTCATCGACCGGCCCAAGGGCTACTTCCCGGTGCCGGCGATCACCCACCTGCAGGGCAAGGTGCTCGACCTGGTCCGCGACGCGCTCACCTCCGACGCCGCCCGCGAGCGGGCGCTGTTCCGGCCGGAGTACGTCTCGGGGCTGCTGGCCGACCCCAACGGGGAGCTCACCCCGCTGCGGGGGAACAAGCTCTGGCAGCTCGGGCTGCTGGAGCTCTGGCTGCAGGACCACGGGGTCTGAGGAGGGCGGACCGTGACTCCCCGGCTGGCCGGCCACCGCCGCCGCACCGCGGTGGCCGACGTCCCCACCTCCACCAGCCGTCCCTGGCAGCAGCCCTCGGCCCACCAGCGCCGCGGCATGGCGACCGACGTCGTCCTCGACATGGGCTGGGGGCGGCTGGTCTTCGGGCAGACCTTCTCCGATCTGCGCGGCATCGTCGACGCGCTGCGCGCCGAGGAGACCGACCGGCGCGACATCTGCATCTACCCGCGGGACCCGCACGTGCTGGTGTCGCTGGCGCCCGACGAGCTGTTCATCGACCCGAGCTTCACCTACCGGCTCGACCTGCACCGCTACCGGCCGCGGCACGAGCTGATCCGCGGGGTCTTCGTGCGCACGGTGACCAGCGAGGTCGAGATGCAGATGGTCAACGACATCTACGCCCGCAACGGGATGGTGACCGGCGACCCGGTGACCATGTGGGAGAACCACCGCACGCGTGACTTCACCTACCTGGTGGCCGAGGACCAGCGCACCGGCCGGATCGTCGGCACGGTCACCGGCGTCGACCACGTGCTGGCCTTCGGCGATCCGGAGAACGGCGCCAGCCTGTGGTGCCTGGCCGTGCACGCGCAGGACGCGCCGCCCGGCACCGGCGAGGCGCTGGTGCGGGTGCTGGCCGAGCGCTACGTCGGCCGCGGCCGCGCCTACCTCGACCTCTCCGTCATGCACGACAACAGCGGGGCGATCGCGCTGTACCGCAAGCTCGGGTTCGGCCGCACGCCGGCGGTCTGCGTCAAGCGCAAGAACCCGATCAACACCCCGCTGTTCGCCTCCCGCCCGCCGGGGCTGGAGGACCTCAACCCCTACGCGCGGATCATCGCCGAGGAGGCGCTGCGCCGCGGCGTCCGCGTCGAGGTCACCGACGGCGCGTGGGGCGAGATGCGGCTGTCGCTCGGCGGCCGGACGGTGCTGACCCGCGAGTCGCTGTCGGAGTTCACCAGCGCGGTGGCGATGAGCCGCTGCGACGACAAGCGGGTCACCCGCCGGATCATGGAGCGCGCCGGCGTGCGGGTCGCCCGCGGCGCGGTCGTGCTGGACGGCGACCTCGCCGAGGCCCGGGCGCTGCTGGACGAGCTCGGCGACGTCGTGGTCAAGCCCGCCCGCGGCGAGCAGGGCAAGGGCATCACCGTCGGCGTCCGCACCCCCGAGGCCCTGGAGAAGGCCGTCGCGCTGGCCGCCCAGTTCTGCCCCGAGGTGCTGGTCGAGGAGCTGGTGGCCGGCGACGACCTGCGGGTGGTCGTCATCGACCACCAGGTGGTCGCCGCCGCCGTGCGCCGCCCGGCCGAGGTGGTCGCCGACGGCCGGCGGACCGTCGAGGAGCTGATCCGCTGGACCAGCCAGCGGCGGGAGCGGGCGACCGGCGGGGAGTCGCGGATCCCGCTGGACGACACCACCGCCGCGGTGGTCGCCGAGGCCGGCTACGCGATGGACGACGTCCCGCCCAGCGGGCAGCGGATCCGGGTGCGGCGGACGGCGAACCTGCACACCGGCGGCACGATCGAGGACGTCACCGACCGGCTGCACCCGGCGATCGCCGAGGCGTCGGTGCGGGCCAGCCGCGCGATCGGCATCCCGGTCACCGGCCTGGACTTCCTGGTGCCCGACGTCGAGGGCCCCGAGCACGTGTTCATCGAGGCCAACGAGCGGCCCGGGCTGGCCAACCACGAGCCCCAGCCGACGGTGGAGCGGTTCGTCGACCTGCTGTTCCCCGAGACACGCCGCCGCTGAAGGAGCGTGGGCATAGGAGGCTTTGCGCACGTCTGACGGCTCGATACGTGCGTAGAGCCTCCTATGCCTGAGAGGGAACCGCCCGTGGCCTACGTCCTCGCGGCGCTCGGCGGCGCGCTGGGCGCGCTGGCGCGCTGGGCGGTCACCCTCGCGCTCCCGGTCCCCGACGGCGGCTGGCCCTGGGCGACGCTGCTGGTCAACCTCACCGGCTGCCTGGCGATCGGCCTGCTCACCGCCGTGCTCGCCGCCCGCTCCCCCGCCGCCGGCTGGCCGCGGCCGTTCCTCGCCGTCGGCGTGCTCGGCGGCTACACGACGTACTCGGCGTTCGCCGTCGAGGTGGTCCGGCTGGCCGACGGCGGCGCGGCGCTGCTGGCCGCCGGGTACGTGCTGGCGTCGGTCGTCGGCGGGCTGCTGGCCGTGGTCGCCGGGCTGCGGGCCGGTCGGGCGCTGACCGGGGAGCCGGCCGCGTGACGCCCCTGCTGGTCGTCGCGGGAGCGCTCGCCGGGGCGCCGCTGCGGCTGCTGGCCGTCCGCCTGGCCGGCCGGCGGGGCGGGGATCCGGCGCGGGGCACGCTGGTGGTCAACGTGGCCGGCAGCGCCGTCCTCGGCGTCCTGCTGGGTGCCGCCGCCGTCCCCGGGTGGGTGCTGGCGCTGGTCGGCACCGGCTTCTGCGGCACGCTG
This sequence comes from Blastococcus sp. SYSU D00820, assembly GCF_054050695.1. NCBI lineage: Bacteria > Bacillati > Actinomycetota > Actinomycetes > Geodermatophilales > Geodermatophilaceae > Blastococcus > Blastococcus sp. SYSU D00820. Next base: position 190,561 of record NZ_JBJGZW010000001.1, read on the forward strand.
ACGACCTTCTCCACCTTCGGCGCCGACGCCGTCGCGCTGGTGGAGCAGCGCCGGGTGGCGAGGGCCGTGGCCTACCTGGCGGCCACCGTGGTGCTCGGCCTGGGGGCCGCGGCGGGCGGGTTCGCGCTGGCCCGTGCGCTCTGAGCGCGCGGGGTCGGTAGGGTCGCACCGGTATGGCTGAGCGCGGAAGTGCACAGGACAGGGCGGACAGCCCGGTCGTCGTCGTGGCCAACCGGCTGCCGGTCGACCAGGTCACCGAGGCCGACGGCAGCACGCGGTGGCAGCGCAGTCCCGGCGGGCTGGTGACGGCGCTCGAGCCGTTCGTCGCCGGCCGCGGCGGTGCCTGGGTGGGCTGGTCGGGCTCGGCCGGTCCGGCACCGGAGCCCTTCGAGTCCGGCGGGATGCAGCTGATCCCGGTCGAGCTCTCCGAGGAGGAGGTCGACCGCTACTACGAGGGCATGTCCAACGCCTCGCTGTGGCCGCTGTACCACGACGTCGTGGAGAAGCCGGAGTACCACCGCACCTGGTGGGACGCCTACGTGCAGGTCAACAAGCGGTTCGCCGACCGGGCCGCCGAGGTCGCCGCCGAGGGCGCGATCGTCTGGGTGCACGACTACCAGCTGCAGCTGGTGCCGGCGATGCTGCGGCAGCGCCGGCCCGACCTCACCATCGGCTTCTTCCTGCACATCCCGTTCCCGCCCTACGAGCTGTTCACCCAGCTGCCGTGGCGCTCGGCGATCGTGGAGGGCCTGCTCGGCGCCGACCTGGTGGGCTTCCAGCGGCCCAGCGCGGCGACCAACTTCGTCCAGCTGGCCCGCCGGCTGCACGACCTGCCGACGCGCGGCCCGCAGATCGAGTACGACGGCCGGACGGTCACCGCCCGCGCCTTCCCCATCTCGATCGACGTCGCCGCCTTCGACGAGCTGGCCGCCTCCCCCGAGGTGGTCGCCCGCGCGGCGGAGATCCGCAAGGAGCTCGGCGACCCCGACAAGATCATCCTGGGTGTCGACCGGCTGGACTACACCAAGGGCATCGGCGTGCGGCTCAACGCCTTCCAGGAGCTGCTCGAGGACGGCGTCGTCGAGGCGCCGCAGACGGTCATGGTGCAGGTGGCCACGCCCAGCCGCGAGCGGGTCGAGCACTACGTGCACATGCGGGAGACGATCGAGCAGCAGGTCGGCCACATCAACGGCGTCTTCGGATCGCTCGGCACCCCGGCGGTCCACTACATAAACCAGTCCGTGCCGCGCGAGGAGCTGGCCGCGCTCTACCGCGCCGCCGACGTCATGCTCGTCACCCCCTATCGCGACGGCATGAACCTGGTGGCCAAGGAGTACGTCGCCGCGCGCGGTGACCTCGCCGGCGCCCTGGTGCTCTCGGAGTTCGCCGGGGCCGCCGCCGAGCTCAAGCAGGCCTTCCTCGTCAACCCGCACGACATCGCCGGGCTGAAGAACCAGCTCGTGCGGGCGCTCCGGATCGAGCCGGCCGAGGCCGCCAAGCGGATGCGGGCGATGCGCCGGTACCTGGCGAAGAACGACCTCGAGCACTGGGCCAGCTCGTTCTTCGCGGCGCTCCAGGCCCAGGCGTGACCCTGCCGGCCGACCTCGAGCAGGCGCTGGCCGGGCTGGCCGCTGCCCGCCCGCTGCTGGTGGCCAGCGACTACGACGGCGTCCTGGCGCCGCTGGTCGGTGATCCCTCCGCCGCCGTGCCCCAGCCCGGGGTGGCCGAGGCGCTGGGCCGGCTCGCCGCCGTCGAGGGCGTGACGGTCGCGCTGGTCAGCGGCCGCGGGGTTGCCGACCTGCAGCGCACCAGCGGCCTGTCCGGGGCCTTCCGGTGGGTGGGCAGCCACGGGGCGGAGTACGACGGCCCGCTGACCGGCGAGCTCGCCGGCCGGCGGGACGCCGTCGCCGCGCAGCTGGCGCCCGTGGTGGCCGCGGTGCCCGGCGCCCGGTTCGAGGTCAAGCCGGCCAGCGTGGCGGTGCACGTGCGCCAGGTCGCCGATCCGGCGATGGCCGCCCAGCTGCTGGCGCAGGCCGATGCCCTGGCCGATCCGTCACTGACGCGCAAGCCCGGCAAGGCCGTGCTCGAGCTGGCCGTCACCGACGCGGACAAGGGCAGCGCGCTGCGCCGCCTGCGCGCGGAGCTCGGGGTGTCCGCCGCGATGTACCTCGGCGACGACGTCACCGACGAGGACGGGTTCCGGGCCCTGGAGCCCGGGGACCTCACGGTCAAGGTGGGGGACGGCGAGACCGCCGCGCGCGCCCGCGTGGCCGGCCCTTCCGAGGTCGTCGTCCTGCTCGACCGGCTGGCCGATCTCCTGGCCTGATCCCGGGCGCGTGTCGGCCTGCCTCCGGGGACGACCGCACTCCCCGGTGCGGGCGCCGGCCGTCCGGGCCGTCGACCGGTCGACTGCTCCTCCCCCGTGACCTGCGGCTCCACCCGGGACGCAGGCGGACCGGCTGGTGCAGCAGCACGGGAGGACGTCGACATGTCGGACGTCCGGGGACGGTGACCCCCCGGACGTACAACGATCCGTCCGATCGAGTTTCGGGCTCCGGTGGTGCGCGCGCCGGCTTCGCGACACTCCTCGTGCACCAGCCGTCCCAGCCGCCCCTCCCCTGGAGTCCCCATGAGCACGACCTCCCTGCGCCAGCCGCCCGGCCCGCGGGCCGGCTGGTTCGCCGACCGCCCGCTCGGCGTCAAGTTCGGCATCCTCGTGGGCGTCGTCGTCCTCGCCTTCGGGGGCCTGCTGACGAGCACGCTCGTCGGGAACGCGGCCGTCCGCGACGCCCAGGTCCAGTTGGACTCCCTCGCACACGCCGAGGTGCTCGTGCTCCAGCTCGACACCCGGGCCAGCGAGCTGAAGGTCGACGGGTTCAAGGCCCTGGTCCGCGCCGACCCGGCCACCCAGCTGCAGGAGCTGTCCGAGGACATCGCCACCCCCGAGGGCCTGCTCGCCGAGCTGGCCGAGATCGAGCTGAGCGGGGAGCCGGCCGCCGCGGTCGCGGAGCTGCAGGCGAGCTTCGGCGACTACACGGAGGGCATCAGGACCTTCGTCGACAGCGCGGTGGCCGACCAGGCCGCGGCCCGCGCGCAGTGGGAGAGCATCCAGGCCGCCAACGACCTCACCGACGGCGCCGTCTCGGCGGCGAAGGACGCCCTCGCCGCCGCGACCGAGGACGCGGCGGTCGAGCTGGCGGACACCATCGCCGAGGCCGAGACGGTGTCGATCGTGGTGGCGGTCGCCGCCCTGGCCGTCGTCCTGCTGCTCAGCTGGCTGACCATGCGCTCGGTGACCCGCCCGGTGCAGCGGGTCAAGGCGGCCCTCGACGCCCTCGCCACCGGGAACCTCACCGTGCCGACCGGCGTCCGCTCCCACGACGAGGTGGGCCAGATGGCCGCCGCGCTGGACGTGGCGCAGGAGAACCTGCGGACGGTCCTGGCCTCGGTGGCCGGCACCGCCGACGCGGTGGCGGCGAGCTCGGAGGAGCTCTCGGCGTCCGCGGCGCAGATCTCGGCGTCGGCGGAGGAGACGAGCGTGCAGTCCGGCGTGGTGTCGGGCGCGGCGGAGGAGGTCTCCCGCAGCGTGGCGACGGTGGCGGCCGGTGCCGAGCAGATGGGTGCGTCGATCCGGGAGATCTCGCAGAACGCGGCGGAGGCCTCGTCCGTGGCCACGCGGGCGGTGGCCGCGGCGGAGACGACGACGGCGACGGTGGCCAAGCTGGGTGAGAGCTCGGCGGAGATCGGCAACGTGGTGAAGGTGATCACCAGCATCGCGGAGCAGACGAACCTGCTGGCGCTGAACGCCACGATCGAGGCCGCCCGCGCCGGTGAGGCGGGCAAGGGCTTCGCGGTGGTGGCCAACGAGGTCAAGGAGCTGGCCCAGGAGACGGCCAAGGCGACCGAGGACATCGCCCGCCGCGTGCAGGCCATCCAGGGCGACACCGGTGCGGCGGTGAGCGCGATCGCCGAGATCAGCTCGATCGTCGGCCAGATCGCCGACCGGCAGACCACCATCGCCAGCGCCGTGGAGGAGCAGACGGCCACCACCAGCGAGATGGCCCGGTCGGTGCAGGAGGCCGCCGGCGGCACCGGGCAGATCGCCGAGAACATCACCGGCGTCTCCACCGCCGCCGACGCCACCACCCAGGCCCTGACGCAGACCCGCGTCGCCGTCGACGAGCTGTCCCGGATGTCGGCCGACCTGCGCACCACGGTGGGCCGGTTCACCTTCTGATCCCTGCGCGACCGTTCCTGGCGGAGCCCACGACCCTGGCGGGGGTCGTGGGCTCCCGCCATTTCCGGGACCATTCCGCCCGGCGCCGACCGTGTCGACATGACGATCGGCGGAAAACGGTCGTCGACCATTCTCGGAATGGTGCGCGACACACCCGGGGAAACGGTTCCGACCGGCGCGGAATGGTCCACCGTGTCGGGCAGCACCCCCGCTTCCCGCTGGCACCAGGAGTAACGCGCATGTCCCCCTCCCCCACCCCCGCCCCGCCCGGCCGGCAGGGCGGCTGGTTCGCCGGTCGCCCGATCGGCGTGAAGATCGGCGTCCTCGTCGGTCTGCTCGCCGTCGTCGTCCTCGCCACCAACCTGCTGGCGGTCTGGCGGATCAGCGACATGCGCGCCGGGCAGGAGGAGATCTACGCGGAGAACCTGCAGCCGCTCAACGCCCTCTCCGCCGTCCAGCGGGCGACCGCGGCGCACCGCGCCCGGGTGCTGGAGTACGCCGTCTCCGACCAGGCGCGGCGCCAGGAGCTGCTCGGCGAGATGGAGGAGAAGAACGCCGACATCGAGGCGGCCATGGCCGACTACGCCCCCTACGTCGTCGACGAGGCCGCCATGGAGTCCTACGCCGCGGCCCGCGAGGAGTTCCTCGCCACCAACGCCACCCAGCTCTTCCCCGCCGCCGACCGCGGCGACCTGGCCGCCTACGCCCAGCTCTACCGCGAGGTCTCCAGCCCGCTGCTGACCCAGATCGCCGACGGTCTGGAGGCCGAGGGCGTGGCCCAGTCCGCCGAGGCGGCAGCCCGCAACGCGGAGACCGACGAGGCGGCGAGCAGCGCCATCACCACCCTGTTGCTCACCTCGGGCGTCGCCGTCGTCCTGGTCGCGGGCCTCACCGTCGTGGTCGTCCGGCGCATGGTGCGCAGCCTGCGGGCCGTGCAGACCGCCGCCGAGGCGATGGCGGCCGGCGACCTCACCGTCTCGGCGGGCGAGCACCCGCAGGACGAGGCCGGCCGGGTCGCGACGGCGCTGACCGCCGCCCAGCGGAGCCTGGGCTCGGTCCTGACCTCGGTGGTGGCCTCGGCGGACGCCGTGGCGGCCAGCTCGCAGCAGCTCGCCGCGTCGTCGGCGCAGATCTCGTCCTCGGCGCAGGAGACCTCGGCGCAGTCGGGTGTGGTGGCCGGCGCGGCGGAGGAGGTGTCGCGGAACGTGCAGACCGTGGCGGCCGGTGCCGAGCAGATGGGCGCGTCGATCCGGGAGATCGCGAGCAACGCGGCCGAGGCCAGCGCGGTGGCGGCGCGGGCGGTCACGGCGGCGGAGACGACGACGGCGACGGTGGCCAAGCTCGGCGAGAGCTCGGCGGAGATCGGCAACGTCGTCAAGGTGATCACCTCGATCGCCGAGCAGACGAACCTGCTCGCGCTGAACGCCACCATCGAGGCCGCCCGGGCCGGTGAGGCCGGCAAGGGCTTCGCGGTGGTCGCGAACGAGGTGAAGGAGCTGGCGCAGGAGACGGCGAAGGCGACCGAGGACATCGCCCGCCGCGTGCAGGCGATCCAGGCCGACACCGGCGACGCCGTGACCGCGATCGGGGAGATCTCGCAGATCGTCGCGCAGATCTCCGACCGGCAGACCACGATCGCCAGCGCGGTGGAGGAGCAGACGGCCACGACCAACGAGATGTCGCGGTCGGTGCAGGAGGCCGCCGGTGGTACCGGGCAGATCGCGGTGAACATCACCAGCGTGTCCACCGCCGCGGACTCCACCACCCAGGCCCTGGGGCAGACCCGGACCGCGGTGGACGAGCTGTCCCGGATGGCCTCGGACCTGCGCACCGCGGTGGGGCGGTTCACCTTCTGAGTCCTTGCTCGACCGTTCCTGACGGGAGCCCACGACCCTGGCGGGGGGTCGTGGGCTCCCGCCATTCCGCAGCCATTCCTCGCAGGCCCTCCGTGTCGACATGACGACGGGTCGAAAACGGTCGCCGACCATTCTCGGCGGGGATCGCGACACGCCCCCGGAAAGCGGATCGGGACGATCCGCAATGGCGCAGGATTCCTTCCGCACCACGAGTAACACCGGGAACTGCCGTTCCCGTGCACCGAGGCGCACCCCCCCTCACGACCGCGATCCAGCGCCTCGAGCACAGGAGGTCCCGCCATGTCCCCCACCCCGACGCCCGGCCGGCGGTCCGGCTGGTTCAGCGACCGCCCGGTCGCGGTGAAGATCCTCAGCGCGGTGGGCGTGTCGACGGCGGTCGCCGTCACCGTGGGCGTCGTCGGCCTGGGCGCCCTCGCCACCACGCACGACGCCACGAGCAGCCTCGCCGAGCACAACCTCGCCGGCACGGCCGACCTGGCCGCGGCCGAGCTGGCGATGACGCAGTCGCAGCTGGCGGTCACCAGCCACGCGTTCTCGCTCGACCCCGCGTTCAAGCAGCGGTGGGCCGAGGACTTCGACACCCGCGCGGCCGCGTTCACCGAGGCCGTGACCGCCTACGCCGGGCACACGGAGACCGGCGATCCCGCCGCGATCGACGAGGTGCAGGCGGAGTACGCGGCCTTCGCCGACGGGGTCGTCGCCCACGCGTTCCCGCTCAGTGCTGCCGGCGACACCCGCGGCTACTTCGCCGCGCGCGACGAGTTCCTCACGCCGCACATGACGCGGGTGCAGGAGTTGCTCGCCGGGCTGACCGAGGCGGAGGCCGCCGCCGGGCGCACCGCGGTGGTCGACGCGGACGAGCGGTATGCCGACACCCGGACCGTGCTGGTCGTCCTCCTCGCCGCGGGAGCCGTCGGAGCCGGCCTGATCGGCTGGCTCGTGGCGCGGTCCATGGCCCGGACCCTCGGCCGGGTGCAGCGGGTCGCCGAGGCGCTCGAGGCCGGCGACCTGACGGTGGCCTCCGGGGTGCGGTCCCGGGACGAGGTGGGGCGCATGGCCGCGTCCCTCGACGCCGCCCGGAGCCGCCTGCGGGAGGTCCTCGCCGGGGTGAGCGCCTCCGCCGACGCCGTCGCCGCGAGCTCGGAGGAGCTGTCGGCCAACTCCGCGCAGATCTCGGCGTCGGCCGAGGAGACGGCCGCCCAGTCCGGTGTCGTCTCGGGCGCGGCCGAGGAGGTCTCCCGCAGCGTGCAGACCGTGGCCGCGGGTGCCGAGCAGATGGGTGCCTCGATCCGGGAGATCGCCAGCAACGCCGCGGAGGCCTCGCAGGTCGCCTCCCGGGCGGTGACCACCGCGCGGACCACCACCGCGACCGTGGCCAAGCTCGGGGAGAGCTCGGCGGAGATCGGCAACGTGGTCAAGGTGATCACCAGCATCGCGGAGCAGACGAACCTGCTGGCGCTGAACGCCACCATCGAGGCCGCCCGGGCCGGTGAGGCCGGGAAGGGCTTCGCGGTGGTGGCCAACGAGGTCAAGGAGCTGGCCCAGGAGACGGCCAAGGCCACCGAGGACATCGCACGGCGCGTGCAGGCGATCCAGGCCGACACCGGCGACGCCGTGACCGCGATCGGGGAGATCTCCCAGATCGTCGCCCAGATCTCCGACCGCCAGACCACCATCGCCTCGGCCGTCGAGGAGCAGACCGCCACCACCCAGGAGATGTCGCGGTCGGTGCAGGAGGCCGCCGGCGGCACCGGCGAGATCGCCGCCAACATCACCGGCGTCTCCACCGCTGCCGAGTCCACCACCCAGGCCCTGACCCAGACCCGCGTCGCCGTCGACGAGCTCTCGCGGATGGCCGCCGGCCTCCGCACCGCCGTCGGCCGCTTCACCTACTGATCCCCGAGGAGACCTCCCACCGTGACCATCCCGACCGGGCCGCCGGCCCGCCACTGGTACCGCGACCGGGGCATCGCGACCCGGATCGCCGCGGTCAGCGCCGCGCTGGTCTGCGGCCTGATCGCCGCGACGGTGACCGGCATCGTCGGCGCCTCCCGGATCGCGGACCTCGACGCGCAGGCCACCGCCGCCGTGGACGTCCAGCGCACCGTCGAGACGGCGCGCTACGACCTGCTCTGGGCGGCCAACTGGCAGAACATCACCGCCTGGCGCGCCCGGGTCGACGGCGGCGCCGTGGCCGCCGCGCCCACCGGGGACAACGTGCCCAACTACCGCGACGGGGCGGAGGGCTTCGAGCGGCTGTTCGACCTCGACCGCGACCTGCTCGACCAGCAGGGCCGCGACAGCCTGGACGCCATCGAGGCCAACTGGGCGCAGATGAGCGACTACAACGACCAGATCTTCCAGCTCTGGGCGGCCGGCCGGCTGGACGAGGGCGACGCGGTCTCCACCGGTGAGAAGTGGGACGTGTTCTACGTCCTCGACCAGGCGATGACCGAGCTGGTCGACTCGGTGGACGCCCGCGTGGCGAGCACCCGGGCGGAGGCCCAGGCGGCCGAGTCCGAGACGATCACCGTGTCGCTGGTCGTCTCCGCCGTCGCCCTCCTCCTCGGAGGCGGCTTCGCCTGGTTCGTGTCGCGCGGCATCGTCGGCGGCGTCCGGCGCGTCCAGCGGGCGCTCGAGCGGCTCGCCGCCCGTGACCTCACCACCCGGCTCGAGGTCCGCGGCCGGGACGAGTTGGGGCAGATGGCCGGTGCGCTGAACACCGCCGCAGCGACCATGGCGGGCACCGTCGCCGAGATCCGGGCCTCCGCCGATGCGGTCGCCGCGAGCTCGGAGGAGCTGTCGGCCAACTCCGCGCAGATCTCGGCGTCGGCCGAGGAGACGTCGGCGCAGTCCGGTGTCGTCGCCGGCGCGGCGGAGGGGGTGTCGCGCAGCGTGGCGACGGTGGCCGCGGGCGCCGAGCAGATGGGTGCCTCGATCCGGGAGATCTCGCAGAACGCGGCCGAGGCCTCGTCCGTGGCCGCGCGGGCGGTCACGGCGGCGGAGACGACGACGGCGACGGTGGCCAAGCTGGGCGAGAGCTCGGCGGAGATCGGCAACGTCGTCAAGGTGATCACCTCGATCGCCGAGCAGACGAACCTGCTGGCGCTGAACGCCACCATCGAGGCCGCCCGGGCCGGTGAGGCCGGGAAGGGCTTCGCGGTGGTCGCGAACGAGGTGAAGGAGCTGGCGCAGGAGACGGCGAAGGCGACCGAGGACATCGCCCGCCGCGTCCAGGCGATCCAGGCCGACACCGGGGACGCCGTCTCCGCGATCGCCGAGATCAGCTCGATCGTCGGCCAGATCGCCGACCGCCAGACCACCATCGCCAGCGCCGTGGAGGAGCAGACGGCCACCACGCAGGAGATGTCGCGGTCGGTGCAGGAGGCCGCCGGCGGCTCGGGGCAGATCGCCGAGAACATCACCAGCGTCTCCACCGCCGCCGACGCCACCACCCAGGCGCTGACCCAGACCAGGGCCGCGGTGGACGAGCTCTCCCGGATGGCCGCCGGCCTCCGCAGCACCGTCGGCACGTTCGTCCACTGACCCGTTCCCCGGCGGCCGGCCCCGGCCGGCCGCCGGGGCGGACCCGACCATTCCCAGCGCGTTCCGGAATGGTCGGAACCGGTCCCCGGAACGGCGTGACATCGCCAAGTCGACACCGGTGGAAACGGTCACCGGCATTTCCCCGATGCCGATCCGACACGCCGTCGGATCGGCATCGGACGGAATGGTCGGGGACCTACATTCCCCACGCACAACCGCTCGTCGATGCCCGCGCCGCCGCGGGACCGGGCTCCCCCTCCTCCCTCCTTCCTCGATCCGGGGTCCCGTCATGACCGCATCCGCCCTCCCGTCCCGACCGCACCGCTCCGGCGGCTGGCTCGCCGACCGCCCGGTCGGGGTGAAGCTCGGCGCCGCGCTCGGCCTGCTCGCCGTCGTCGGGCTCACCACGGCCGCCGTGGCGGCCGAGCAGGTGACCTCGCTCAGCGACTCCCAGCACGCGATGTACGAGGAGCACATCGCGCCGGCCGACCAGCTCGCGACCGTCCAGCGGGACCTGCAGGGCATCCGCGCGCGGGTGCTGCAGTACGGGGTGGCCGCGCCCGACGTCCGGGCGACGCTGCGCCAGGAGGTCGAGGACCGCTACGCGCAGTTCGAGGACGGGCTCGCGGCCTACCGGCCGCACGCGCAGGAGCCGGCCGCCGTCGACGCCCTCGGCGAGGAGGCGGAAGCCTTCGTCGACGCCGCGACGACCCAGCTGTTCCCGCTCGCCGACGCCGGTCAGGCGGCCGCCTTCGGCGCGCTGTACCAGTCGTCGGTGCGCGGCATCGGCGACGACGCGCTCGACGGCATCAAGAGCGAGAGCTCCGCCCAGGCCGAGGCCGCGGCGGTCGGCGTGGCGGCCGACGCGGCCGTCGCCACGCGCGCCGTGTGGACGATCATCGTCCTCGTCGGGGTCGGCATCCTCGTCTCCGGCGCCCTGGCGGTCGTGGTGGTGCGCGGCCTGGTGCGCACCGTGCGCTCGGTGCAGGGATCGGTCGAGGCGCTCGCCTCGGGAGACCTGACCGTCCTCCCGGAGGTGCGGTCGGCCGACGAGCTGGGCCGCATGGCCGCGGCACTGGCGACCGCGCAGGAGCAGCTGCGGGCCGTCATGGCCGGGGTCGACGCATCCGCGCAGGCGGTGGCGGCGAGCTCGGAGGAGCTGTCGGCCTCCTCGACGCAGATCGCGGCGTCCGCGGAGGAGACCAGCGTCCAGTCCGGCGTGGTGTCGGGCGCGGCGGAGGAGGTATCCCGCAGCGTGGCGACGGTGGCGGCCGGCGCCGAGCAGATGGGTGCGTCGATCCGGGAGATCTCGCAGAACGCGGCCGAGGCGAGCGCGGTGGCGGCGCGGGCGGTGACGGCGGCGGAGACGACGACGGCGACGGTGGCCAAGCTGGGCGAGAGCTCGGCGGAGATCGGCAACGTCGTCAAGGTGATCACCAGCATCGCGGAGCAGACGAACCTGCTGGCGCTGAACGCCACGATCGAGGCCGCCCGCGCGGGCGAGGCCGGGAAGGGCTTCGCGGTGGTCGCGAACGAGGTCAAGGAGCTGGCCCAGGAGACGGCGAAGGCGACCGAGGACATCGCCCGGCGGGTGCAGGCCATCCAGGGCGACACCGGTGCGGCGGTGAGCGCGATCGCCGAGATCAGCTCGATCGTCGGCCAGATCGCCGACCGGCAGACCACCATCGCCAGCGCGGTGGAGGAGCAGACGGCCACCACCAGCGAGATGGCCCGGTCGGTGCAGGAGGCCGCCGGCGGCTCCGGGCAGATCGCCGAGAACATCACCGGCGTCTCCACCGCCGCCGAGACGACGACCGAGGCGCTCGCCCAGACCCGCGTCGCCGTCGACGAGCTGTCCCGCATGGCCACCGACCTGCGCACCACGGTGGGCCGGTTCACCTACTGACCGACGCCCGGGTCGCCGTGTCGACAATTCGCCGGAATGGTTGCTGGAATGGCGGTGGCCGCATGTCGACATGCCGCGGGCAATGCGTCGGCCACCGTTCATCGGGCCGATTCCGCCCGTGTCCGAATCGTTAACGACACGCGATTACGGGCGTCCCCCGGAATTGCTGTAGCCCCTCCATTCTCGTCGTGAGCCCGACCCCCCCCGGCCCTTCCCCGGCCTTTCCCGCGCAGGAGACAGTCATGAACCGCCCCACCCCTCCCCCGGCAGCCGCCGCTCCCCCGGCCCGGCGTCCCGGCAGCTCCTGGTGGGGTGACCGAGGGTTGCGGACCAAGGTCCTGAGCACCGTCGCCATCGGGGCGGTCGCCACCACCGCCGTCGGCGTCCTCGGGATGCAGGCGCTCAGCGGCTCCGCCGACGCCGCGGACAGCCTCTACGAGAGCAACCTGCAGGGCGCGGTCGCCGCGGCCGACGTCGACGGCATCCTCAGCGACATGCGGGTGGCCACCCGCAACGCGCTGCTGGCGGCGACGCCCGACGAGACCCTCGAGAAGTTCGCGATCGTCGACGGGTACCGCGAGGACTTCGCGGCCGCGCTCGAGGCGTACACCGCCACCGGTCTGGGGGGTGAGCGCGCCCGGCTGGTCGACGAGGTCGAGTCCGGGATGCAGGAGTACTACACGCTGCAGGAGGACGTCCTCGGTCCGCTGGCCCTGGCCACCGACGTCCGCGGCTGGGTCACCGCCAACGACACCCAGGTGGGCCCGGTGGTCGACGAGGTCACCGCGGACCTCCAGGAGCTCCGGGACATCGAGATGGCCGACGCCGCCGCGGCCCGGGACGGGATCCGCGCGGACTACGAGTCCCAGCGCACCTTCGCGCTGATCCTCATGGTCGTGAGCATCGCCGTCGCCGCCGGCCTCGGCTGGTTCGTCGCCGCCGGCATCTCACGCTCCACCCGCCGGGTCGAGGAGGTCACCCGGGCCCTCGCCGCGGGCGACCTGACCGTCACCAGCGGCCTGACCACCGACGACGAGCTCGGCCGGATGGGCCGGGCGCTGGACGGCGCGGTCGGCGAGCTGCGCGCGGTCATGGCCACGGTCGTGGCCTCGGCGGACGCGGTGGCCGCGTCGTCGGAGGAGCTGTCGGCGTCGTCGGCGCAGATCTCGGCGTCGGCGGAGGAGACCTCGGCGCAGTCCGGTGTCGTGTCCTCGGCGGCCGAGGAGGTCAGCCGGAACGTGCAGACGGTGGCGGCCGGTGCCGAGCAGATGGGTGCGTCGATCCGGGAGATCGCGACCAATGCCGCGGAGGCCAGCGAGGTCGCCGCGCGCGCCGTCACCGCCGCGGAGACCACCACCGCGACCGTCGCGAAGCTCGGCGAGTCGTCGGCGGAGATCGGCAACGTCGTCAAGGTGATCACCAGCATCGCGGAGCAGACGAACCTGCTGGCGCTGAACGCCACGATCGAGGCAGCCCGGGCCGGTGAGGCCGGGAAGGGCTTCGCGGTGGTCGCGAACGAGGTCAAGGAGCTGGCGCAGGAGACGGCGAAGGCGACCGAGGACATCGCCCGCCGCGTGCAGGCGATCCAGGCCGACACCGGCGACGCCGTGACCGCGATCGCCGAGATCTCCCAGATCGTCGCGCAGATCTCCGACCGGCAGACCACGATCGCCAGCGCGGTGGAGGAGCAGACGGCCACGACCAACGAGATGTCGCGGTCGGTGCAGGAAGCGGCCGGCGGCACCGGCGAGATCGCCGCCAACATCACCGGCGTCTCCACCGCTGCCGAGTCCACCACCCAGGCCCTGACCCAGACCCGGACCGCCGTGGACGAGCTCTCCCGCATGGCCGCCGACCTGCGCACCACCGTCGGCCGCTTCACCTACTGATCCCCCACCCCGGACGACGGAGACCCCGTGCCATGAGTTCCACCCGGCTGAGCCTGAAGAACGTGCGCGTCTCGGTGAAGGTCCTGGGCGTCGCCCTGGTCGGCGCCGTCGCGGCCACGACCGTCGGCGTCCTGGGGCTGACCGCCCTCAGCAGCACCGCCGACTCCGTGCAGGAGCTGTACGAGACCAACCTGCTCGGCAGTGCCGCCGCGCAGGAGGCCCGCTTCCAGATGCTGAACAACCAGTTCCACAACGTGCAGTCGCTGCTGCCCGACGTGGACGCCGAGGCGGAGATGGCGGCCGCGGGGGTCGCCGAGGAGGGGGTGCTGGCGGCGTTGGACGAGCTCCGCGGGATCGCCCCGGAGTCCGAGCTGACCCAGCTGGACGCCCTGTCCGACGACGTGACGGCGTACTTCGACGCCCGGGACCGGATCGCGGCGGCCTACGCCGTGGGCGACGTGGTGACCGCCAACCAGGTGATCGTCGAGGAGTACCAGCCGCTGTCGGAGGCCGTGGACACCGGTCTCCGCGACCTGGTCGAGCGGCAGCGTCAGGCCGCGGAGGACAGCGCCCAGGCGGCGCACGAGTCCTACACGGACACGCGCCTGGTGCTCGTGGTGGTGCTGGCCCTCGGCATCGTGGCCGCGGTCCTCGCCGGGGTCCTGATCAGCCGGGGCGTCTCGGCCGGCCTCGCCCGGGTGCGGTGGTCCGCCGAGCGCCTGGCCGCCGGCGACCTCACCGTGCACACCGGCGTCCAGCAGGGCGACGAGGTGGGCCAGATGGCGGCGTCCCTCGACGCGGCGCTGGTCGAGCTGCGCGGCGTGATGGCCTCGGTGGTGGCCTCGGCGGACGCGGTGGCGGCCAGCTCGGAGGAGCTGTCGGCGTCGTCGGCGCAGATCTCGGCGTCGGCGGAGGAGACCTCGGCGCAGTCGGGTGTCGTGTCCTCGGCGGCCGAGGAGGTCAGCCGGAACGTGCAGACCGTGGCCGCGGGTGCCGAGCAGATGGGTGCCTCGATCCGGGAGATCGCGACCAACGCCGCGGAGGCGTCGGAGGTGGCCGCGCGCGCCGTCACGGCGGCGGAGACGACGACGGCCACCGTCGCGAAGCTGGGGGAGAGCTCGGCGGAGATCGGCAACGTGGTGAAGGTGATCACCAGCATCGCGGAGCAGACCAATCTGCTGGCGCTGAACGCCACGATCGAGGCGGCCCGGGCCGGTGAGGCCGGGAAGGGTTTCGCGGTGGTGGCGAACGAGGTGAAGGAGCTGGCGCAGGAGACGGCGAAGGCGACCGAGGACATCGCGCGGCGGGTGCAGGCGATCCAGGCCGACACCGGCGATGCCGTCACGGCGATCGGGGAGATCTCGCAGATCGTCGCGCAGATCTCCGACCGGCAGACCACGATCGCCAGCGCGGTGGAGGAGCAGACGGCGACCACCAACGAGATGTCGCGGTCGGTGCAGGAAGCGGCCGGCGGCACCGGCGAGATCGCCGCCAACATCACCGGCGTCTCCACCGCTGCCGAGTCCACCACCCAGGCCCTGACCCAGACCCGGACCGCCGTGGACGAGCTCTCCCGCATGGCCGCCGACCTGCGCACCACCGTCGGCCGCTTCACCTACTGATCCACCACCCGCCCGGCGGCCGGCGATGCCGGCTGCCGGGGACGGGTGCCGATAACCGATCCGGACGCCCGTCGGCCGCCGTTCACCTCAACAACGGCAGGCCGGGCGCCGAAGACCCACGGGACGCGCAGTCCCGTCGCAGCGAGAGAGAAGGCAACCCCGTGGACGGTCTGGACGACATCGTCGAGGAGTTCCTGGTCGAGAGTCACGAGAACCTCGACCAGCTGGACACCGACCTGGTCGCCCTGGAGCAGGAGCCCGACTCGCGCGAGCGGCTGTCGAGCATCTTCCGGACGATCCACACGATCAAGGGCACCAGCGGCTTCCTGGCGTTCAACCGGCTGGAGGAGGTCACCCACGTCGGGGAGAACATGCTCTCCCGGCTGCGGGACGGCGCCCTCGAGCTGACCCCGGCCCGCACCAGCGTGCTGCTGCGCATGGTCGACACCGTCCGCTCGCTGCTGGCCTCGATCGAGGCGACCGGCGGCGAGGGCTCGGTCGACGTGTCCGACGTGGTCGCCGACATCAGCGCCGCCATGGAGGACCAGCCGGCCGCCGCGGTTGTGCCGCCGGTGGTCGAGGTGCCGGTGGTCGAGGTGCCGGCCGCGGAGGAGCCCGTCGAGGACGACGTCGTGGAAGAGGTCGTGGAGGAGGTCGTGCTGTCCGCGGTCGAGGTCGAGGAGCCCGTCGTCGCGCCGGCCCCCGTGCCCGCCGCCGTCGTCCCCACCCCCCGCGCGGCGGCCGAGCCGGCCGACGATGCCGCCGAGCACCCCGCCACCGAGGGCGGCGGGCAGGCCCGCCGCGCGGTCGCCGACAGCACCATCCGCGTGGACGTCGACCTGCTCGACGAGCTGATGCTCCTGGTCGGCGAGCTGGTGCTCACCCGCAACCAGATCGTCCAGTACGTGGGCCGCTCCACCGACACCGATCTGCTGCGCGCCTCCCAGCGGCTGAACCTCATCGCCAGCGAGCTGCAGGAGGGCGTCATGAAGACGCGCATGCAGCCGATCGACCACATCTGGTCCAAGCTCCCCCGCGTCGTCCGCGACCTGGGCCTGCAGTGCGGCAAGACCGTGCGGCTGGAGATGGAGGGCAAGGACACCGAGCTGGACAAGACCCTGCTCGAGGCGGTCAAGGACCCGCTGACCCACCTGGTCCGCAACTCCGTCGACCACGGCATCGAGAGCCCCGACCGCCGCCGCGCGGCCGGCAAGCCCGCCGAGGGCGTGCTGACCCTGCGGGCCAAGCACGAGAGCGGCCAGGTCGTGGTGGAGGTCGCCGACGACGGTGGGGGCATCGACCCGGCCAGGATCGGCGCCAAGGCCGTCGAGCGCGGGCTGGTGACCGCCGACCAGCTCGCCCGCATGGGCGCGCAGGACGTGCTGCAGATGATCTTCCTGCCCGGGTTCTCCACGGCCGCCGCGGTCACCAACGTCTCCGGCCGCGGGGTCGGCATGGACGTGGTCAAGACCAACATCGAGTCGATCGGCGGCACGATCGAGGTCGAGTCCGAGCCCGGCCGCGGCACCGTCTGCCGGCTGCGGATCCCGCTGACCCTGGCCATCGTCCCGGCGCTGACCGTCGAGTGCGCCGGCGACCGGTACGCCATCCCGCAGATCAGCCTGCAGGAGCTGGTCAGCCTGGACGCCGAGAAGGCCGCCACCGCGGTCGAGGAGGTCGGCGGCGCGCCGGTCTACCGGCTGCGCGGGGAGCTGCTCCCCCTGGTCCGGCTCACCGACGTCCTGGGCCTGCGCTCCGACCGGCACGACGGCCACGTGGTCATCGCCGTGCTGCGCTCCGAGGGCCGGCGCTTCGGCCTGGTGGTCGACCGGGTCATCAACACCGAGGAGATCGTGGTCAAGGCCGTCGGCGGCCAGCTCAAGGCGATCGGGCTCTACTCGGGCGCGACCGTCCTCGGTGACGGCACCGTCGCGTTGATCCTCGACGTCCAGGCCCTCGCCCGGCGGGCGCTGCGCACCGAGAGCGCCGAGCGGCAGGAGGCCCGCGTGGCCGCCGCGACCGCCGCGCAGGACCGCGAGGGGCAGCGGCAGCGGATGCTGCTGGCCAGCATCGGCGGCGGCCGGCGGGTGGCCATCCCGCTGGACACCGTCACCCGCCTGGAGCAGGTCCGCGCCGAGTCCGTCGAGCGGGTCGGCAACCGCGAGGTGGTCCAGTACCGCGGCGCGATCCTGCCGATCGTCCGCCTGGACCGGCACCTGGGCGCCTACGGCGAGACCGAGCGCGAGGTGCTCGAGGTCATCGTCTACAGCGACCACGGCCGCAGCGTCGCGATCGTCGTCGAGGAGATCCTCGACATCGTCGACGGCGAGGCGGCGGTCCGCAGCGACATCGACGACATGGGGCTGCTGGGCTCCGCCGTCCTCGGCGACAAGGTCACCGAGCTGCTCGACGTCCGGGCCGCGATCCTCGCCGCCGACCCGGCCTTCTACACCGCACCCACCGACGTCGCGGCCTCCGCCGCCGTCCCGGCCCACTTCCTGGAGGTCTGACGTGAGCACCGCGACCGAGGCGGCCGCCCCCGCCGTCGGGGGCCAGCTGGCCACCTTCTGGCTGGACGGCGACCTGTACGGCGTCGAGGTGGCGCACGTGCAGGAGGTGCTGCGCAGCCAGGGCCTGACCCGGGTGCCGCTGGCGCCTGCCGCCGTCGCCGGCCTGATCAACCTGCGCGGCCAGGTGGTCACCGCCATCGAGCTGCGCGAGCGGCTCGGGCGCCCGCCGCGGCCCGAGGGCACCGACGCCGTCGTCATCGTCGTCCGGCTGCACGGGGAGGCGGTCAGCCTGCTGGTGGACGCGATCGCCGACGTCGTCGACGTCGACCCGGCCGACTTCGAGGCACCGCCGGACACCCTCGACGGCACCGCCCGCGAGCTGATCCGCGGGGCGTTCAAGCTCGACGGGCAGCTGCTGCTGGCCCTGGACGTGCACAAGGCCGTCAGCGCCTGACCCGCGGCCGCCGAGACCCCCGTCGCTCCCACCCGAGGAGCGGCGGGGGTCTCGCGCGTTCCGGACGCGCAGCCGCTCACTGCGCGTGACGGCATGCTGACAGATGTGCTGGGGACACGCAGAGTGTTCGTCCGGGCGCTCCAGCGATCGGGTGACCGCGGCATGGCGTGTCCCGGCGATCACGGACAGCATGGGTCGACCCACTCTTGGAGGCGACCGTGCCCTACACCCTCGTCAGTGCTGCGACCCTCGGCTTCGACCTGGTCCGCCTGCCGCTCGGCCGGCAGGTCGCCGAGGTGCTGCTGACCGGGCTCGGCGCCGACGCGGCCACGCTCGGCGCGCTGGCGCAGGTGCACCCCGTGGCCGGCCGGCCGCGCGAGGAGCGGGCGGTGCACGCGGTGCGCAGCCGCCGGGCGCGGGAGCTCGCCGTCGCGGTGCCCCACCTGCGCAACGCCGCGGCCGGGGCCGACCGCGCCGCGGTGCTGGTCGACCAGCTGGAGCGCGGCACCATCGGCGACGCGCCGGCGCTCGAGCGCCTCCTCCGCGACGACGTCCTCGGCCCCGAGCACCCGGCGCTGCGGCTGGTCGACGAGGACGTCGCCGACGCCGCGGCCGACGTGCTGGCCGATGCCGCCGTCGGCTCCTGGGCCGCCGAGGTGCTGCCCCCGCTGGTGCGCCGGCAGCTGACCGGCCCGCTCGCGCTGGCCGTGGCCGACGGTGCGCTGCCCGCCGTCGAGCACGACCTGGGCCCGGCCACCGGTGAGGTCCGCGGGCTGCTGGCCGCGCTGGCCGCCACCGACGCCGCCGGCCGCGACCGCTGGCGGATGGCCGTCGACGAGGGCCGCGCGGAGCGCCGTCCGTGGGCGACCGCGATGCACGAGGCCTCGTGGGCCGCGCACGTCTCCGGCCGCACCCGCGCGCTGGCCGCCGCGCAGCTGCTCGCCGTCCAGGCGTTCGGCGACGCCGGCTTCGACGGCCGGGACGGCGCCCAGGGCGTGTGGAACGCCGTCGCCGGGTGCGTGCAGGGCCTGGCCATGGCCGACCTGCTCGACGCCAGCGCGCTCGGCGTGCTGCTCGCGCCGTGGCGGCGGGTCACCGCCGCCTGATCCCCGCCCGGCCGGTGGACCGCCTCGGCCCCGGGCTCCTGTGTCTCGGAGCCGTCGTCATGGCCGTCGGCGTCCTGATCGCCGCCGCGGGCGCCTTCGCCGAGGGCGACGTCGTCCTCGGGTGGGTGCTGGCCGCGCTCGCCGTCCTGGGTGGGACCTGCGGCGCCGCCGGTCTCGTGCTCGCACTCCGGCGCCGCTGAGGTCGCACCCGCCCGAGTGCGCCGATGCGGCGCCGGGCGCCGAGCGCCTGCCGCACCGTTCCTGTGGTGCGCGGACGACCTCGTCCCCGCGGTCTGCTGACCGACGCGCGGCGGACCGCCGGAGGCCGCGTACGCGCAGCTCAGCGCGCTGTCGACGCATTTCCGGAATTGTCGACAAATGGCCGAGGCGCCCCCGCGGGGAACGGTCGCGCGGAATCGCGTAACGAATGCGCGGCATCGGTTCAGGAGACGTTTGTGACAGCCGAGAACTCCTGGGACAGGCGAGAAGAGCGAGCGGCCTCCGGACGTTCGCGGCACCGGGCCGGGATTCGTCTCAAGGGCCCGTCACTGGTGCCGATACAGCAACCGAACAGCCCCTGTCGGCTGGCACGACAGGAGCAGGAGGACGGATGAACCCGATCCGGGTGATGGTGGTCGACGACTCCGTCGTCGTCCGCAAGATCGTCACCGACGTGCTGTCCGAGGACCCGGGCATCGAGGTCGTCGGCACCGCTGTCAACGGCCGGATCGCCGTGGGCAAGCTCGACCAGCTCAAGCCCGACCTGATCACCATGGACATCGAGATGCCGGAGATGAACGGCATCGAGGCGGTACGCGCCATCCGGGCGACCCGCAGCCGGGTGCCGATCATCATGTTCAGCACGCTCACCGAGCGCGGCGCCTCGGCCACCCTCGACGCGCTGTCCTCCGGGGCCAACGACTACGTCACCAAGCCGGCCAACGTCGGCAGCGTCGCGCAGTCGATGGAGAGCGTCCGCGAGCAGCTGATCCCCAAGATCAAGGCGCTGCTCGGCCGCCCGGTCACCCCGGGCCCCGCCCGGCCCGCGCCCGCCGCCGCTCCCCCGCGCCCGGCGGCTCCCCGCTCCGGCCCGGCCAAGGCGCCGGCGGTACTGGTCATCGGCTCCTCCACCGGCGGTCCCGAGGCCCTGGCCAAGGTCCTCCCCGCCCTGCCGGCCACGCTGCCCGTGCCGATCCTGCTGGTGCAGCACATGCCGCCGGTCTTCACCCGCCAGTTCGCCCAGCGCCTGGACCGGCTCTGCGCGCTGCGCGTGGTCGAGGCCGTCGACGGCACGCCGCTGGCCCCCGGCACCGTGCACCTGGCGCCGGGCGACCACCACCTGACCATCCGGAACACCCCCCGCGGGCTGACCACCATGCTCAGCCAGGGCCCGCCGGAGAACTTCTGCCGCCCGGCCGTCGACCCGCTGTTCCGCTCCGCGGTCGACGCCTTCGACGGTGCCGTGCTCGGCGTCGTCCTCACCGGGATGGGCTCGGACGGCCGGCTCGGCGCCGGGCGCATCCGCGAGGCCGGCGGCTCGGTCGTCGTCCAGGACCAGGCGACGTCGGTCGTCTGGGGCATGCCCGGAGCCGTGGCCTCCGCCGGCTTCGCCGACGAGGTGCTCCCCCTGGACCGGATCGCCGAGACCATCACCCGCTCCCTGACCGGCCCCCGGATCGCGCCCGCCCCCGGCGCGGCTCCCGGCCGCCTGGCACCGCTGGCCGCCGGAGGCACCCGATGACACTCACCGCCACCAGCTTCGACTGGGTCCGCCAGGTCGTGCACCGGGAGAGCGCCATCGTGCTCCAGCCGGGCAAGGAGTACCTGGTCGAGGCCCGGCTGCTGCCGATCGCCCGGCAGATGGGCATGGCCGACGTCGGCGCGCTGGTCGACAGCGTCCGCACCCGGCCGAACCCGGAGAACACCCGGAGGATCGTCGAGGCGCTCACCACCAACGAGACCTCGTGGTTCCGGGACGGCGACCCGTTCACCGCGCTCACCACCACGGTGCTGCCCGCGCTGCAGGCCGCCCGCTCCCCGCACGAGCGGCTGCAGATCTGGTCGGCGGCCTGCTCCAGCGGCCAGGAGCCCTACACGATCGCGATGCTGCTGGAGGACGCGCTGCCCAACGCCGGCGCCCGGGTCTCCATCACCGCCACCGACCTCTCCCGCGAGATGGTCGAGCGCACCCGCGCCGGGCGGTTCACCCAGCTCGAGGTCAACCGCGGCCTGCCCGCCCCGATGCTGGTCCGGCACTTCACCCGGGCCGGCACCGACTGGGAGGTCTCCCCGACGCTGCGCCGCATGGTGACGGCCAGCGAGTGCAACCTCGCCGCGCCGCTGCCGCGGATGGGCCCGTTCGACGTGGTCTACCTGCGCAACGTCCTCATCTACTTCGACCTGCCGACCAAGCAGGCGATCCTCCGCCGCGTCCGCGCGCTCATGCGCCCGGACGGGTGGCTGTTCCTCGGAGCCGCCGAGACCACGCTCGGCGTCGACGACTCCTGGGAGCGGGTCGTCATCGGCCGCAGCTCCGCCTACCGCCCGCTGAAGGGGGCCTGACCAGTGCGTGCTCTGGTGATCGACGACTCACGCGCCATGCGACGGATCGTGTCCGGGACCCTGGAGGGGTTCGGCTACGAGACCCGCCAGGCCGGGCACGGCCGCGAGGCGCTCGACGTGCTGCAGGAGGGCTGGGTGCCCGAGCTGTGCACGATCGACTGGAACATGCCGGTGATGGACGGGCTGCAGTTCGTCTCCGCCGTCCGTGCCAACCCCGCCTGGCGGGCGGTGACGCTGATGATGGTCACCTCCGAGGGCGAGCACGGGCAGATCGTGCGGGCGCTGGCGGCCGGCGCGCACGAGTACGTGATCAAGCCGTTCACCGCCGACGCCATCGCCGACAAGCTGGCGCTGCTCGGCCTGCTCCCCCAGGGGGTTCCGCTGTGAGTGTGTCCGACGTCCCGCTGATCAGCGCGCTGCTCGACGAGGCGACCGTCCAGGAGATCGCCGAGCAGGCGTGGGCGGCCCTGGTCGGCGAGGAGGAGCTGCTCGTCCCGCTGCCGGCGCCGCTGCCGGCGGAGACGCTGAGCTCCTGGGTCGAGATCGTCGGCCCGTGGAACGGCAGCGTCGTGGTCACCTGTGGCCGCGACACCGCCGCCGAGCTCACCCGGGCGATGCTCAAGGAGCACGCGCCCGAGGTGCTGGAGACCGAGGACGTCGAGGACGCCCTCGGCGAGATCGCCAACGTGGTGGGCGGCAACGTCAAGGCCGTCCTCCCCGGACCGTCCGTCCTCGGCCTGCCCGAGGTCGGGCCGACCCCGCCCGCCGGCCCCGAGGCCGACACGTGCCGCGTCGACGTCCTCTGGCGCGGCCAGCCGCTGACCATCCGTGCGCAGGGCTCCGCCGGTGCCCTGTCCCCCGCCCCGCAGAACGAGGTGTCCCTGTGAAGATCCTGGTCGCCGACGACAGCCGCGTCATGCGGCAGATCGTCATCCGCACGCTCCGCCAGGCCGGCTACGACGGCCACGACATCGTCGAGGCCGAGGACGGCCGCGACGCCTACGACAAGGTCCGGAGCGAGGGCCCGGACCTGGTCCTGTCGGACTGGAACATGCCCAACATGACCGGCCTGGAGTGCCTGCAGGCGCTGCGCTCCTCCGGCTCGACCGTCCCGTTCGGGTTCGTCACCTCCGAGGGCTCGGCCGAGATGCGGGAGAAGGCGGCCGACGCCGGCGCGCTGTTCCTCATCGCCAAGCCGTTCAACGAGGAGACCTTCCAGGACGCGCTCGAGGGCGTGATCGCATGACCACCGGCACCGTGGTGCTCCCGGCCAACAAGGACGTCAAGGACATGCTGACCGGCCTGGTCGGCAAGCCGGTGGCGGTGGCCCCCGGCGCGCCGGTCACGCCGACGGCGAAGTCGCCGGTCTCGGTGGCCGTCTACGTCGACCCGCAGCTGTCCATCAATGCCCTGTGCGTCATGGACCTCGGCCTGTCCGCCTACAGCGGCGGCGCGCTGGCCATGCTGCCCCCCGGGGGCGTCCAGGACGCCGTCGAGGAGGACGGCGAGCTGACCTCGATGCTCACCGAGGCGCTGCACGAGGTCGTCAACGTGCTCTCGGCGCTGTTCAACGTGCCCGGCGCCCCGCACTCGAAGCTGTACAAGCTCTACGCCCCCGGCGACGAGCTGCCCGGCGACATCGCCGGCATGCTGGCCGCGTTCAACCGGCTCGACCTCGCCGTCGAGATCCCCGGGTACGGGAAGGGTGGGCTCTCGCTCGTCATCCCGTGACACAGAGCCACCGCGGCCCCCGACAGCCTCAGGCGTCGGGGGCCGCGGTACGTCCGGGCCCGGTCAGGCCAGGACCGGCTCGCGGTCCTCGATCGTGGTGGGCAGGCAGGCCCACACGTGCTTGCAGGAGTCGTCGACGTACCAGCCGTGCGCCACCGACAGCCGGGCCACCAGGTGCAGCCCCAGGCCGCCGCGGGCCGGGTCGCGGTCGACGGCCGGGGCGGGCATGACGTCCGACGCCCGGTCGCTGACGTCGAGCAGCCACCCGCCGCTGCCGGCGATCACCGTGGCCACCACCGGGCGCTCACCGTGCCGCAGCGCGTTGGACGCCAGCTCGTCGAAGGCGAGGATCAGCTGCTCCCCCGCCTCGTCCGGCTCGGGCGGGAAGCCCACGCCGTCCAGCCGCCCGCGCAGGGCCGCCCGGGCCCTGGGGAGCTCGGCCAGCGAGCCGAGCTCCCAGCGCCAGACCTCCCCGCGCCCGTTGGGCAGCGGCCGCAGTGGCCATGCAGTGCGAGCCATGCCTCTCCCCCGTCGGAAACCGGTGTCTGGGTCCGCTTCCTCGGTGCCCACCGGTGTGCGGGCTCAACCCTGCGCGTACCGGATCGGTAGCGGGCGTGACGGTTCTCTCCCCCTCACGGGGTGCTCGCGCAGCCCGTCCGGTCGCGGCGTGCCGGGATACGGCACTCCATGGGGCACAGTGGGTCCCATGAACGGGGACACGGCGGGGCTCCCGCCCGGCGACCTGCTGGTGCAGGCCGTCGAGGGCATGGACCGGCCCCTCTTCGTCCTCGACGAGGCCTGGCGCTTCCGCTACATCAACCCGGCCGGTGCCGCCGTCCTCGGGCGCACCGTCGGCGGGCTGGTCGGCCGGGGTGTCTGGGACGAGTTCCCCGAGGCGGTGGGCAGCCCGTTCCAGGAGCTGTACGCCCGCGTGCGGGCCACCGGCGAGTCCGGCAGCACCGAGGCGTGGTTCGAGCCCCTGGGCAAGTGGTTCGAGGCCGCCGCCTTCCTGACCGACGCCGGGCTGGTCGTGACCTACGACGACGTCACCGCCCGGCGCCGCACCGAGGAGGAGCGCAGCGCCGCGGTCGCCGCCCGCGAGGCGGCCGCCCAGGCCGCTGCCGAGGCGGCCGCGGAGGCCGAGCGCACCGGCCGGCACCTGATGCTGCTCGGCGACATCAGCCAGGCCATGACCTCCACCCTGGACACCGACGAGGCCGTCGCCCGCTTCGCCCACCTGGTCGTGCCGCTGCTGGCCGACTGGTGCCTGGTCAGCGTGGTCGACCCCGACGGCACCCGCCGGGACGTCGGCCGCGCGCACCGCGACCCGGCGCTGGCCCCGGCCATGCACGCCTACGCCGACGCCCGCGTGCGCACCAACCGGCCGACCGCACCGGTGCCCACGGCGCTGCGCAGCGCGCGGCCGGTGGTCATCCCCCAGCTCACCAGCGCCCACGTCGAGCAGATGGTCGCCGACCCGCGCGCCCGCGCCGAGCTCGAGCCGCTGCGCCCGGCGGCGGTCGCGGCGTTCCCGCTGGTGGCCCGCGGGGAGGTGTTCGGGGCGCTGACCCTCGTCAACGGCCCCGACCGCGGCGCGCACACCGAGGTGGAGCTGCGGACCGCGGAGATCGCCTCCCGCCGTGCCGCGCTCGCCCTGGACAACGCCCGGCTCGCCGTCGCCAACCAGCAGATCGCCGAGCGGCTGCAGCACAGCCTGCTGTCCCCGCCGGTGCAGCAGGCGGACCTGCACACCGCCGTCCGCTACCGGGCGGCCACGCGCGGTGTCTCCGTCGGCGGCGACTGGTACGACTCCTTCCTGCAGCCCGACGGCGACACGGTGCTGGTCATCGGCGACGTCATGGGCCACGACATCGAGGCCGCCGCCGCCATGGGCCAGGTGAAGACCCTCGTGCGGGGCATCGCCTTCGACCGGCTCGAGGAGCCGGCCGGCGTGCTGCGCCGCGTCGACCACGCCCTGGTCGGCCTGGGCGTGGCCACGATGGCCACCGCGCTGGTGTGCCGGGTCGAGCACGACGTGACCGGCGCCCGGTCGCTGCGCTGGTCCTCGGCCGGCCACCCCGATCCCCTGCTGCTGACGCCGGACGGCGAGGTGCGCGACCTCTCCGCGCCCGTCGGGCCGCCGCTGGGCATCGGCTGGCGCGGCCCGCGGGCCGACGGCGTGGCGCCGCTGCCCGACGGCAGCACCCTGCTGCTGTTCACCGACGGCCTGTTCGAGCGCCGCGGGATCCTGCTGGACGAGGGCCGCGACCGCGTGCGCGCCCTGCTCGCCCGCCACGGCGAGGCGCCGCTGGACCAGCTGTGCGACCTGCTGCTGGCGGAGATGCTGGGGGAGGGGGCAGAGGACGACGTCGCCGTCCTCGCCGTCCGCACCTCCGGCGTGCCCGCCGGCGCCGTGGTGACCGCCGCCGGCAGCCCGTCCGCGCTGCTGAGCTGAGCGGGCGGCTCAGCCGCCGGCCACGTCGATCGCGAAGGCCACGAGGAAGCCGAGGCCGGTGATCAGCCCGGTCCAGGTCCGGGTCTCCTCGAACGCCTCCGGGATCATCGTGTCGGCGATCATGGTCAGGATGGCGCCGGCCGCCACCGCGGTGATGACCGCGATGACCTCCGGGGGAGCGTTGCCCAGGGCGACGTAGCCGAGCAGCGCGGCCAGCCCGCTGACCAGGGCGATGCCGCCCCACACCCCGAAGACGTAGCCGGCCGGCCGGCCGCTGCGCTTCATGCCGGCGGCGCTGGACAGGCCCTCGGGCACGTTGGAGATGAACACCGCGGCGAGCACCGAGGCGCTCACCCCGCCGCCGGCCAGCAGCCCGACCCCGAGGACGACGCTCTCGGGGACGCCGTCCAGCAGCGCGCCGACCGCGATCGCCGCGCCGCTGCCGGACTGCTCGTCCTCGGTGGGCTGCTGGCCGCCCGACCGCTTGCGGTGCCGGGCGCCGCGGCGGGCGAGCAGGGCGTTGGCGCCCACGTAGGCCAGGGCGCCGCCCAGGAAGCCGATCGCCGTGGCGCCCAGCCCGCCGGTGTCGGCGGCCTCCTGCACCAGGTCGAAGGCGACCGCCGAGACGAGCACGCCGGAGCCGAACGCCATCACCGTGGCGATGACGGCCGGGGGCACCCGCACGAACCAGGCGACCAGCGCGCCCAGCACGAGCGCACCGCCGCCGAGCAGGCCCCACAGTCCTGCTTCCACCCACGTCGGCACGGGCGGCTCCCTGCCCGCGGGCCCGCCGTCCGAATCCCTGCGTGGCCTCCCTGCAGGGGCCCGCCGCGAGCGTGCGAGCGGTGGGGGGCAGGGAGGTCCTTGCTCAGTCGGGGTGGCTGAGCAGGTACCGGCCGAAGTGCGGGACGGTGAAGGCGATCTGCCCCCGCTCCGCGGAGTAGACCAGCCCCTTCTTGATCAGCGAGTCCCGCGCGGGGGAGAGGGAGGCCGGCTTGCGGCCCAGCGACACCGCCACCTCCGACGTCGCGACCGCGCTGCCCTGCGGCCCGCCGAGCTCGGCCATCGCGTGCATGTACTCCCGCTCCGCCGGCGTCGCGCGGTCGTAGCGCGAGCCGAAGAAGCCGACCGCGAGCTCGGCCTCGGCGACCGGGGCGGCCATGGCGACGTCCGCGGCGGTGATGGGGGAGGTGGCGGCGAGGTCCCAGGTGACCTTGCCGTAGGCCTGCACGAAGTAGGGATAGCCGTCCGCGGCGGCGTAGAGCGCGTCGAGGGCGTCGGCCTCGAAGGTGACGTCCTCCCGCTCGGCCGGCGCCAGGAGCGCGCGGTCGGCGGCCGGGCGGTCCAGCCGGTCGATGCGCAGGTAGCGGAACAGCCGCTCCGAGTAGCTCTTCGACGCCGAGAGCACCGCCGGCAGGTGGGGGAGCCCGGCCCCGACCACGATCAGCGGAGCTCCCTGCTGCGACAGCTCGTGGCAGGCGGCGCAGATGGCCGAGACGTCGTCGGCCTGCAGGTCCTGCATCTCGTCGATGAACAGGGCCACGCCCTTGCCGACGTCGGCGGCCAGCCCCGCGGCGTCGCTCAGCAGCTCGACCAGGTCGATCTCCATGTCGCCGGAGTCGGCCCGCCCGCTGGCCGCGGCGACGTCGATGCCCGGCTGCCAGCGGTCACGCACCTTGGCGTCCGGCGCCTGCCGCAACGCGAACGCCTTCAGCACCCCGAGGACGGCGTCCATCGACTCCTGGTCGGGGTGGCGCAGCTCGCGCAGCGCCATGTGCAGCGCCGAGGACACCGGCCGGCGCAGCGGCTGGTCGGGCCGGGCCTCGATCTTGCCGGTGCCCCACCCGCGGCCGATCGCCGCCGAGCGCAGCTGGTTGAGCAGCACGGTCTTGCCCACGCCGCGCAGCCCGGTGAGCACCAGCGAGCGCTCCGGCCGGCCCCGGGCGATCCGCTCGAGGACGACGTCGAAGGCCGACAGCTCGTCGTCGCGGCCGGCCAGCTCGGGCGGGCGCTGGCCGGCGCCCGGGGCGTAGGGGTTCCGCACGGGGTCCACGTCGAGCACCGTATGGCCTCGTCTAGCGGCGGCTCTAGAGATCGGTAGAACCGGGTAGGGCGTGTCGCGCCGCAGCCTCTCGACCGGCGTCTGCGGCCGTCTAGCGTGCCAGCTAGAGAACCCCAGATCCCCCGACACGGCCGGTCGCCGGCTCCGGCCCCGCTAGCGTGCGCCGAGTGATCAGATTCGCGCTCAAGGTCGTCGTCCTCGCCGCGGCGTTCTACTTCGTGGCCCAGTACCTCACCGGCATCACCGTGGTGGGCAACGAGGACGCGCCGCTCGGCATCACCGGCACCTTCCTCTGGATCGCCCTCATCTTCGCCGTGGTCAACGCGGTGGTGAAGCCGGTGCTCAAGCTGCTGTCGCTGCCGTTCCTGCTGCTCACGCTCGGGTTGTTCTACCTGGTGATCAACGCGGCGATGCTGGGCCTCACGGCGGCCCTCTCGGACCGGCTGCAGGTCGACGGGTTCGGCACCGCGCTGCTGGGCGGCTTCGTCCTCGCGCTGGTCAGCTGGGCCTTCGACCTGCTGTTCGACCGCGACTGACAGTTCGGCGCACGACGCCGGTCCGGTGCGCCGTCCCGTCCCGAGTGACGGGGCCCACCGGCGGGGCTAGCGTCGGTCCATGGTCAGCACCACCGGCGCGGCCGATCCCGACGAGTCCACCGAGCTGGCCGCCCTCGAGGCCGCCCAGGAGCAGAAGCGCCGGCTGCTGGAGCAGGCCGCGGCCGGCGCCGTCGCCGGTGCCGACGGCTCGCTGCCGGCCGGCTGCACCCCGGCCGACGTGCCGGCGCTGCTGCAGCGCTACTACTGGAGCGAGCCGGCCGCCGAGGTCCTCGACCACGACCCCGCCGACCTCGCCGCCCTCGCGCTCCGCCACCTGCGCGTGGCGGCGGTCCGGCCGCAGGGCTCGGCCACGGTGGAGGTGCACCCGCTGCCCGGCGGGACGGCCGCCGGCCGCTCCATGGTGCTGGTGGTCACCGACGACATGCCCTACCTCGTCGACTCGGTGACCGCCGAGGTGGTCCGGCAGGGCTTCCGGCTGCAGCACGTGGTGCACCCGATCGTCGTGGTCCGCCGCGACGTCGCCGGCCGGATCCGCGCGTTCTGCGACAGCGCCCAGCCCGCCGGCTGCGGCCCCGACGCGCTGGCCGAGTCATGGATGGCCGTCGTCCTCGACGGGCCGCTGGACGAGGAGGCCTCCGGCGACCTGGTGGCCGGCCTGCGCACCGTGCTGGCCGACGTCCGCGCCGTCGACGAGGACGCCGACCGGATGCGCGCCCGCGCCCGGGAGCTGGCCGACCGGCTGGCCGCGTGCGCCGACGGCCCGGCCGATCCCGACGCCGATCCCGCGACCGACCCGGCCGAGGCGGCCGCTCTGCTGCGCTGGCTGACCGGCGGCTCCTTCGTCCTCCTGGGCGCCCGCGAGGTGCAGCTGCCGGCCGGCGGGGGAGCGGCCCGGCCGGTGCCGGGCAGCGGGCTGGGCATGCTGCGCAGCGACACCGACATGTCCGGTGACGCCGCCCTGCCGGAGGCGCCGGCGGGGCTGGGCGACGCGCTGCTCACCGTCACCAAGGCCGACCTGCGGGCCACCGTGCACCGCCGGGCCTGGCTGGACCTGGTCGCGGTCACCCTCCCCGGGAAGGACGGCGGTCCGCGGCGCCAGCACCGCCTGGTGGGCCTGTTCACCACCTCGGCCTACGCCGGCAGCGTCCGCGACGTGCCGCTGGTGCGCCGCCGGGTCGCCCAGGTCATCGCGCGCTCCGGCGTGCCGGCCGACAGCCACACCGGCAAGGAGCTCTTCGACGTCCTGGAGACCCATCCGCGCGACGAGCTGCTGCAGGTGGGCAGCGACGAGCTGCTGCCGGTCGCGCTCGCCGTGCTGTACCTGCAGGAGCGGCGCCAGACCCGGCTGTTCCTCCGCCGCGATCCGCTCGGCCGGTTCTGGTCGGCGCTGGTCTACCTGCCGCGCGACCGGTACACGACCGAGGTGCGGCTGGCGATGCAGCAGCTGCTGCTCGAGCGGCTCGGGGGCTCGAGCATCGAGTTCACCGCCCGGTCCACGGAGTCGGTGCTGGCCCGGCTGCACTTCGTCGTCCGCCCGCCGGTGCCCCGGCGCGGCGTGCCGGCGCTGCCCGAGGTCGACGTCGAGGACCTGCAGGCCCGGCTCGCCGCGGCCGCCCGCAGCTGGATCGACGACCTCACCGACGCGCTGGCCGCCCGGCACGGTGCCGGCGCCGAGCGGGAGCTGGCCCGGGTGGCCGACGCCTTCCCCGCGGCCTACCAGGAGGACTTCTCGGCGGCGACCGCCGTCGAGGACCTCGACCGGCTCGACGCCCTGCCGCCCGGCGAGCTCGGCATGCGGCTGCGCCGGCCGCGCGACGGCGGCGGGGAGCCGCGGCTGACCGTCTACCGGGTGGGGGAGCGGCTGCTGCTCTCCGACGTCCTGCCGGTGCTGCAGCACATGGGCGTGGACGTCGTCGACGAGCGGCCGTACGAGATCGACCGGATCGGCGCACCGCCGGCCTGGATCTACGACTTCGGCCTCAGCGTGCCCGCGGGCGAGCTGCCGTTCCCGGGGACGCTGCCGGAGCGGTTCACCGAGGCGGTCCAGGCCGTCTGGCGCGGCGACGCCGAGGACGACGGCCTCGGCGCGCTGGTGTCGCTGGCGGGGCTGAACTGGCGGCAGGTCACCGTGGTCCGCGCCTACGTGCAGTGGCTGCGCCAGGCGGGGCTGCCCTTCGGCATGGCCTACGTCGAGGCCACCCTGGCCGCGCACCCCGACGTCGTCGCCCAGCTGGTCGCGCTGTTCGAGACCCGGTTCTCCCCCGACCGCGGGGCCGGGCGGACCGCCCGGCAGGACGAGCTGGTCGCCTCGCTGCGCACGGCGATCGGCCGGGTCGAGTCGCTGGACGCCGACCGCGTGCTCAGCTCGCTGCTGGCCGCCGTCCTCGCCACCCAGCGGACGACGTACTACGCCATGTCGGCCACCCAGCCCGCCCCGCTGGCGATCAAGCTGCACCCCGCGCAGGTGCCCGACCTCCCCGAGCCGCGGCCCGAGCGGGAGGTGTGGGTCAGCTCGCCCCGGGTGGCCGGCATCCACCTGCGCTTCGGTGCCGTCGCCCGCGGCGGGCTGCGCTGGTCCGACCGGCACGAGGACCTCCGCACCGAGGTGCTCGGCCTGGTCAAGGCGCAGATGGTGAAGAACACCGTCATCGTGCCCACCGGCGCCAAGGGCGGCTTCGTCGTCCGGCGCCCACCGGCCTCCGGCGACCGCGACGCCGTGCTCGCCGAGGGGCAGGCCTGCTACCGCCTGTTCATCGGCGCGCTGCTGTCCCTGACCGACAACATGGTCGACGGGCGCATCGTGCCGCCCGAGCGCGTCGTCCGGCACGACGGGGACGACGCCTACCTCGTCGTCGCCGCGGACAAGGGGACGGCCACCTTCTCCGACCTCGCCAACGCCGTCGCTCTGGAACGCGGCTTCTGGCTCGGCGACGCCTTCGCGTCGGGCGGCTCGGTCGGCTACGACCACAAGGCCATGGGCATCACCGCCCGGGGCGCCTGGGAGTCGGTGACCCGCCACTTCCGCGAACTCGACCTGGACGTGCAGAGCCAGGAGTTCACCGTCGTCGGCATCGGCGACATGTCCGGCGACGTGTTCGGCAACGGCATGCTGCTGTCCGAGCACATCCGCCTGGTCGCCGCCTTCGACCACCGGCACGTCTTCGTCGACCCGACGCCCGACGCGGCGACGTCCTTCGCCGAGCGGCGGCGGCTGTTCGGGCTGCCGCGGTCCTCGTGGGCCGACTACGACCCCGCGCTCATCAGCCCCGGGGGTGGGGTCTGGCCGCGGACGGCGAAGGCGGTGCCGGTCAGCGAGCCGATGCGCGCCGCCCTCGGCCTCCCGGCCGGCGTCGACAGCCTGTCGCCGGTCGAGCTCATCCGCGCGGTGCTGCTGGCGCCCGTGGACCTGCTGTTCAACGGCGGCATCGGCACCTACGTCAAGGCGTCCACGGAGAGCGACCTGGACGCCGGCGACAAGGCCAACGACGCCGTCCGGGTCGACGGCCGCGAGCTGCGGGTGCGGGTCGTGGGGGAGGGCGGCAACCTCGGGCTGACCCAGCGCGGCCGGGTCGAGTTCGCGCTGGCCGGCGGGAAGGTCAACACCGACGCCATCGACAACTCCGCGGGCGTGGACACCTCCGACCACGAGGTGAACATCAAGATCGCTCTCAACGGCGCGGTCACCCGGGGGGAGCTGGACGCCGAGGCGCGCGCCGCGCTGCTCGGGGAGATGACCGACGAGGTGGCCGCCGCCGTCCTCACCGACAACCACGCGCAGAACGCCACGCTGGCCGGCGAGGTCGCCGCGGCGCGCAGCCTGCTGGACGCGGGGGAGCGGTTCCTCCGCTCGCTGGAGCGCTCCGGGCGGCTGGTGCGCGCGGTCGAGGCGCTGCCCGACGACCGGGCCCTGGCCGAGCGGCGCCGCAGCGGCCAGGCGCTGACCGGGCCGGAGCTGTCGGTGCTGCTGGCCTACGCCAAGCTCGAGACCGGGGACGCCGTGCTCGCCTCCGAGCTCCCGGACGACCCCGCGCTGGAGCACCTGCTGGTCGAGTACTTCCCGGAGGCGCTGCGCCGGCGCTTCCCCCGGGAGCTGACCGGGCACCCCCTGCGCCGGGAGATCGTCGCGACCGTCCTCACCAACCGGACGGTCAACACGGCGGGCATCACCGGGTTGTTCCGGCTGCGCGAGGAGACCGGCGTGGGCCTGGCCGGGGTGGTGCGGGCGCACGCCGTCGCCCGGGCCGTCTTCGACGTCGACCGGCTGTGGGACGCCGTCCGGCCGCTGGACAACCGGGTGCCGGCCGCCGTCCAGGTGGAGCTGCGCACCGAGGCGACCCGGCTGGCCGAGCGGGCGACCCGCTGGCTGCTGCGCCTGCCGGCGCTCGCCGCCGAGCAGCCCGCGCCGATCGGGGACGTGACGGACCGGTTCGCCCCCGCGGTGGCGACGGTCCGCGCCGGCCTGCCCGGCTGGCTGCTGGGGGCCGAGGCCGCCGGGTACGCCGAGCGGTCGGCGCGGCTGGAGCGGGCCGGCGTGCCGGCGGAGCTGGCCGCCGAGGTCGCCGCCGCGCCGCTGCTGCCCGCGGCCCTGGACCTCGCGGTCGTGGCCGAGCGCACCGGGGCGCCGATCGAGCTCGCCGGGCAGGTGCAGCAGTGCCTGGCCGAGCGGCTCGGGTTGGTGCCGCTGCGGGAGCGGGTGATCGCGCTGCCGCGGGACCGCCGGTGGCCGGCGATGGCCCGGGCCAGCCTGCGCGACGACCTGTCGAGCGAGGAGGCGGCGCTCACCGCGGAGGTCGTGGGCCGGGCGGCGGGGGAGGCGTCGGCGGAGCGGCTGGTCGCGGCGTGGGTGGACGGCTGGGACGCAGGCCAGCGCCGGGCCGCCGCACAGCTGGCCGAACTGGCCGCGGGGGACCGGCAGGAGCTCGCCGAGCTGATCGTCGCGGTCCGGACGCTGCGCGGCCTGCGCCGCACCGGCTGAGGCCCGGCGGTGTCCGGTCCCTGGTTCGCCGGACGGGGGCGCGGCGATGCCGACGAGGCGTTCCTCGCGCGGCTGCGGGCGGCGTGCACGGAGCGGGGCCTGGCCGACGCACCGTCGACGGCCACCCGCGCGGAGGTCTGCGAGCGCCTCGACTGCCTGGCGGTGGTGGTCGAGGTCCCCGGCCTGACGGCGACGCAGGCCCGGCCGACCCTCCAGGTCGGCGTGGACGTGGCCCGGCCGTTCCGGGCGGTGACGTGGGAGACGTGGGGATACACCCTGGACCTCTTCGAGGAGGTCGACCTCGCCGGGGCGTCGCGGACCCCGGCGACCCTGGCCGACGAGGCGCACGCCTGGTTCGCCGCGCAGCTCGCCCGGCCGGTCGAGCGGCGCACGTGGACCGGTGGGGACGGCGGCCGGTCTCGGTGTGGCGGCTGGCCGACACCGGTGAGGAGATCTGCTGGGAGCCCTCGCCGGGCATTCCGCCGGGCCGTCGCCTGCTGCGCCGTCCGCCGGCGGAGGCGGTGGTGGAACGCCCCGGTTCGGACGTGCGACGGATGGGCAGCCAGCCCGGGTGACACGCACGCTCGTCGTCCTCGGCGGCACCGGTGACCTGACCGGCCGGCTGCTGCTGCCCGGCCTCGCGGAGCTCTGCGGCTCCGGCGACCTCGATGACGGGCTGGCGGTGCTCGCCGTCAGCCGGGAGGAGTGGTCGGACGGCGAGTACCGCGGCTGGGCCGCCGACCGGCTGGCCGAGCACGGCGGCCGCGTGCCCGAGGACGTCCGGCAGGCGGTGCTGGACCGGCTGTCCCACGTGGAGGGCGACGTCACCGACGCCGGCGACCTGGGCCGGGCGCTCGAGCGCGCCGGGACCGCGCCGGTGCTCTACCTGGCGCTGCCCAACACGGTCTTCCTGCCCACCCTGGAGGCACTGGAGGAGGCCGGGCTCCCCGAGGGCGCCGTCGTCGCCGTGGAGAAGCCGTTCGGCCGCGACCGGGCCGACGCGGTACGGCTCAACGCCGTCCTGCACCGGCTGGTGCCCGAGGAACGGGTGTTCCGCACCGACCACTTCCTCGGCATGCCCACCGTCCTCAACATCCTCGGGCTCCGGTTCGCCAACCGGGTGTTCGAGCCGCTGTGGAACGCCGAGCACGTCGAGCGGGTGGACATCGTCTTCGACGAGACCCTCGGGCTCGAGGGGCGGGCCGGCTACTACGACACCGCCGGCGCCCTGCGGGACATGCTGCAGAACCACCTGCTGCAGCAGCTCGCGGTCGTGGCGATGGAGCCGCCGGCCGCCGTCGACGGGCCCAGCCTGGCGGCGGCCAGGACCGCGGTGCTGCGCGCGGTGCGCGCCCCGGAGGACATGGCCCGGGACACCCTCCGCGCCCGCTACACGGCCGGCACCGTGGCCGGTCGCGAGCTGCCCGACTACGCCGCCGAGGAGGGCGTGGACCCCGCCCGCGGCACCGAGACCCTCGCCGAGTACACGGTGACCATCGACCACGACCGCTGGCGCGGGGTTCCGTTCCGGCTGCGCTCGGGCAAGGCCCTGGGCGCGGACCGGCACGAGATCGTCCTCCGCTTCCGGCCGGCGCCGCACGTGCCGTTCGCCGAGCCGGCCGAGCCCGACGTCCTCCGGTTGCGGCTGGACCCCGACGCCGTCTCGCTGGAGATCAACGTCAACGGCGCCGGGGACCCCTTCGACCTCGAGCGCCGCGCGCTGGACTTCGACCTGCCCCCGGCCCGGCTGTCGGCCTACGGGCTGCTCCTGCGGGAGTTGCTGGCGGGCGACACCACCCTCTCGATCAGCGACACCGAGGCCGAGGAGTGCTGGCGGATCGTCGAGCCGATCCTCGCCGCGTGGGAGGCGGGGGAGGTGCCGCTGCAGGAGTACCCGGCCGGGTCGGACGGGCCGTAGCGAGGTCCGTCTGCGGATCTCTAGCGCCGTCTAGCCAGGCGGCCAGACGGCGCCAGACGGCGGTAGCCGCCTCGATGCACCTGTCTGCGCCTGTCTCGTCCTGCCGCTAGAGAGCCGTAGACGGCGTCAGAGGTCGGGGTGGCGCCGGCCGAAGCCGGTCGCCTGCTCGAACGCGTGCCCCACCTCGAGCACCCGCCGGTCGGCCCGCGGCGGGCCGATCACCTGCAGGCCCACCGGCAGCCCGTCGGGCGTGAACCCGCCCGGCACCGACAGCGCGGGGCAGCCGGTGGCCGAGATCAGCGTGCAGGAGCGCATCCACTCCAGGTAGTTGTCCAGCCGGACGCCGGCGATCTCGGTGGGGTACTCCTGCTGGACGGGGAAGGGCAGCACCTGGGTGGTCGGTGCCAGGAGAACGTCGTAGCGGTCGAAGAACCCGACGACCCGCTCGTACAGCTGCGTGTGCAGCTGCTCGGCCCGGGCGACGTCGGCCCCGGTCAGCCGTGCCCCCATCTCGGCGTTCCAGCGGATGGACTCCTTGACCTGCTCCGGCGAGCGGCGGGAGATCTCCCCGAACGAGGCCTCGAACAGCCAGGCGCGCAGGGTGCCGAACACCTCGTCGGCGCCGCCCAGGTCGGGGCAGTCCTCCTCGACCGTCGCGCCGAGGTCGGCCAAGACGCCCAGCGACGCGGTGAGCGTGGCGGTCACGGCGGGGTCGACGGTCACCCGGCCCCCCAGGTCGGGCGCCCAGGCCACGCGTAGGCCGGTCAGCTCCGTCGGCAGGGGAGCGGCGAACCCGGCGCCGTCGTCGTCCAGGGCGATCGGCACCCGCCGGTCCGGGCCGGCCAGGGCGGAGAGCGTGAGGGCGACGTCGGCGACGGTGCGGCCCATCGGGCCCTGCACCGACAGCGTCGACCAGGCCAGCGGCGCGGGCCAGGTGGGCACCCGGCCCGGCGTCGGGCGCAGGCCCACGACGTTGCAGAAGGCCGCCGGATTGCGCAGCGAGCCGCCCATGTCGCTGCCCTCGGCCAGCGGCACGAGCCCCGCAGCCAGCGCGGCGGCGGCCCCGCCGCTGGACCCGCCCGCCGACAGCCCGTGCCGGTACGGGTTGTGGGTGGCGCCGAACAGGGTGTTGAAGGTGTGCGAGCCGGCGGCGAACTCCGGCACGTTGGTCTTGCCGATCCGGATGGCGCCGGCCCGGCGCAGCCGCTCCACCACGAGCTCGTCGCGCTCGGGCACCGTGTCGGCGTGCAGCGGCGAGCCCCAGGTCGTGCGCATCCCGCCGGTCGCGTGGGTGTCCTTGTGGGCCACCGGCAGGCCGTGCAGCGGGCCGACCGGCTCGCCGCCGGCCAGCGCCGCGTCGGCGGCGTCCGCGGCGGCACGGGCGCCCTCGGCGTCGAGGGTGACGATCGCGTTGACCGCCGGGTCCACCCGCTCGATCCGCTCGAGGTGGGCCTCCAGCAGCTCGCGGGCCGAGAGCTCCCGGGTGCGCAGCAGGGCGGCCAGCTCGGTCGCGGGGCGCAGGCAGAGGTCGTCGCTCACCGCCCGAGCCTGGCAGAGGTTCAGGAGCTCGCGAGGTCCGGGGGGACGACGTCGGGCACGACGTTCGGGCCGGCCTCGACCGGTCGCGGCCGGTCCTGCCGGTGCAGCCGGACGGCGACCAGGGCGACGTCGTCCTCCGGGCGGCCGTCCACGAGTCGCTCGAGCACCTCGTCCAGCAGCTGCTCCAGCGGCAGCCCGGCGCACTCCAGGAGCGCCTCGCGCAGCCGGACCATGCCGGCGTCGAGGTCGGCGTCGCGCCGCTCCACCAGGCCGTCGGTGTAGAGCAGCACGGTCGCGCCGCGGTCGAGGGTCACCACCGACTCCAGCCGGCGGGCCCCGGGATCCACGCCCAGCAGCAGGTCGCCCTTCCACGACGCCAGCTCGGCCACGCTGCCGTCGGGGTTGATCACCAGCGGGGGCAGGTGCCCGGCGTTGGCCCACCGCATCCGGGTCACGCCGCGGGCGAGCTCGTCGGGGGTCTGCTCGAAGCGGGCGACGGCCGCGGTGGCCAGCACCCGGGTGTCGAGCACGGCCATCGAGGCGTCCAGGCCGCGCAGCACCTCGGCCGGCGCGGCGTCGCTGTAGGTCGCGATGCCCCGGAGCAGGCCGCGCAGCTGGCCCATGGCCGCGGCCGCCGCGGTGTCGTGCCCGACGACGTCCCCGATGACCAGCATCGTGGCCCCGCCCGGCTGCAGGAAGGCGTCGTACCAGTCGCCGCCGACGCGGGCGGCCTCGGCCGCGGGCAGGTAGCGCACCGCGATCTCGGCGTGATCGGGCTCCGGCGGCTCGGTGAGCAGGCTGCGCTGCAGCCCCTCGGCCAGCTGCTGCTGCTGCGCGTACAGCCGGGCGTTGTCCAGCGCCAGCCCGGCGCGGTCGGCGACGTCCTGGGCCGCGGCGAGGTCCTCCTGGCGCGGCTGCCAGCCCTTACGGTGGAACAGGCTCAGGACGCCCAGCGTCCGGCCCCGTCCGCGCAGCGGGAGCGCGATGCCGCCGCCGGGGCGCAGCGCCGTCAGCACGTCGCGGACCTCGCCCGGCGGCAGCAGGGCCAGGACGTCGGTCGCGGGCGCGGCCACCGGCTCGCCGGTCAGCAGCGCGCGGGGCACCGGCCCGGTCATGGGCATGACGTCGAGCCGGCCGGCGGCGTAGCGCTCCACCAGCCCGCGCATCGCCGGGTCGGTGTGCCACGAGCCGACGTCCCGGGGCCGGCCGTCCTCGTCGACGACCGTGACGATGCACCAGTCCGCGAGCGCCGGGACCACGAGCCGCGGCAGCCGGGTGATCGCCACCTGCGCGTCGAGGCTGCCGGCGAGCTCGGCGCTGACCTGGGCGAGCAGCGCCAGGCGCTGGGCGGCCTGCTCGGCGCGGTCCTGCACCTTCCGGCGCTCGGTGACCTCGAGGAAGTAGACCGACAGGCCCTCCGGGCTCGGCCACGCGCGCAGCTCGTACCAGCCGTTCAGCGGAGCGGGGTAGTGGGCGTCGAAGGACACCGGGCGCCCGGTGCGCACCGCCTCCCGGTAGCTGTCCTCGAAGGCGCTGTTCACGGCGGCGGGGAAGGCCTCCCACAGCACCCGGCCGAGCAGCTCCTCGCGCGTGCGGCCCAGCAACCGCTCGGCCTCGGCGTTGACGTGGGTGAAGCGCCACTCGTGGTCGAGGGAGTAGAAGCCGGCCGGCATGGACTCCAGCACCCGCGCGACGCGGAAGTCGACCGCGCGCGCCTCGGTGGTGTCGTAGGCGACCCCGAGCACGCGGATCGCCGTGCCGTTGTCGTCGGCCAGGGTGCGTCCGCGCGCCTGGACCCAGCGGGTGCTGCCGTCGGGGAGGACGACGCGGTACTCGGCCTCGTAGTCCCCGAGGGTGTCGATGCTCGCCCGCAGGGCCTCGGTGACCCGGACGAGGTCGTCGGGGTGCAGCCGCTCGTTGAAGGCGTCGATGGTCGAGTCGAAGGTCTCGGGGGAGTAGCCGAACATCCGGATCAGCCGCGCGTCCCACACCAGCTCGCCGGTGCGCAGGTCCCAGTCGAAGGTGCCCACGCCGGCGGCCTCGGCGGCCAGCCGGTGGCGCACCCGGTCGTTCTCGTACTCGCCGGTCAGCGCGGCGAGCTCCAGCTCGGTCACCACCGAGGCGGCCAGCTGCCGGAGGGTGGCGACGTCGGTGTCCGACCAGGTCCGCGGCCCCGGGCTGAACACGCAGAGGGCGCCCACCACGGCACCGGAGTCACCGGTGAGGGGCGTCCCGAGGTAGGAGCCGACCTGCCCGGACGTGACCGGGGGCAGCTCGCGCACCCGGTCGTCGGACGGCGCGTCGCCGACGACCAGGTCGACGCCACCGGCCGCGGTGACCGAGCACAGCGAGTCCTCCAGCGGGCTCTCGCCGCCGACCGCGCCGGGGGCCAGCCCGGCGCCGCCGGCGACCACCTGGACGTCCTCGAGCAGCGCGACCTGGCCGGACGGCGTGCCGAGCAGCCGGGCGGCGAGCTCGGCCAGCCGGTCGAGGGCGCGCACGCCGGCGTCGGCCGGCCGCAGCCGCCGGGCGGCGAGGACGCGATGGCGGTCGGCCCGCAGCTCCGCTGCGAAGGCGCGCCCGCCCGTCGCGGACTCCGTCACTCGTGCTCCCTGTCCGGCGAGGGCCGTGGTGGCGGGCAGATGGTCGCGGACCCCGTCTCGATCGCGACGCGACGCGTCAGTTATGACACGGCATGCGCGTTGCGGGCAACCGATCCGACGGAAGTCACTACGCCCGTGACGCTTAGTGACCGTTACGACGCCACGGCGTCGGCGGGGACGACGAGGGTGAGCGCGGTGCCGCCGTCGTGTTCCACGTGCAACCCCGCCCGCCGGAGCAGTGCCCGGAGACGGACGACGTCGGCCGGCTCGGCCGTCGTGGTGGCCAGCAGCCGCGCCACCCGGCCCTTGTGCGCCTTGTTGAAGTGGCTGACCACCGACCGGGTGCCGTCGGGGCGCTCGCTGAGCACGTCGACGGTCACCGCCCCCGGCACCGGCGCGAGCGCGGCGTAGGACCCGCTGCGCAGGTCGACGACGAGGTCGTCGACCGCCGCGAGCACCGGGCCGAGCGCCGGGCGCCACAGCGAGCGCAGGGTGGGCAGGCCCGGCAGGGCCGATCCGGCCGACAGCCGGTAGGCGGGGATCGGGTCGCCCGCGCGCACCAGGCCGAACAGCGCCGAGCCGACGGCCAGCCGCCGGTCGGCGCGGGCACGCTGGGCCCGGGTCAGCGATCGGACGTCCAGGGCGTCGTAGAGGACGCCGGTGTAGCGCTCGATCGCCGGCAGGGTGGGGCTGGTCCGCAGCGCCGCGTTGAGCGCGATCTCGCCGTCCTGGCGGGGGGAGAGGCCCAGCGCGGCGCGGGCGGCCGGGAGGTCTCCGGCGAGCTCGACCAGCGCGTCGACCAGGCGGGCCCGCGGCCCGGTGAGCTCGGGGGAGGAGAGGGCGGCGAGGTCGAGCGGGCCGCCGCCCCCGCCGGGGTGCTTGGTCTCGGACGGGGGGAGCAGGACGAGCACGGGGCGCCAGCCTACGTGGGCCCGGTGCCCGCCCTCAGGTCCAGTAGAGGAGCCGCGCGCCGGGCAGCCGGGCGTCGATCTCGCGCTCGAACCAGGAGCGCAGCTCGGTCATCGTCTCCCGCGGGTACACGTGCTTGACCGCCCCGTACTTGCCGCGCTTGGTCGTCCGCCGGGCCTCGTCCATCTCGAGCCGGGTGCGGGGGTACCAGTCCAGCAGCGTGCTCTTCGAGCCCGGCGTGAACCGGTGGGTGATGCACTCGACGGTCAGGTCGGCACCGGCCGGCAGCGCGGCGGCGATGCCGTCGAGCAGCTCGCCGTAGCCCTCGCGCCAGCCCTCCACCGGCATGATCGGCGCGATCGTGACGCCGACCGGGTAGCCGGCGCCGGCCACCGCCGAGAGCGCGGCCAGCCGGCCGGGCACCGGAGCGGTGCCGCCCTCGAACCGGCGGGCGACGGCCGCCGCGTTCACCGAGAACCGCAGCCGGGTGCGGCCGCCGTGCGGGAGGTCGAGCAGGCCGGCGACGTCGTCGAACTTGGTGGTCGCCCGCAGCTGCACCGGGCCCGCCCAGTCGTGCGTCCCGAAATGGGCGATCGCCGCGGCCAGCCCGCCGGTCAGGTGCTCGATGGCCAGGGGGTCGGTGTAGCAGGAGGCCTCGAACGTCGTCCCCTCGCCGCCGCGCTCGACGGTGCCCGAGGTGACCGCGCCGCGGCCGACGTAGCCGTCCAGGCCGTCGAGCACCTCGTCGAGGTCGGCGAACACGCGGGTGACCGGCGGGCCGGACAGCGAGCCGGCGAGGTAGCAGTACTGGCAGTGGGCGGGGCAGCCCTCGGCCAGGTCGAACCGCCAGTCCGCCGACGGCGGGATCGGCTGCAGGCTGCGCCGGGACGGCGCGCCGACGACCACGGCGAGGGTGTCCTTGGCCCGCATGAACGCCGCGCGGTCGCCGTCCCCGCGCAGGTTCGGCAACCGGTCGCCGCGGAGCAGCTCGACGTCGGAGACGCCGGCGGCGGACAGCCGGTCGAGGATCCGCCGGCCGTGCGGCCGCTCGGCGGCGGAGCGGGTGACGAGGACGCGGGACGGCGTCCAGAGGCGGGAGGGGGCGAGCGCGGGAGCGGTCATCACCTCGTACAACACCGGCCGGCCGCCGGCCGGACCCGCCTACTCGGTGAGGTCCACCACCACCGGCGCGTGGTCGCTCGCGCCCTTGCCCTTGCGCTCCTCGCGGTCGATGCGGGCGCCGGTCACCCGGGCGGCCAGGGCGGGGGAGCCGAGCACGAAGTCGATCCGCATGCCCTCGCGGCGCGGGAAGCGCAGCTGCGTGTAGTCCCAGTAGGTGTAGACCCCGGGCCCCGGCGCGTGCGGCCGGACGACGTCGGCGAACCCGGCGTCGACGACGGCGCGGAACGCCTCCCGCTCCGGTGCGGAGACGTGCGTGGAGTGGCTGAACACCGACATGTCCCACACGTCGTCGTCCTGCGGGGCGATGTTCCAGTCGCCGACGAGCGCCACCGGCAGCTCCGGCGCGGCCGCCAGCCAGCCGGCCGCGCTGGTGCGCAGCGCCTCGAGCCAGCGCAGCTTGTACTCGTAGTGCGGATCGGTCAGCGTGCGGCCGTTGGGCACGTACAGGCTCCACACGCGGGTGCCGCCGCAGGTCGCGCCGAGCGCCCGGGCCTCGGCGGCGGGTTCCTGCCCCTCCTTCGCCGACCAGGTCGGCATGCCGGGGAAGCCCACCTCGACGTCGTCCAGCCCGATCCGGGACAGGATCGCGACGCCGTTCCACTGCGAGTGCCCGACGTGGGCCACCTCGTAGCCGAGCGCGCTGAACACCATCTCGGGGAACTGGTCGTCGCGGCACTTCGTCTCCTGCAGCGCCAGGACGTCGACGTCCGAGCGCTGCAGCCAGGCGGCGACGCGGTCGGCGCGGGTGCGGATGGAGTTCACGTTCCAGGTGGCCAGTCGCACGACGGCATTGTCGGCCCACCGGCCGACACCGCGGCCAGGTGCCCCAGTGGAGTGCCACGGGAGCGTCTTCCGCGCCCTCCTACTCCGCTCGCGCCGCCGCGCGGGCGCGGGACCGCTCCCGGTTCTCCACGAACCGGGTCGCCTGCGCGTCCAGCCCCGCGAGGAACGCGGCGAGCTCCTCCCGCGCCTTCTCCCCGGCCGGGCCGAGGTCGGTGCGGTCGAACACCCGCCAGGCGCGCAGCACCGGGCTGACCACCTCGTCGTGGTGCAGCCGCAGGTCGTAGATGCCGGCCTTGGCGATCAGCATGGAGTTCCGCCGGAAGTTCGCCATCGTCGCGCCGGGCATCTCGAACCCGACGACCTCCGTGGTCACCGCCTGCATCGCGAGGTCCGGGTCGATGTCGAACGCCGCGGCCATGAGGTTGCGGTAGAAGACCATGTGCAGGTTCTCGTCCGTGGCGATGCGGGCGAGCAGCCGGTCGGCGACCGGATCGCCGGTGGCCCGCCCGGTGTTGCGGTGCGAGACACGGGTGGCCAGCTCCTGGAAGGAGACGTAGGCCAGCGCCTCCAGCGGGGTCTTGTCCCCGGAGTCGTAGCCGGCGGTCATGTAGTCCATCCGGGCCCGCTCCAGCTCCACGGGGTCGACGCCGCGGGTCACCACCAGGTAGTCGCGCAGCGCCACGCCGTGCCGGTTCTCCTCCGCCGTCCAGCGGCCGACCCACTGCCCCCAGGCGCCGTCCCGGCCGAACCGGGTGGCGATCTCCCGGTGGTAGCTGGGCAGGTTGTCCTCGGTGAGCAGGTTGGTCACCATCGCGGCCTTCGCCGTCTCGTCGAGCCGCGACTGCTCCGGAGCCCAGTCCTCGCCGCCGAGGAAGGCGAAGTCCCGCCCCTCCGACCACGGCACGTAGTCGTGCGGGTGCCACTCCTTGGCCGTGCCGATGTGCCGGTCGAGGTTCTGCGCGACGACCGGCTCCAGCTCGATCAGGACCGCTGCCTGCGCCGACGTCTGGGACATGGGGACCTCCGGGGCTCGGGGCGGGGCCGGCCGGTCCCTCCCGGGACGACGCCGGCGGCCCCCTGTGGGTTCCCCGTCCGACCGGTGTCACGCGCGGGTGTGGCGGACGGTGCGCGTGATCAGGTCGCCGTCCGGCGCCGGCGTCCGCAGCGCGCCTCCCGGGCCACCTCGGATGGGACGATGGTCCGATGACCGCCCTGCGGACCGGAGTCCGCGCGTGAGCGATGCGGACGACGCGACCCGACCGATCGGGTCGCCGCGCTCGTCACTGCCGCCCCCGCCACCCCCGCGCGGTGCCGGCTCCGACCGCGGGGACGCCGACGACGGCCCGGAGCGGCGCAGCGCCGGCGACGGACGGCGGCGGGGCCTGGGCGCGGTGCTGGGGTGGACCGTCGCCGGCGCCGTCGTCCCGGGCACCGGCTTCCTGGCCGCCGGTTGGCGCAGGACCGGCGCCGCGGTGCTCGTGCTCTTCCTCGCCCTGGTCGGCGCCGGGATCTGGCTGGCCACGGCC
The DNA here is from genome assembly GCF_054050695.1 of Blastococcus sp. SYSU D00820. Taxonomy (NCBI): domain Bacteria; kingdom Bacillati; phylum Actinomycetota; class Actinomycetes; order Geodermatophilales; family Geodermatophilaceae; genus Blastococcus; species Blastococcus sp. SYSU D00820. Next base: position 234,510 of record NZ_JBJGZW010000001.1, read on the forward strand.
GGCCGGCGGACGGCGATCGGCATCGCGGTCGACCCGCAGCAGCTGAACTGGCTGCTCGGCGTCCTCGTCGCGGTCGCGGTGCTGTGGGCGGGGGCCGTCGTCCTGCAGTACCTGTGCCTGACCCCGCGCCGGACCTCCGCCGGCCGGCACGCCGTCGGCGGGCTGCTCGTGGCGCTGCTGGTCGCCGGCATCGCCTATCCGGCCTACCGCGTCGGCACCGTCGCGGTCGCCCAGCGCGGCCTCATCGAGGACGTCTTCGCCGACGATCGCCAGTCGGCGACCGTCGAGGACGTCCCCGACCCGTTCGGCGACCAGGAGCGGGTCAACGTGCTGCTGCTCGGCGGCGACGGCGGCGCGGGCCGTGAGGGCGTGCGCACCGACACGGTGATCGTCGCCAGCATCGACACCAGCACGGGCGACACCACGCTGTTCAGCCTGCCCCGCAACCTCGAGGAGCTGCCGTTCCCGGCCGACAGCCCCCTGGCCGAGGTCTACCCCGACGGCTTCGACGCCGGCAGCGAGAGCGAGAGCCTGCTCAACGCCGTCTACCGCAACGGCCCGGCGATGTACCCCGACATCCTCGGCCCGACCGACGACCCGGGCGCCGACTTCCTCAAGCTCGGCGTCGGGGAGGCCCTGGGCCTGCACATCGACTACTTCGTGCTGGTCAACCTCGACGGCTTCGCGCGGCTGGTCGACGCCCTCGGCGGGATCACCGTGAACGTCAACTACTACGTGCCGATCAACGGCGACCCGGGCACCGGTGAGCTCCCCGACGACTACATCGACCCCGGTCCCGACCAGCTGATGGACGGCGAGCGGGCGCTGCAGTTCGCCCGCGGCCGGTTCGGGCTGACCGACTACGACCGGATGGCCCGCCAGCGCTGCACCATCGACGCGATCATCGACGCCGCCGATCCGGTCACCCTGCTGGAGAGCTACCAGGAGCTGGCCGCCACCACGCAGGACATCGTCTCCACCGACATCCCCCGCTCGGCCCTGCAGGACTTCGTCGACCTGGGCTTCCTGGTCAAGGACGCCGAGGTGCGCAGCGTCGTCTTCGACAACACGCTGATCAACCCGGCGTACCCGGACTACGACCGGATGCGCGCCATCGTGGCCGACGCGCTCTCCGGCGGCGGGACGACGCCCACGACCACGCCGCCGCCGTCCGCACCGCCGTCACCGGCGGGGGAGGCGCCGGCCCCGCAGCCGGTCACCGAGGTCGGCGACGCCTGCGCCTACGACCCGGCGCAGGCCCAGGCGGCGATCGACGCCGGCGAGCCGCCGTCGAAGGCGAGCTGACGGCCGGTCACTGGTCGCGCAGCGGCGCCTGGGCCAGCCACCGGGTCTGCAGCTCCTCCAGGGTGTGCCCGGGCCAGGTGGCCTGGACGGCGAACAGCTCGTAGCCGCCGTCCCAGAAGGTGAGGAACAGCCACGGGGCCGGGCTGTCGGGCCGGCTGAGGAACAGGCCGCCCTCCTCGTCACCGGAGGCGCTCAGCCAGGTGCGGTTGCCCGGCTCGGCGACGTCGCGCACGCGCTCCACGGCGGCGTCCTGCTGCGCCCCGTCGGCGAACTGGGCGATCTCCAGGTGCAGGCCGTCGGGGCGGTCGCAGACCACGAGCCGCGCCGCGCCCTGCGGCACGCCGCTGGTGCACACCGCGCCGTCGGGGGCGGTGCCGCCGGGCTCCTCCGGCACCAGGTCGGGGAAGGCCGCGGCGATCCGCCAGTCGTCGAGCCACGGTCCGGGGGTCTGGATGGCCGCCACCGACGAGGAGCTGCCGGCGCCGCCGTCCTCGTCGACCGCGGTCACCTCGTAGCCGTGCTCGCCCAGCGGGGGCACCTGGTCGGTGTAGCGGGGCTCGGTCAGCCCCTCGGCCAGCAGCTCGTCGTCCCGGCGGACCTCGTAGCTCTCCGCACCCTCGAGCGCCGCCCAGGTGAGCAGCACGTCGGCGCCCTGGAGCGTGGCCTCCAGCCCCACCAGCCGGCCCAGCGGGGTGGTCACGGGATCGGCCACGGCGCGGGCCGAGCGCTCGTCGTCGTCCCCGACGGCGCGCACGGCGTAGGTCTGCTCGCTGGCCGGCGGCGCCTGCTCGTCGAGGTACTCGGTCGACTCCGTCTCGGTGATCAGCCGCTCGCCGCGGTAGACCTCGTAGCGCAGGGCACCGTCGACGGCCTCCCAGGTCAGCCGGACGCCGCCGTCCTCCGGGGTGGCGGTGAGGCCCCCCGGCTCGGCCAGGCCGCGGGTGGTGAGGACGACGAAGACCCCGGCCGCGACGGCGGCGGCCAGCAGCAGGGCGCCGAGGGTCCACCACAGGCTGCGGCGCGAGCGGCGGGCCGGCGCCGGCGCCGGGGGCTGCCACTGCGGATCGGGCAGCACCCGCCGGATCGTGGGCGGCTCGGGCACCCAGGTCGGCGGCGCGGGGGACCACTGCAGCGGCGGCGGGGGCGTTCCCCCGGCCGGGCCCTCCGGCCGCCACTGCCCGTGCGCGTCGCTCATCCCCGGTACCCCGTCCCCGTGACCTCCGCACCGGCCGGCGGAGCGGAGGTCACGCTACGTGGCAAGGGCGGCCGTCGGCGGGGAGCGGACCCCCGTTCCCCCGACCGGGGGGACGGGCTCAGAACGGCGCGTTGACGAACCACGCGTCACGCAGCTCGTCGCCGCTGTGGCCCTCCCAGGCCGCGTACACGGCGAACAGCTCCAGCCCCCCGCCGTAGAAGGTCAGGTACCGCCACGCCAGACCGGTGGGCGGGCTGACGAACAGGTCGCCCTCGGCGGGGCCGTCGCCGTAGGACCACGTGCCGGACAGGCCCGGGTCGGCGCCCGCGCTGATCGCCGCGGTGTTGGCGTCGCGCTGGGTGGCGTCGGTGAACTGGAGGACCTCGACGTAGATGCCGTTCGGGTAGTCGCAGGTCACCAGCGCGGCGGTGTCGCCGGAGGTCGACGGGCTGCAGGTCGCCCCGTTCCAGGCGGGCGCGCCGGGCTCGCTGCCGACGAGCTCGGAGAAGTTCTCGCCGATCTGGTAGGCCTCCTGCCACGGCCCCTGGGCGAAGAAGGACAGGCTGGTCTCGGAGGTGCTGCCCTCGCCGTCCTCGTCGACGGCGGTCAGCAGGTACTCGTGGTCGCCGAGGGGCACCTCCTCGTCGACGTAGGAGGTGCCGGTGACGTCGTCGGCGAGCAGCTCGCCGTTCCGGCTGACCTCGTAGCGGTCGGCGCCGGTCACCTCGTCCCAGGCGAGCTCGACGTCGGTCCCGGCGGCCGCGGCGCCGAAGCCGGTCGGCGGGTCGACCGGGGTGACGACGGGGTCGGTCTCGACCTCGGTGGAGCGGTCGCCGTCCTCCACCGTGACGACGGAGTAGCGCAGCTCCGTGCCGCCGGGCGCCTCGGTGTCGACGTAGCTGGTCTCGGCGGTGCTGCCCAGCTGCTCGTCGCCGCGGAAGACGTCGTACTCGGTGGCACCCTCGACGGCCTGCCAGCTGACGACGACGGATTCGCCGTCCAGCGCGGCCGCCACGCCGGTCGGCGGGTCGACCTCGCGGGTGAGCAGGAAGACGGTGACGCCCGCGCCGACGACCAGCACCAGCAGCAGGGCGCCCAGCGACCACCACAGGCCCTTGCGGGAGCGGCCGGCCGGCGGCGTCGCGCCGTACTGCGGGCCCCAGGCCTGCTGCGGCTGCCCGCCCCAGGACGGTTGCTGCTGCTGGCCCCAGGCCGGCTGCTGCTGTTGCTGCTGCCCCCAGCCGGGCTGCTGCTGCCCCGGGCCCCAGCCGGGCTGGCCACCGTACGGATCGCTCACGGGACGCCCCCATCCAGTCGGCACACGCGCAGCTCCGCCGGGCTCTGCGCCTGGTGGTGACGCTACGTCACCACCGGGGCGGGAGCGCCCAGCCGTTACCGGTCTGAGACGCTGACCCGACGCAGCGGAGAGCGGAGGCGCGCATGACGGTGGAGAACGGTTGATGGTCACGCGGGACCCGCGTCGGGAGCGGCTCGTCGGCCTGCTGGTGCTGGGCATCGCCGTCGTCCTGCTGGTGTCGTCGGTGACCTGGTTCGCCAGTGGTCAGCCGGTCGTCGGCATCGCCCAGGTGGTCGTCGGGGTGATCGACGGCGCGGCCGGCGTCTTCCTGCTGCGGCGCTCGGCCAAGGGCTGAGTCCCGGCGCGAGTGGCGCGCGACCGGTAACCGGGAACACACTCCGGGCGGTACAGCCCACGACCGACGGAGGCGCCCGTGAAGCTCGACAAGCAGGAACTGCTCAAGGTGTTGCGTACCCAGGGTGACAACGACACGGCCGACCAGGTCGACGGCCGGCTGCCGGACGAGATCGACACCGACCGCGACGGCGACGCGCTCTCCGCGCTGGGGCTCGACGCCACCCAGCTGATGGCCAAGCTCGCCGGCGGCGGGTTCGGCTCGACGCTCTCGCCCTAGCCGGCGCCGGCCCCATGAGCCGACGGGGCGCCGGACCGGGCAGGTCCGGCGCCCCGTCGGACGCGTGCGGTGGGTGGTTCAGCCGTAGTAGGGCCGTTCCCGCTGGAGCTCCTCGCGGGCCACCGAGCGCAGGTGCACGGCGTCGGGGCCGTCGGCGATGCGCAGCGTGCGCGCCGAGGCGTAGAACCGGGCCAGGGGCGTGTCGCCACTGACCCCGGCGCCACCGTGCACCTGGATGGCGCGGTCGATGACGTCGCAGGCGACGTTGGGCGCGATGACCTTGATCGCGGCGATCTCCGTGCGGGCGCCCTTGGCACCGTGCTTGTCGATCAGGTCGGCGGTCTTGAGCACCATCAGCCGCGCCTGATCGATTTCCATGCGCGACTGCGCGATCGTCTCGCGGACCGTGCCCTGCTCGGCCAGGGTCCGGCCGAACGCGGTGCGGGACTTCGCCCGCTCCACCATCAGCGTCAGCGCCCGCTCGGCCATGCCGATCGCCCGCATGCAGTGGTGGATGCGGCCGGGGCCCAGCCGGGCCTGGGCGATCATGAAGCCGTCGCCCTCGCCGGCGAGGATGTTGGACACCGGCACCCGGACGTCGCTGAAGACGATCTCCGAGTGGCCGTGCTGGTCCTGGTACCCGAACACCGGCAGGTGCCGGATGATCTCCACGCCCGGGGTGTCCCGCGGGACGAGGACCATCGACTGCTGCCGGTGGGGGGCGCCGTCGGGGTCGGTCTTGCCCATCAGGATGAAGACCTGGCAGCGCTCGTCGGCGGCGCCGCTGGTCCACCACTTGCGGCCGTTGATGACGTACTCGTCGCCGTCGCGCCGGATCGAGGTCTGGATGTTGCGGGCGTCGGAGGAGGCCACGTCCGGCTCCGTCATGGCGAAGCCCGACCGGATCTCGCCCTCGAGCAGCGGCTGCAGCCAGCGCTCCTTCTGCTCGGGGGTGCCGAACATCATGAGCGTCTCCATGTTGCCGGTGTCCGGCGCGGCGCAGTTGATCGCCTCCGGGGCGATCGTGGGCGACCAGCCGGTGATCTCGGCGACGGAGGCGTACTCGAGGTTGGACAGCCCACCGTGCTCGTGGTGGAACAGGTTCCACAGGCCGCGGCGGCGGGCCTCGGCCTTGAGCTCCTCGAGGACCGGCGGGTGGGCGTGGTCGTAGCCGCGGTCGGCACGCCACTTCTCGTAGACCGGCTCGGCGGGGAACACGTGCTCGCGCATGAAGTCCCACATCCGGCCGCAGACGTCCTCGGCTCGGGCGGAGAGGGCGAAGTCCATGCCTGGGAACGTACGTGGCGACGTGACCGGCGTCGCACCGGGGTCGCCCCGGAAATGCAGGAGCCGGGCCCCTCCGTGGAGGGACCCGGCTCCGTGCCGGTCGCACCGACGAGCGGCGCGGCGGGCCGTGGTTACACGCGGGTGCGGCCGTCGACCGCCGTCTTCACCGGGCCGAGCGCGATGACCAGGCCGACGAGGGCGGTGAGGATGTGCAGCACGTTGTCCGCGGCGTTGATGTTGAGGAAGTCCCACGACTCGTTGATGGCGAACAGGCCGTAGATGAAGACCGCGCCGTAGCCGATGGCGAGCAGCCAGCCGTAGGTGCGGGCACCGGCGAGCGTGCGGGACAGGGCGATGCCGGCCACACCGATGAGGATGTGGACGACGTTGTGGATCGGGTCGACGCCGAAGCCGAGCAGCTCCTCGTGGGTGCGTCCGGTCCAGTCGTCGAAGCCGGTCACGAAGAAGCCGGCGATTCCGACGAGCAGGTAGACGACGCCGAAGACGAGCGCGAGGAGCTGGGGCCAGGCGCGGGCACCCGCACCGGCACCCGAGCGGGTGTGGCCGGACGTGGACATGGGTCCTCCTGTGGTGGTGTGAGTTCCGCCCCATCTCGACGGACCGAGCGACGGATTACCCCTGCTGACCTGCGGACAACCGGTCGTCACCTAATCGTGTTGTGCTCGATCCACCTGGGTCGGCGCGGGCGCGCGGAACGGTGTCGTGCCGCGCAGGAGGTGTTCGCGGCCCGGTGGCCCGGCGGTTCACCGGGCCGGTTGCGCCCGGGGAACCGGCCCGTCGCCGACCTCGGTCAGCCGAGCGTCGAGCGGCTGCGCCGGATGACGAACGGGCCGATCGCGAGCAGGTCGACCGGGGCCGAGCCGAAGCACTCCAGGGCGTCGCGCGGATCGTCGACCATCGGCCGGCCGGCGGTGTTCAGGCTGGTGTTCACCACGACGGGCAGGCCGGTGCGCCGCTCGAAGCACTCGAGCATGCGCGCGACCAGGGGCTCCTCGGCGCGGTCGACGGTCTGGATCCGCGCGGTGCCGTCGACGTGGGTGACCGTGGGGATGCGGTCGCGCCACTCGGGGGCGACGTCGTGCACGAAGAGCATGTAGCGCGACGGGATCGGGCCGCGGCTGAAGATCGACTCGGCCCGCTCGGCGAGCACCATCGGCGCGACCGGGCGGAACTGCTCCCGGCCCTTGACGTTGTTCATGCGCTCGAGGTTGGCCTCGTAGCCGGGGTGGGCCAGGAGCGACCGGTGACCCAGCGCCCGGGGGCCGTACTCGCTGCGGCCCTGGAACCAGGCGACGATGCCGTTGTTCGCGAGGACCTCCGCCACCGCGTCGGCGACGTCGCGCGGGCGCTCGTAGTCGATGGCGGCGGTCTTGAGGAACTGCTCGATCTCGTCGTCGGACCAGCCGCGCCCGAGGTCCGCGCCCGGCATCGGGTGGGTCGTCTCGCCCAGGCCGCGGGCGACGTGCAGGGCGCTGCCCAGTGCGGTGCCGGCGTCACCGGCGGCCGGCTGCACCCACACGTGCTCGAACGGCGTCTCGGCGAAGATGCGGGTGTTGGCCACGCAGTTGAGGGCGACGCCGCCGGCGAGGGTGAGCGTGCGGTCGCCGGTCTGCGCGTGCAGCCACCGGGCCAGGTCGAGCAGCACCTCCTCGACGCGCTGCTGGACGCTGGCGGCGAGGTCGGCGTGGTCCTGCGTCCAGTCGTCGCCCTTGGTCAGGCGCGGCGCGAACTCGGAGAAGTCGATCCTCGGCGTCCGGAAGCCGCCGTCGTCGGTGGCCACGACGAGGTCCGACAGCTCGCCCAGGAAGCGCGGCTTGCCGTAGGAGGCCATCGCCATGACCTTGAACTCGTCGCTGCTGCGCAGGAAGCCGAGGTGGTCGGTGAGGTCCTCGTAGAGCAGGCCGAGGGAGTGGGGCAGCGCCTGACCGGCGAGCACCTCGAGCTGCCCGTCGACGTAGCGGCCGGCCAGGTGGCTGTGCGCCTCCCCGCGGCCGTCGAGCACGAGCACGGAGTTGTCGGCGGTCGGCGCGGCCAGACCGGCGGAGGCCGCGTGCGCGACGTGGTGCTTGACGAAGCGGACCTTGGCCGGGTCGAGGCCGGGGAGGGCGTGGGCCAGGAAGTCCGGCGCCTTCTCGGCGTACATCTTCCGCATCACGTCGCCGTCGTCGAACAGGCCGGACTCCTCCGGCGTCCCCATGAGCGCCGGATCGAAGGAGTAGGCGACGGCGTCGAGCTCCTCGGGGTGGATGCCGGCCTCGGCCAGGCACCAGGCCGCCGAGAGCTCGGGCAGCTCCCACGCGCTCCACGGCAGGGGGCGCTTGCCGTGCTTGCGCCGGCTGAAGCGTTCCTCCTCCGCGGCGGCCACGATCCGCCCGTCGACGACGAGCGCCGCTGCCGGGTCGTGGTAGATCGCGTTGATGCCGAGGACCTTCACGCTGTTGCTCCTCCCGGCCGGGCGCCGTGCCCGGCATGTCCGCGGATGATCTTCCCGGCGGGACGCCCGCTCCGCAGGACGAGCGAGCCCGACCGGGTGACAGCCGCGCCGCTCACGTGCGGGCGCGGAGCAGGTCGTGCTCGAGGACGGCGGCCAGCGCGAGCGTCTTGTAGCCGACCTCGTCGAAGAGCACGACCACCCGGTCGTCCTCCACGCGCATCACCAGCCCGGGGCCCCATTCGCTGTGCTCGACCGGGGTCTGCGGGGGGAAGGGCGTGTCGGCGCCCTCGTCGGCCGGGTGCTCCTCGGAGAGGCCGGCCGAGCAGTTGTCGCAGTTGCCGCAGGGCTGCTCCAGCTGCTCGCCGAAGTACCCGAGCAGGAACTGCCTCCGGCACTCGGTGGTCTCGGCGTAGCCGCGCATCATCTCCACGCGGCTCTGGTCGACCCGCTCCCGGTGCTCGGCCAGCTCGCGGGCCGCGGCGGCGGCCTCGCCGGGTGGCGGCGCGCCCTCGGCGGGGTGGGCGGCGCCCTCCTCGTCGAGCACGACGGCCGACACCTGCTCCAGCAGGTTCAGGTCCCGCACCAGGGGAGTGGCCGCGCGGCCGGTCTCCTCGCGCAACTGGGTGACGTCGATGCCCTCCTCGAGCCCGGCCGCGGGGGCCGCGGCGACGAGCCCGGCCACCTGCTGCAGCTCCTCCTCGGCGGGGGCGCCCGCGGCGAAGAACCGGCGCAGGCCGAGGTCCTCCTGCCGGTAGACGAGGACGGCGAGGGCCGGCTCGCCGTCCCGGCCGGCGCGGCCGATCTCCTGGTAGTAGCTGTCGATGGAGTCGGCCGGCTCGGCGTGGACGACGAACCGGGTATCGGGCTGGTCGATGCCCATGCCGAACGCGGTCGTCGCGACCACGACGTCGAGCTCGTCGTCCATGAAGGCCCGCTGGGTGTCCTCGCGGTCGGCCTTGCGCAGCCCGGCGTGGTACGGCCGGGCGCGCAGGCCCCGCTCCGTGAGGTCGGCGGCGAGCTCCTCGGTGCCCTTGCGGGTGGCGCTGTAGACGATGCCGGGCACGTGGCCCTCGCCGACCTCGGCGAGCACGCGGTCGAGGACCGCCTGGTGCTTGCCGTGCGCGTCGGCGTGCTGCTCGACCTCCAGCCGGATCTCCGGCCGGTCGAAGCCGGCCACCACCACGGCCGGATCCCGCATGCCCAGGCGCTCGATGATCTCCGCTCGCACCGGCGGGGCGGCGGTGGCGGTGAGCGCCAGCACCGTCGGGTGGCCCAGCTGCTCGATGACGCTGCCCAGCCGCAGGTAGTCGGGGCGGAAGTCGTGCCCCCACGCGGAGACGCAGTGCGCCTCGTCGACGACGAACAGCGCGGGGGCGGCCGCGGCGATCGCCTCGACGACGTCGGGCTTGGTCAGCTGCTCCGGCGCCAGGAACAGGTAGCGGACCGTTCCGTCCGCCAGGCCCTCGAGGGCGGCGCGCTGGTCGCCGGCCGACAGGCTCGAGTTCAGCTGGGCCGGGGTGCCCTCCAGCTCGTCGAGCTCCTCCAGTCGCTGCACCTGGTCGCGCTGCAGGGCGATCAGCGGGGAGACGACGAGCACCGGCCCGTCGAGGAGCTGGCCGGCGACCTGGTAGACCGCCGTCTTTCCGGCGCCGGAGGGCAGGACGCCCAGGGTGTCCTGGCCGGCGAGCACCCCCTTCATCGCCTCTTCCTGACCGGGGCGGAAGTCGTCGAAGCCCAGCACCTCGCGAGCGGTCTCGCGCAGCCGGCGGGTACGGACGGAGGCGGAGTTGCCCGCGGGGTTGCTCGTCGGTGGCACCGCGTGCCGCTGCCCGCCGCCGGTGATCGGCAAACGAGGCCCGGGTGGGGGCGCGTGGCGCGCGGAGCGGGTCGACCAGTGCATGGGGTGATCCTGGCCGCGGGCGACCGCGGACGCGGCCGCTCCGTCCACAGGAGCCCGCTCCGTCTACAGATCCGTTTTCGCTGGTGAGGCGGCTCGTCCGCCGGTATCATCGAACACACGTTCGACCGATGCGGGGCTCTCGGTGGCGCGGCGGCGTCGCCGCTGGAGGCTGCCCTCCGCGCCTGGCTGGCCGGGCCGCGGCTGTACCGCCCCCAAGGGCGGTGGATCGTCACGGCGGTGCATGGCCGGCACGGGGTGTCCGGGTCCCGGGCCCGGCAGGCGGCGGCGGTGGACGGTCGGGCGCGGCTCCTCGACGAGGGCGCCGAGTGGCTCGACGCGGTGGCGGAGCTCGAGCGAGGGCTGGCCCAGCTCGCGGGCGCCCGGGTGCGGGCGCTGGCCGCGTTCGCCGGCTGCCGGCCGTCGTCGTGGGACCGGCAGCCCGGGGAGCGCGGTGCCGCGTCGGAGGCATCCCGAGCGGCGCGGCCGCAGGCGCTGTCGGAGGTCAGTGAGTGGGCCGCGGCCGAGGTCGCGGCCCGGCTGCGCGTGCCGGAGCGCACCGCCGGCACGCTGCTCGCCGAGTCGATCGAGCTGGTGGAGCAGCTGCCGGGCACGCTCGCCGCGCTCGAGGCCGGCCGCATCTCCTGGACGCACGCCCGGGCGCTGGTGGAGCTGCTGCGGCCGGTCGCCACGGGGAAGAAGACGCTTGTCGAGGCCCGGGTGCTGCCGCGGGCGCCCCGGCAGACCGTCGCCCAGTTGCGCGAGTGCACGCGGCGGGCGATCGCGAAGATCGACGCGGACGCCGCCCTCCGGCGGCTGGCCCAGGCGGTCCGCGACCGCCGGGTGACCCGTCACCCGGGTGAGGACGGCATGGCGGTGCTGACCGCGGTGTTGGCGGCCCCGGTGGCCCGTGCCTGCCACGAGGCACTCCGGGCGTACGCCGAGGCCTGCAGCTCGACCGCCGACGGGCACCCCGATCCGCGCAGCCTGGACGAGCGCATGGCCGACTGCCTGGCCGACCTCATCCTGCGACCCGACGCCGAGGGGCGGCTGCCGGTCCGGGTGCTCCTCACCCTGGTGGCCGGGGTGGACACCCTGGCCGGCTCGGGGCCCGACGCCGACGAGCCGGGCGAGGTCGACGGCGAGACCGTGCCCGCGCCGCTGGTGCGCGAGCTGGCGTACTCGTTGGGGCTGATGCCCCGCCCGCAGTGCGCGGAGATGCCCGGGAGCGCTGACGAGGGCGCGGAGCCGGCGCCGGGCCAGGGAGCCGAGGCAGAAGCAGGCGCTGGCGCGGACGGCGAGGGCGGCTGCGACGCCAGGAGCGCCGCTGCGCCCGGATCCGCCGGATCCGGGGAGCGTGGGAACCAGGCCCCGGCGGCGCTGACCGCCCTGCTGGAGCCGCGACGGCTCGCGGGCACCGCGCTGGCCGAGCGGCCCGGCATCGCCATGGTCGACCAGCTCACCGGATGCCTGCTCGCGCTCGCCGACGTCACCACCCTGCGTGCGGCCGCCCGCGACGGGCGGGGGTTGGGCCCGCCGGCGGAGAATCCCGGCTACTGGCCCTCCGACCCGCTGGACCGGTTCGTCCGCCTGCGCGACCGGCGCTGCCGGTTCCCCGGCTGCAGGGCCCGGATCCGCCGCTGCGACCTCGACCACCGGGTGCCCCATCCGCATGGTCCGACGTCGCACGACAACCTCGAGGGGCTCTGCGAGTTCCACCACCGCCTGAAGCACCAGGCGCCGGGCTGGCGGCTGACCGGGTCGGGTGACGGCGGCCTCGTGTGGACCCTGCCCGGCGGCACCACGATCACCACGGTCCCCCCGCGCTTCGGTACCGACGACGGCAGCGCGCCGGCCGGGACCGCTCCGACGGAGACCGGAACCGCCGAGACGGCTCCGAGCGCGGCGCGTCCGGACTGGGGAACGCTGGACGCGATCGGGCGCCGGGCGTGGATCCGGGACCTCCTGACGGTCGACGGGCGCGGCTCCGGGACGAGATCCGACGGCGGCGCGGCCGCCGACGCTCCCTTCTGAGGAAGGGGGACCCCGGCGGTCGGCCCGTGGCCGTGCGGGCTGCCGGTCAGGGGGCCAGTCGGCGCGTGCCGGCCAGGTCCGCGGAGTCGGCGGCCGCGCGCCCGGACAGCCAGCCGGACGGATCGACCGTCGTGCTGCGTCTGGTCCGCAGCCGCGGGAAGAGCTCCTCGAAGGCCCGGGTGACCGTCGCGTCGCGGTTCCGCAGCACCGGCGCGAGGTCGGTGCCCCGCTCGGCCGCCATCCGCTCCGTCGCGGCGTCGCGGGCGGCGGTGAGCCGCTCGCCGACGCGCACCGCGTACGCCAGCAGGAACGCCCGGCGGAAGGCGCGCGAGCGGGCGTGCCCACCGCCCTGCCGTCCGGCGGCCAGCATGGCGCGCGCCGCCTGGACCAGCAGCGACGTCGCCAGGAGCTCGGTCGCGTCGAGGTCCGCCGGCATCCCGACCAGCACGGCGATCCCGTACCGGGAGAACCAGGCCGCGCGGACGCCGTTCGCCTGGGCCACCGCGCTGACCAGGTGCATCTTGGCGTCCAGGTACGGCGCCTCCAGGTGCAGCCGGCGCTCCGCCGCCCCGGGTGGGGGTGCCGCCCGGCCCGGCGCGGCGGCGAGCAGGGTCGCGTCGATCGCGTGCGCCGCCATCAGCTCCTGCGCCTTCGCCGACAGCGCCTCCGCCTCGTCGGGGAACTCGGTGGACTCCGCCTTCGCCAGCAGCGACCGGATCCGCCGGAGGGCGCGGTCGGCGTCGCGCCCGGCGTCCCCGGCGTCGCCCGCAGCACCCTGCCCCGCCGCCTCCGCGGCGCGACGCCTCCGGGGCCAGCGCGACGGCACCTCGCCGAGGTGGGGGAGGCGCGGCAGCGCGCGCAGGTGCGCCAGGAGGAGGGCGACGTCCCCGGCTGTCGCGCGCGAGCCCCGCGCCCGCTGGCGCACGGTGTCCAGCTGTGCCACCCACGACCCGGGCAGGTCCACCGTCTCCCCCAGGGCCTCGACGCTCGCGACCGCCGCCTCCGCGGCCAGGGCGACGAGTTCCGGCGCGGTGCCGGCGAGCACGTGCACCAGGTCGGCGGGGCGCCAGCCGCGCTCCCAGACCGAGGCGACGGCGTCGAGCAGGCGGCGGTCGACGGCGGAGGTGGCGGTCATGCGGGCCAGCCTCGCCCAGGGGGCCGAGACGGCGGGGCCGGCCCCTGTGGACGCCGGCCCGGCGTCCACGGATTCCGTCCGGTGCGGTGCGGCCCTGGCGGCGGCCGATAGCGTCCCGCCGTGGCTGCCACCTACCGCATCGCCGAGGCCGCGGAACTGCTGGGCGTCAGCGACGACACCGTGCGCCGCTGGATCGACAGCGGCCGCCTGCCGGCCCGCCGCGAGGGTGGCGGCCCGGCCGTCGTGGACGGCCCGGAGCTCGCCCGGGTCGCCGCCGCGCTGCACGAGGCCCCCGAGCCAGGGGCCACCCGGCACTCCTCGGCCCGCAACCGGCTGCCCGGCATCGTCACCCGGGTGGTCCGCGACACGGTGATGGCGCAGGTCGAGATCCAGTCCGGGCCCTTCCGGCTCGTGTCGCTCATGTCGCGCGAGGCCGCCGACGAACTGGGCCTGGAGGTCGGGGTGCGCGCCGTGGCGACGGTCAAGGCCACCCAGGTCAGCGTCGACACCGCCTGATCCGCGCCCGCGGAACTCGGATGCGCAGACGAGGCGCTTCTGCGGCCCTCATCGGGATAGTGTCCCGCGCATGCGGAGGCAGATCCTCGTGGTGCCCGGAGCGCTGGTGGCGGTCGTGCTGGCCGGCTGCGGAGCGGACGGCGGATCGGAGGCCGCTGCGTCCGCCGGATCGGGCGGCCCCTCCGGCACCCTGACCGTCTTCGCCGCCGCGTCGCTCACCGACGTCTTCACCGACCTCGGGGAGCGCCTGGAGACCGACCACCCCGGTCTCGACGTGCGGTTCAACTTCGCCGGCAGCTCGGCTCTGGCCACCCAGATCACGCAGGGTGCGCCGGCGGACGTGTTCGCGTCGGCCAACCAGAGCCAGATGACCGTCGTCACCGACGCCGGCCTGGCCGAGGACCCGCAGGTGTTCACCGCGAACGTCCTCGAGATCGCCGTCCCCGCCGGCAACCCGGCCGGGGTGACCGGGCTGGCCGACTTCGCCCGCGAGGAGCTGGCGCTGGCCGTGTGCGCCGCCGAGGTGCCGTGCGGCGCCGCCGCCGACGACGTCTTCGCCGCCGCGGGCGTGACCCCGCGGCCGGACACGCTCGAGGAGGACGTCCGCGCGGCCCTGACCAAGGTGGAGCTCGGCGAGGTCGACGCCGCGCTGGTGTACGCCACCGACGTGACCGCGGCCGGGGACGCCGTCGAGGGCATCCCCTTCCCCGAGGCGGAGGACGCGGTCAACGAGTACCCGATGTGCACGCTGGCGGAGGCGCCGAACCCCGCGGCGGCCCGCGCGTTCGTCGACCTGGTGCGCTCGGGGGAGGGGCAGGAGGCGCTGGCGGCGGCCGGATTCCGGGCACCGTGAGCGGACGGGTGCGCGAGCATCGCAGCGAGCGCCGGCGAGCGAGGAGCGGAGCGCGCCGCGGGAGCGAACCGTGGGCACCGTGAGCGGACGGGTGCGTGAGCATCGCAGCGGGCGCCGGCGAGCGAGGGGGGACCGCGCGGTCCCCGCGCCGCTCCTCGTCCCCGCTGTCGTCGCCGTCGCCTTCCTCGTCCTCCCGCTGGTCGGCCTGCTGGTGCGGGCGCCCTGGGGCGAGCTCTGGCCGCTGCTGACCACCCCGGAGGTCGGCGAGGCGCTGCGCCTGTCGCTGGTGTCGGCGACGCTGGCCACGCTGGTCTCCCTGGTGCTCGGCGTCCCGCTGGCCTGGGTGCTCGCCCGCTCGCGGATCCGCGGCCGCGGGGTGCTGCGCGCCCTGGTGACCGTTCCGCTGGTGCTGCCGCCGGTGGTCGGCGGCGTCGCGCTGTTCCTCGTGCTCGGCCGGCAGGGGCTCGTCGGCTCCTGGCTGGCCGAGACCACCGGGATCACCATCCCGTTCACCACCACCGCCGTCGTCATCGCCGAGACCTTCGTGGCGATGCCGTTCCTCGTGATCAGCGTCGAGGGTGCGCTGCGCGCCGCGGACGCCCGCTTCGAGGACGCCGCCGCGACCCTCGGCGCCGACCGCTGGACGACGTTCCGCCGGGTCACGCTGCCGCTGGTCGCCCCCGGGATCGCCGCGGGCGCCGTCCTCTGCTGGGCCCGGGCGCTGGGCGAGTTCGGCGCGACGATCACCTTCGCCGGCAACTTCCCGGGGACGACGCAGACGATGCCGCTCGCGGTCTACCTCGCCCTGCAGGACGACCCGCGCGCGGCGATCGTGCTCTCCCTGGTCCTGCTCGGCGTCTCCCTGGCCACCCTGCTGCTGCTGCGCGACCGCTGGCTGGGGCGCACGGGAGCCGCCGGGTGAGCGTCGAGGCGGCGGTGCGGGTGCGCCGCGGGGCGATGACCGTCGACCTCGAGGTGGCCGTGGCCGACGGGGAGGTGCTGGCCGTCCTCGGCCCGAACGGCGCGGGCAAGTCCACGCTGCTGCGGGTGCTCGCCGGCCTGCTGCGCCCGGACGGTGGCCGCGTCGCGGTCGCCGGCGAGGTCTGGGACGACGTCGCCGCGGGCGTGCACCGCCCGGCGCACGCGCGCCGGCTGGGCATGGTCTTCCAGGACCACCTGCTCTTCCCCCACCTGTCGGTCACCGACAACGTCGCCTTCGGCCTGCGCAGCCGCGGCATGCGCCGCGCCGAGGCCCGCGCCGCCGCGGCCGCCTGGCTCGACCGGGTCGGCCTCGCCGAGTTCGCCGACCGCCGGCCCGGTCGGCTCTCGGGCGGCCAGGCGCAGCGGGTGGCGCTGGCCCGCGCGCTGGTCGGCGACCCCGCGCTGCTGCTGCTCGACGAGCCGCTGTCCGCCCTCGACGCGCGCACGCGGCTCGCCGTCCGCGCCGAGCTGCGCCGCCACCTCGCCGCGTTCGGCGGCAGCACGGTGCTGGTCACGCACGACCCCGTCGACGCCATGGCGCTGGCCGACCGCGTCCTGGTCGTCGAGGACGGCGTCGTCGTCCAGGCCGGTCCGCCCGGCGAGGTGGCCCGGCACCCGCGCACCGACTACGTCGCCCGGCTGGTGGGCCTGGCACTGCTGCCCGGCACGGGGAAGGGGACGGCGGTGCGGCTCGACGGCGGCGGCACCGTGGCGGTGGCCGGGGAGGTGCGCGGGCCGGTGTTCGTCGCCGTCCGCCCGGAGTCGGTGGCGCTGTACCCGGAACGACCGTCCGGCAGCCCGCGCAACGTCTGGCCGGTCCGGCTGGCCGGCGCGACGCCGTCGGGCACCACCGTGCGGTGCGAACTGGAGGGTGAGGTGGCGCTGCTCGCCGACGTCACCGCGACCGCCTTCGCCGAGCTGGCGCTGGCGCCCGGCGTGGAGCTGTGGGCCAGCGTCAAGGCCAGCGAGGTCGCGGTGTACCCCCGCTGAGAGGGTGGGGGCATGACGTCCGACCGCCCCGTCGCGGGGCTCGTGCTCGCCGCCGGCGGCGGCCGCCGGTACGGGATGCCCAAGGCGCTGGTCGAGTACGAGGGCAGCCTGCTGGTCGAGCGCGCGGTGCGGACGGCGTCCGCGGTCTGCGACCCGGTGCTCGTGGTGCTCGGCGCCCGCGCGGTCGACGTGTGGCGCACGGCCGACCTCAGCGGCGCGACGGTGCTGGCCAACCGCGACTGGGAGACCGGCATGGCCTCCTCCCTCCGCGTCGGCCTGGACGGGCTGCGCGGCTGGCCGGGTCGGGTCGACGCGGCCCTGGTGCTGCTCGTGGACATGCCGGGCATGACCCCCGCCGCCCTGGCGCGGGTGGCCGGGCACGCGGGCCCCGGCGCGCTGGCGGTCGCCACCTACGACGGCGTCCGGGGGCACCCGGTGCTGCTCGGGCGCGACCACTGGGCCGGCGTGGCGGAGACCGCCACCGGCGACGAGGGCGCCCGCCGCTACCTGGCCGGGCGGGCGGTCACCGAGGTGGACTGCACCGGCCTGGCCGATCCGGTGGACCTCGACGTGCCCCCGGGCGGGGTACCGTCGGCGCCGTGATCGCCCGGGTCGTCGACGAGCCGCTGTCGGTCGCCGAGCACGAGGACGCGGTGGCCGACAAGGCCGCCGGCGCCGTCGTCTCCTTCGCGGGCGTCGTGCGCGACCACGACGGCGGCCGGTCGGTGACCGAGCTGGAGTACGTCGGCCACCCGACGGCCGGCGAGGTCATCGAGGAGCTGGCGCGGGAGTTCGCCGCGCGGCCCGACGTCCAGGCCGTGGCCGTCTCGCACCGGATCGGCCTGCTCGGCATCGGCGACGTCGCACTGGCCTGCGCCGTCAGCGCCGCGCACCGCGGCGCGGCGTTCACCGCCTGCGCCGAGCTGGTCGACGAGGTGAAGAAGCGGCTGCCCATCTGGAAGCGGCAGGTCTTCACCGACGGCGACGAGGAGTGGGTGGCCTGCCCCTGAGGGGCGGCGCCGCCGGCGGTCAGGCCTGCACGCTCGGCCGGCGCGGATCGCCCGGCACCTCGCCCGGGTCGTAGCCCGCGGCGAGGAGGGTGGCGAGCATGCGGGCGACCAGCTCGACCAGCGGCAGGTCGCGCGCCGCGCTGCGCGGCCGGGCCCGGGCGGCCACCCCGCAGACGGTGCCGAACAGACCGCCGTCCGCCCCGACGATCGGCACGCCGAGGTAGGCGGCGACGCCACCGAGCAGCGGCCCGGTACTGCGGGTCGCGTAGGCCGGCACGGCGGCGGTCACGGTGGCCACGCGCGGCGCCGCCCCGCTCACCATCTGCTTGCAGAAGCTGTCCTCCCACGGCAGCGAGACACCGGGCCGGACGGCGTCCGGTGGCTCGGCGTGGACGACCACCTGACGGCCGTCCACGACGCGGGTGACCATCCACATGTCCCAGCCGAGCTGCTCGTGCAGGAACTCCAGGGCGCCGGTGGCGGCGGACGACCAGTCCCGCCACGGCGCCATGTCCCGCATCTCGGCGCCTGCGATCCCTGGTGGAACCATGTCGTCCGGTGTTCCCCGCGCGGCGCTGCCTCATTCGCCGCGGAGCGCGGCACCATACGCAACCTGATCGTCCGCATCCGGGCCAGGAAGGGGAGCGCACGCGGTGCCACACCCCGACAGCGAGCGCGTGCTGGCGTCGATGCCGGTCGGCTTCATGGCCATCGGCGCGGACTGGGTGATCACCCACGTCAACCCGGCCGGTGAGCGGATCGCCCGCGCGCCGTCGGCCGACCTCGTGGGCCGCAGCTACTGGTCGGTGTACCCGGACAACGCGCACAACGAGTTCGGCCACAGCGTGCGCCGGGTCATGGAGCGGCGGACGGAGGAGACCTTCGAGGCGTTCTACCCCGCGCCGCTGTTCCGCTGGTTCGCCGTCCAGGCGGTGCCGTCGGACTCCGGCCTCTTCCTCTACTTCTCCGACGTCACCGAGCGGCGCCAGGCGCAGGACCGACTGACGATGCTCGCCCGCGTCGGCGAGGTGCTCTCCGGCGCGCTGGACCCGGCCGAGGCCGCGCGCCGGGTGCCGGGGCTGGTCGTGCCGGCCCTGGCCGAGGGCTGCCTGGTCACCGTGGTGGACGACGACGGGCGGCCGCACGACCTGGGCACCTGGCACGCCGACCCGGACCGCCGGGAGGTGCTGCACCGGTACGCGGTCCTGCGGCTCGGCGTCGTGCCGGCCACCGCCCCCGTCATCCGGTCGCTGGCCGGTGAGACCGTGGTCATGACCGGGCCCGACGTGCTCGCCGGGGTGCCGTCCGGCGAGGTGCACGACCTGTTCGCGCGGCTGGCCCCCCGCACGGTGGTGACCATGCCGCTGCGCGGCCTGGACCGGGTGGTCGGGGCGCTCACCCTGCTGCTCGGCGTCCGTGACGTCGACCTGCCCTCGGCCCGGGACGTCGCCGACCGGGTCGGGGCGGCCCTCGACGGAGCGCGGGTCTACGGGCAGCAGCGCCGGCTGGCGGAGGGGCTGCAGCGCAGCCTGCTCAGCGACCCCGTGGAGCCGGCCGACGCCGAGATCGCCGTCCGCTACACCCCGGCCGCCGAGGCCGCGCGGGTCGGCGGCGACTGGTACGACGCGTTCCTGCAGCCCTCGGGCGCCACGATGCTGGTCATCGGGGACGTCGTCGGCCACGACACCGCCGCCGCCGCGGCCATGGGCCAGCTCCGCTCGCTGCTGCGCGGGGTCGCGGTCTACAGCGACGCCGGGCCGGCCGAGGTGCTGCGCGGTCTGGACGCGGCGATGACGCAGCTGCGGGTGCAGACCTACGCGACCGCCACGGTCGCGCGCTTCGAGCAGACCGACGCGGAGCGCGCCCGAGGGATCACCCGGATGCGCTGGTCCAACGCCGGGCACCTGCCGGTGCTGGTGATCGACCCCGCGGGGTCGGTGGCGCCGCCGCCGGGCTGGCGCAGCGACCTGCTGCTGGGCCTGGGCTCACCGGCCGGCCGCAGCGAGTCGGTGGTCTCGCTCGCCTGCGGCAGCACGGTGCTGCTGTTCACCGACGGCCTGGTCGAGCGGCGCACCAGCGACCTGGACGCCGGGCTGGCGCTGCTCACCGAGGCCGCCGGCGAGCTCGCCGGACGGCCGCTCGCGGAGCTGTGCGACGAGGTGATCGAGCGGCTGGTGCACGGCCGGCCCGACGACGACGTCGCGCTGGTGGCGATGCGGCTGCACCCCGCGGCGCGCTGAGGCGTCAGCGCGCCGGGACGCCGCCGGTGCCGGGGTCGCGCTGGGAGCCCGGCTCGGAGCGCTCGAGCGCCTCCTCCTCGGCCTCGCCCTCCAGCCGGCGCGCCTCGCCGTCGATGGTGGCCGCGGCGTCGCCGTGCGACTGCCCGTAGACCTCCTCGGCGTGGCCGACCAGCTCCTCGGCCTTGGCCTTGACCTTGTCCCAACCGCTCACGTGGTGTCCTCTCTCATCCGCCCGCGAACGGGGGCAGCACGTCGACGACGGCTCCGGGCGCGAGCCGCTGGGCGCGGTCGCGGGTCGAGGTGCCGTCGACCAGGAACGAGCAGGCGGTGAGCACCCGCTCCAGCCGCTCGCCGTGGTCGGCCACGATCTGGCCGACCAGCTCCTCGAGGGTCGCGGCCGCGCGGGTCTCGGTGTCGACGCCGGAGGCGGCGCGGGCCCCGGCGAAGTAGCGGACGGTCACCTGCTCCACCGGGGGCTCACCCCCCGATGGCCGACATCGGCCGGGTGGGCTGCAGGAAGCTGGGGTCGTCGATGCCGTGGCCGGGCAGCTTGCCCAGCGTGGCGATCCGCCAGCGGTCGGCCAGCTCCTGGTCGGTCGCGCCCTCGCGCATCGCCGTCCGCAGGTCGGACTCGTCGCGGGCGAACAGGCAGTTGCGGATCTGCCCGTCGGCGGTCAAACGGGTGCGGTCGCAGGTGCCGCAGAACGAGCGGGTCACCGAGGCGATGACGCCGACGGTCGCGGGACCGCCGTCGACCAGCCAGCGCTCGGCCGGCGCCGAGCCGCGCTCCTCGGGATCGGGGGTAAGCGTGTGTGCCGCCGACAGCCGCTCGAGGATGTCCTCGGCGGTGACCATGCGGCCGCGGGTCCACGCGTGGTGGGCGTCCAGCGGCATCTGCTCGATGAACCGCAGCTGGTAGCCGTGCTCGAGGCAGTAGTCCAGCAGCGGGACGGCGTCGGCCTCGTTGATGCCGTGCAGCAGCACCGCGTTGACCTTGACCGGGGTGAGCCCGGCGTCGCGGGCGGCGGCGAGCCCGGCGAGGACGTCGTCCAGCCGGTCGCGGTGGGTGAGCTGCCGGAAGCGCTCGCGGTCGAGGGTGTCGAGGCTGACGTTGATCCGATCCAGGCCGGCGGCGGCGAGCGCCGGGGCCACGCGGGCCAGCCCGATCGCGTTCGTCGTCAGGCTGACCTCGGGGCGCGGCCGCAGCGCGGTCGTCTCCTGGACGATGCCGACCAGCCCGGGGCGCAGCAGCGGCTCGCCGCCGGTGAACCGGACCTCGCGGATGCCGAGCTGCTCCACGCCGATGCGGACCAGCCGGACGACCTCCTCGTCGGTGAGGACCTCCACCTTGGGCAGCCACTGCAGGCCCTCGGGAGGCATGCAGTAGGTGCAGCGGAGGTTGCAGCGGTCGGTCAGCGAGACCCGCAGGTCGGTCGCGACGCGGCCGTGCCGGTCGACCAGACCGCCGGTGCCCGGCACCGGGTCGGGGCGGCGGAGCACCGGGTCCGGGAGCGGGCTCGGCGAGGTCATGTCCCGAATGTAGTGCTCGGGACGACGTTCGTGCCGTCCTCCGGACGGCCGACAGGGGCGGCCGGGCATGCCGGCCGCCCCCGTCGGGTGGGTGCGTCAGCCGATCGGCGTGGGCGCGATCGGGTCCGGCGGGACCGGCACCGACCCCTGGATCCGGTTGCGCGCCTGGCAGTCGCTGGTGCAGTTCGTGGCACCGGCGGACAGCTCGATCGCGTCCTCGCCGAGCACGCCGCCCATGCGGCCGCCGGAGGTCACCGACCAGCGGGTGGTGGTCGCGGTCTGTGCCAGCTTCGTGGCGACCTGCGGGCTGTCCTTGCCCAGCAGCATCTGGTGCGTGGCGTCGCCGGCGATCCCGTCGCCGAAGTTGATCTTCCCGGTGTACTCGTTCACGAAGTAGTAGAGCCCGGGGCCGAGGGTGTGCACGTACTCGACCGCCGTGCCGAACTCCTGCTCCATCTGGAAGATGCCGCCCTGAGGCGCGTCCTTGGCCTGCACCTTGAGCTTGCCCCGCGCGGTGCTGAAGACGACGACGAGGTCGCCGTCCCGGACCTGCAGCTGCTCGATCCGGACCCCGCTGAGCTGGGCCGGAGTCAGCACCGGCACCTTCGAGGCGAAGACGACCGTGGGAGCGGTGACCATCCGCTGCGGGTCCGGCGCCCCGGTCAGCGTGTAGTCGTAGACGCCGAGCGTCGCCGGGTCGATGGCGAACCGCACGTGCACGCCCTGCACGACGATCCGCCCGTTCGGGGTGATCCCGCGCAGCCGCACGTCCCGGCCGGGCGCGGGGTTGGTCGTCGCGCCGTTGACGGTGACGCTGAAGTCGCCGGCGGTGGTGGCGACCGACGGCGTCCCCCGGTCGTCGGACCCCCCGTCGTCGCCCTTGGCGGCGGCGACGCCCGGCACCAGGGCGACGGCGGTGGACAGGGCGAGTGCCGCGAGCAGGCGGCGCGGGAAGGTGCGGGCCACGGTGGTCCCTCCGTCGTTGATCACCGTGCGTGTGCAGCGGCTCACAGAAGGATGCATGAAACTTCAAGCAAACGGCGGGACCGGCGAGAACGCGGGCGCGCCGCGCAGCCGGGCGTTGCTACGGTGCGGTGTCACCCGAGGGACCTGCGGGCACCCCCGCACTCGCCTGTGGCCAGGAAGCGCGAGAAGAACCCGTGTCACCCCGCACTCTCTTCGCCCCCTACCTCCGCCTGTTCGCCGTGCCCGGCAGCCGCGCGTTCGCGCTGGCCGGCTGGATCGGCCGGCTGCCGCTCTCCACCCTGGGCCTGGGCACCGTGCTGCTGGTCGCGGCCGAGACCGGCAGCTACGGCCTGGCCGGCGCGGTCTCCGGCACGCTGGCGCTCGCCTTCTCCCTGGCCGCTCCGCTGTGGGGCCGGCTCGCCGACCGGCGCGGCCAGGGCGGTGTCCTGCGGTTCGCCATGGTGCTGCAGGCGGTCACGGGCGCGGCGTTCCTCGCGGTCGTCGTCGCGGAGGCGCCGCTGTGGAGCTGGTTCCTGCTCGCCGCGCTGACCGGCGCCTCCTCGCCGAACGTCGGCTCGCTGGTGCGCGCCCGCTGGGCGAGCGCCCTGCCCGACGCGGGGCAGCGGCAGACCGCGTTCGCCTTCGAGTCCGTCGTCGACGAGGTCGTCTTCGTCGTCGGCCCGCCGCTGGTGACCGTGCTCGCCTCGATGGTCACCCCGCCGGCCGGCTTCCTCACCGGGCTGCTCGGCGGCATCGTCGGCGGCTGGGTGCTCGGCGGGCTGCGGGCCAGCGAGCCGCCGGTGACCCGGCCCGACGCCGGGACGCCGCGCCGGCGGTGGAGCCTGCTCACCGCCCCGGTGCTGGTCGTGGCGATCTCCTCGGTCGGCGTCGGGATCACCTTCGGCGCGATCGACGTGGTCGTGGTGGCCTTCGCTGAGGCGGAGGGGTCGCCGACGTCGGCCGGCCTGGTGCTGGCCCTGTTCGCCGGCGGCAGCCTGCTCGCGGGGCTGGTCTACGGCCTGCTGCGGCTGCCCGGCACGCTGGCCGCGCGGTTCGTCGCCTGCTCGCTGCTGTTCGGCCTGTCCGGACAGCTGCTGCTGGCGGTGGACTCCCTGGCGTGGCTGGTGCCGACGGCGCTCCTGTCCGGACTGGCGGTGGCCCCCACGCTGGTCTCGGGGATGTCGCTGGTCGAGTCCCGCGTGCCGCGGGCGAGCCTCACCGAGGCCCTCGCCTGGACCTCCACCGGCCTGATCGCCGGGGTGACCGTCGGGGCGGCCGTGGCCGGTGCCGCGGTGGACCGGTGGGGGGCGGAGGCGGCGTTCGCCGTTCCCGCCATCGCGGCCGCGCTGGCCGCGGTCCTCGCGCTGGCGGGCGCGCCCCTGCTGCGCGAGTCGCCTCCGTCACGGGTTGAGCAGCCGGTCGCCGGGTAGCGGGACACGCGGCACGTCGCGCGCCATCCGGTCGTGCGCGGCGCCCCCCGAACCCCCCGCGAGAGGAGCACCCGTGGCAACCGTGCCCACGATCCGGCTCAACAACGGCGTCGAGATCCCCCAGCTGGGTTTCGGCGTCTTCCAGATCGACCCGGCCGACACCGTCGAGGCGGTGACGAAGGCGCTGGAGATCGGCTACCGGCACATCGACACGGCCGAGATGTACGGCAACGAGAAGGAGGTCGGCGAGGCGGTCCGGCGCTCCGGCATCGACCGCGGCGAGGTCTTCGTGACCAGCAAGCTGAACAACGGCTACCACGCTCGCGACGCCGCGCTGCGCGCCTTCGACCAGAGCCTGGCCGACCTCGGTTTCGACTACCTGGACCTGTTCCTCGTCCACTGGCCGCTGCCGGGGATCGACGTCGACTACGTCGAGACGTGGAAGGCCATGGAGGAGATCTACGCCAGCGGCCGCGCCAAGGCGATCGGCGTCTCGAACTTCCAGGCCCACCACCTGCGCCGGCTGTTCGCCGAGACCGAGATCCGCCCGGCGGTCAACCAGATCGAGGTGCACCCCTACCTCGCGCAGGAGGAGCTGCGGGCCTTCGACGCCGACCACGAGATCGTCACCGAGGCGTGGTCGCCGATCGCGCAGGGCAAGGTGCTCGACGACCCGGTGGTCACCCGCGTGGCCGAGCGCTACGGGCGGACCCCGGCCCAGGTCGTGCTCCGCTGGCACGTGCAGCGCGGCGACGTCGTCTTCCCGAAGTCGGTGACGCCGGCCCGCATGGAGGAGAACTTCGCGCTGTTCGACTTCGCCCTCGACGAGGACGCGATGGGCGACATCTCCGCGCTCGACCGCGGTGAGCGCACCGGGCCCGACCCGGACACGTTCAACTACATCCCGGGCTGAGACAGGGCCGGGTGGAGTGCCAGGGACGCATTTTCCGCGCCCTGGCACTCCACCCGGCGCTCAGTCGGTCGTCACGAAGTCGATGAGCTCCTCGACCCGGCCGATCAGCGCCGGCTCCAGGTCGGTCCAGGTGCGCACCCGCGCGAGGATCCGCTGGGCCCAGACGTAACCGGTGTCGTCCTCCCAGCCCAGGCGGCGGCAGACGCCGGTCTTCCAGTCCTCGCCCTTGGGCACGGTCGGCCACGCCCGGATGCCGACGACGGCGGGCTTGACCGCCTGCCAGATGTCGATGAAGGGGTGGCCGACGACGAGCGCGTGCTCGCCGGTGACCTGCCCGGCGATCCGCGACTCCTTGGAGCCGGTCACCAGGTGGTCGACCAGCACCCCGAGCCGCCGTCCGGACGCGGGACGGAACTCGCGGACGATGCCCGGCAGGTCGTCCACGCCGTGCAGCGGCTCGACGACGACGCCCTCGATGCGCAGGTCGTGGCCCCACACCTTCTCCACGAGCTCGGCGTCGTGCTTGCCCTCGACGTAGATGCGCCCCTCGCGGGCCACCCGGGCGCGGGCGCCGGCGACGTAGGTGGACCCCGACGCGCTCCGGGTGGGTGTCGCGGGGCCCTTCGGCGTCGGGCGGACGAGGACGACGGGGCGGCCGTCGACCCAGAAGCCGGGGCCCAGGGGATAGGCCCGCACCTTGCCGAAGCGGTCCTCGAGGTGGACGACGTCCTTCTCGCAGCGCACGACCGCGCCGACGAACCCGCTGCTCGGGTCCTCGACGACGAGGTCGCGCTCGGCCGCCACCTGCGGTGCGGGCTTCTTGACCGTGCGGGGGTGGACGAGGTTGTCGTAGGGCGAACGGGGTGGCACGGCCCGAGTCTCCGACGGGCGGGGCGCGGCCCCGGGACGGCGCGCCGGGACGGAGTCGTCCGACACGCCCGGGGTGACCGTCGTCACCTAGCGTCACGGGTCACCCATTGACAGATCCTCGGCGGGGCAACCCCCGGTTCCCCCCCGATTCCACCTGCGCGGATGCCCGAGATGACCGTCCGGCGCGCCCCGGCCACGGTCCGCGACACGCCCGGGCCGCCGTGTCGACCGTGCCCGGGTCGTTTCGCGGCGCCCGTCACGGTCACCCATCCCGGTGACCGTTCCACACCACCCAGAGACGGGAGCGACCGCGACGATGATCGGCACCGACACCATCAGCCGTGTGATCGGCCAGGACGTGTACGACGAGTCCGGCACCAAGATCGGCTCTGCCTCCGAGGTCTACCTGGACGACGAGACCGGCCAGCCCGAGTGGGTGACCGTGCGCACCGGCCTCTTCGGCACCAAGGAGTCCTTCGTCCCGATCCGGAACGCCGACCTGACCGACAACGGGCTGCGCGTACCGGTCAGCAAGGACCGCGTGAAGGACGCCCCGAAGATCGACACCGACGGGCACCTCTCGCCGCAGGAGGAGCAGGAGCTCTACCGCTACTACGGCATGGACGTCAGCGGCGGTGGCCAGCAGTTCGCCGGCACCGACACCACGCGGACGGACACCACCACCCACACGGACACGACCCGCACCGGCACGATGACCGGCACCGAGTCGACGACGGGCATGGCCAGCACGACCGGGGCCGCCGGCGGCATGACCACCGGCACCGACTACGAGCAGACCGGCACCGGGTACGAGCGCGACACCCGTGGCGCGGTCGGGCACGACACCTCCGGCCCGACCACCGACAACGCCATGACCCGCTCGGAGGAGCGGCTGTCCGTCGGCACCCGCGCCGAGGAGATCGGCCGCGCCCGGCTCCGCAAGTACGTGGTCACCGAGAACGTGACCGAGACCGTGCCGGTCTCCCGCGAGGAGGTCCGCGTCGAGCGCGAGCCCATCACCGACGCGAACATCGGCAACGCGATGGACGGCCCGGCCATCTCCGAGGAGGAGCACGAGGTCACGCTGCACGCCGAGCGCCCCGTGGTCGCCAAGGAGGCCGTGCCGGTCGAGCGCGTGCGCCTGGACACCGAGACGGTGACCGACACCGAGACGGTGAACGACACCGTCCGCAAGGAGGAGATCGAGGTCGACGGCGCGCACGACGCCGACCGTCGACTCTGACCTCCCCGCCCGGCAGTGCCGGGCTCCCGACGGCGGTGGCCGGCCGAGTACTCGCTCCGGCCGGCCATCTGCCGTCCGGGGTCCGGCGACCGGGCCGCCTCCTCCGTCGCCAGGTGGGATGCTCGGCGACGTGAGCGAGACCACGGTGTCCCCGGCCGCGGCCGGCCCCTTCGCCGGACCGGACGACCTGGCCGCGGCCCTGGAGGCCACCGGCTACCTGCCCGACGAGGGCCTGTCGACGGCGGCCTACCTCGCGCTGGTGATGCGCCGCCCGCTGTTCCTCGAGGGGGAGGCCGGGGTCGGGAAGACCGCGCTGGCCCGGGCGCTGGCCGAGGTCACGGGCCGGCCCCTGTACCGGCTGCAGTGCTACGAGGGCCTGGAGGCCAGCCAGGCGCTCTACGACTGGGACTTCGGCCGCCAGCTGCTGCACCTGCGCGCCGCCGAGGCCGCGCACGCGACCGGTGACACCGAGGCGCTCGAGGCCTCGCTGTACGACCGCCGCTTCCTGCTGGCCCGCCCGCTGCTGCAGGCCCTGGAGGACGCCCCCAGCGTGCTGCTGGTCGACGAGGTCGACCGTGCCGACGACGAGTTCGAGGCGTTCCTGCTCGAGGTGCTGTCGGACTTCACCATCTCCATCCCCGAGCTCGGCACGATCCGGGCGACCACCCCGCCGCTGGTGGTGCTCACCTCCAACCGCACCCGCGAGGTGCACGACGCGCTCAAGCGCCGCTGCCTCTACCACTGGCTCGAGCACCCGGACTTCGACCGCGAGGTGGCGATCCTGCGCACCCGGCTGCCGGAGGTGACCGAGCGGCTGGCCCGCGACGTCGCTCGGGCGACGGCGAAGCTGCGCGACCTGGACCTGCTCAAGCCCCCGGGTGTGGCCGAGGCGATGGACTGGGCCAGCGCCCTGCACGCCCTCGGCGCCCGCGAGCTCGACCCGGACCTCGCCGCCCGCACGCTGGGCGCGGTGCTCAAGTACCGGGAGGACACCGACCGCGTGCACGCGCTGACCCGGGGCGTGCTCTTCGGTGCCTGAACAGCGCAGGGACGTCGTCGCGACCGTCCTGGGCTTCGCACGGACGCTGCGCGTGGCGGGGGTGGCCGCCTCACCCGACCGCGTCGAGGCGATGCTCCGGGCGGCCGGCGCTCTCGGCGTCCTCGACCCGACCGCGGTCTACTGGGCCGGCCGGCTCACCCTGTGCGCCGGGCCGGACGACCTCGAGCGCTACGACGCCGCCTTCGCGGCGTACTTCGGCGGCGAGGCGCCGCGGGCGGGGCGGCCCGCGCCGGTGTCGGTGCAGCGGCTGACCAGCTCGGCGCCGCTGGCCGACGCGTCCGGCGAGGGCCAGAAGACCGACGACAGCCCCGAGGTCGCCGGCCGGGCCAGCGGCGACGAGGTGCTGCGCCACCGCGACGTCGCCGACCTCACCGTGGCCGAGCGGGAGCACCTGCGCCGGCTGTTCGCGCTCCTGCAGCCGGCCGCGCCGATGCGCCCGGCCCGCCGGCGCCGGCCCAGCCTGCGCGGCTCGGTGCACCCGGCGCGCACCGTGCGGCGGGCCATGCGCGAGGGCGGCGAGGTCTCCAGGCTGGCCTACCGGCGCCGCCGGCCGCGCCCGCGCCGCGTCGTCCTCCTGGTCGACGTCTCGGGGTCGATGAGCCCCTACGCCGACGCGCTGCTGCGGTTCGCGCACGCCGCCGTCCGCGCGCACCCGGCGGCGACCGAGGTGTTCACCATCGGCACCCGGCTGACCCGGGTCACCCGCGAGCTGCGGCTGCGCGACCCCGACCGGGCGCTGGCCGCCAGTGGCAGCGCCATCCCCGACTGGTCCGGCGGCACCCGGCTGGGCGAGGTGCTCAAGGCCTTCCTCGACCGCTGGGGCCAGCGCGGCACCGCGCGGGGCGCCGTGGTGGTCGTCTGCAGCGACGGGTGGGAGCGCGGCGGCACCGAGCTGCTCGCCGAGCAGATGGCCCGGCTGCGGCGGCTGGCGCACGCCGTCGTCTGGGTGAACCCGCACAAGGGCCGGGCCGGCTACGAGCCGCTGACCGGCGGCATGCAGGCGGCGCTGCCGTCGGTCGACCACTTCGTCGCCGGGCACAGCCTGGCGGCGTTCGAGCAGCTGTCGGGAGTGATCCAGCGTGCCTGAGGGTTGTGGTGGACTGCAGCACCCCGGGGAGGTGGTCCGTCGTGCGTGAGGTCCTCGACGACCTGATCGGCTGGTGGCAGGCCGGCGAGACCGTCGGCATGGGCACCGTGGTGGCCACCTGGCGCTCCGCGCCGCGCCCGGCCGGCGCCTCGATGCTGGTCGGCCCCGACGGCACGGCGGTCGGCAGCGTCTCCGGCGGCTGCGTCGAGGGCGCGGTGTACGAGGAGGCCCGGGACGTCGTCGAGACCGGCGTCCCGACGCTGGAGCGCTACGGCATCAGCGACGACGACGCCTTCGCCGTGGGCCTGACCTGCGGCGGCATCCTCGACGTCTTCGTCGAGCCGGTCTCCCGGGAGTCCTTCCCCGAGCTCGGCGAGATCGCCGAGTCGGTCGGCCGGCACGAGCCGGTCGCCGTCGTCACCTGCGTGAAGGGTCCCGACGACCGGCTGGGCAAGCGGCTGGTGCTCTGGCCCGACCGCGCCTCGGGCACCTTCGGCCTGCAGCGGCTGGACGACGCGGTGGCCGACGACGCGCGCGGCATGCTGGCCGCCGGCCGCACCGGCACGCTGACCTACGGCCACGACGGCGAGCGGCGCGGCGACGAGCTGACCCTGTTCGTCTCCTCCTTCGCCCCGCCGGCGCGGATGGTCGTGTTCGGCGCCATCGATTTCGCCGCCGCCGTCGCCCGGGTCGGGGCGTTCCTCGGCTACCGGGTCACCGTCTGCGACGCCCGGCCGGTGTTCGCCACCGCCCGGCGTTTCCCCGACGCCCACGAGGTGGTCGTCGAGTGGCCGCACCGCTACCTGCAGGCCGAGGCCGACGCCGGGCGGATCGACGAGCGCACGGTGCTGTGCGTGCTCACCCACGACCCGAAGTTCGACGTCCCGCTGCTGGAGGTGGCCCTGCGGCTGCCGGTGGCCTACGTCGGCGCGATGGGCTCCCGGCGCACCCACGACGACCGGCTGGCCCGGCTGCGCGAGGCCGGGCTGTCCGAGGCCGAGCTGGCCCGGCTCTCCTCGCCGATCGGTCTGGACCTCGGCGCGCGCACCCCCGAGGAGACCGCCGTCTCGATCGCCGCGGAGATCATCGCCGGGCGCTGGGGTGGCACCGGGGAGCGGCTGGCCGGCACCGAGGGGCCCATCCACCGGACGGCCGAGCGCTGACGGAGCTGCCGTTCGCCGTTCCCGTGGAGGTCGTCGGGCTGCTCGTCTCGCCGGTGCACCGCTACGACGGGCGCCCGGGCGCTGATGGCCCTCGTGCAGGGGCCCGCCGCGAGCGTGCGAGCGGTGGGGGGCACGAGGGTCCTCACGCCGAGCAGGCCGCCGACCGCGCCGACCGGATCGAGGTGCGCGCCGGGCACGGCATCGTGGGCGACCGGTACGCCGGCCGCCCGGCGCACCGGGACGCCGCGGTCACCGTGCTGGCCGCCGAGTCGCTCGACGCCCTGGCCGCGGAGCTGGGCGTCCCGCCGTTCGACCCGCTGCTGGCCCGGCGCAACGTCGTGCTCCGCGGCGCCGAGGTGGAGGCGCTGCGCGGGCGGGAGTTCTCGCTCGACTGCGGTTCCGGGGTCGTCGTCCTGCGCGGCGGGCGGCCGGCCAACCCGTGCGCCTGGATGGACACCGTGCTGGCACCCGGGGCGCACCGGGGCATGCGCGGGCGCGGCGGCGTCCGCTGCGCGCCGCTGACCGACGGCGTCCTGCGGCTGGGGCCGGCGGTGCTGCGCAGCGCCGTGCCGCTGGACCCGGCCCGCGCGGGCGACGCGGTCCGCCCGGCGCCGCGACCGCGGGGCTGAGCAGCAGCAGAGGGTCAGACCCCCACGGGGAAGGACGCCGAGAGGGTCACGTAGCCGGCGTTCCCGGTGCCGGGTCGCACCATCAGCACCTGACCGTCGTTGAACACGCCGAGCTCGCCGAACGGCACGCCGTCGTGCGTCGCGATGAACCCGTGGTTCCAGGCAGGCCGCGCGGACTCGGGCAGGATCGCGACCACCGCGTTGGGTCCCCAGGCACCGTCGAGGTCGCGGATGTGCACCTGCAGGTAGCAGATGCCGTCGACCACCCGGTACCGGGCGCCGTCGCCGGTGACCACCCACCCGCCGGTCACCTCGAGGTCCTGCCAGGACGTGTCGGCGCGCGGAGCCACCGAGGCGGCCTTGGCCCCGTCGGCAAGACCCGTGGACGTCGCCGTCGAGGGCAGCGCCCAGACCGTGCCGGCCGCGACAGCGGCAGCCACCAGCACGGTCGTCGCCCACCGGCCGACGGTCGCACCCCAGGCCCGCCGCGGTCGGGACGGAGGTGGCGGCGAGGAGGCCACGGCCGGCATGGGGGACCAGGCCGCGGTGGGCGTCCGGACGGCGGGGACGACCGCCGTCGCGGCGCGAGGGTCGGGCACCTGCCAGCCGAGCGGACCGGTCACGTCGTCCTCCTCGCGCGGTGCGGCACCCGGGCATCGTCGTCGAACCGCAGGCTGCGTCCCAGCCGTCTCCCCCGATCCGCGTACCCCCGTCCGGGGGTGGTCCGGGTCACACCCCGCCCCCGACGATGGCGGTCCGGAGAGCAGATCCGGCGTCCTCGCCGGGGAACGGGAGCGTCGATGAAGACCAGGGCAGCCGTACTCCGCGACACCGGCCGGCCGTTCGAGATCACCGAGCTGGAACTGGACGAGCCCAAGGCCGGGGAGGTGCTCATCCGCTTCGTCGCGGCGGGGCTGTGCCACTCCGACGAGCACCTGCGGCACGGCGACATCGTGCCGCGCTTCCCGATCGTCGGCGGTCACGAGGGGGCCGGGGTCATCGAGCGGGTCGGCCCGGGCGTCACCCGCCTGCAGCCCGGCGACCACGTCATCTGCTCGTTCCTGCCGGTGTGCGGCCACTGCCGCTGGTGCTCGACGGGCAAGTCGAACCTCTGCGACATGGGCGCGACCATCCTCGACGGCTGCCTGGCCGACGGCACCTACCGCTTCCACGACGACCAGGGCAACGACCTGGGCGGCATGTGCATGCTGGGCACGTTCTCCGAGCGCGCCGTCATCAGCGAGAACTCCGCGGTCAAGGTCGACCCCGACCTGCCGCTGGACAAGGTGGTGCTCATCGGCTGCGGCGTGCCGACCGGCTGGGGCTCGGCGGTGCACGCCGCGGCCACCGAGCCCGGCGACACGATCGTCATCTACGGCATCGGCGGGATCGGCATCAACAGCGTGCAGGGCGCGGCGCTGGCCGGCGCCCGCAACGTCGTCGCCGTCGACCCGCTGCCCAACAAGCGGGAGGCCGCCGAGCAGCTCGGTGCCACGCACAGCTGCGAGACCGCCGAGGAGGCGCAGGAGCTGGTCCAGGAGCTGACCCGCGGCGTCGGCGCGGACAAGGCGATCATCACCGTCGGCGTCGTGGACGCCGAGGTCGTCTCGGCCGCCGTGAACGTCATCCGCAAGGGCGGCACCGCGGTCATCACCGGCCTCGCCGACCCGACGAAGAACAACATCGAGCTCAACAGCTCGCTGCTGACCCTCTTCGAGAAGACCGTGAAGGGCAGCCTGTTCGGCTCCGGCGACCCCTTCCACGACATCCCGAAGATGGTGGGGCTCTACCAGTCCGGTGACCTCAAGCTCGACGAGCTGATCACCACGACGTACACCCTCGACGAGGTCAACCAGGGCTACGAGGACCTGGTGGCCGGCAAGAACATCCGCGGCGTCGTCCTGTTCGACACGCCGCCGCTGGACGGAGCGCCGGCCTGACCGTGCGCTGCGGGAGAGGGGCCGCGTGACCCGGGGGACGCCGGACGGGCCCGGTCCGGTCATCGGTCTGCGGCGCGAGCGGGAGGTGCTCACCGTCGCGCTGCAGACCAACCGGCACGTGGTGCTGGAGGGGCCGCCGGGCACCGGCAAGTCCACGCTGCTGCGCGCGATCGCCGCCGACGTCGGCCAGGAGGTCGTCTTCGTCGAGGGCAATGCCGAGCTCACGCCGGCCCGGCTGATCGGCCAGTACGACCCGGCCGCGGTGCTGGCCTCCGGGTACGTGCCGGAGAGCTTCACCGACGGCCCCCTGCTGACGGCGATGCGCGGCTCGGGGCTGCTCTACCTCGAGGAGCTCAACCGGATCCCCGAGGAGACGCTCAACGTCCTGATCACCGTGCTCACCGAGGGCGAGATCACCGTGCCGCGGCTGGGCTCGGTGCACGCCGCGGCCGGCTTCCGGCTGATCGCGGCGATGAACCCGTTCGACGCGATCGGCACCGCGCGCGTGGGCCAGGCGATCGCCGACCGGATGTGCCGGGTGGTGCTCGGCTACCAGGACGAGCCCGCCGAGCGGGCCATCGTGGACGCCGTCACCGGGGCGCCCCCGGCGCTGGTCGCGCTCGCGGTGCGACTGGTCCGCGCCACCCGCGCGCACCGCGACGTGCGCATGGGCTCGTCGGTGCGCGGCGCCAACGACCTGGTCCTGCTCCTCGGCGGGCTGCTGCGGCTGCGCGGGCTGACCGGCCTGGCCGACGACGGCGCGCGGGAGGCCGCCCGGGACGCCGCGCACGCCGCGCTCTCCGGCCGCATCCGGATCACCGAGGGCGTCGAGCGCACGCCCGAGGCGGTGATCGACGAGATCCTCGACGAGGTGTGGCCGCCCGGGGGCCCACCGCCCGGGGAGCCCGCCGACGGCGCACCGGCCGATCCGGGCGACGCGGGAAAAGCGCCGGGCCCGTCCGCTGACCAGGCGGCGGGCCCGGACACCGGTTCCTCCCTGCGCCGAGACCGCCGTTCGGGCGGCGGCCGACGGCAGACCAGCCGACGGGAGATGAGCGCCCGGCACGAGGCCTTCGAGGAGGTCAGCCCGCAGGTCGGCGAGCTGGACGAGGAGGCCTTCGCCCAGCTGGTCGCCGCGGACGCCGACGCCGCCGCGGCGCTGCTGGCCGACCTGGCCCTGGCCACCGACCGCGACCTGCGGGCCGCCGCCCAGCGGCTGGCCACCCGGGTGTTCGTGCAGGTGGGGCGGGTCGGCCGGACCCGCGCCCGCGGCACCCGGCGGATCGAGCCCAACCGCCGCGCCGACGGGGACCTCGACCTCGACCGCACGCTGGACCGCTGGGACGCCGCCACCCCGCTGTCGGCCGACGACCTGGTCACCCGCGGCTGGACCGGTGCTCGCCGGGCGGTCTGCCTCGCGGTGGACACCTCCGGCTCGATGAGCGGGCTCGGCGTGGCCATCGCCGCGGTCGCCGCGGCCGGCGTGGTGCTCACCGCCGACGAGAAGCTGCAGACCAGCGTGCTCACCTTCGGCCGCGAGGTGGACGTCGTCCAGCGGCACGGGCAGCGCCGGGCCGCCGAGGACCTCGTGCGCCACCTCGTCACGCTGCGCGGGCACGGCATGACCGATCTCGCGGGGGCGCTGCGGGCCGCCCGCGCCCAGCTGCTGCCGGCGGTCGCGGACGAGCGCGTCGTCGTCCTGCTGTCGGACTGCCTGCACACCACCGGCGACCCGCCGGAGACCGCGCTCGGCGGCCTGGACCGGCTGCACGTGCTGTGCCCGCTGCCGACCGAGGAGTCCGAGGCGGCGGCCCGCCGCCTGGCCGCCCGGGGCGCGGGGACGGCGGAGATGGTCCGCGGCATCCGGGACCTCGGCCCCGCGCTCACCCGGCTCCTGGGTTAGGGGAGCAACCCCAGCGACCGCGCGCGGACGACCGCCTCCAGCCGGGTGTGCGCGTCCAGCTTCGCCATGGCGCTGCTCAGGTAGCTCTTCACCGTCTCCGGGCGCAGTGCCAGCCGGGCGGCCGCCGTCCGGTTGCTGCAGCCGAGCGCGACGAGCGCCAGCACGTCGACCTCCCGCGCCGACAGTGGGACGGCCGGCGGGGAGGGGGCGCCGGCCGCGACGCCGGCCAGCCGGCGGCAGGCCGCGTGCACCTGCCGGCGCAGCGCCTCGTCGTCCAGCGAGGCGGCGAGCAGGCGCAGCTCGGCGTGGACGGCCCGAACCTCCTCCCAGCGGGCGGTCTCCGGCCGCGGCACGGCTCGGGTCACCGGCACCTCCTCGGCGCGGACGGACCGGTCCCGTCCTCCCGGCCGGGCCGGGAGGACGGGCGGCGGTCAGCGGTCGGCGTCGGTGTAGACGACCATCCCGCGGATGTTCTTGCCGTCCCGCATGTCCTGGTAGCCCTGGTTGACCTCCTCGAGGGAGTACCGGGTGGTCACCAGGTCGTCCAGCTTGAGCTGGCCCTCCTGGTAGAGGGAGAGCAGCTCGGGGATCGCCGCGCGCGGCGCCAGCCCGCCGAAGATGGCGCCCTGCAGGTCCTTCTGCAGGAGGGTCAGCTCGAACAGGCTGAGCTTGACGTCGACGTTGGCCGCGTTGCCCATCCCGGTGACGACGGCGCGGCCGCCCTTCCCGGTCAGGGACAGGGCCGTCTGGATGTCCTCACCCTGGATGTCGCCGACGGTGATGATCGTCTTGTCCGCCATCCGGCCCCAGGTGAGCTCGTTGATCGGGCCGGCGGCCTCCTCGGCCGACTCGTAGACGTGGGTGGCGCCGAGGTCCATCGCCCACTCGCGCTTCTTCGCGACCGGCTCGATCACCATCACCCGCTTGGCGCCCGCGGCCGCCGCGCCCTGGACGGCGTTCATGCCGACCCCGCCGGCGCCCATGATCACGACGTTCTCGCCGGGCCGGACGTCGGCGACCTTGGTGGCCGATCCCCAGCCGGTGGTCACGCCGCAGCCGACGAGCGCGGCGACCTCGAGCGGGATGTCGGGCTCGATCCGCACCACGGACGCCTGGTGCACGGTGATGTAGGGCGCGAAGGTGCCGAGCAGGCACATGGGGACGACGTCCTTGCCGCGGGCCCGCACCCGGTAGGTGCCGTCGGAGATCGCGGTGCCGGCCAGCAGGGTCGCGCCGAGGTCGCAGAGGTTCTGCATGCCCTTCGAGCACGGCGGGCACTGCCCGCAGGCGGGGATGAAGGCGGTGACCACGTGGTCGCCCTCCTTCAGCCCGGTCACGCCCGGGCCGACCTTGGTGACCACGCCGGAGCCCTCGTGCCCGCCGATCACGGGGTAGGAGGCGACCGGGGTGCCGCCGGTGACGAGGTGCTCGTCGCTGTGGCACAGCCCCGAGGCGGCCAGCTGGACCTGCACCTCGCCCTCGCGCGGGTCCCCGAGCTCGATCTCCTCGACCGACCACTCCTCGCCGACGCCCCACAGGATCGCGCCCTTGGTCTTCACGCAGTCGTCCTCTCCTCGCACCGGTGTGCTCCAGGCCACAGCCTGTGGACGGGGATCGGCGAGCGTCAAGCCCAGCGGCCGGCGATGCAACGTCGTGCAGCGGTCGGGGAGACTGGGCCGGTGTCCGGCGCCCCGGTGGTCGTGGTCGGGGCCGGGCCGGTGGGGCTGACGGCGGCGCTGCTGCTGGCCCGGCGGGGGCTGCCGGTCGTCGTCCTGGAGCGGCACGCGCAGCCCTACGGCTCCCCGCGGGCGGTCCACCTGGACGACGAGGCGGTCCGGGTGCTGCAGGACGCCGGGGTCGCCGAGGCCTTCGCGCGGGTCAGCCGGCCGATGCGCGGGCTGCGGCTGCTCGACGCGCGGCACCGCACGCTCGCCGAGTTCGGCCGCGACCCCGCGGCCGGGGTGCACGGCTGGCCGCAGGCGTCGATGTTCCACCAGCCGGACCTCGAGCAGCTGCTGCGCGACGCGGTGGCCGGCACGTCCGGCATCGCCGTGCGCACCGGCGCCGAGGTGACCGGCGTCGACCTGACCGGTACGGGCGTGACGCTGCGCGGCGGCGAGCGGATCGCCGCCGCGGCGGTGCTCGGCTGCGATGGGGCCAACAGCACCGTGCGCCGGATGATCGGCGCCTCGATGCGCGACCTCGGCCGCGCCGACCGCTGGCTGGTGGTCGACCTGCGCGCGCCGGAGCCGCTGCCGGTCTGGCCGGGCGTGCACCAGGTCTGCGATCCGCAGCGGGCCGCGACGTTCATGCCGGTGGCCGGTGACCGCTACCGGTTCGAGGCCCGGCTGGGCCCGGGGGAGAGCGCGGCGGCGCTGACCGCACCCGCCCGGCTGCGCGCGCTCCTGGCACCCTTCGGTGCCGGGGGCGCCGAGGTGGTGCGGACCGCCGAGTACGTCTACCGGGCCCAGGTCGCCGACCGGTGGCGGGCGGGGCGGGTGCTGCTGGCCGGCGACGCCGCGCACCTGACCCCGCCGTTCGTGGGGCAGGGCCTCGGGCTGGGGCTGCGCGACGTGCACCAGCTGGCGTGGAAGCTCGCCGACGTCGTGACCGGGCGGGCGGGGGAGCAGCTGCTCGACACCCACCAGGCCGAGCGGGCGCCGCACGCCGCGGCGCTGGTGCGGCTGGCCGGGCTGGTCGGCCGGCTGATGACCGGGGGCGGGCGCGGCGGCGCCGCCGTCCGCCGGGGTGTGCTGGCGGCCGTCGGGCGGGTGCCGACGATCGCCGCGTACGCCACCGACAGCCGCACCCCGCCGCTGCGCCGCGGGCCGCTGGTGGACCGGCGCGGCCGGCCCGGCCGGCGGCTGGCCGGCTCGCTGCTGCCGCAGCCGGTCGTCACGCTCCCGGACGGCCGCCGGTGCCGGCTGGACGACGTCCTCGGCCCCGGCCCGGCGGAGGTGGCGCTGCTGGCCGGCGACCGGCTCGCGGTGACCGCCGGCGGGCGCCGGACCGAGGTCGGCGACCCGGACGGCGTGCTGACCGGGGCGTTGCGGCGCGCCGGGGCGCGGTCGGTGGCCGTCCGGCCGGACCGGATCGTGCGCGCGGCCCGCTGAACGACGCGGGTCGCCGGCGCTCAGCGCGTGGTCAGCAGCCCCGGGAAACCGGCCGCCAGCTCGTCGAACGCCGCCCGCAGCGCGGTGCCCAGCGGCGTTCCCTCCGCGGCCAGCCACACCTCGAACGCCGTGGTGGCCGCCGCGCGGGTGCTCGTGGCGACCAGCCGGGGGAGCAGCGCCGACGGCGCGGCGCCGGTGCGGCGGGCCACGTGCTCGGCGACCACCCGGTCGACGTCGGCGTAGCGCAGCTGCGAGTGGGCCAGCAGCGCCGGCTCGGCGAGGATCAGCCGCATCCGCTGCCGCAGCATCGGCAGGTCGGCCGCGGCGTAGTCGTTGACCTCGAGGTAGGCCGCGCAGACCGACGCGAGCACCGGCTGGCGGGGATCGGTGGCCTCGAGCAGCCGGGCCAGCCGGTCGACGTGGGCGCCGAAGTCGCCCCAGACGGCGTCGGCCTTGGTGGCGAAGTACCGGAAGAAGGTGCGCCGGCTGATGCCCGCGGCGTCGGCGATCGCGTCGCTGGTGACCCGCTCGAAGCCCTCGCGCCCGAACAGGTCCAGGGCCACCTGCTCGATGCGGGCCCGCACCGCGGCACCCCGCACGTCCACCGCCGCCACCGTCACCGCGCCATCTTGCTCCTCCGCCCGGCCACCGGAGGCAGGTGTTGCCCATGGCACTCGGTGTCTCTAACGTCCCCGGCATCCCGCACGCCGACCGACGGAGGCCCCTCATGCCCGAGACGACGACCGCAACCACCGACGCCGAGGCGACCGCCGCCCCTGCCGCCGAGGAGGCCCTGGTCGAGGAGCAGCTCGTCGAGGAGGTCTCCATCGACGGCATGTGCGGCGTCTACTGAGCAGCCCGGTGAGCGACGCGGCCGCGGCGGCCGAGGGCTTCGACCCGGAGCTGCCGTGGCGGCGCGCCCGGTCGGTGGCGCTGCGCCCGGAGCCCTTCGGCGCGCTGGTCTACCACTTCGGCAACCGCAAGCTGTCGTTCCTCAAGTCGAAGACGCTGGTCAGCGTCGTGGAGACGCTGGCCGACCACCCGAGCGCCGACGCCACGCTCGTCGCGTGCGGCGTCCCCGAGGCCCAGCGGCCCGCCTACGTCAAGGCGCTGGCCGATCTCGCCCGTTCCCAGATGATCGAGAGAAGGACCTCGTCGCCCCCCACCGCTCGCGAGCTCGCGGTGGGCCCCTGCGACGAGGCCGTCCCGGAGGCTTCCCGATGACCGCAGTGCTCCCGCAGCGCCCGACCGGCGGCCGGCTGGTCGACCAGTTCGAGTACGGCCTGGACGCCCCCATCTGCCTGACGTGGGAGCTCACCTACGCCTGCAACCTCGCCTGCGTGCACTGCCTGTCCTCCTCCGGACGGCGCGACCCCCGCGAGCTGAGCACCGCCGAGGCCGAGCGGGTCATCGACGAGCTGCAGCGGATGCAGGTCTTCTACGTCAACGTCGGCGGCGGCGAGCCCACCGTCCGGCCGGACTTCTGGCACCTGCTGGACTACGCCATCGGCCACGACGTCGGCGTCAAGTTCTCCACCAACGGCGTGAAGCTGGACCGGGCGCGTGCCGCGCAGCTGGCGGCCACCGACTACGTCGACGTCCAGATCTCCCTGGACGGCGCGACGGCGGAGGTCAACGACCGCGTGCGTGGCACCGGTTCGTTCGCCACCGCGACCCGCGCGCTGGAGAACCTCACCGAGGCGGGGATGAAGGACTTCAAGGTCTCCGTCGTCGTCACGCGGGAGAACGTCGGCCAGCTCGACGCGTTCAAGGCGCTGACCGACCGCTACGGCGCCCAGCTGCGGATCACCCGGCTGCGCCCGTCCGGCCGCGGCGCCGACGTCTGGGACCAGCTGCACCCGACCCAGGCCCAGCAGCGCGAGCTGTACTCCTGGCTGCTGGCCAACGGCGAGCAGGTGCTGACCGGCGACTCGTTCTTCCACCTGTCGGCCTACGGGCAGGCGCTGCCGGGGCTCAACCTCTGCGGCGCCGGTCGCGTGGTCTGCCTGATCGACCCGGTCGGAGACGTCTACGCCTGCCCCTTCGCCATCCACGAGCAGTTCCTCGCCGGCAACGTGCGGGACGAGGGCGGCTTCCAGCGGGTCTGGCAGTCCTCCGACCTGTTCGCCGAGCTGCGCAGCCCGCAGACCGGCGGCGCCTGCTCGCGGTGCGCGCACTACGACGCCTGCCGCGGCGGCTGCATGGCGGCGAAGTTCTTCACCGGCCTGCCGCTGGACGGCCCCGACCCCGAGTGCGTGCAGGGCCACGCCGAGGGGCTGCTGGCCGCCCGCGACGAGACGACGGTGAAGCCGAAGAGCCACCTCGACCACTCGCACAGCGGCCCGGTGCGCGGCCAGCCGACGCTGCTCGGCATCCCGAGCATCCCCAGCAAGATCTGCGACGAGTCCCCGCTGGCCGGGCTCGGCCGGGGCTGATGCCCGGCCGGGCCCGCCCGGTGCTCAGTCCAGGTCGACCTTCTGGTTGTCACCGGCGTCGATCCGCTCGCCGGTGGCCTTGGCCTTGACGAAGCTGAAGACGGTGGCCAGCCGGCCGCCGGGGCTGTCCCAGTACTCGGCGGAGTCGCCGTCGACCTTGATGAGGACGACGTCCGGGTCCTCCGGGCCGTTGGGGAACCACGCCTCGACGCCGCTGTTCCACAGCTCCTTCTTCTTCGCGACGTCGTCGACGACGATCGCCCGCCCGGTCAGCGACACCCACGTGCCGCCGGACCCGATGCCGACGTTCACCTGCGGCGAGGTGGCGATGTGCGCGACGGGGTTCGAGCCGCGCTCGGCGTAGAACCAGAGGTCGCCGTCGAACTCGACCTCCTGCAGCGTCATGGGCCGGCTGGTCAGCTTGCCCTCGGGCGTGATGGTGGTGAGGAAGCCGAACCGCTCGCCCTTGATGAGCTCGGCGACCTTGCGTGTGGCGTCGGTGGTCATGGAGCGTCCCTGCCCAGGTCCGGCCGGGGGAACACGCCGGTCCCGGAATGCCGGCCGGTGCCCGCGACTTGGCCCCTCTCGTGACCACGACGCAGGAGCGGCCCGCTGCCGCCGACCAGGCGCAGCCCCGATCCGGCACCGCGCGCACCGCCCTCACGCTGGGGGCCTTCGTGGCGCTCGGCCCGCTGACCGTGGACATGTACCTGCCCGCGCTGCCGAGCGTCGCCACCGACCTGGAGACGACGTCGTCGGCGGTGCAGCTGACCCTGACCGGCACCCTGGTCGGGCTGGCGCTCGGCCAGCTGGTGCTCGGGCCGCTCTCCGACGCCCTGGGCCGCCGCGGTCCGCTGCTGGCCGGCACGGCGCTGCACGTGCTCGCCTCGCTGCTGGTCCTCGTCGCGCCCGACGTCGTCACCCTGTCGGCGCTGCGCGTGCTGCAGGGCGTCGGCACGGCGGCCGGCGCGGTGATCGCCCTGGCCGTGGTCCGCGACCTGTTCGACGGCCGGGCCGCAGCCACCATGCTCTCCCGCCTGTTCCTCGTCATCGGGGCAGCGCCGGTGCTGGCGCCCACGATCGGCGGGGAGGTGCTGCGGTTCACCAGCTGGCGCGGGGTCTTCGTGCTGCTGGCGATCTACGGCCTGCTGCTGGTGGCCGTCGGCTGGTTCGCCGTCCGGGAGACGCTGCCCGCCGAGCGCCGGCGCAGCAGCGGCGTCGCCGGCACGCTGCGCGACTACCGGCGGCTGTTCCGGGACCGCATCTACGTCGGCCTCGTGGTCGTGGCCGGGCTGACGATGGCCGGGCTGTTCAGCTACGTCTCGGGCTCCTCCTTCGTCTTCCAGGACGAGTTCGGCCTGGACCAGCAGCAGTTCGGGCTGCTCTTCGGCGCCGGCGCCTTCTGGCTGATCGCCGCCACCCAGCTCAACCCGGTGCTGCTGCGCCGGTGGTCCTCGGCGCAGGTGCTGGTCGGCGGCACGGTGGCCGGCGCGGTCGCCGGCGTCGTGCTCGTGGTGCTGAGCGCCACGGGCACCGGCGGGCTGCCGGGCGTCGCCGCTCCGCTGTGGCTGGTCCTGTTCGCCTCGGGCCTTGCGCTGCCCAACGCGCCGGCGCTGGCGCTGTCCCGGCACGGCGAGTCCGCGGGCACCGCGGCGGCGCTGCTCGGCGCGGTGCAGTTCGGCGTGGGCGCCGCGGTGGCGCCGCTGGTCGGGCTGCTCGGCAACGACGCCGTGGCGATGGGCGCCGTCGTCGTCGGAGCGCTGGGCCTGGCGCTGGGCGTGCTGCTCGTCGTCGTCCAGCCGTGGCGGCTGCCCGAGCCCGACGCCGACGCCGACGCCGACGCCGCCGTGGCCGTCGCCCACTGACCCGGCTCAGTCCAGCGGGGCGAACCGCCACTTCAGGCCGGTGATCAGCAGGTCGAGGCCGAACTCGAAGGCGGCGTCGTGCGGCCGGTCGAGCAGCTCGGCGATCGCGGCCAGCAGCACCGGCTCGTCGGCCAGCGCGCGGGCGCGGAGGGCGTTGAGGTCCTCGTCGCCGGCGGCGGGCAGGGGCTGCTCGCGCTGCCGCTCGGCCTCCGCCTGCCACTCGGTGGCGCTGCCGATCACGTAGGCGCCCAGCGCGAACAGCGCCTGTTGCGCGTCACCGGGGGTGAGGCCGGCGCCGACCAGCACGCCGAGCACCCGCTCGATGCCGGTGAACGACTCCTGGCTGGGCCGGTTGCCGGCCAGCACCCGCGGGGCGTCGCGGACGGCGATCAGCGCCTCGAACAGCCGGCGGGCGTCCTCGCGCAGCCACTCCCACCAGGGCTGGCCGGGCTCGGGGACGGTGTAGGAGCGGCCCGCGCGGCGGACCAGCTCCTCGGCCATGAGGTCCATGAGCTGGCGCTTGCTGTCCACGTGCCAGTACAGGGTCGGCCCGGAGACGCCCAGCCGGGCGGCGATCCGGCGGAAGGAGACGCCCTCGAGGCCGTGCTCGGCGAGCAGCTCCAGCGCGGCCGCCACGATCGCCGCGCGGGTGACGGCGGCGCGCGGCGGGGACTCCGGTTTCACGCTTGACAGCCTAACGGTGTTAGAGGACGGTGGCCGCCGTGTCTAACACCGTTAGAGGGCCCGCGATCGAGGTCGCCGGGCTGCGCAAGCGCTACACCTCGGGCGACTCGGTCGTCGAGGCGGTCAAGGGCATCGACCTGCGGGTGGAGGCCGGTCAGACGTTCGGTTTCCTCGGGCCCAATGGCGCGGGCAAGTCGACGACCATCGAGATGCTGTGCACCATCCGCAACCCCACCTCGGGCACCGCCCGGGTGGCCGGTTTCGACGTCGTCCGCGAGCGCGACCGGGTGCGCCGCCGCATCGGCCTGGTCTTCCAGCAGCAGACGCTGGACCTGCAGCTCACCGCCGAGCAGAACCTGCGCTTCCACGCCGACCTCTACGGCCTGCCCCGTGCCGAGGCCGACCGGCG
Source organism: Blastococcus sp. SYSU D00820 (assembly GCF_054050695.1). Lineage (NCBI taxonomy): Bacteria > Bacillati > Actinomycetota > Actinomycetes > Geodermatophilales > Geodermatophilaceae > Blastococcus > Blastococcus sp. SYSU D00820. The sequence continues at coordinate 277,579 of NZ_JBJGZW010000001.1, forward strand.
GATCGCCGAGGTGCTGGAGATGGTCGCCCTCGCCGACCGGCGCTCCGACGTCGTGATGCGCTTCTCCGGCGGCATGAAGCGCCGGCTGGAGATCGCCCGGGGCCTCGTGCACGCCCCGCAGGTGCTCTTCCTCGACGAGCCGACGATCGGCCTGGACCCGCAGACCCGCGCGGCGATCTGGGACTACCTGCACGACCTGCGGCGCACCACGGAGATCACCGTCTTCGTCACCACGCACTACATGGACGAGGCCGAGCACTGCGACCGCATCGCGATCATGGACCACGGCGAGATCGTCGCCGAGGACACCCCGGAGGCGCTGAAGTCCAGCATCGGCACCGACCGGATCGCCCTGCGCACCGACGACGACGAGCTGGCCATCGCCCGCGTCCGCGAGCGGCTGGGCATCGAGGCCGGCATCCACGAGGGGCAGGTGACCCTCGCCGTCGCCGACGGCGCCCAGGTGGTGCCGCGGCTGTTCAGCGAGCTCGGTGTCGGCATCCGGTCCGTCACCGTCACCCGGCCGAGCCTGGACGACGTCTTCCTCACCTACACCGGCCGGACCATCCGTGACTCCGAGGGCCCGCAGGCGATGCGGATGCCCCCGTTCGCCGGGAGGCGATGAGCATGACCACCGACACCGCACCGACCCCGGTCGACGCGCTGCCCGAGGTGCGCAGCGACCTCGCCCACCAGGCCCGCGCCACCTGGGTGGTCATGCGCCGGGAGCTGCTCCGCTTCCGCCAGGACCGCGCGCGCGTGCTCACCATGCTGCTGCAGCCCCTGCTGTTCATCTTCGTGATGGGCACGGGCCTGGGCACGATCGTCGACACCGGCGGCGGCACCGACTTCACGACGTTCCTCTATCCCGGCATCCTCGCGACGTCGGTGCTGTTCACCGCGGCCTTCGCCGGCATCTCGCTGGTCTGGGACCGGGAGTTCGGATTCCTCCGCGAGATGATGGTGGCGCCGATCTCGCGGGCGTCGATCATCTGGGGCAAGTGCCTGGGCGGCGCGGTCGTCGCCACGGGGCAGAGCCTGGTGCTGCTCGCGCTGCTCGGCGCCGTGGGCATCCCCTACGACCCGCTGCTGATCCTCCAGCTGGTCGGCTGCCTGTTCCTCGGCTCGCTGCTGCTCACCGCGCTGGGCGTGCTGCTGTCGACCCGCATCAGGACCATCCAGGCCGCGATGCCGGTCAGCCAGCTGCTGATCATGCCGATGATGTTCCTGTCGGGGTCGCTGTTCCCCGTCTCGGGGCTGCCCGACTGGCTGGCGGTGCTCACCCGGCTGAACCCGCTGACCTACGTCGTCCAGCCGATGCGGCAGCTCACCCTCGACCGGCTGTCGCTCACGGCGGCCGAGCGCGAGCGGCTGCTGCCGGTGCTCAGCTGGTTCGGCTGGGAGGTGCCGGTCGGCGTCCAGCTGCTCACCGTCGCCGTCCTGACGCTGGGGCTGGTCGCGCTGGCGGCCCGGCTGTTCCGCAGCGCCGAGTAGCCCGCACCGCCGAGGAGCCCGGCGCGGCGGGCAGGGGGTGGCGACCTAGGCTGCGGCGGTGCCCTCCCTGTCCGCCGTCGTCTGGCCGGACGTCCCCGGGTCGCCACTGCTGGTGGTGCCGCTCGGCTCGGTGGAGCAGCACGGCCACCACCTGCCGCTGACCACCGACACCAGCGTCGCGTGCGCGGTGGCCGAGGCGGCGGCCGACGGTCTGGACGGCGCGCTGCTGGCGCCCGCACTCGCGTACGGGGCCAGCGGCGAGCACGAGGGCTTCCCGGGCACGATCTCGCTGGGCACCGAGGCGCTGACCGGCCTGCTGGTCGAGTACGGCCGGTCGGCCAGCCGCTGGGCCGGGCGGGTGCTGCTGGTCAACGGGCACGGCGGCAACGCCGACGCCCTGCGCACCGCCGGGACGCTGCTGCGCAGCGAGGGCCGGGACGTCGCGTGGTTCCCCTGCGGGGTGCCCGGCGGCGACGCGCACGCCGGCCGCACGGAGACGTCGCTGATGTTGCACGTGGAACCGCAGGGGGTGCTGGGGTCACGCGCCGTGGCGGGCGAGACCGCCCCGATCCAGGAGCTGCTGCCGCGGCTGCGCGCCGACGGCGTGCACGGGGTGAGCCCGACCGGCGTGCTCGGCGACCCGGCCGGGGCCAGCGCCGAGGAAGGCGCGCAGCTGCTGGCCGGGATGGTGACGCGGCTGGTGGCCGCGGTCGGCACCTGGCGGGTGGACCCGGCCGGCCGGCTGCTGGGGTGAGCAGTCGGAGCCCGACGAGGCGGGGGGCGGAGCCCTCCCCGAGGAGTGGCTCAGGGGGGCTCCGCCCACCGGGGGACGGCACGTGGCCGCGGTGCGGTCCTGCAGGACCGCGATCTAGCCGAGCGCCTCGGCGAACAGTGGCACCGTCTGGTCCAGGGCGTAGCCGATGCCCAGCACCGACGAGCTCGAGAACGCGTTGACCACGGTCTCGTCGTCGAGGACGATCGCCCGCCCCTGCTGGACCGCGGTCAGCGTGGGCCACAGCGGGTTGCTGGTGATCAGCCCCGGGTCCACGAAGATCGGGAAGGTGACGAGCAGCTCGGAGTCGAGCAGCGACACCTCCTCGTCGCTCACCGGCACGAAGAAGCTGTCGGTGCGGAGGTCCTCGATGGCCTGCTTGTTCTCGAAGCCGAGGGCCTCGAGCAGGTCGACCCGGCCGTCCCCGCGCACGTAGGCGCCGAAGCCCTCGGAGCTGTAGGCGGCGACGACGACCTCGGTGCCGGCGAACTCGGGGTGCGCGGCCGCGGCGTCGGCGATCTGCTGCTCGACGTCCTCCTGCAGCTGGGCGGCCTCGTCGGCCTTGCCCAGCGCCTGGCCGACCAGCTCGAGCTGCTGCTGCCAGGTGGTCTGGTAGGCGTCGACGCCCTCGGGCTGGCCGATGGTCGGCGCGATGGCGTTCAGCGACTCCCAGCGCTCCTGGGTGCCGTCGGAGCGGGTGTCGAGGATCAGGTCGGGCTCGAGCGCCGCGATCTGCTCCAGGCTCGGCTCGAGGGTCTCGATGATCTCGGGCGACTCGTCGTACAGCCCCTCGGCCCACGGGCCGACGCCGTCACCGCCGAAGCCCAGCCAGTCGCTGGCGCCGACCGGCTGCACGCCGAGCGCCAGCGCCGTCTCCGCGTCGGACCAGCCCAGCGCGACCACCCGTGCCGGCTCCTCCTCGACCGTGACGTCGCCGAAGGCGGTCTCGACGGTCACGGGGAAGGCGCCGGAGGACGAGCCGCCACCGCCCCCATCGCCACCGGAGCCCGACCCCGGGTCGGAGTCGGAGCCGCAACCGGCCAGGGACAGGGTGGCGACCAGCAGGGCGGCCGCGCCGCGCAGCAGGGGTCGGGACGACATGGACTCTCCTCGGGCTTGGTTAGCCTGACCTAACCACTCGAGGGAAATGCCGTCCCTGGCCGGGGGGCGATCGTGACCGGCTCGTTAGGCTGCCCGGGTGCGTCCGGAGGGCTGGCTGGTGGTCGTCGACCTGCAGGAGGTCTTCCGGGACACCGGCTCCCCGTGGACCGCGCCCCGCTTCGACGAGATCCGCCCACGGGTCCGGGAGCTGGTCGAGGCCTTCGGCCCGCGCGTCGTCTTCACCCGGTTCGTGGCCCCCGAGAAGCCCACCGGCGCCTGGGTCGACTACTACGAGAAGTACGACTTCGCCCTGCAGCCCCCCGACGCCCCGCTGTGGCAGCTGGTCGAGGACCCGGGCGGCGCGCCGGTCGTCGACGCGCCCACCTTCGGCAAGTGGGTGCCCGAGGTCGTCGACCTCGTGGGGGAGGGGCCGCTGACCGTCGCCGGCGTCGCCACCGACTGCTGCGTGCTCTCCACCGTCGTGCCCGCCGCCGATGCCGGCATGCGGGTGCGCGTGGTGTCCGACGCCTGCGCCGGGGCCGACGACGAGGCGCACGAGGACACCCTGCGGATCCTCGGCTGCTACGCGCCGCTGGTGGAGGTCGTGTCGACCGCCGAGGTGCTGGGACGGGCGTGACGCCCCCGCCCGGCCCCGCCGTCGGCGCTCCGCCGGACCTGCCCCTGCCTGCCGGCTACGCGGTCCGGCTGGCGCCGGGCACCCGGCGGCGGAACGGCGGCACCGTGCTGCTCGGCGGCTCTCCGATGCGCCAGCTGCGGCTGCGCCCGCGCGCCCGCGACCTGCTGCACGGTGACCGGCTGGTCGTCGCCGACCGGGCCACCGCCACGCTGGCCGCCCGGCTGCTGGACACCGGGCTGGCAAATCCCGAGCTCCCGGACGTCGCGGACGGCGGCCCGGCGGTGACCGTCGTCGTCCCCGTGCGGGACCGCACCGCGGGGCTGGTCCGCCTGCTGGCGGCCGTGCGCGCCGATCCGGCGACCGCCACCGTGCCGGTGCTGGTCGCCGACGACGGGTCGGCCGACGCCGCGGGGGTCGCGGCGGCCGCCGCGGCGCACGGCGCCGAGGTGCTGCGCGCCGAGCGGTCCGGCGGTCCGGCCGCGGCGCGCAACCGCGGCCTGCGGGCGGCCCGGACGCCGGTCGTCGCCTTCCTCGACTCCGACTGCGTGCCCCGGCCGGGGTGGCTCGCGCCGCTGCTGCGGCACCTGGCCGATCCCCGGCTGGCGCTGGTCGCCCCCCGGATCGTCGCGCTCGGCCCCGGCTCCGGCTGGCCGGCCGACTACGAGGCGCTGGCCAGTGCGCTCGACATGGGCGCCCGGCCGCGCGCCGTCCGCCCGGGGACGGCGCTGTCCTACGTGCCCAGCGCGGCCCTGCTGGCCCGCCGCGACGCCCTCGGTGACGGCTTCGACGAGCGCCTGCCGGTGGCCGAGGACGTCGACCTGGTGTGGCGGCTGTGCGCCGCCGGCTGGCGGGTGCGCTACGAGCCGGCCGCCCAGGTGGCCCACGACCACCGCACCGGCGTGCGCGACTGGCTGCGCCGCCGCGCGTTCTACGGCACCGGGGCCGCGCCGCTGGCCGCCCGGCACGGCGCCGCCGTGGCCCCGCTGGTGGTCTCGCCGTGGTCGGCGGCCGCCTGGGGGCTCGCGCTGACCGGCGGGTGGCCGGGCCGCGTGGTGTCCGCCGGCGTGCTCGCCGAGGCGGCCCGCCGGCTGGCCGGCCGGCTGGCCGCGCCGGGGGAGCCGCGGCCGTACGCGCTGGCCGCGGGTCTGGTCGCCCGCGGCAGCCTGGTGGCCGGACGCACCCTGGCCCGGGCCGCCACCCGGCACCACTGGCCCGTCGCCGGGGCCGCCGCGCTGCGCTCCCGCCGGGCCCGACGGCTGCTGGCCGCCGCCGCGGTCGCCGACGGGCTGGCCGGCTGGTGGCCGCACCGCGACCGGATCGGCCCCGGCCGCTTCCTGGCCGCCCGGCTGCTCGAGGACCTCGCCTACGGCGCGGGGCTGTGGACCGGTGCCGCCCGGGCCCGCAGCCCCCGCGCGCTGCTGCCCGCGCGGCCACCGCGGATCTGACCGCACGGCCCGGCCTGGTGGAATCGCGCGCGACCAGCGACGATGGGCGTGACATGAGCCACTGCCCCCGGACCGCGGCCGACCGCCGATGAACCCGTGGCTGGCGCTGCCGGACGGTCGGCCGAGCCCCGCTCTCGCGCGGCGGCTGCGGGCTGCCCACGAGGCGCTGGTCACCGCCGGCGGCCCGCCGCGCGAGCCGGTCCGCCCGGTGGTCTGGGACTCCTGGCGGCGCAGCCTCGGCAGCGGGGTCGACCCCGACGGCCAGGCCCCGCCGGTGGACCTGCTCGACGACGACCTCGCCGCCTACCGGGCGGCGCACCCGCTCGCCCCGGTGCTGCCGGTCATCCGCCGGCTGCTCGTGGAGGACGCCGAGGACGACCGGATGATCGTCGCGGTCACCGACGCCGACGGCCGGATGCTGTGGGTGGAGGGCGACTCCCGGCTGCGCAGCCGGGCCGCCGGCATGAACTTCGTCGAGGGCGCCCGCTGGGCGGAGGAGGTGGCCGGCACCAACGCCCCGGGGACGGCGCTCGCGGTCGACCACGCGGTGCAGATCTACGGCAGCGAGCACTACCGCCGCTCGGTGCAGCCGTGGAGCTGCTCGGCCGCGCCGGTGCACGACCCGGTCACCGGGGTGCTGCTCGGCGCGATCGACGTCACCGGCGGCGACGCGGTGGCCAGCCCCCACGTGCTCACCCTGGTCCGCGCGACCGTCGCGGCCGTCGAGTCGGAGCTGCGCTGGCTGCACCGGGAGCGGCTGGAGCGGGCCGGCAGCCGCCCGCCGGCCGCCGCGCCGGTGCCCCCGGCTCCCCGGCTGGACGTCCTCGGCCGCGAGCGGGCCCGGCTGGTGCGACCCGGCGTCGCGCCGCTGGAGCTGTCGCTGCGCCACTCCGAGCTGCTCCTGCTGCTCGCCGAAGCCGCGGTGACGGGGGAGGGCCGCACCGCCGAGCAGCTGGCGGCCGAGTGCCACGCCCGCGACGCCGCACCGGTCACCGTGCGCGCCGAGCTCTCCCGGCTGCGCCGGCTGGTCGGCGCCGACCTGGTCGGCTCCCGGCCCTACCGGCTGCTCGGCCGGCTGGACACCGATCTGGACCAGGTGCGCCGGCTGCTGGGCCGCGGCGCCGTCGGTCAGGCGCTGGAGCGCTACGCCGGCGCGGTGCTGCCCCGCTCGACCGCCCCCGGCGTCGCGGTCGCCCGCGAACGGGTGGGCGCGCTGCTGCGGCAGGCGGTCCTCGGCAGCCGCCGTCCCGAGCTGCTGCTGCGGTACAGCGCGCTGCCCGAGGCCCGGGACGACGTCGCCGTCTGGCAGACCTGCCTGGAGTGGCTGCCCCCCACCTCGCCGCGGCGCACCGCGGTCGCCGCCCACCTCGGCCGGCTGCGCCGCGGCCGGCGCGTGCACTGACCGCCGTCGCCCGAGCCGGCGCGTCGGGAATACCCGCACGACCGGGCGGACTTGCCCCTCCCATGTGAGCGTTCCGTCCCCCGCAGCCGCCCCCGCCCTCCCCAGCACCCGGCGGGTGGTTGTGGCGGTCGTCGCCCTGGCGCTCGGCGCGTTCGCGATCGGCACCACCGAGTTCGTCACCATGGGCCTGCTGCCCGACATCGCCCGCGGCGTGGACGTCGACATCCCCTCCGCGGGGCACGTGATCTCCGCCTACGCCCTCGGTGTCGTCGTCGGGGCGCCGGTGATCGCGGCGCTGGGCGCGCGGCTGCCCCGCCGGTTCCTGCTGCTGGCGCTGATGGTGGCCTTCCTGGTCGGCAACGCCGCCAGCGCGCTGGCGCCGGGACAGGGCAGCCTGCTGGTGGCCCGGTTCGTCGCCGGCCTCCCGCACGGCGCCTACTTCGGTGTCGCCTCGCTGGTCGCCGCCTCGCTCGTGCCCGCCCACCTGCGGGGCCGCGCGGTCAGCTCGGTGATGCTGGGGCTGTCCATCGCCAACGTCGCCGGGGTGCCCGCGGCCACCTGGCTCGGGCAGTCGCTCGGGTGGCGCTCGGCCTACTGGGCGGTCGTCGTGCTCGCCGCGCTCACCGTGGCCGCGGTCGCCGTCGTCGTGCCGGCGTCCCCGCCGCAGCCGGGGGCGTCGCTGGCCACCGAGCTCGGCGCCTTCCGCCGTCCGCAGGTGCTGCTCACCCTGCTCGTCGGCGTGGTCGGCTTCGGCGGCATGTTCGCCGTCTACAGCTACATCGCGCCGGTGACCACCGAGGTCACCGGGCTGGGCCGCAGCGTGGTGCCGTGGGTGCTGCTGGCCTTCGGGGTCGGCGGGGTGCTCGGCACCGTGCTCGGCGGCCGGCTGGCCGACCTCGCGCTGTTCCGCTCGCTGGTCGGCGCGATGGTGGCCCTCGGCGTGCTCCTGGCCGCCTTCCCGGCGGCCGTGCAGACCGCGGTCGGCCTCTTCGCCGCCGTCTTCGTGCTCGCGGCCGCCGCCTCGGCGCTGGTGGTGTGCCTGCAGATGCGGCTCATGGAGGTCGCCGCCGAGGCGCAGATGCTGGGCGCGGCGCTCAACCACTCGGCGCTCAACGCAGCCAACGCGCTCGGGGCGTGGCTCGGCGGCGTGGTGATCGCCGCCGGCGCCGGCTACACCGCGCCCGCGGTCGCCGGAGCGGTGCTGGCCGCCATCGGGCTGGCGACGCTGGCGGTCTCGGCGCTGGTGCGCCGCCGCGAGCAGCGGGGCTGCAACGGCGCTGCAACGTTGCGGGCCGGCGCGGTCGCGGGGACGACGCGCGCCTGACCTCCGCAACAGCGGATCCCGACGACGACGAGCGATCCGCATCCGCGGAACCGCAGCCGTGCCCGACCCAGCTAAGCGTGGCCTAAGTCACTGCCCCGTTGACAGACTCCGCAGCACGCCCGGCCGCGTGCCGGGCGGATCGACCCTGCAACGGAGCGGAGGACACCAGTGACCGAGCTCGGACGGGCACGCAGTTCCGGAGGCCGGCGCGGGCCGGCGGCGGAGCGTGAGGCCCGGTGACGCGGATCAACGTGCGGGTCGACGGGGTCGCGTACACCGACGACGTCGAGCCGCGGACCCTGCTCGTCCACTACCTGCGCGAGACGCTGGGCAAGGTCGGCACCGTCGTCGGCTGCGACACCAGCAACTGCGGCGCCTGCACCGTCCACCTCGACGGCGAGGCGGTGAAGTCGTGCACCGTCTTCGCCGTGCAGGCCGACGAGGCCGAGGTGACGACCATCGAGGGCGTCGGCCGCGACGGCGCGCTGCACCCCGTGCAGAAGGCCTTCCACGAGATGCACGGCCTGCAGTGCGGGTTCTGCACGCCCGGGATGATCATGGCCTCGATCGACCTGCTCAAGGAGAACCCGAGCCCCAGCGAGACCGAGATCCGCGAGGGCATCGAGGGCAACCTCTGCCGCTGCACCGGCTACCAGAACATCGTCCGCGCGGTGCAGCAGGCCGCCGGCGAGATGTCCGGTCAGGCCGAGACGACGGGAGCGCAGCAGTGACGGTCACCGAGGAGCCGCAGGCCGCCGACGCGCCTGCCCGCGAGATCGGCCAGGCCCGGCGCCGCAAGGAGGACGCCCGGCTCATCACCGGCCGGACGACGTGGACCGACAACATGGTCCTGCCGGGGATGCTCCACGTCTCCGTCGTCCGCAGCCCCGTGGCGCACGCCCGGATCACCAACGTCGACGTCAGCGCCGCCCGCGAGGCGCCCGGCGTCGTCGCGGTCTACACCGGCCAGGACCTCGCCGAGGAGCAGGGCTCCATCCCCTGCGCCTGGCCGGTCACCCCCGACATGGTCAACCCCGGCCACCCGTCGATCGCCGTCGACCAGGTCAACCACGTGGGCGAGGCGGTGGCCGTCATCGTCGGCCGCAGCCGCGCGGCCGCGGCCGACGCCGTCGAGCTGGTCGACGTCGACTACGACGTGCTGCCGCCGGTGCTGGACATGGAGGAGGCGGTGGCCGAGGGCGCGACCCTCGTGCACGGCCACACCGAGTCCAACCGCAGCTACCACTTCGTCTTCGACGCCGGCGAGGCCGGCAGCGGTGCCGACACCGAGCAGGCCTTCGCCGACGCCGAGGTGGTGGTCAGCCGGCGGTTCGTCCAGCAGCGGCTGATCCCGGCGTTCATGGAGCCGCGCTCGGTCGTCGTCCAGCCGCAGGGCGACAACTACACGATGTGGTCGGCCACCCAGATCCCGCACATCCTTCGGGTGATGGCGGCGATGGTCACCGGCATCCCCGAGCACAAGCTGCGCGTCATCGCCCCCGACGTCGGCGGCGGCTTCGGCGGCAAGCTGCAGGTCAACCCGGAGGAGATCCTCTGCCTCCTGGTCGCCCGGCGGCTGGGCAAGCCGGTCAAGTGGACCGAGACCCGCAGCGAGTCGCTGATGACCGCGCACCACGGCCGCGACCAGATCCAGTACATCGACGTCGCCGCCGACCGGGAGGGCAACGTCAAGGGCCTGCGCGTGCGGCTGCTCGCCGACATGGGCGCCTACCTGCGGCTGATCACCCCGGGCGTGCCGGCGCTGGGCGCGTTCATGTTCCCCGGCATCTACAAGTTCCCCGCCTACCGCTTCGAGTGCGACGGCGTCTTCACCAACAAGGTGCCCACCGACGCCTACCGCGGCGCCGGGCGGCCGGAGGCGACCTTCGCCGTCGAGCGGATCATGGACGAGCTCGCCGTCGAGCTCGGCATGGACCCGCTGGAGCTGCGGCGGAAGAACTGGATCGGTGCCGACGAGTTCCCGTTCACCACGGTGGCCGGGCTCCAGTACGACAGCGGCGACTACGACACCGCCACGCAGAAGGCGCTCGAGCTCATCGGCTACGACGAGCTGCGCGAGGAGCAGCGCCGCCGGCGGGAGTCCGGTGACCCGGTCCAGCTGGGCATCGGCTTCTCCACCTTCACCGAGATGTGCGGCCTGGCCCCCTCCCGGGTGCTCGGCTCGCTGTCCTTCGGTGCCGGCGGCTGGGAGCACGCCTCCATCCGGATGCTGCCCACCGGCAAGGTCGAGGTCGTCACCGGCTCCACGCCGCACGGCCAGGGCCACGAGACGGCCTGGAGCCAGCTGGTCGCCGACAGCCTCGGGGTGCCGTTCGAGGACGTCGAGGTGCTGCACGGCGACACCGCCATCTCCTCCCGCGGGCTGGACACCTACGGCTCCCGCTCCCTGGTGGTCGGCGGCTCGGCGGTGGTCAAGGCGGCGGACAAGGTGATCGCCAAGGCACGGAAGATCGCCGCCCACCTGCTGGAGGCCAGCGAGGACGACCTGGAGTTCTCCGGCGGGAAGTTCTCCGTCCGGGGGACGCCGGGCACGGGCCTGGGCATCCAGGAGATCGCCCTGGCGATCTTCGCCGCGCACGACTATCCGGAGGGCATCGAGCCGTCGATCGACGCCGAGGCCACGTACGACCCGGAGAACTTCTCCTTCCCCCACGGCACGCACATCTGCGCCATGGAGGTCGACACCGACACCGGGTTCGTCAAGATCCGCAAGTACGCCTGCGTGGACGACGTCGGCACGATCGTCAACCCGCTCATCGTCGAGGGGCAGGTGCACGGCGGCCTGGCCCAGGGCATCGCGCAGGCCCTCTACGAGGAGGCCGTCTACGACGCCGACGGCAACCTGACGACCGGCACCTTCGTCGACTACCTGCTCCCGTCGGCCGCCGACCTGCCGCACTTCGACACGGGCAACACCGTGCACGCGGCGCCGGGCAACCCGATCGGCGCCAAGGGGGTCGGGGAGGCCGGCTGCATCGCCAGCACGCCGGCCGTGGTCAACGCCGCCCTCGACGCCGTCCGGCACCTGGGGGTGTCCGACATCCGGATGCCGCTGACGCCCGAACGCGTGTGGCGGGCGGTCAACGGCCAGGGCGACGGCGGCGACCGCGCGCCCGCACGCACCAACGCCCAGGCCGTCGACTCGGCCGAGGCGCCCGGCACGTCGGCTCCGTCGCAGGGAGGAGAGCTGTGATCCCCGCTCCGTTCGCCTACGTCCGACCGACGACGGTCGACGAGGCGCTGCAGGCGATGGCCGAGGGCGGCGAGGACGTCAAGGTCCTCGCCGGCGGGCAGTCGCTGATCCCGGTCATGCGGCTGCGGCTGGCCGCACCGGAGACCGTCGTCGACCTGAACCGGATCGCCGAGCTGCGCGGCGTCCGGGACGACGGCGACGCGATCGTCATCGGCGCCATGACCACCCACGCCGACGTCGTCAAGGACCCGCTGGTGAACCAGTACGCCCGGCTGGTCGCCGAGGCCACCGAGACCGTGGCCGACCGGCAGGTGCGCCACCGCGGCACCTTCGGCGGGGCGCTGGTGCACGCCGACCCGGCCGGCGACCTGCCGGCGGTGGCCCTGGCGCTGGACGCGCAGTTTGTGCTCGCCGGCCCCGGCGGGCGGCGGACGGTGCCGGCGTCGGAGTTCTTCGTCGACTACCTCACCACCGCGCTGGAGGAGGGTGAGCTCCTCGTCGAGGTGCGCATCCCGAAGCTCGAGGGCAGCTGGGGGATGCGGTACGAGAAGTTCAACCGCGTGGCGCAGGCCTGGTCGATCGTGGCGGTCGCCGCCGCGGTCCGGCGGGAGGACGGGCACATCGCCGAGGCGAGGATCGGGCTGACCAACATGGGCCCGACCCCGCTGCGGGCCCGGGCCGCCGAGGCGGCCCTCGCCGGTGCCGAGGCCAGCGCCGAGGCGATCGCCGCGGCCGCCCGGTCGGCTGCCGAGGGCACCAGCCCGAGCAGCGACCTGAACGCCCAGGCCGACTACCGCCAGCACCTGGCCCAGGTGCTGACTCGCCGCGCGGTGACGGCCGCCGCCGGACTGTAACGTCGGGACACCCCGGACTCCGCACCACCGGATCGGCCGGCCCGCCCCCTCCGAGGGGCGGACCGGCCGAGCCGTTCCACCGCCAGGAGGTCGCACCGTGCAGTTGGAGAACTCGTTCACCGTCCCTGTGCCCGTCGACGAGGCCTGGCGGGTGCTGCTGGACATCGAGCGGATCGCACCCTGCATGCCCGGGGCGGCGCTGGACTCGGTCAGCGGTGACGACTTCACCGGCCGGGTGAAGGTCAAGCTCGGCCCGATCAACCTCACCTACCAGGGCAAGGCCTCGTTCGTGGAGAAGGACGAGGCGGCCCACCGCGCGGTCATCGACGCCCGCGGCAAGGACCAGCGCGGCAACGGCACCGCGGCCGCCACGATCACCGCGACCCTGGCCGCGGAGGGCTCGGTCACCCGCGTCGACGTGCTCACCGACCTGAACATCACCGGCCGGCCGGCCCAGTTCGGGCGGGGCGTCATGACCGACGTCGGCAACAAGCTGCTCGGCCAGTTCGCCGACAAGCTCGCCGCCCAGCTCGGCGAGGGCGACGAGCAGGGCGACGCCGAGCGGGCGAGCGCCGCCGCGAAGGTCGCCGGCACGGTGACCGGCGCGGCCGAGGAGATCGCCGCGTCGGTCGAGCAGACCCCGGGGGACAACGCCGTGGCCGAGACCGCCCGCAAGGCCGGCGCCGCGGCCAAGAAGACCGCCGCGGCGGCCAGCAACGCCACGACGTCGGCAGGGTCGTCGGCCGGGAAGAGCACCCCCGCGAAGAAGGCCCCGGCCAAGAAGGCCGCCGCGGCCGCCGCGGACACCCCGCCGGCCGACACGCCCCCGGCCGACACTCCCCCGGCCGACGCCACGCTCGCCGACCGCATGCCGGGCGCCCCCTCGACGTCGGCCCCCGCGGCCACCGACACCGCGCCCGCCGCGACCGACACTGCCCCGGTCGAGGCCGACGCCGCGCCGGCCGCCGACACCCCGCCGGCCGACACTCCCCCGGCCGACGCCACGCTCGCCGACCGCGTGCCGGGTGCGCCCACCACCAGCGCCCCGCCCCGGCCCAGCACCCCGCCGTCCGGCCCGACCGCGCCGCCGGCCCGCCCGGCCACCGGCGGTCCGGCCAAGAGCAGCCCGGCCACCGCGCCGAAGCAGGCGCCCCGCCCGCAGGCCGAGCCCGAGCCGATCGACCTGCTCGAGGTGGCCGGGGGCGCGGCGCTGGCCCGCTACGCCGGGCCGGCCGCCGGGGTCACCGCCCTCCTCCTGCTGGTGACGCTGGTCGTCCGGCGGCGGCGCCGCCGCTGAGGCCGGTCAGAGCTCGAGCAGCCAGGAGACGGCGGCCGCGGCGACCACGTCCACGTTGGCCGTGAGCGCGTGGTCGCCGGGGACGGCGTAGACCGAGGCGCCCGCCTGCCCCTGCAGCACGGCGGCGACCTCGTGCGGCGTCCCGAAGGCGTCGGTCTCCCCCTGCACCACCACGAGGGGGACGCCGGCGCCGGTCACCTCGTGCGCGCGGCTCTTCTCGGGCCGGCCGGGCGGGTGCAGCGGGAAGGCCAGCGCGAGGACGCCGTCGGCGCCCTGCGCGACCGCCGTCCGGCAGGCCACGCGCGCTCCGGCGCTGCGGCCGGCCAGCACGAGCCGGCCGGTCAGCCGGCCGTCGTCCCGGAGCGCGTCGAGGACGGCGCACCAAGCGACGTCCAGCCGCGCCGGTGCCGGTGCGATCCGCTTGCCGGCCACCTTCCACGGCTGCTCGACCCGCAGCACCCGCCAGCCGGCCTGGGCGGCCAGCGCGCTCACCGCGACCAGGTCCGGCGACTCGACCCCGCCCCCGGCGCCGTGGCCGAGGACGAGAGTGCCGGCGGGGTCGGCGGTCTGCTCGTCGGTGTGCACCCGCGCCGGGCCCAGCGGGGTGTCCACCTCGACGGGAGCGGTCACGGCAGCGCCAGCAGCGCGTCGACGGCGCCGGCCAGGTCGGGGGCGACGATCGCCGCGGGGTCGTAGACGGCGGGGTAGGTGCGCTCGCTGCGCGGGAACCAGGCGCCGCGGAGGCCCGCGCGCAGCGCGCCGTGCACGTCCCAGCCGTGCGAGGCGACCAGCGCCATGCGCGCCGGGGCGACGTCGCAGACGCCGGCGGCCCAGAGGTAGACCTCGCGGGCCGGCTTCCAGGCGCGGATCGACTCGCTGGTCAGCGTCCGCTCCACCAGCGCCGCGATGCCCCCGCGCTCCAGGCCGGCCTCGGCGACACCGGGCGACCCGTGGGACAGCGTGACCACCCGGATGCCGGCCTCGCGCAGCCGGCGCAGCGCCGGCTCGACGTCCGGGTGCGGCACCAGGTCGAGGAAGCCGTCGGCCACCCGGGCGCGGTCGACGGGGGAGAGGTCGGTGACCTGGGCGAGCGCGGCGTCGAAGGCGTCGCGGAACCGGCACCAGGTGCCGGCGGCCGTGGCGGCGAAGCCGGTCAGCAGGGTGCGGCCGAAGACGGCCGGCAGCAGGTGCTCGGGCTCGCCGAGCTCGACCAGCGCGGCCCGCAGCGGACCGAGGTCCAGCAGGGTCTCGTTGACGTCGAACGCGACCACCTCGGGGCGGGAGCTCACCCCCGTCATGCTGCCGGGCGGTCCGTCTCCTCGCCCGAGGGTCCCGTCCGGTCCGCGGTGGTGCGCGCCCGCCGGTGCCGGCGGACGTCCTTGGCGCGCTTGTAGACCAGGTAGCCGAGCCCGAGGGCGACCACGGCGACGACGGCGTAGTCGACGTACTTGAGGTTGTTCTCGATGAAGTCGCCGGCCCAGACGCCCAGGCTCACCAGCACGGTGTTCCAGATGAGGCTGCCGGCGGCGGAGTACAGGACGAACTGCAGGAACGGCATGCGCACGACGCCGGCCGGCACGGAGATGAAGCTGCGGACGATCGGCACCATGCGGCCGAAGAAGACCGCCGAGCGGCCGTGCCGCTCGAACCAGGCGAAGGTCTTGTCGACGTCCTCGGTCTCCACCAGCGGGAGCCGGTCGAGGAAGGCGTGCGACCGGCGCGGGCCCAGCGCCCGGCCGATGTAGTAGAAGAAGATCGCCCCGAGGATCGAGCCCAGGGTGGCGAAGGCGATGACCGCCACCGCGTTCATCTCGCCCTGGCGGATGAGGACGCCGGCCAGGCCGAGCACGGCCTCGCTCGGGATCGGCGGGATGACCGTCTCCAGCAGGATGCTGAAGCCGACGCCCAGCGGTCCGAGGGACTGCACCAGCTCGAGCAGCCAGCCGGTGATCCCACCCTCGTCGGATGCGGCGGCGAGGAAATCCATGCCCTCCACGGTAGGCGGCGCCACCCCACCGGCTGCGCGCCGCCGGAACGCGCGGGGCGCCTGGGGCTAGCGTGCCGCCATGCACCAGCGCTTCACCGCCCGGTTCGTCGTCGTGGGGGACCGGGCGGGCACCGTCGTCCCGGACGGCGTCGTCGACGTCGCCGGCGGGGAGATCACCTGGGTGGGGGCGGCGGCCGACGCCCCGGAGCCCGCGGCGGACGCCGAGACCGTCGCCGTCCCCGGCGTGCTGATGCCGGGGCTGGTCAACGCCCACTCGCACGCGCCGATGGTGCTGTTCCGCGGCCAGGGCGAGGGGCTGCCGCTGGACCGCTGGCTGGCCGAGGTCATGTGGCCGCGCGAGGCCCGGCTGACCGCCGAGGACGTCGAGGTGGCGATGACCGCCGCGTCGGCGGAGCTGCTGCGCAACGGCGTGACCACCAGCGTCGAGATGTACTTCTCCCCGGAGCGGATCGCCGCGGCCGTCGGCGCCACCGGCGCCCGCGCGGTGATCGCCACCCCGCTGCTGCCGCTGCCGGGCATGCCGCCGCTGCGCGAGCAGCTCGACGCCGCGGTCGACCTCGCCGGCCGGGCGCCGGCCGACGGCAGCGTCGAGTACGGCCTGGGCCCGCACGCGGCCTACACGGTGCCGCTGCCCCTGCTGCGCGACGCGGCGGAGGTGGCCCGCGAGCACGGGCTGCTGCTGCACCTGCACGTCGCCGAGACCGCCACCGAGGGCGCGGACCTGCTGGCCGCGCACGGGCTGTCGGTGCCGGCGCTGCTGGCCTCCCACGACGTGCTCGGCGGGCGGGTGCTGGCCGCGCACTGCGTGCACATGGATGACGGCGACCTGGAGCTGTGGCGCGAGTACGACGTCGCCGTCGCGCACTGCCCGGCCAGCAACGCCAAGCTCGCCAGCGGCATCGCCCGGCTGCGGGACATGCTCGACCGCGGCATCCGGGTGGGGCTGGGCACCGACGGCCCGGCGTCCAACGACGGCCTGGACCTGCTGGCCGACGCCCGGCTCGCGGCGTCCCTGGCCCGGCTGCGCGAGTCCTCGGCCACCGCCTTGACGGCCGCGGAGGCGCTGTGGCTGGCCACCGGTGCCGCCGCCGACGCGATCGGCCGCCCCGACCTCGGTCAGCTGGCGGTGGGCCGCCGTGCCGACCTGGTGCACGTCGACACCCGGGACCTCGCCTTCGAGCCGGTCGGCGACCCGGCCGACGTGCTGACCCACCTGGTCTGGTCGGGCGCCTCGCGGCTGGTGCGCGACACCTGGGTGGGCGGCCGGCAGGTGGTGGCCGACGGCGTCGTCACCACCGTGGACGCCGGGGCGCTGCGGGCCGAGGTCGCCAAGCGCGCCGCCCGCCTCAGTGGAGTGCCACGGCGCGGATAGTGCGCCCCTCCCACTCCACTCACGGGCGGAGGCTGATCGTCTCCCCGCGCACGACGGTGCGCAGCTGCCCGGGCGCCCGCCGCTGCGCCACCTCGCGGACGAAGTCGCCCAGCGGGCTGGCGAACCGGTCGTAGTCGTCGTAGTGGATGGGCACGGTGATCCCCGGCTTCAGCAGCTCGACGAGGTCGGCGCCCTGGCGGCCGTCCATCGTCACGGTGACGCCGAGCGCCTTGGTGCCGCCGAGGTGGGGGATCAGCACGTCCAGCGGCCCGCAGCGCTCCAGCACCTCGGCCAGGAACGGCCGGAACAGCGTGTCGCCGCTGATGTAGCCGCGCCAGCTCACCGCGCCGCCGCGCACCAGCTCCAGCACGCTGCCCATGACCGGCGGCAGCACCGTGGCCAGCGGGCCGGGCCCGTGCACGCCGGGGACGGCGGTGATCCGCAGCGTCTCCTCGCCCGCGGTCAGCTCGTGCACCTGCCAGGGCCGCAGGTCCGAGGTCTCGGCGAAGCCCCGCTGGTTGAGCCGCTGCGCCGCCTCCTGCGTGGTGATCACCGGCGTGGCGCGGTCGAGCGTGCGGTAGGTGACCCGGTCCCAGTGGTCACCGTGCAGGTGGGACAGCAGGACGGCGTCCAGCCGCGGAAGCTGCGGCGCCACCAGCGCGGGGTCGGTCAGCCGCTTGGTCCACAGCCCCTTGCCGAGGTAGGCGCGCTGCCCGCGGCGCAGGAAGTTGGGATCGGTGAGCAGGGTGAACCCGCCGATCCGCAGCAGCGTGGTGGCGTTGCCGCCGAAGGTCATCGTGACGTCGGCGGAGGCAGGGGGGACGGCGGCCATGCGCGGGGCGTTACCCGTCGTCCGTGGCTGGTAGACAGGGGCCGTGGCCGGACCCCGCGACGTCGACGCGTCCTTCCTCGCCCTCCCGCTCGCGGCACTGACCGACGCCGCGCTCACCCGCGCGCTCGACCTCGGCTGCGAGCACGCCGACCTGCGCGTGGAGCGGATCCGCACCCAGTCGATCAGCCTGCGCGACGCCCGGCTGGAGTCGCTGGCCGACGGGGAGGACCTCGGCCTGGCCGTCCGCGTGGTGCACGAGGGCACCTGGGGCTTCGCGGCGGGCGTCGTCCTCACCGCCGCCGAGGCGGTCCGGCTGGCCGAGGAGGCGGTCGCGGTCGCGAAGGTGTCGGCCGCGGTGAACAGCGACCGGGTCGAGCTGGCCCCCGAGCCGGTGTACGAGGACGCGGTGTGGGTCTCGGCGCACGACGTCGACCCGTTCACCGTGCCCGACGCGGAGAAGACCGGCCTGCTCACCGAGCTGTCCGAGCGGCTGCTGGCCGCCGACGGCGTCGAGCACGTGCAGAGCGGCTGCACCGCGGTCAAGGAGCAGAAGTACTACGCCGACACCGCCGGCACCCGCACCCGGCAGCAGCGGGTGCGGATCCACCCGGTCTTCACCGCGCTCACCGTCGACCGCGCCACGGGCGCGTTCGAGAGCATGCGCACGCTGGCCCCACCGGCCGGCCGCGGCTGGGAGTACCTCACCGGCGGCTCCTGGGACTGGGACGGCGAGCTGGCCGAGCTCCCGGAGCTGCTCCGGGAGAAGACCAAGGCGCCGTCGGTGGAGGCCGGCCGCTACGACCTCGTCGTCGACCCCTCGAACCTGTGGCTCACCATCCACGAGTCGGTCGGCCACGCCACCGAGCTCGACCGCGCGCTGGGCTACGAGGCCGCCTACGCCGGCACCTCGTTCGCCACCGTCGACAAGCTCGGCACCCTGCAGTACGGCTCGTCGCTCATGCACGTCACCGGCGACCGCACCGCCGAGCACGGGCTGGCCTCGGTCGGCTGGGACGACGAGGGGGTGGCCGCCCAGCAGTGGGACATCGTCCGCGACGGCGTGCTGGTCGGCTACCAGGTCGACCGCAACATGGCCCGGCTGCGCGGGCTGCCCCGCTCCAACGGCTGCGCGTTCGCCGACTCCCCGCGGCACGTGCCGGTGCAGCGCATGGCCAACGTCTCGCTGCAGCCGGCCGAGGGCGGCCCCTCGACGGAGGAGCTGATCGCCGGCGTGGACCGCGGCATCTACGTGGTCGGCGACAAGAGCTGGTCGATCGACATGCAGCGCTACAACTTCCAGTTCACCGGCCAGCGCTTCTACCGGATCGAGGGCGGCCGGCTGGCCGGCCAGCTGCGCGACGTCGCCTACCAGGCGACGACCACGGACTTCTGGGGCTCGATGCGCGCGATCGGCGGGCCGCAGACCTACGCACTCGGCGGGGCGTTCAACTGCGGCAAGGCGCAGCCGGGCCAGGTGGCGCCGGTCAGCCACGGCTGCCCGACGGCGGTCTTCGAGGACGTCGCGATCCTCAACACGGTGCAGGAGGGCGGGCGATGACCCAGTACACCGCGCAGGAGGTCGTCGAGAAGGCGCTGTCGGCCTCCACCGCCGACGGCCAGGTCACCTACGTCGTCGACAGCTCGGAGGCCAACCTCCGCTGGGCGAACAACAGCCTGACCACCAACGGGTCGATGCGGTCGCGGCAGGTGGTCGTCGTCTCCTTCGTCGACGGCGGCGCCGGCATGGCGGCCGGCACGGTCGCGCGGTCGGGCACGCCCGACATCGCCGAGCTGGTCGCGGCCAGCGAGCAGGCCGCGCGCGACGCCGGCCCCGCCGAGGACGCCGTCCCGCTGCTCGGCGACGTGCCGCCGGGCGCCGGCCCCTGGGACGCCGAGCCGGCCGAGACCTCGATCGGCGTGTTCACCGACTTCGCCCCGGCCCTCGGGGAGGCCTTCGGCGCCGCCCGTGACCGCGGCGAGCTGCTGTTCGGGTACGCCGAGCACGCCATGGCCACCACCTACCTCGGCACCTCGACCGGGCTGCGGCTGCGCCACGACCAGCCGACCGGCCGGGTGGAGCTCAACGGCAAGAGCACCGACTTCAGCCGCTCGGTGTGGGCCGGGGTGGGCACCCGCGACTTCACCGACGTCTCGGTGGCCGACCTCGCCGGCGAGGTCGAGCGCAAGCTCGGCTGGTCCCGGCGGCGGGTCGACCTGCCCGCGGGCCGCTACGAGACGCTGCTGCCGCCCTCGGCGGTCAGCGACCTGATGATCTACGCCTACTGGACGATGGAGGCGCGCGACGCCGACGAGGGGCGCAACGTCTACGCCCGCGCCGGCGGCGGCAACCGGATCGGCGACCGGCTGGCCGCCCTGCCGCTCACCCTGCGCAGCGACCCGGCCGAGCCCGGCCTGGAGTGCGCGCCGTTCCAGGCGGTCGGCGGCTCCTCCGGCGCGGCGTCGGTCTTCGACAACGGCATGGCCACCCCCGCGGTCGACTGGATCCGGGACGGCGTCCTGACCAACCTGATCCGCCCGCGGGCCTGGGCGCTGCGCACGACCGCGCCGGCCGTGGCCGCCGTCGACAACCTCGTGCTCGAGGCGCCCGAGGCCACCGCCACGCAGGACGAGATGGTCGCCGCCACCGACCGCGGCCTGCTGCTGACCACGCTCTGGTACATCCGCGAGGTCGATCCGCAGACGCTGCTGCTCACCGGTCTCACCCGCGACGGGGTCTTCCTGGTGGAGGGCGGGGAGGTCACCGGTGCGGTGAACAACTTCCGGTTCAACGAGTCCCCGGTCGACCTGCTGTCCCGCATCACGCAGGCCGGGCGCACCGAGCGCACCCTGCCGCGCGAGTGGAACGACTGGTTCACGCGGGCGGCGATGCCGGCGGTGCGGGTTCCCGACTTCAACATGAGCAGCGTCAGCCCCGCGAGCTGACCCCCCGCGTCGGCGCAGCACCGCGGTACGCGATGGACGCGTGGTGTTTCGGAGACGTGAAACCTCTTCCAGTACCGCAGGGGTCCGCGTGCCAAACACTCTCGGCGGTTATTTTTCTCGCCACGAGCACGCGGGCCCTCTCGGCGGGGGCTGTCGAGGGGAGCCTCCCATGAGCAGGACTCAGAAGCCGTCGGTCTTCCAGCTGGGCCAGGTCTGGGACGACGGGCGCACCGTCGTCGTCTCGGGCTGGGGCCTGGGCCTCTGCGCGTCGGCCTGTGCCTGCCACCGCCACCCCTCGGCCGGCCACCTGGCCATCGACGAGGACCAGGCCGCGGGCCGCCTCGGCCTGGTGAGCTACCGCGACGGCGGCTGCGACTGCTGCGAGCCGTGGACCGCCGACGAGCTGGCCGCCGTCCTCCGTGACTTCGCGATGCTGTCCGGGCTCGACGCCCAGGAGCCCCTCGCGGGTTGACCGCAGGCCCCCAGCGGGTAGCGCCTCCGCATGCTCGGACGCGCTGCCCTGCGGGGTGCCCTCGCCGGCCTGGCCGGCACCGCGGTGATGACGCTCGGGGAGAAGCTCGAGCAGCAGGTCACCCACCGGCCCGACTCCTACGTGCCGGGCCGCACGCTGACCGCCCTCACCACCGGCCGGCGGCTGCCCGAACGGGCCCGCCCGCCGGTGCGCAACCACCTCATGCACTGGGGCACCGGCGCCCTCGTCGGTGCGCTGCGCGGCGTCTGGTCGGCCAGCGGGCTGCGCGGCTGGCGCGCCTCGGCCTGGCACACCTCGGTCCGTCTGGCCGTCGACCAGACGCTGGAGAACGCCACCGGCGTCGGCTCGCCGCCGTGGACCTGGTCCCGCCGCGACCAGGTGGTCGACGTGGGCGGCAAGGCCCTGTACTCCTTCGCCACCGGCGCGGTCGCCGACCTGCTGGTGCCGCTCGCGCCCGACCGCCGTCGCTGACCAGCCCCTACCTGCGGCCACCGACAGGACCGGTGCACGGCTGCGACGCCCGCCACCTCTTGGGACGCGTGTGACAGGCGAGGTCGACCGGTGCCGGTCCCCTCCGCGCGCCGTCGCTACCGGGTCGACATGTCCTCCTTACGGTCCGTACCGACGCGCAGGACGCCGCCCCTTCCCCGGGCGGGGGCGCGGGGACCGAGGGGACCTTCCGATGCAGCGCAGGACGACGACCAAGCGCCGATGGGCCGGTGCCGCGCTGGCGGTCTCCGCTGCCGTCGCCGTCGTACTCGCGCCCTCGGCCGCGCAGGCCACGCCCACCAGCGCCGACGAGGCCGCGGCGCTCGTCGCCCAGGCCGGGCAGGAGCTCACCCAGCTCGACGAGCAGGTGCACGCCGCTGAGCTCACCGTCGCCCAGCTGCAGGAGCAGGCCCAGGCCGCCGTCGCGGCCGCCGACGCCGCCCGCGCGGAGGTCGCCCGGTTCGAGCCGCAGCTGCGGGCGATCGCGCAGAGCGGCTACACCGGCGTCTCCACCTCCCGGGTGGCCGCCTTCCTCACCAGCGACTCGGCCGACGACCTGGTCCAGCAGATGACCACGCTGGACCTCATCGCCACCCACACCGACGGCGTCCTCGCCGCGGTGTCGGCCGCGCAGGAGGCTGCCGAGGCCGCCGAGGCGCAGGCCCAGCAGGCCGCGGCCCAGGCCGAGTCGGCGCTGGCCGAGCTCCAGCAGCAGCAGGCCGAGGTGCAGGCGCGCGTCGACGAGTACGAGGCCGACTTCGAGCGGCTGTCCGCCGAGGAGCGGGCGGTCGTCACGACCACCCTGGCCGGCCCCACCCTCCCGCCGCCGTCGGCCGCCGCGGTCAGCGCCATGGCCCCGTCGGAGGCGGCCGGCGCCGTCGTGCAGGCCGCGCTCAGCCAGGTCGGCGACCCCTACGTGTGGGGCGCCTCCGGGCCCAACGGCTTCGACTGCTCGGGGCTGACCTCCTACGCCTACGCCGCCGTCGGGGTGGCGCTGCCGCACTCCAGCCGCGCGCAGTCGCAGATGGGCACCCCGGTCTCGCGGGGCGAGCTCCAGCCCGGCGACATCGTGTACTTCTACTCGCCGGTCAGCCACGTGGGCATCTACATCGGCAACGGGATGATGGTCCACGCCCGCACCTTCGGGCAGCCGGTCGCGGTGACCACCGTGGACATGCGCGGCTACGCCGGGGCGCGCCGCCTCCTCTGAGCGGCCCCTGCGGGGCCCGTCCTCAGGGCCGGCCGCCCGCGGCCAGCTTCTGCACCCACGTGG
Source organism: Blastococcus sp. SYSU D00820 (assembly GCF_054050695.1). Lineage (NCBI taxonomy): Bacteria > Bacillati > Actinomycetota > Actinomycetes > Geodermatophilales > Geodermatophilaceae > Blastococcus > Blastococcus sp. SYSU D00820. The sequence continues at coordinate 300,529 of NZ_JBJGZW010000001.1, forward strand.
CGATCCGCCGGGCGCGGGTAGCCGGCGTCGCGGCGGTGTGCACCTGCCACAGGACCGAGTAGCGGTCGGTGGCGCCGAGGGCGGTGAACGCCGCCTGCGCGGCCGGCTCGGCGGCCAGTGCCGCCGCGAGGTCGTCGGGCACCGTGATGGTGGCCGGCCCGGCGTAGGCGCGGTCCCAGCGGCCGTCGGCCCGCGCCGCCTCCACCTGGGCGAGCCCCGCCGGCCGCATCCGGCCGGCGGCGGTCAGCTCGGCGACGGCCTCGACGTTCTTCTGCGACCACACGCTGCGCGGCCGGCGCGGGGTGACCCGCATCAGGTACCAGTCGTCGTCCAGCCGGTTGGAGCGCCCGTCGATCCAGCCGAAGCACAGCAGCGACTCGACCATCTCCGCGTGGGTCAGCGACGGGATCCCGGAGCCCTTCTTGGCCAGCTGCACGTACAGGCCCGGCGCGGTGGCGTGCTCGGCCTCCAGCCACGCCTCGAAGGCGGCCTGGTCGGGGAAGGCGCGGACCGGCAGGTCGGTGGGGAGGGCCACCGGGTCATCTTGTTTCACCGGCCACCCCCGGGGCTACGGCCCGCCGGGTGGGACGACAGCGGATGCCCGGGCCGAGCGCCCTCTGGGTGGTGCGGCACGGCGAGAGCACCGGAAACCTCGCCGACGCGCAGGCCCAGGCGCAGGGCGCCGGCCGGCTCGACCTCGACGTCCGTGACCCCGACGTCCCGCTGTCCGACACCGGCCGTGATCAGGCCACGGCCCTAGGGCGCTGGCTGGCCGCGCTGCCGGCCGCCGAGCGGCCGACCGCGGTGCTCAGCTCGCCCTACGAGCGGGCGCTGACGACGGCGCGCCTGGCGGCCGGGCCGCTCGGGCTGCCGGTGCGCACCGACGAGCGGCTGCGCGAGCGCGACCTCGGCGCCTTCGACGGCATGACCGGCGCCGGCATCCGCGAGCAGTACCCCGACGAGGCCCGCCGGCGCGACCTCCTGGGCAAGTTCTTCTACCGGCCCCCGGGCGGGGAGAGCTGGGCCGACGTCGCGCTGCGGGTGCGGTCGCTGCTGGCCACCGAGGCGCTCCGGCACGACGGGGAGCGCCTGCTGCTGGTGGCCCACCAGGCCGTCGTCATGGTCTTCCGGTACGTGCTGGAGGAGCTCACCGAGCAGGAGGTGCTCGCGATCGACCGCCGCGAGCGGGTCGCCAACACCTCCGTCACCCGGTACGAGGCCGGGGAGGGCGCGCTGCGCCTGGTCGCCTTCAACGCCGTGGACCACCTGGCCGCAGCGGACGAGCACGTCACCGAGGAGCCCCATGCCGCCGAACGGTCCTGAGACCACCCTGGTCACCCCGCACGTCCTGCGGGAGTGGGCGCTGCCCGAACCGACCGGCGGCAAGAACGCCCGCGGCTCGATCCTCGTCATCGGCGGGAGCAGCCAGACCCTGGGCGCCGTGCTGCTGGCCGCCGAGGCCGCGCTGCGCGCCGGCGCGGGCAAGCTGCAGGTGGCGACGGCGGAGTCGGTCGCCCCGTTCGCCGCCATGGCGCTGCCCGAGGCCCTGGTGCAGGCCCTGCCGGAGAGCGATTCGGGGGCGATCCGCGCCGACGCGGCCGACACCGTCCGCGAGCTCGCGCAGTCGGCCGACGCCGTCCTCATCGGCCCGGGCATGCAGGACGTCGAGGCGACCCAGGGCTTCGGCGACCGGCTGCTGCCGCACCTGCGCGGCCCGGTCGCCCTCGACGCGCTCGGCCTGGCCAGCGTCACCGCCGATCCGCGCTGCCTCGGCCACCTCGAGGCCCGCGTGGTGCTCACCCCCAACCCCACGGAGCTGGCCATCGCGCTGCACGTGGACGAGGACGAGCTCGAGCAGGACCCGGCCGCCGCGACCGCGGAGCTGGCCGCCCGGGCCAACGCCGCGGTCGGCCTGGGCGGCGCGACCTCGTGGGTCGCCGCACCCGACGGCCGGCTGTGGCGCGACGAGAGCGGCGGTGCCGGGCTGGGCGTCTCCGGTTCGGGGGACGTGCGCGCCGGCGTCGTCGCCGGCCTGCTCGCCCGCGGGGCCGAGCCGGTGCAGGCCGCCGTCTGGGGATCGCACCTGCACGGCCGCGCGGGCGAGCGGCTGGCCGCGACCACCGGCCGGCTGGGCTTCCTGGCGCGGGAGCTGCCCGCTCAGGTGCCGGCGGTGATCGACGAGATCGCTATCTGAGCTCGGCGCGGAGGAGCTCCGCCGCCCTCGCCAGCGACCGCATCTTGCCGGCGGCGGAGTCGCGGGGGAGGTACTTCAGCCCGCAGTCGCTGGTGAGCACGAGCCGCTCGACGTCGACGTCGTCCAGTGCCCGCCGCACCCGGTCGGCCACCACCTCCGGCGTCTCCACCTCCGGCGTGGACAGGTCCAGGACGCCGAGCGCGATGCCCTTGCCGCGCAGCGGCCGCAGCTGGGCCGGGTCCAGGTGCGACTGCGCGGTCTCCACCGAGACGGTGTCGACCGGGGTGTCGGCCAGCTCCGGCAGGAACGAGTAGCCCTCGGGCCGCTCGGCGACCATCGCGGCGTAGCCGAAGCACAGGTGCAGGTGCACCGGACCGGGCGCGCCCTCGACCGCCCGCGTGACCGCCTCCGCGCCGTACCGCCGGGCGACCTCCGGCCGGGCCTGCAGCCACGGCTCGTCGATCTGCACGATGTCGGCGCCGGCGGCGAACAGGTCGGCGATCTCCTCGCGGACGACGTCGGCGTAGGCCAGCGCCAGCGCGCGGTCGTCGCCGTAGTGGTCGTCCTGCGACTGCTGGGCCATCGTGAACGGCCCGGGCACGGTGATCTTCACCGTCCGGTCGGTGTGCGCCCGCAGGAAGCGGACGTCGGCGGCCTGGATCGGGCCGCGGCGGGCGAGGTCGCCGACCACCCGCGGCACCGGGATCTCCTTGCCCGACCGGTTGAGCACGGTGCCCGGCCGGTCCAGGTCGATGCCCTCCAGCGCGGTGGCGAAGTGGTTGGAGTAGGACTCCCGGCGGATCTCCCCGTCGGTGAGGATGTCCAGCCCCGCCTCCTCCTGCGACCGGATGGCCAGCAGCGTCGCGTCGTCCTGCGCCTCGGCCAGCAGCTCCTCGGGGACCCGCCACAGCTCCCGGGCCCGCACCCGCGGCGGGAACTGGTGGGCCAGCCGGTCGCGGTCGATCAGCCAGCCCGGCTGGGGGAGGCTCCCGACGATCGAGGTGGGCAGCGCGGGCATCGGCGTTCCTCCCGGTGAGGCGGTTGCGGGCGCCTCCGGACGGCGGTGCCCGCGCCGAGTCTGCCCGAGGGGTGCGGCCCCGGCACCGCTGTGCTGGGGTGGGGCCGTGGCGGACAACTACATCGCGGAGCTGGAGTTCGGCGCACCGGTCATCGACGAGGAGGCGTTCGTCGCCCCCACGGCGGTGGTCGTGGGTGCGGTGACGATGGGCGCGCGGTCGAGCATCTGGTACGGCGCGGTCGCCCGCGCCGACACCGAGACCATCCTCATCGGCGCGGACTCCAACGTGCAGGACGGGTGCACCCTGCACTCCGACCCCGGCTCCCCGCTGGTCGTCGGCCGCGGCGTCACCGTCGGCCACCGCGTCGTCCTGCACGGCGCGACGATCGACGACGACGTGCTGCTCGGCATGGGCTGCATCGTCATGAACGGCGCGCACATCGGCTCCGGGTCGATCGTGGCCGCCGGCGCGGTGGTCACCCAGGGCAAGGCCTTCCCGCCGCGCTCGGTGATCGCCGGCGTCCCGGCGCGGGTGGTCCGCGAGGCCACCGACGACGACCTGCTGCACATCCGCGGCAACGCGGCCAGCTACTACGAGCGGATCCCCAGCGCCCGGCGGGTGCGGCCGGTGGTGCGGCGGCCGCTGCCGCCGTCCGGCCACGTGCCGGACGACGGGCTCGACTGACCCGTGCGGCCGGCGCCGGTCCGCACGTCCCGTACGTTTCCCGTGGAACATCCGTGATCCGAGGGGCAGACGTGGCCGACCAGGTACCTGCGACGGTGCAGGGCATCTACGACGAGGTGCTCCGGCGCAATCCGGGCGAGACCGAGTTCCACCAGGCGGTCCGGGAGGTGCTGGAGTCGCTGGCCGTCGTGCTCGACCGGCACAGCGAGTACACCGAGATGAAGACCGTCGAGCGGATCTGCGAGCCCGAGCGGCAGATCATCTTCCGGGTGCCGTGGCAGGACGACCGCGGCGAGGTGCAGATCAACCGCGGCTTCCGCGTGGAGTTCAACTCCGCGCTCGGCCCGTACAAGGGCGGCCTGCGCTTCCACCCCTCGGTGAACCTGGGCATCGTCAAGTTCCTGGGCTTCGAGCAGATCTTCAAGAACGCGCTGACCGGCATGCCGATCGGCGGCGGCAAGGGCGGCTCGGACTTCGACCCCAAGGGCCGGTCGGACGCCGAGGTCATGCGCTTCTGCCAGTCGTTCATGACCGAGCTCTACCGCCACCTCGGCGAGTACACCGACGTGCCCGCCGGTGACATCGGCGTCGGCGCCCGCGAGATCGGCTACCTGTTCGGCCAGTACAAGCGGATCACCAACCGCTACGAGTCCGGCGTCCTCACCGGCAAGGGCCTGGGCTGGGGCGGCGCCCTGGTGCGCACCGAGGCGACCGGCTACGGGGCGGCGTTCTTCGCCGAGGCGATGATGGACGTCCGCGGCGACGGCTTCGACGGCAAGCGGGTCGTGGTCAGCGGCTCGGGCAACGTGGCGATCTACGGCATCGAGAAGGTGCACCAGCTCGGCGGCACCGTCGTCGCCTGCTCCGACTCCAGCGGCGTCATCGTGGACGAGAAGGGCATCGACCTCGAGCTGCTCAAGCAGGTCAAGGAGGTCGAGCGGGCCCGGATCGACGCCTACGCCGAGCGCCGCGACTCCGCGACGTTCGTGCCCGGCGGCAGCGTGTGGGACGTGCCGTGCGAGGTCGCCATCCCCTCGGCCACCCAGAACGAGCTGGACGCCGACGCCGCCGCCGTCCTCGCCCGCAATGGCTGCCGGTACGTCGTCGAGGGGGCGAACATGCCCACGACGCCCTCGGCGGTGAAGGTGCTGCGGGAGGCCGGCGTCGCCTTCGCCCCGGGCAAGGCGGCCAACGCCGGTGGCGTGGCCACCTCCGCGCTGGAGATGCAGCAGAACGCCTCGCGCGACCGCTGGACCTTCGAGCACAGCGAGGCCCGGCTGGCCGAGATCATGCGCGACATCCACACCCGCTGCCACGAGACCGCCGAGGAGTACGGCACCCCGGGCGACCTGGTGCTCGGCGCCAACGTGGCCGGGTTCCTGCAGGTCGCCGAGGCGGTGCACGCGCACGGGCTGATCTAGCCCGCGAGCCACTCCCGCAGGCCGGCGAGCAGCCGGTCGACGTCGTCGTCGTCGGTGTAGGGGGCCAGGCCGACCCGCAGGCCGCCGGTGTCGCCCAGGCCGAGCCACCGGCTGGCCTCGAGGGCGTAGAAGGAGCCGGCCGGGGCGTTGACGCCCCGGCCGGCGAGGAAGGCGTAGGCGTCGGCGGCGTCCCGCCCGTCGAAGGTCAGCAGCAGCGTCGGGGTGCGCCGCGCCGCCCGCGACCACAGCCGGACGCCGGGCAGCTCGGCCAGCTCCGCCTCCAGCCGCTCGCGGAGGCCGTCCTCGTGCTGCTCGACCGCGCCCATGGCCGCGACCAGCCGTTCCCGGCGGGTGCCCGCACCGCCCAGTCCGGCGAGGAAGTCGACCGCCGCCGTCGTGCCGGCCATCAGCTCGTACGGCAGCGTGCCGAGCTCGAAGCGCTCGGGCACGGCGTCGGTCGACGGCAGCAGCTTGGCCGGCCGCAGGGTGGCCAGCAGCGCGGGGTCGGCGGCCAGGACGCCGCAGTGCGGGCCGAGGAACTTGTACGGCGAGCACAGGTAGAGGTCCGCGCCGAGCGCCGCGACGTCGACCGGCGCGTGCGCGGTGAGGTGCACGCCGTCCACGACCAGCAGCGCGCCGGCCGCGTGCACCAGGTCGGCGATCGCGCGGACCGGCGGGCGGGTGCCCAGCAGGTTCGACGCCCCGGTCACCGCGACCAGCCGGGTGCGCTCGGAGAGCACCGCGGCGACGTCGTCGGCGGTCAGCTCCGCGGTGGCCGGGTCGAAGGCCGCCCAGCGCACGGTGGCCCCCGCCGCCTCGGCGGCCAGCACCCACGGCCGGATGTTGGCGTCGTGGTCCAGGCGGGTGACCACCACCTCGTCGCCGGGCCCCCAGTCCGCGGCCAGCGTCCGGGCCAGGTCGAAGGCGAGCGCCGTGGCGCTGCGCCCGAACACCACGCCCGCAGGGTCGGCGGCCAGCAGGTCGGCCATCGCCGCGCGCGCCGCCACGACGGTGGCGTCGGCGAAGCGCTCCGCGGCCGTGACCGAGCCGCGGTTGGCGACCGGTGCCGTGAGCGCCGCGGCCACCGCGCGGCCCACCGCCTCGGGCACCTGGGTGCCGCCGGGGCCGTCGAAGTGGGCGGTGCCGCTGGCCAGCGACGGGAAGCAGGCGCGCAGCGCGGCGACGTCGAGACCCACGGCTCCCGACGCTATCGGCCGGCGCGCTCAGCCGCGCAGGGCGGTCACGGCGTCCCGGATCTCGGCGAGGTCCAGCGCGAGGGTCGCGTCGCCGACCGGCAGCTCGACGCGCACGGCACCGGGGTCGCCGGTGGGCATGGCGCGCTCCCACGTCCACAGCCCGCCCTCGGCGAGGCGGCGGGCGGCGGCACCGAAGGCCTCCGGCGTGGTGCGCAGCAGCAGGTGCAGCATCGGCGTCTGCGGTGGATCGGGCACCACGGTGACCCCGGGCAGGTCGCGGACGGCGCCGGCGACCTCGCGGGCGCGCTCCAGGTAGGCCGGCATCAGCGGCAGCCGGCGGCGCAGGCAGCCCAGCGCCGACGCCGCGCCCGGCCACAGCCCGAACAGCGTGCCGCCCATCCGCCGCCGCCACTCCCGCACCTCGGCGACCACGCCGGCCGGCCCGGCCAGGCAGCAGCCGGCGAGCGCGCCGAGGCCCTTGTAGAAGCTCACGTAGACGGTGTCGAAGAGGCCGGCGACCTCCGCCGGGGGCCGGCCGTACCCGGCGGCGGACTCCCACAGCCGGGCGCCGTCGAGGTGCGCCGCCGCGCCGCGCTCCCGCGCCCAGGCCACCTGCGCGGCGACGTCGTCCCAGGGCGGCTGGGTGCCGCCCAGGTCGCGCTGCGGCAGCTCGACCAGCAGCGCGGCCGGACGCTCGGCCACTGCGGCCAGGTCGTCGGCGGTGAGCAGCCGGGAGCGGTCGCCGGCGGGCCGGCCGACCAGCCCGTGCAGCCGCTCGAGCGCCTGCTCCTCGTGCCGGGCGAGGTGGCACTCGGGGTGGAAGACGACGGTGCGGCGGCCGCGGCGCTCGGCGTGCACCCGCAGCACCGCCTGCTGGGCCATGGTGCCGCTGGGCAGGTAGACCGCGGCCGGGTGCCCCAGCACCGCGGCCACCTCGGCCTCGAGCTCGGCGACGACCCCGCCCTCGCCGTAGCGGTCGGGCTCGGTGTCGGCGGGCACGGTGGCCAGCAGCTCGGCCGGGCGCCAGGTGCCGTGCCCGGGCAGGGCGCGGTCGCAGGCGGCGCGCAGGGCGCGGAGGTCGTCGTCCACCCGGGCATCGTCCGCCGTCAGGCGCCGAGCAGCTCCCCGAGGAGGGCGCCGACGGCGTCGATCTCGATGAGGAAGCCGTCGTGCCCGTACGGCGAGGCGATCAGGCGCAGGGGGACGCCGAGCGCGTCGGCCACCCGCTGCTGCTGCTCGGGCGGGTACAGCCGGTCGCTGTCCACCCCCGCGACGACCGCGCGGGCAGTGACCCGTGCCAGCGCCGCCTCGACGCCGCCGCGCCCGCGGCCGACGTCCCAGCTGTTCATGGCCTCGGTGAGCACCACGTAGCTGCCGGCGTCGAACCGGCCGGTCAGCTTGTCGGCGTGGTGGTCGAGGTAGGAGGCGACGGCGTAGCGGCCGTCGTCCTGCACCGTCGTGCCGAACCGCTCGCCCAGCTCGTAGGCGCTGCGGTAGGTGAGGTGGGCGATCCGCCGCGCGATGCCCAGGCCGTCCAGCGGCGGGTCATCGAGGTCGTAGTCGCCCCCGCGCCAGCGCGGATCGGCGCGGACGGCGGCCTGCTGGGTGGTCTGCGTGCCGATCTGGTCGGCGGAGGCGACGGCGTCGGAGGCGAGGAAGAACAGCCCGGCCACCCGGTCCGGCGCGGCGACGGCCCACTCCAGGGCCCGCATGCCGCCCATCGAGCCGCCCACGACCGCGGCCCAGCGCCGGATGCCCAGCGCGTCGGCCAGCGCCATCTCCACCCGCACCTGGTCGCCGACGGTGATCTCGGGGAAGCGCGACCCCCACCGCTCGCCGTCCGGGGCCGTCGAGGAGGGGCCGGTGGTCCCCTGGCAGCCGCCGAGCACGTTGGCGCAGACGACGAACCACTCGGCGGGGTCCAGCGGCCCGCCGGGCGCGAGCAGGCCCTCCCACCAGCCGGGCGTCGGGTGCCCCGGTCCGGCCGGCCCGGCGACGTGGCTGTCGCCGGTCAGCGCGTGCTCGACGAGCACCGCGTTGCCGCCGTCGGGGGCGAGCGTGCCCCAGGTCTCGTAGGCGACGCGGACGCCGGGCAGCACCCCGCCGCGCTCGAGCACGACCGGGCCGCCGACGTCGAGGAACAGCCGGCGCCCGGCCGGATCGCCCTCGCGCCAGCCGCCCGGCCGGGACGGCGCCGGGGTCCGGGACGCCGGGCCGGCGTCCCGGACCCCGCTCATCTCAGGCCTCCCCGCTCAGGAGGACTTGGCGGCCCGGAACCCGGCCTCGAGGTCGGCGAGGATGTCCTCGATGCCCTCCAGACCGACGGCCAGCCGCACCAGGCCCGGGGTGACGCCGGTGGTCAGCTGCTCCTCGGGGGTCAGCTGCGAGTGCGTCGTCGAGGCCGGGTGGATGACCAGGCTGCGCACGTCGCCGATGTTGGCCACGTGGCTGTGCAGCTCGAGGGCGTCGACGAACCGCTTGCCGGCCTCCACGCCGCCGTGCAGCTCGAAGGTGAGCACCGCGCCCGCGCCGCGCGGAGCGTACTTCTGCTGCGCCGCGTGCCACGGGGACGACGGCAGGCCCGGGTAGTTGACCCGGTCGACGGCGTCGTGCCCCTCGAGGAACTCGGCCACCCGCTGGGCGTTGGCCACGTGCCGCTCCATGCGCAGCGACAGCGTCTCGATGCCCTGGACGACGAGGAAGGCGTTGAACGGGCTGATCGCCGGGCCGAGGTCGCGCAGCAGCTGCACCCGGGCCTTGAGCGCGTAGGCCGGCGCACCGAGGTCGGCGTAGACGACGCCGTGGTAGGTCGGGTCGGGCTCGGTGAAGCCGGGGAACTTGCCGCCGGTCCAGTTGAAGTTGCCGGAGTCGACGATCAGCCCGGCGATGGCCGTGCCGTGGCCGCCCAGGTACTTGGTGGCCGAGTGCACGACGATGTCGGCGCCGAACTCGATCGGGCGGATCAGGTAGGGCGTGGCGATGGTGTTGTCCACGATCAGCGGGACGCCGTTGCGGTGGGCCACCTCGGCGACCGCGCTGATGTCGAGGATGTCGCCCTTCGGGTTGCCGATGGACTCGGCGTAGAAGGCCTTGGTGTTCTCCTGCACCAGCGACTGCCAGTTCTCCGGGTCGTCGGGGTCCTCGACGAAGGACACCGTGACGCCGAGCTTGGGCAGCGAGTGGTGCAGCAGGTTGTAGGTGCCGCCGTACAGCGAGGCCGAGGCGACGATGTGGCTGCCGGCCTCGGCGATGTTGAGGATGGCGAGGGTCTCGGCGGCCTGGCCGCTGGAGACGGCGAGCGCGGCGACGCCGCCCTCCAGCGACGCGACGCGCTGCTCGAGCGCGTCCTGCGTCGGGTTCATGATCCGGGTGTAGATGTTGCCCATCTCGGCCAGGGCGAACAGGTCGGCGGCGTGCTGGGCGTCGCGGAACTGGTAGCTGGTGGTCGCGTAGATGGGCAGCGCCCGGGCGCCGGTGGTGGGGTCGGGGCTGCTGCCGGCGTGGATCTGCCGGGTCTCGAAGCTCCAGCTCTGCGGGTCGGTCATGCGCGCCGTTCTCCTCTCGTCGGGAGACCCGGCGGCGCACCGAGGACTCCGTCCTTGTCGGGCGGCGGGCGCCGTCCGACCGGCTCTTCCCCTGGAGCACCTCAGACGGAGTAGAGGTTGCCGGGCAGCCAGCCAGGTGCTTCTCGCTGCCTCTCGTGAGCCACCGCCGAAGATAGCGCCGCCGTCGTCCCACCCGTCACGGGGGTCCCGCGCACCGCGGGCCCGGCCGGAGCCGGGCCCGCGGCACGGTGGTCAGCCGCGCGAGGCCCACCGGCGGGCGGTCAGTGCCAGACCGGCCAGCAGGGCGCCGACCCCGAGCAGCGCGGGGGCGGCCACGCCGGCACCGGTGTACGCCAGCCCACCGGCGCCGCCGGTGGTCCCGGTGCCACCGGACGTGCCGGCAGCGGACGTCGCACCACCCGACCACGCGGCCGGGAGCAGGCCGTGCGGTGCCGCGGGCGACTCCGGCCGGTCGAGCCGGTCGGAGGGCGCCGGGGCGGCCGGCGGGCAGGTGCACGTGCCCCCACCGCTGCCCGGGCCGGGGTGCCCGGTCCCGGGAGCGGGGCCGGTCGCCGGGGCCGGGCAGCCGGCATCGGCGTGGGCGTCGCCGAGCACGCCGACGGCCAGGCCGCAGACGGTGACCGGGACGTCGAGGTCGAGCAGCGATCCGTCGCCGGCCGGAGCCGGCGCCGGAGCCGGCGTGCTCGACGCGGCCGGGGTGGCCGGGGCCGGGGTGGCCGTGGCGTCCCCGCCGACGGCGAGGGCGTTGCCGGTGACGGTCACGGGCACGGCCAGGTCGACCGCCCCGCCGCCGGCCGGGGCCGGTGCCGCGGGCGCGGGAGCCCCGGTGGACGGGGACCCGGTCGCGGTGGCGTCGCCGAGCACGGCCACCGCGTTCCCGCCGACCGTGACCGGCACGGAGACCGAGAGGATGCCGAGGTCGAGGCCCGGAGCGGCGGCGGCCGGGGCGCCGCCGGTGGCGGTGGCGTCCCCGAGGACGGACACCGCGTTGTCGGTGACGGTGACCGGGACGCGCACGTCCAGGCCCTCGTCGGCGCTCGCGACGCCGGTGCCGACGGCCAGCAGGCCGCCGGTGAACAGCGCGACCCGCAGGCCGCGTGCAACCCAGGTGTTCATGGATCTCTCCTGACTGAGGGGGGACCCGCGCCCGGGAGGGCGCGGGGCGGTGCGCCGGACCGGCCGGGAGCCGGTGGGCGCGTCCTCAGTCGGGGGTGGCGGAGAGATCCCCCGCGGGGGTGCGGACGTCGTCCGGCGGACCACCCGGCGCGCCGGGCGGCGACAGGACGTCGGTCGCCCGGACGACGGCCGCGAGGTCGCCGGCGGGCTGGTCGGCCCCGCCGGCGCCGCTGCCGGCGGCCGACGAGGAGGTGCCGGCCGCCGGGGTCAGGGGCGCCGGCGCGGGGGAGGGGAGCTCGGGTGCGGGCGCGGGCGCCGCGGTGCCGGTGGCGGCCGCGGGGGACGGCGTCGCGGTCCCCGGGACCTCGGTGACGCTCGCGAGGACCGGTGCGGCGGCGGGCGCCGCCGGCGGCACGGTCGGCACCTCCACCGCCGCCTCGCCGGCCGGGACGGCCGGGGCCACAGCCGCGGCGGGCGCGGGAACGGGCACGGCCGGCACCGCGGGGACCGCGGGCACCTCGGGAACCGGGGGCAGCGTCGGCCGCAGGGGCTCCAGCACGGGTGCGACGGCCGCGGGGAGGGACGTCACCGCCCCGGTGACCCCGGTGACCGGGGGCGCGACGGCGTCGACGAGCGGGGGCAGGGTCCGGTCGGCGAGGTCGGCGACCACGGAGACGGTGCCGCCGAGCAGGCCCGGCGCCGGTTCCTCGGCGGCGGCGACGTCCCCGCCGGCCGCCGTCCCGAGCAGCCAGAGACCGGCGCCGAGCCCGGTCACGGTCAGAGCCCGGCCGGCCCACCGGCGCAGGGGGCGGCGCGCGCATGCCTCGGCCATCGCCGCCTCCTCCCGCTGCCGGTGTCCTGGCTCCCAGGAAAGAGGACGGCGACGCCGCGCACCTCTCCGATCGCGTCGCCCGATGCGGTGGTTCCTCGTGACGGCCCCGTTACGCGCGGTGAGAACCGCAGCTCAGAGGCTCAAGCGAGCGGGAACCAGATGGCGGTGGCGGCGGCGCGGACCGCGCCGTCCGGGCCGATCAGCGCCGAGGCGCTCGTGGTCCGGCGGCCGTCGCGGCCGGTCAGCCAGGCGAGCAGCACGTGGTCGGCGTCCAGCCGGACCGGGCGGTCCTGGCGGGCGGTCATCGTGCCGAGCACGTGCGGCCGCGGGTCCTCCGGCGCCAGGGGCTGGAACGAGGGGCAGTCGAGCGCGGCCCACACCGTCTCCGGCGCGGCCACCCCGCCGGCCGAGGGCAGCGAGGCGGCCGGCCGGAACACCCCCGCCCACACCTGCGGGCGGTCAGGGAGCGGGCCGACCTTCGTGCGCAGCCCGTCGCCGGGCTCGCGCTCGGGCCCGCAGCCGAAGCAGCGGGGGAACGGGTGGTCGGCCCAGGCGCGGCCGGCCGCGGCAGCGGCCGCTTCCTCGACGCCGGGCGCCGGCGGCACCTCGAGCTCGAGCGTCGCGGGCTCGGCCCGGGCGAGCAGCTCCTCGCCGTCGTACAGCGCGACCGCGCCGTCCTCCGACCGGACGTCGAGCTCCCGGTCCAGCGGGGTGGGCCGGCGCAGCCGGACGGCGACCGCGGGCGTGCCGACGAGCGCGGCCAGCCGGCCGGCGAGGTAGCCGCCGTTGGCCGTGGCGGGCGGGCCGCAGAAGCGGGCGGGAACGGTCAGGGAGGTCACCGGACGAGCCTAGGAGCGGCGTGCGGCAGCCTGGTGCGGTGCGTGCCCTGGTCTTCGAGTCCTTCGGCGGTCCGCTCGCGGTGCGCGAGGTGCCCGCCCCCGACCCCGCGCCGGGCGGCGCGGTGGTGGCCGTCGGCGCCAGCGGCATCTGCCGCAGCGACTGGCACGCCTGGCAGGGCCACGACCCCGACGTGGCCGTCCCCCACGTGCCCGGGCACGAGCTCGCCGGCACGGTCGCCGCGGTCGGCGCGGGCGTGCGCTCCTGGGCGGTCGGCGACCGGGTGACCGTGCCGTTCGTCAACGCCTGCGGGCGCTGCGCGCAGTGCGCCGCGGGCGACCACCAGGTCTGCCCGCGGCAGACCCAGCCGGGCTTCACGCACTGGGGGTCGCTGGCCGGGTACGTCGCCCTCGACGCCGCCGACGTCAACCTCGTCGCCCTCCCCGACGCCGTCGGGTTCGACGTCGCCGCCGCGCTGGGCTGCCGGTACGCCACCGCGTTCCGCGCGGTGACGCAGGTGGCCGCCGTCCGGCCGGGGGAGTGGGTGGCGGTGCACGGCTGCGGCGGCGTCGGGCTCTCGGCCGTCCAGGTGGCGGCCGCCGCCGGGGCGCGGGTGGTCGCCGTCGACGTCTCGGCGGGCGCGCTGGAGCTGGCCACCGCGATGGGCGCGGAGGTGGCGCTGCTCTCCGGCGACGACGTCCCCGGTGCGGTCGCCGAGGCCACCGGCGGCGGCGCGCACGTCTCGCTGGACGCCGCCGGCACGCCGGCCACCTGCGCGGCGTCCATCGGCTGCCTGCGGCCGCGCGGGCGGCACGTGCAGGTCGGCCTGCTGCCGCCGGCGGCCGGCCGGGCCGCCGTCCCCATGGAGCGGGTGATCGCCCTGGAACTGGCGGTGCTCGGCAGCCACGGGATGGCCGCGCACGCCTATCCCGAGATGCTGGGCCTGGTCGCCGCCGGCCGGCTGCGGCCGGACGCGCTGGTCACCCGGCGGCTGGGCCTCGACGACGCCGGCGCCGCGCTCGCCGAGGTCGGCCGCGCGCCGGGCATCGCCGTGGTGACCGAGTTCGGCTAGGTCGTGGGGGCGGTGCCCTCCGCGGTCGGTTCCGGGGTCGTCGCCGGCGCCGACGGGCGGGCGGAGGTGGTGCCCGGCGCGGTCGTCGTCGGCGCGGTGGTCTCGGTCTCCTCGGGCGTCGGGGAGGTCTCGGCCGGCTGCTCGGTGCCGTCCTCGTCCGTCGTCGGTGCGGCGGTCGGGCGCGGCGCCGTGCTCGTCGGCTCCGGCGGCGCGCTGGTGGTCGGCAGCGGCACGACCTCGACCGGCTGCGACGGGGTGTCCGAGGCGGGGGTGGTGCCGGTCGTCTCCGGCCGGACGTAGAGGTAGAGGAGCCCGAGCGCCACGAACAGCACCGCGAGGACGACCGTCGAGGTTCGCGCCCGGCCCAGCCGGCGGGGCACCGCCGACCACCAGCGCGCGGGGGCCGGGGCGGGGTCGGGCCGGGGCAGCTCGCGGGTGGGGTGGGGGCCGCCGTCCGGGGTGGTCACCGGCCCTCCCCGGAGGCCGGGGCGAAGGCGCCGGCGTCGTGCGAGCCCTCCGTCGCCGTCGGCGCGGGCACGCTGAGCCCCTGGCGCCGGAACGCGAGCACGACCCGGGCGCGCAGGTCGCGGCCCACTTCGAACTGCTTGCCCGGCAGTGTCCGGGCGACCATCCGCACGTTCACCTCCTCGAGCCCGAGCGTCTCCACGCCCATGACGCTGGGCTCGTCGAGCAGCAGCGGCCGCAGTGCCGGGTCCTCGAAGGCCTCCCGGCCCACGCCGCGGAGGATCTCGTTGACCTGGGTGACGTCGACCGACGTCGGCACCGGGACGTCGACCACCGCGCGCGCCCAGTCACGGGAGAGGTTGACGACCTTGACGATCTGGCCGTTGGGCAGCGTGATGACCTCGCCGTTCGGAGACCGCAGCCGGGTGACCCGGAGCGTGACGTCCTCGACGGTGCCGGTGGCCGGGTCGCCGCCGCCGACCACCTGGATCGAGACGACGTCGCCGAAGCCGTACTGCCGCTCGGTGATGAGGAAGAACCCGGCGAGCACGTCGCCGACGATCCGCTGCGCGCCGAAGCCGAGACCGACGCCCAGCACCGTGGCAGGAGCGACCAGGCCGGTGACGGGCACGCCGAGCCGGTCGAGCACGAAGAACACCGCGACCGCGTAGATGAGCACGATCAGCGTCCAGGTGATCACCTGGGTCAGCGAGTGCCGGTGCTTGGCCGCCTCCGAGCGGACCAGCGCGTCACCGCCGGTGGCGCGGGCGTCGATGGAGGCGGTGATCCGGTCGCCGGTCCACGCCACGAACCGGGCCAGCAGCACCGCGCCCAGGACGATGAGCACGATCTCCAGCCCCCGGCCGGCGAACCACTCCAGCAGGTCCTGCAGCGGGCCCATGCGCGGCGTCTCCCCCTCGTCGTCGTCCCCGATGATCACCCCCAGCCTGGTGCCGGACGGCGGGATCGGCCATTCCGGGAGCTCAGCCGTCCGGACGGCGGTTGAGCCACCACGCCGTGGCCAGCCAGCCGGCCGCGGCGACCGCGGTGAGCACCCACAGCCAGCGCAGCTCCTCGCCGGCGGTGGACAGCACCAGCAGGACGGCGACCACGAGCACGGCGCCGGAGACCGGCAGCGAGCGGAGCAGCTCGCCGAGGGTGCCCGGGCCGGGGATCGCCACGAACACGACCGTGGCCGCGACGAGCAGGAAGACGCACAGCGCCCCGAGGAACGCCGAGGCGATGCCGTACTGGTCGGGGAGCGCGATCGCCCCGAGCAGCCCGGCGACGCCGCCGAGGCCCAGCCCGATCAGGGTGCGCCGGCGGCGGGTCGACCACGGTGGGCGCGGTTCGCTCACGGTCGGAGCGTGCCCGTTCCGGCGGTCCTGCACGCACCGATGAGAAATCCGGGCGGGTGCGGTCCACCCTGCACACCAGACCCTGACGACGGGAGACGACCGTGCGCATGATCTTCGTGAACCTGCCGGTGACCGACCTGGCCGCGGCCCGGGCGTTCTACGGCGGGCTGGGCTTCTCCTTCAACGAGCAGTTCTCCGACGAGCGCACCGCCTCGGTCGTCGTCGACGAGAACATCGTGCTGATGCTCATGACCCGCGACCGGTTCGCCGACTTCGTCACCGGCGAGGTGGGCGACCCGCGGGCGGCCACGACGTCGATCAACGCGCTGTCGGCGGGCAGCCGCGACGAGGTCGACGAGCTGGTGCGCAAGGCGCTGGCCTCGGGCGGGAAGCCGTGGCGGCCCGCGGAGGACCACGGCTTCATGTACGGCGCCAGCTTCACCGACCCCGACGGGCACGTCTGGGAGGTCGTGTGGATGGACCAGCAGCACGTGGTCAACTGACCGGTAGGGGGCACGAGGCGGTACGCCCGCTACCGTCCCTGCCGTGTCCCGCGTCGCCGTCCCCGCCCTCGGCTACGCCGGCACCATCGGGGCCGCCGCCCTGTTCGGGGTCAACGGCACCGTCTCCACCCTCGCGCTGCAGGCCGGCATCCCGCCGGCGAACCTGGCCGCGCTGCGCTGCACCGGCGCGGCGGCCGCGCTGCTCGGCGTCCTCGCCGTCGTGGCGCCCGGGAAGCTGCGGATCACCTGGCGCGAGGTGCCCTTCCTCGCCGCCTTCGGCGTGGTGGGCGTCGCGCTCACCCAGTTCCTCTACTACGTGGCGATCGGCCGGTTGCCGGTCGGCATCGCGCTGGTGTTCGAGATGACCGCGCCGGTGCTCATCGCGCTGTACGTGTGGCTGGTCCGCCGCGAGCGGGTGCGCAGCCGGCTCTGGGCGGCGCTCGGGCTGTCGCTGGGCGGCCTGGTGCTGGTGGCCCAGGTCTGGCAGGGCGGCGGCTCGCTGGACCCGCTGGGCGTGGCGGCCGGGCTGGCCGCGGCGCTGTGCCTGGCCACCTACTACCTCATGGGGGAGCGCGGGACGACCGTCCGCGACCCGGTCGCGCTGACCTGCTGGAGCTTCGTGGCCGCGGCGCTGTTCTGGGCGGTCGCCGCGCCGTGGTGGGCCTTCGACGCCGGGCTGCTGACTCGCTCGGTCCCGGTCTCGCTCGGCGACCTCGCGTTGCCGGCGTGGGTGCTCGTGGTCTGGATCGTCGTGCTCGGCGCCGTCGTGCCGTTCTGGCTGTCGATCGGCGCGCTGCGGCACCTGCCGCCGACGACCGCGGGGCTGGTCGCCACGGTCGAGCCGGTGTTCGCCTCGCTGGTGGCCTTGCTGTGGGTGGAGCAGGTGCTCACCGGCTGGCAGGTGGCCGGCGGCCTCGTCGTCCTCACCGGGATCGCGCTGGCGCAGACC
This sequence comes from Blastococcus sp. SYSU D00820, assembly GCF_054050695.1. Taxonomy (NCBI): domain Bacteria; kingdom Bacillati; phylum Actinomycetota; class Actinomycetes; order Geodermatophilales; family Geodermatophilaceae; genus Blastococcus; species Blastococcus sp. SYSU D00820. The sequence continues at coordinate 317,741 of NZ_JBJGZW010000001.1, forward strand.
GCCCGCGCCGCCCCGCCGGTCCCCACCGGAGTGTGAGGGGCGAGGAAACCTCGCCCCTCGCACTCCGGTGCGTGGGTCAGGTGACCTTCTGCGACTCCGCGAGCCAGCCGGCGAGCTCCTCCATGTACGCGGCCTGGGCGACGTAGTCCATGCCGACGTACTTCCACGGGTAGGTCTGGCCGGCCTGGACGGCGGGCAGCAGGGTGAACGTGGGCTGCTCGGCCATCTCCTCGGGGGTCTCCCCGCCGCGCAGCGAGTACAGGATCACGTCGCTCGGGTAGTTCGTGATCTCCTCCCAGCCGACGACCTCCCAGAAGTAGCCGTCGCCGCCCGGGTCGACGAACTGCACGCCGAGCTCCTGGTAGAGCGCCAGGGCCGGGTCGTCGGGGGCCTTGGCCATGTTCCAGCCCTCGGCGGCGGTGGCGTAGACCGGCAGCACGGTGACGCCGCCGGCCGCGGCCTCGGTCAGGGTGGCCGAGGCGGCGTCGAACTGCTCGCGGCCCGCGCTGATCAGGTCCTCGTCGGCGCCGAGCGCCTCGGCGAGCTCCACGACGCGGTCGATGACGTCGGCCGCCGAGCCCTGGTAGGCGATCGCGATGATCGGCGCGATCTCCGCGACCTGCTCCTGCTGCTCCAGCGACTCGAAGCCGTAGAGGGGCAGCTCGGGGTCCAGCTCGCCGCCCTGCGGATAGACCGAGGTGACGATGACGTCGGGGTCGGCGGCGGCCAGCTGCTCGAGGTCGATCTGCCCGTAGGTCTCGCCGACGATCGAGACGTCGCCGAGGTCGCGGCCCTCGAAGGCGACGTCGTCCGCGCTCGAGGTCTGCCCGAAGGTGGCGACCGGCGCGATGCCGTAGTTCCACAGCGAGGCGGTGACGTCGTTGAGGCCGGCGACGCGGGTGGGCGCCGCGTCGAGCTCGACGGTGGTGCCCATGTCGTCGGTGAAGGACCAGCCGCCGTCCCCCGAGGCGGCATTGCCGGAGCCGGAGCCGGAGCCGGCGTCGTCGGAGCAGGCGCTGGCGGTGAGCAGGGCCGCCAGCGCGACGGCGGCGCCGGTGAGGCGGCGCGGGACGGAATGCACGGGGGAGCTCCTCCGAACTCGGTGCCCGGGGCGTCTTCCCAGGCGGGGCGCGTCAGGTTAGCCTTGCCTAAGTGGGTGTCCGCAAGGAGTGCCCGGACCGACGAGGAGCGCCAGCGTGACGACCACCGAGGCTCCCGAGCTGGCGGTTCCCGTCGAGCTGCCGCAGTGGAAGTTCTTCGACACCGCGGTGCTCGCCGTCCGGCGGCTGGGCCCGAGCATGGTGCGGCTGACGCTGACCGGCCCGGACCTGCACGGCTTCGGCCGGGCCGGCGACGACCAGCGGATCAAGTTCGTCATCGGCCGCGAGGGCGCCGACCTGGCGCGCCTGCAGGCCTGCGGGAGCGACTGGTACCCCGAGTACTGCGCGATGCCCGACGAGCAGCGCCCCCACATCCGCACCTACACCGTCCGCGCCGCCCGCCCCGAGCTCGCCGAGCTCGACGTCGACGTCGTCCTGCACGGGGTCGACGACGGGCACGCCGGCCCGGCCGCCACCTGGGCGTCGACCGCCGGCCCGGGCGACCGGCTGCTGGTGCTCGGGCCCGACCGGCCCGGCCGCGGCAAGGCGTGGGGCGTGGAGTGGGCGCCGCCGGAGGCCGCCACCACCCTGCTGCTGGCCGCCGACGAGACGGCCGTCCCCGCGGTCTGCGCAATCCTCGAGGGCCTGGCTCCCGGCCGCCGCGCCGTCGCGCTGCTGGAGGTCCCCGAGGCCGGCGACGTGCAGGACGTCGTGGCCCCGCCCGGCGTCGAGGTGCGCTGGCTGCCGCGCTCCGGCCGCGCCCGCGGTGAGCTGCTGGTGCCCGCGGTGCACGCGGCGCTGTGCGAGCTGGGCATCGCCTCGTCCCGGCCCGGCGAGGTGCCCGAGGACGTCGACCTCGACGCCGAGCTGCTGTGGGAGGTGCCCGACCCCGACGCCGCGGCCGGCTGCTACGCGTGGCTGGCCGGCGAGGCCGGGGTGGTCAAGCAGCTGCGCCGCCACCTGGTCGGCGACCTCGGCGTCTCGCGCAACGCGGTGGCGTTCATGGGCTACTGGCGGCTCGGCGTCGCAGGCTGAGCGCCCGGGCATAGGAGGCTCTACCCACGTCCTGGGCGCCAGGAGATGGGTGAAGCCTCCTATGCCGGGGCCGGGAGATCTACCGCAGGCGGCGGACCGGCACCACCATCGGCGTCCCGGTCACCGGGTCGGGCACGACCCGCGCCTCGAGGTCGAAGACGTCGGCCAGCAGCTGCTCGGTGAGCACCTCCTCCGGCGTCCCCGACGCCACCAGGACGCCGTCGCGCATGGCCACCAGCCGCTGCGCGTAGCGCGCCGCCAGGTTCAGGTCGTGCAGGACGACGGCGACCGTGCGCCCGCGCTCGCTGTGCAGCCGCGACACCAGCTCCAGGACGTCGATCTGGTGCGACAGGTCCAGGTAGGTCGTCGGCTCGTCGAGCAGCAGCAGGTCGGTGCCCTGCGCCAGTGCCATCGAGATCCACGCCCGCTGCCGCTGCCCGCCCGAGAGTGCGTCGACCGGGCGGTCGGCCAGCTCGGTCATGTCGGTCCAGGCCAGCGCCTCGGCCACGGCGGCCTCGTCGCTGCGCGACCACTGCTGCAGCCAGGTCTGGTGCGGGTGCCGGCCGCGGGCGACCAGGTCGGTCACGGTCAGCCCCTCGGGCGCGGTGGGGGTCTGCGGGAGCAGGCCCAGCACGCGGGCGACCTCGCGGGTCGGCGTCCTGGCGATCGCCCGGCCGTCGAGCAGCACCTGGCCGGAGGAGGGCCGCAGCAGCCGGCCGAGGGCCCGCAGGAGGGTGGACTTGCCGCAGCCGTTGGGGCCGACGATCACGGTGAACGAGCCGTCGGTGAGCTCGAGGTCCAGGTCGTGGACGACGATCCGGTCGTCGTAGCCCAGCCGCACCCGGTCGGCGGCGAGACGGACCGGTCCGGTCACCGGGGCGGGCGAGGTCGAGGGCAGCAGGGTGGTCACGAGGAGGACCGCCTTCCGCGGACGAGGAGCCAGAGCAGGTAGGGGGCGCCGACGACGGCGGTGAGGATGCCGACCGGCAGCGCGGAGGGCAGCACGGTGCGGGTCAGCAGGTCCGAGCCGAGCACCAGCAGCGCCCCGAGCAGGCCCGAGGCCAGCAGCGGTGGCCGCGAGCCCCCGGTCAGCCGGACGGCGATCTGCGGCACCACCAGCGCGACGAAGGTGATCGGCCCGGCGGCGGCGACGGAGGTGGCGGTGAGCGCCACGGCGACGACCACCACGGCGGTCTGCGCGCCGGCCAGCCGGACGCCGAGGCCCCGGGCGGTGTCGTCGCCGAACTGGAGGACGCCGAGCACCCGGCTGGCCGCGAGCGCCAGCGGCACCAGCACGACCAGCGACAGGGCGAGGGGCACGGCGTGGTCCCAGGTGCGGGCGTTGAGCGAGCCGGTGACCCACACGTAGGCCGCGGCGGCGTCGTAGATCTCGGCGCGGGTGAGCAGCCAGTCGACGAGCGCGGCCGACACCGCCCACAGCGCGATGCCGATGAGCACCAGCCGGTAGCCGTTGATGCCGGCCCGGTAGGTGAGCGCGAGCAGCAGCAGCCCGGTGACCGCCGCGCCGCCGAGGGCGGCCAGCGGAACGCCGATGCCGGCCAGCAGCTGCCCGGTGGAGGAGGTGCCGCCCAGGACGATGGCGGCCACCGCGCCGGCCGAGGCGCCCTGGGTGATGCCCAGGACGTCCGGGGAGGCCAGCGGGTTGCGGGCGAAGGTCTGGAACAGGGCGCCGGCCACCCCGAGCGCCAGCCCGACCAGCAGCCCGACGACGATCCGCGGGGCGCGCAGCTCCAGGACGATGAACTCCTGGCCGGCCTCCCCGAGACCGACGAGCGTGCGCAGCACGTCACCGATGCCGATCGGGTAGTCGCCGCGCCCCAGGCCGACGGCGCCGACGAGCAGCACGGCGACCGCGGCGACCACCGGCACGACCAGCTGCCGCGGCGACACCCGGCCGGAGACCGGCCCGATCCGCACGACCCGCCCGGACACCATCGGCGGCCGCTCCTGGACGGCGGTCACGCCGCGACCATCCGGCGGCGGCGCACCAGGGCGATGAAGACCGGCGCGCCGATGAACGCCAGCACGATGCCCACCTGCACCTCGGCGGGGCGGGCGATCACCCGCCCGATGACGTCGGCGATGAGCAGCAGCGACGCCCCGGCCAGGGCCGAGCACGGCACCAGCCAGCGGTGCCGCGCGCCGGTGAAGGCGCGCACCGCGTGCGGCACGATCAGGCCGACGAAGGCGATCGGCCCGCAGGCGGCGGTGGCCGCGCCGCAGAGCAGGGTCACCGCGCCCAGCCCGACCAGCCGGGCCAGCCAGATCCGCTGGCCCAGGCCGCGGGCGACGTCCTCCCCGAGGCCCAGCAGGTCCAGCGCGGGCGCGTTGACCAGGGCGAGCACGAGGCCGGCGGCGATGAACGGCGCCACCTGCCAGGCGATGTCGCTACCGCGGCCGGCCAGCGCCCCGACCACCCAGAACCGGAAGCTGTCCAGGCTCTGGGAGTCGCTGACGAGGATGGTCCGCACGAGGGCGTAGAGCAGCGCGGACAGCGCGGACCCGGCCAGCGCCAGGGTCACGGGCGTGGCGCCGCCCTTGCCCGCCGCGCCGAGGGAGAAGACCAGCACGGTGCCGATCAGCGCGCCGGCGAAGGCGAACCAGACGTACCCGGCCGGGGTGGCCACGCCGAGCAGCCAGATGGCGAGGACGACGGCGAGCGAGGCGCCGGCCGTGACGCCGAGCAGCCCGGGGTCGCCCAGCGGGTTGCGGGTGTGCCCCTGGGCGAGCGCGCCGGCCACCCCGAGCGCGGCGCCGACCATGAGGCCGAGGACCGTGCGCGGCACCCGGATGTCGCGCACGATCACCGCGTCCTCCCCGGAGAGGGAGGGGTCGGTGAGCGCCGACCAGACGGTGCCCAGCCCGATCGGCTTGGTGCCGAGGGCGATGCTGGCGGCGAGCGCGCCGGCCAGGAGCACCACGAGGGCGGCCAGCCCCCACCAGCGCGCGCCGCTGCCGGGACGCCGTCCGCCGGTCCGCTCCGGCGGTGTCGCTGTCGCTCCGGCCGGCCGCGCGTCGGTCGAGGCGGTCACGAGCGGCTCCAGGGCGGACGGCGAGGCGACCCGAGGTCAGGTCAGGCTCACCTTACTGCCGATCCGGGCGTGTCGGGACCCCCGCCGACCCGTCGGCGCCCGACCGCGCCCGGGCCGTGGTCGGCGACCAGCTCCGCGGCGCCGGCGCCAGCGCGATGACGCAGTCCACCGGCCGGTCCGCCTCGGCGTTCTCCAGACGCTGGGGCTCGCGGCCGCGGAAGGTGTAGGTGTCGCCGGGGCCCAGGTCGATCGCGCGGTCGGAGAAGACCAGCCGTAGCCGCCCGTCGATGACGTGCAGGACCTCGGTGTCGCTGTCGATCGTGTAGAGCTGCTCGGCGCGGCGGTCGGCCCCCGGGTCGATCCGGATCCGCACCAGCGCCACGTCGGGCTCGGAGCTGGGTGTCAGCGCGCGCTGGCTGATGCCGCCGAGGGAGATGACCGGGTTCTGCTCCCAGGGGACCAGCGCACCCTCCGACGGGGCGAGCAGGTCGTTGACGGTGATCCGCAGGACGCGGCACAGCTTGACCAGGCTCTGCAGGCTCGGGGAGACGTCGTCGCGCTCCAGCCGGCTGATGAACCCCTTGGTGACGCCGACGAAGCCGGCGACCTCCTCCAACGACCAGCCCATGGCCTGGCGCGCGGCCCGCAGGCGCGCACCGATGGCCACCTCGCCGGACAGCGCGGGCTCGCTCTCCTGACCCACCTGTGTCCTCTCGCAGCCGGAACGGACCCCGAACCTACGTCTTGACTCGGGGCTGCCCGTGCGTACATTCTCACGCAACTTCTGAGCACCAGCAGTAAACACCTGCGCCGCCGGCGCCTGTCTCCCCGCCGCCTTCTCGAGAGGTCCGCCATGGATGCCCCCGCCGAGCCGCAGCACGCGCTCCGTCGCAACGCGGTCAGCGCGCGCCACCTCGTCTTCTTCGTCGTGGCCGCGGCCGCGCCGCTCACCGTCTCGGCGGGCTTCCTGCCGCTCGGGTTCCTGGCCGGCGGCACGCTGCTGCCGGCCGCGTTCGTGATCGCCGGGCTGGTCTACGCGCTCTTCTCGGTCGGCTTCACCGCGATGAGCCGGCACGTCACCGACGCCGGCGCGTTCTCGGCCTACATCGAGAAGGGTCTCGGCCGCACGACCGGCGGGGCAGCGGCGATGGTGGCCTGGACCGGTTACACGCTGGGGCAGATCGGCTTCGCCGCCGCGGCCGGCTTCTTCGCCTCCGTGTTCCTGGAGGCGTACGTCGGGGTGGCCGTGCCCTGGGGCGTCAGCGCCGTGGTCATCAGCGTGGCCGTCGCCGCGGTGTCCTACGCGCGGGTCAACGTCGGCGCCGGTGTCGCCGCGGTCCTCCTGCTGCTGGAGATCGGCATCCTGGCCGTCTTCGTGGTCGCGGTGTGGGTGCAGGGCGGTCCGGAGGGGGCGCCGTTCGAGGTCTTCGACCCCGGCACCTGGGAGGTGCCCGCGCTGGGCGGCACCTTCCTCGTCACGTTCCTCGTCTTCATCGGCTTCGAGCAGACGGCGGTCTACAGCGAGGAAGCCAAGGACCCGCGCCGTACCGTGCGCCGGGCCACCTTCCTCGCCGTCGCCGTCCTCACGGTGATCTACACGGCCGCCGCCTTCACCATCCTCATGGCCGTCGGTCCCTCCCAGCTGTTCCCCGTGCTCGGTGCCGACCCCGCGGGGGTCGTGTTCGGCCTGAACAGCGACTACGTGTCCACGGGGATGACCCGGGTCATGGAGGCGCTGGTCATCACCAGCTTCGTCGCCGGCGTCCTCGCCCTGCAGAACGCCGGATCCCGCTACCTGTTCTCCATGTCCCGGCGCGGGATCCTCCCCGCGGCCCTGAGCACCACCGGTGCGTCGGGCAGCCCCCGGGCGGCGGTGCTCGTGCAGGGCGGCCTGGTGACGCTGGCCCTCCTCGTCTTCGGGCTCACCGACCTGGACCCGTACACGCAGGTGGTCATCTGGACCAACAGCCCCACCCTGTTCGCCGTCCTCGCCCTGCAGATCGCCACGAGCATCGCCGTGGTGCGCTGGTTCTCGCGCAACCCGCACGGGGAGAACACCTGGACCCGGCTCGTCGCGCCGGTGCTCGCCACCGCAGCGCTGGCCGTCGTCCTGTGGCTGGCCGTCGACAACATGGGCCTGCTGACGGCGCTGGGTGCCGGGGGCAACGCCCTGATCATCTCGCCGCTGGTGGTGGCCGCCGTCGTGGGCGCCCTCCGCGGCCGGGTCGCCCGACCCCTGCCGAGCCCGGCCGCCGACACCCCGGCGCCGGCCGCCGACACGCACCGAGGAGCACCGTGACCGACCAGCTGCCCGCGCCCGTCACCGTCCCGCGGGAGGCCGGGGCCCCGGCGCCGGCCCCGCGGTACGCCTGGTCCATCCCGGGCTTCGTCGTGGAGCGTCCCGGGATGGGCGGGACCGAGGCGTGGTGCTACACCGACCGGTGGACCTACGCGCCGGGGGACGTCGTGCAGGTGCACACGCACACCACGGCCGAGCGCTATTCCCTGACCCTGGTCCGCGACGGGGTGGACCCCCAGGTGGTCTGGCGGGCCGACGACCTGCCCGGCCGCGCGTACGAGACGCCCGCCGACGCGTACGCCACCGGCTGCGGTTGGCCCGTGGCGACCACCTTCGCGGTGGACGCCGCCTGGGAGCCCGGCTTCTACCTGCTGGTGATCGGGGTGGAGGTGGACGGCCGCCGGCACGAGCGGGAGCACTTCCTCGTCGTCCGCGATCCGGAGCCGGGCCGGCGCACCCCCTACGTGCTGGTGCTGTCGACCAGCACGATGACCGCCTACAACGACTGGGGCGGGGCCAACTCCTACCGGGGGCTGGGCGACGACCCGTACGTCGACGTCATGAGCCCCCGGCTGTCCACCCAGCGGCCGATCGCCCGCGGGATGATCCGCAAGCCGGACGAGGCGCCGCGCAGCTCCAACCCGCACACCCCCGCCCCCGGTGAACTGCCCCGGCACCCGGCCTACGAGTGGGCGCACACCCACGGCTACTCCCGCCACCACGCCGACGCCTTCTGGGCCACCTACGAGCGCCCGTTCGCCCTGTGGGCCGAGGAGCAGGGCCTCGTGCTCGACGTGCTCACGCAGCACGACCTGCACACCGATCCCGAGGCGCTGACGCCGTACGCGTGCGCCGTGTTCGTCGGCCACGACGAGTACTGGACGGCCGAGATGCGCGACCGCGTCGACGCGTTCGTCGACGCCGGCGGCCACGTGGCGCGCTTCGGCGGCAACTTCCTCTGGCAGGTGCGGCTGGAGGAGGACGCGACGGTGCAGGTCAACTACAAGCTGCCGACCGAGGACCCGCTGTACGAGTCCGACCCGACCCGCGTGACCACCGCCTGGGACTGGCCGGCCATCGGCCGGCCCGGCGCGCGGACGATGGGCCTCACCGGCATGGCCGGGGTCTACAACCGCTACGGCTCGGCGGTGTCGCGCTCCAGCGGCGGCTTCACCGTCTACCGGCCACGGCATTGGGCGCTCGCCGGCACCGACCTCGGGTACGGCGACGTCTTCGGCGGCGCGCCGGTGTGCGTCGCGGCCTTCGAGCTCGACGGCTGCGACTACACGTTCCGCGCCGGCCTGCCGTACCCGACCGGCGCCGACGGCGCCCCGGAGGACCTGCAGATCGTCGCCATGTGCCCCGCCGTCTTCGGCGAGGAGGACCGCTGGAACGGCGAGGTGCCCCTGGGCGCCCCGATCGGCGAGGTCCAGGGCATGTTCGAGGCGCTCTTCGACCCGGTGCCCGAGCGGTTCGCCGGCGAGGCCTACGGTGCCGGGATGGTCGCGACGTTCACCCGGGGCCGGGGCAGCGTCTTCTGCGCCGGGACGACGGAGTGGGTCAACGGGCTGCGTCTGCACGACGGGTACACCGAGCAGATCACCCGCACCGTCCTCGCCCGCTTCGCCACCCGGGGGTGTCCGGAGGGCGGATGACGGGAGGTCACCGGGGCCCCGGTCCGCGACGGACCAGGGCCCCGGGAGCTCAGCTCTCGATGTTGGCCATCACGTGCTTGATGCGCGTGTAGTCCTCCAGGCCGTACATCGAGAGGTCCTTGCCGTAGCCGGAGTGCTTGAACCCGCCGTGCGGCATCTCGGCGACCAGCGGGATGTGGGTGTTGATCCACACGCACCCGAAGTCCAGCCGCTTGCTCATCCGCATCGCCCGGCCGAAGTCCTTGGTCCAGACGCTGGAGGCCAGGCCCAGCTCGACGCCGTTGGCCCAGCGGACCGCCTCGTCCTCGTCGCTGAACCGCTGGACGGTGATGACCGGGCCGAATATCTCCCGCTGCACCATCTCGTCGTCCTGCCGGAGACCGGCCACGACGGTCGGCTCGACGAAGAACCCGCGCTCGCCCTGCCGGTGCCCGCCCGCGGTGATCTCCGCGTGGTCGGGGGCCCGGTCGAGGAACCCCGTGACGTGCGCCAGCTGGTTGGCGTTGTTGACCGGCGGCACGAGGGCGTCCTCGTCGCCGGCGCCGTTGGCCAGCGTGGTGGCGGTGTTGCGGGCCTGCTCGGTGAGCGCGGCGACGAAGTCGTCGTGGATCCCCGGCGCCGCCAGCACGCGGGAGGCGGCGGTGCAGTCCTGGCCGGCGTTGAAGTAGCCGGCCACGGCGATCGCCTCGGCGGCGGCAGCGACGTCGGCGTCGTCGAAGACGACGACCGGCGCCTTGCCGCCCAGCTCCAGGTGCACCCGCTTGACGTCCCGCGCGGCGGCGCCGGCGACCTCCATGCCGGCCCGCACCGACCCGGTGATGGCCACCATCTGCGGCGTCGGGTGCTCGACCAGCGCCCGGCCGGTGTCGCGGTCGCCGCAGACCACGTTGAGCACGCCGGCCGGGAAGACCTCCGCGGCGAGCTCGGCCAGCCGCAGCGTGGTGACCGGGGTGGTGTCGCTGGGCTTGAGGACGACGGTGTTCCCGGCGGCCAGCGCCGGGGCGATCTTCCAGACCGCCATCATCATCGGGTAGTTCCACGGCGTGACCTGCCCGATGACCCCGATCGGCTCGCGCCGCACGAACGACGTGTGCCCGGCCATGTACTCCGCGGCCGCCTTGCCCTCCAGCGTGCGGGCCGCGCCGGCGAAGAACCGGATCTGGTCGACCATCGGCGGGATCTCCTCGCTGGCGGTCAGCGAGAGCGGCTTGCCGGTGTTCTGGCTCTCCAGGGCGATCAGCTCGTCGGCGTGCTCCTCGACCAGGTCGGCGAGCTTCAGCAGCGCCCGCTGCCGCTCCGACGGCGTGGTGTCCCGCCAGGTCTCGAACGCCTGCGCCGCGGTGCGGTAGGCGCGGTCGACGTCCTCGGGTCCCGAGACCGGCGCGCTGGCGAAGACCTCACCGGTCGACGGGTCGACGAGGTCCATCCGGCGGCCGTCGACGGGGTCGACCGCCTCTCCGCCGACGAAGTTGCGCAGCTCCGGCTTGTCGCTCATGAGATCCCTCTCGGCCGTGGGGTGGGACTACAGCGGTGGCGGGGTCGGGGTGTCCTCGCGCTCCACCTCGGCGAGGATCTCCGACCCGGTGACCACCTTCTCCGCGAAGTGCGTGTGCATCCAGCTGAGGTGGTCGTGCCGGCTGCGCATGATCCGCAGGGTGTCCCAGTTGGGGAAGACCTGCTGGAGCACGTGCTCCTGCATCAGCCGCGGATCGACCTCGTAGACGTGCTCGAAGGTGGTCTGCGCGACCTCGCTGACCCGCGACGCCGACGGCGGGGTGTGCTGCTCGGCGAACCGGTAGGGGGCCGTGGCCGCCGGGGCCGGGTCCGCGTCGGCCCCGTTCTCAACGTCCCTCATCGGTGGTGTCCCTCCCGTAGGCGCGGTCGAGCAGGTACTTGCCCGGGTTCATGACGTTGTTCGGGTCCAGGGCCCGCTTGACCTCGAGCATCACGTCGAAGCCCTTGCCGAGCTCCTGCGGGAGCAGGTCGACCTCGCCCTCCCGGCAGGAGCCGTGGCAGGCGCTCATCGAGCCGCCGTGCGCGATGGCCACCGCGGCGATGTCCCGCTTGGCCTGCACCCAGGCGTCCCACGCGGCGTCGTCCAGGCGCTGCTCCCAGATGCCGACGTCGATCTCGGTCAGGTAGTCCACGCCGGTGGCCGCCGAGGTGTAGGCGAACATCCCCCAGTCGTCGAAGACGTCGGTCTTGCGCCGCAGGTCGGCGAGGATCTCGTGCCAGGCGCGGCTGACCGCCGGGACGGCGGAGAAGTTGACCGCGGCGTCCTCGCAGTGCCAGGACATCGGGATGACCTGGCCGGCCTTGGTCCGCCCGTGCAGGGGGGTGGCGTAGCGGTCGTGCCGGGCGGCCCAGTCGCCCTCGGAGATCTCGTCGCCGAGGTAGCGGGCGCCGTGCTCCTTGGCGATGCGGAACAGCCGCTTGCCGCCGGCGCGCACCTCGTCCTCGTAGCCGTACATGACCGCGCAGACCAGGGCGCGGACGTCGGTGGGCTGCGGGATGTAGGCCTCGTCGTCCCGGCGCAGGTAGGCGACCTTGTGCTCGTCGAAGAGGACGGCGCCGGCGAAGGTGGCCACCCCGGCGCGGGCCAGCGCACCGGTGCAGGCGTGCGCGTCCTCGTAGTTGTCGAACGCCCAGAACGGCGAGAGCTCGGCCTCCGGCTTCGGGAACAGCTTGAGCGTCGCCTTGGTCGCGATGCCCAGGGTGCCCTGGTGGCCCATGAACAGGTGCTTGAGCTGGTAGCCGCTGGAGCTCTTGCTGATCTTCTGCCCGATGCCGTCGCCGACGTGCAGCACCTCGCCGGTGGGCAGCACGTGGTCGAAGCTGAGCACCAGGTCGCGGGTGTGCCCGTACCGGCTGCCGATCAGCGACCAGCCGCTGGTGCCGATCCGGCCGCCGACCAGCGAGCACGGGTAGGACGCCGGGTCGTCCGGGTAGAACAGCCCGTGCTGCGCCAGCCGCTCGTTGAGCTTGAGCATGTTGATGCCGGTGCCCACGGTCACCGTGCGGTTGACCAGGTCCAGCTCGTGGATCTGGTTCATCTTCTTGACGTCGACCACGATGCCGCGGCGCATGGGCACCGCGCCGTCGGTGAGGCCGGTGCCGCCGTCGCGGGGGACGACGGGGATGCGCAGCTCGTTGGCCACCTTCACCACCGCCGCCACCTGCTCGGTGGAGGTCGGCATGACCACGACGTCGGGCACCCGCTCCGACCAGCGGTGCACCGGGAACGGGGCGGGCACGCGGGCCCGGTTGTAGCGGTCGGTCTTGGCCAGCAGCAGCTGGTCGTCGCGGAGGATCGGCCGCAGCGCGGCGATCAGCTGGTTCAGCCGGTCCTCGCTGAGCGGCTCGCGGCTGAACGGCGCGGTGCCGAGGAGCTGCTCGTTCGGTTCGGTCATCGTCATGGTCAGTGGCCTCCGCACCCGCAGCCGCCGGAACCGTTGCCGCACCCGCCGCCACAGCCGCCGCCACCGCAGCCGCCGCCGCCCCGTGAGCTGCCGTGCGCCCGGCGGGCGCGGCCCGGGACGCCGGTGCGCTCCTGGGCCAGCCGGCGGTCGCCGACGTCGCCCCGCGAGCCGCCGACGGTGATGCCGAGGGACTGGGCGAACAGCTCGTGCAGGTCGACGACGTCGATGTCCTCGGCGTCGCCGGCCTCGCTCAGCGGCCGCTCCGACCACGGGCAGGCGCTGACCAGCGTGTCGACGTCCAGCTCGGCGGCCCGCTCCAGCCGCATGGCGCTGATCTTGGCGGTCAGCTCGGGCTTCTCGACGGGCAGCCCGCCGCCGCCCCCGGAGCAGTAGGACCACTGGGTCACCCGGTCGACGTCCTCGAACCGGAGCCCGGGGATGGCCCGGAGCAGCTCGCGCGGCTCGGCCCAGATGCCCTTGCGCTTGTTGAGCCGGCAGGGGTCGTGGTACGTGATCGCCCGGTCGACGGGCACCGACGGCGTCAGCTTCCCCTCGCGCAGGAGCTGGGCGAGCACCTCGATGACGAGGACGACCTCGATGTCGAACTCCTCGCCGAAGTACTTCGGGTAGTCCTCGGTGAAGCTGATGTAGTCGTGCGGGTCCAGCACCAGCACGCGCTTGGTGCCCGAGGCCCGCCAGTCGTCGAGGTTGTGCCGGGCGAAGCGCTTCGCCTGCTCGGCGTAGCCCATCTCCGCGGCCGGCCCACCGCAGCACCACTGCTCGCGCATCAGGCCGAACTCGTAGCCGGCCATCTGCAGCATCTGGGCCACCGCGCGGGGCACGGAGGTGCGGTAGAAGGCGGCCTCGCAGTCGACGAACAGCACCGTCTCGCCACCGATCGGGATGTCCAGCCCCTCGGCCCAGTCGCGCACCTTCTCCTGGCTGACCGGGGTCTCGCCGAGGACGGGCTCGTGGGTGCGCAGGTCGGTGCGCTCGTTCCAGATCTGCCAGTTCGGCTGGTGGACGCCGCTCTCCACGGCCAGCGAGCGGACCGCCTTGACGACGTCCACGGTGCGGGTGCGGAAGCGGTAGAAGTCGCCGGTGAACAGCGTGTTCGGGCAGCGCAGCTCGCAGGCGCCGCACTGGGTGCAGTTCACGTAGTCGGCGGCGATGTCGGCGATGTCCAGCTCGCCGCGCTCCATCGCCACGACGTTGGCGTGGAACGCCGTCGGCGTCCACGACTCGTTGCGCTCCACCTGCGTCACCGGGCAGACCTCGCGGCAGAACTTGTGTCCCGACGAGAAGCAGTTGTACGAGGTGTTGCGCCACTGCTCGACGAATGCCGCGGTGCGGGGATCCTGGCGCGGCGGGGGGATCGGCCCGGCGAGCGTCTCGGGGAAGTCGGCCAGCTCGGCCGGGTTCGACGGCGCCCCCGGGGTGAAGGGCATGGAGAGCGCGTCCGCCTCGCGGGGGCGCTCCGGCTCGACCTGTGTCACTGGTGCTCCTCGTCACAGGGGGCTGGGGTGGGGGCCACGCTAACCGCCAAAACCTATGGAATCAACGGTTAAGCACGAGCGGCAGTGGTGTAACACTTGGCGCCGTCGGAGCCCGGGTGGGAGGCAGGCGTGCAGCTGCTCAGCGGTGACGCCCGGCGTGCCGTCTTCGCGCCGCTCGACGACGGCGCGCTCCGGAGCGAGGCGGTGGTCCGCCGGGTCGGCAGTGCGATCGCCCTGGGCCTGCTCGGCGACGGCGAGCAGCTCCCGGCCGAGGCGGAGCTGGCCACGATGCTCAACGTCTCGACCATGACCCTGCGCGAGGCCCTCGCCGAGCTGCGCAACCTCGGGCTGGTCGAGACCCGCCGCGGCCGGGGCGGTGGCAGCTTCGTCCGGGCCCGCGACGAGGTGCTCGGCGAGCTGGCCGACGCCCGGCTGGTCGAGCTGAGCACCGCCGACCTGCGCGAGCTCGGCGACGTGCACGCGGCGATCGCCTCGACCGCGGCCCGGCTGGCGGCCTCCCGGGCGTCGGGGACCGAGATCGCCCGGTTGCGCGACCTCGTCGACCGGCTGGCGGCGGCGGACTCCGCACCCGCGCAGCGCCGGATCGAGGGCCGGTTCTACATCGAGCTGGCCGCCTGCGCGCAGTCGGTGCGGCTGACCATGCAGGAGATGGACCTGCACCTGGAGCTCGGCCAGCTGCCCTGGCCCCCCGCGCACGTCCCCGAGCTGCTCGGCGTCATCGTCGCCGGGCACCGGGCGGTGGTGGACGCGATCGAGGCGCGCGACCCCGCGCTCGCCCGGGTGCTCACCGAGGAGCACGTCGCCCGCCGCACGGTCTGGTCGATCGAGCTGCGGCTCCGGGCGGGTGCGGCCGAGCCCCCCGCCGACCGGCGCGAGGTCTCGTGACCGCCGATCGGGGTGAGGAGGTCCGCCGGGTGGCCGAGGCGGTCACCGAGGTGGTGGAGCGGGGCTTCGCCACGGTCGCCCAGGTGCACGCCGCGCTCTGCCCGGCCGTGCACGACGCCGTCGTCACGGGCCGGCCCCTGCTGGACGACGCCGTCCGGGAGCTGCTGCTCGAGCCCGGTCAGCTGGCCGTCGGGCTCGGCCTGGTGCTGGCACCCCGCCCCGAGCAGGGCCGGCCGCTGCGGCTGGAGTGGTGGCAGGTCGAGCCGGCCAGCGACCGGCTGCGCCGGCTGGAGCCCGACCTCAAGCCGACCAGCCTGGGCTACTACGACTACACGACCACCGAGTGGTTCGAGGTCCCGCGCCGCACCGGCCGGCGGCACGTCGTCGGCCCCTACGTCGACGTGCACGGCACCGGCCGGTACGTGCTGACCCTCACCGAGCCGGTGGTCGCGGACGGGGAGTTCGTCGGGGTCGCCGGGGTCGACGTCTCGGTGCACCGGTTCGAGCGGCACCTGCTGGCCCGGCTCGGCCGGCTGCCGGTGCCCTTCGTCGTCCTGGACGGCGGCGACCGGGTGGTGCTCTCCACCGCGCCCCGCTGGCTGGTCGGCGACCTGCCGGCGGGTGCCGGGGGAGCGGGCCCGGGCGTGCCGCTGGACGGCCTGCCCTGGCGGTTGCTGCTGGTCGACGAGGGGCCGGCGCTCACCGCCTGACCTCCGGCGGCGCAACGGAGCAGCAACGAGAAGGCAACCGGACGTGTCTTGTCCTGTGACCTCTGGCTCTATAGGTTTCCCGGCATTCCTGTGGCCTCCGGCACATCCGCGAGGCCGCGCCCGCTCTTCGCGAGGAGATCCGGTGACCCCACCGCGAGCCTCCGCCGGTTCCGCCGGCGGCCCCACAGCTGACGACGCCCAGCTGGCCGCCCTCGGCTACACCGGCGAGTTCCACCGCAGCATGGGCCTGTGGTCCAACATGGCCCTGGGCTTCACGTACCTCTCGCCGCTGGTCGGCGTGTACTCGCTGTTCGCCTACAGCCTCTCCATCGGCGGGCCGCCGGCGATCTGGTGGATCGTCATCGTCGGGCTCGGCCAGCTGCTGGTGTCGCTGGTCTTCGGCGAGGTGGTCAGCCAGTACCCGCTGGCCGGCGGCATCTACCCGTGGACGCGACGGCTGTGGAACCGGCGCTACGCCTGGATCGTCAGCTGGATCTACATCTGGGCGATCATCGTGACCGTCACGTCGGTGGCCGAGTTCGGCGGCGGGTTCGTGGCCGCGCTGTTCGAGATCGAGGCCACCCCCGGCGTCGCCCTCGCCACCGCGGTGGCGCTGCTGGTCATCGCCTTCGTCGTGAACTACAGCGGCACCCGGATGCTCGCCCGGATCGCCAAGATCGGGCTGGCCGCCGAGCTGATCGGCGTGGTCGCCCTGGGGCTGTACCTGCTGCTCTTCCAGCGCGAGCAGCCCTTCTCGATCTTCTTCGACACCCTCGGCGCCGGCGGCGGCGACCCGTACCTCGCCACGTTCCTGGCCGCGGCGCTGTCCGGTCTGTTCCTGTTCTACGGCTTCGAGGCCTGCGGCGACGTCGCCGAGGAGGTCGCCGACCCGACCCGCCGCATCCCGCGGGCGATGATCCTGACCATCCTGGTCGGCGGGGTCTCCGGCCTGCTCTCCTACGCCGGCTACGTGCTCGCGGCGCCCGACGCCCAGCTGCAGGCGATCATGGCCGGCGAGGACGTCGACCCCATCCCGACCATCCTCGACGCCACGCTCGGCACGGTCGGCGCGAAGGTGTTCCTCGTCGTCACCGTGGTCGCGTTCATCTCCTGCGTGCTCTCCCTGCAGGCCGCGGGCAGCCGGCTGCTGTACGCCTTCGCCCGCGACCGGATGCTCCCGGCCAGCGGCTGGCTCTCGCACCTGTCCCGGGAGCACGCCGTCCCGACCAACGCGCTGCTCGTGGTCTGCGTCGTCCCGATCCTGATCTGCCTGTTCGTCTTCTTCCAGCCCGACAGCCTGGCCCGGGTGACGGCGTTCGCCGTCTGCGGCATCTACGTCGCCTTCCAGGCCGTGGTGCTGGCCGCGCTGCGGCAGCGGCTCAAGGGCTGGCGGCCGGCCGGCCTGTGGAACCTCGGCGGCGCCGGCCTGCTGGTCAACGTCCTGGCCCTGGCCTACGGCATCTTCGCGCTCGTCCTGCTGGTCAAGCCGCCGGTGGGCACCGAGACGTTCCTCGACCGCTGGATCGTCGCGATCGGGCTGGGGGTCGTGGCGGTCACCGGCCTGCTCTACCTGCTCATCGCCCGGCCGGACCGGCACTCCACGAACATCCCCGAGGGCGATGCCCGCGAGGTGGCCGCACAGCTCCAGCAGATCCGGCAGTCCGCCGGTGTCCCCGTGAGTGAGGAGATCCGATGAAGTTCAGCTACGCGATGCTGCCCGACTACCCCCTCGAGGAGTCGCTGCGGGCCATCAAGCTGGCCGACGAGCTCGGCTTCCACGCGGTGTACGCCGCGGACGAGACCTGGCACAAGGACCTCTGGCTGCTCTTCGCCGCTGCGGCCGCGCAGACCTCGCGGGTGCGCATGGGGCCGAGCGTCTCGGCGGTCACCCTCCGCGAGCCCACCCTCATCGCCCAGGCGGCGGCGACGCTGGACGAGCTGACCGGCGGCCGCGCCGAGGTGGTGCTGTCCAGCGGCAACTTCGGCCTGCTCGCCCAGTACAAGACCGACTGGACGCAGACCAAGCCGCTGTCCCGGGTCATCGAGGGCGTGCACGTGATCCGCACCTTCCTCGACCAGGGGGCGATCACCTTCGACGGCGAGTTCTTCCAGTACGACGGCCTGTTCACCTTCGCCCGGCCGGTGCAGGAGCGGCTGCCGGTGAAGATGGGCGCGATGCGCGGGCCGCGCTCCTTCGTGGCCTCGGCCGAACACTCCGACGGCTGCCACCACGCGCTCAGCTACACCCGCGAGGCCTACGAGTACGCCGCCGAGCACCTGCGGGCGGGCGCGGAGAAGGCCGGCAAGGACTGGACGACGCTGGACTTCGGCGCCTGGGTGGTGGTGTCGGTCGGCCGGGACTCCGCCGCCGCCAAGGACGCCGCGCGCAGCATGGTCGGCATCTACGCCTCCTCCATGCCGGCCGAGCAGCTGGAGCGCAACGGCGTCGACCCCGACAGCCTCAAGCCGATCATCGACGCGATCGGCGGTGGCGACCTCGCCCGGGGCATCGAGCTGACCACGCCGGAGATCGCGGAGAAGCTGTCGTTCGCCGGCACGCCCGAGGAGGTGACGGCGAAGATCAAGGAGATCGAGCCGGCCGGGGTGAACCACCTCATCGCCGCGATCACCGACGCCTCGCTGGTCAAGGCGTTCACCGGCCGCGAGCTGCCGGGGGTGGCCACGGTGGAGGAGCAGCTGCAGCTCATCCACGACGAGGTCATGCCGGCGTTCTCCTGAGCCGGCGGTCCGCCCGGCCGGTGCCGGCCGGGCGGACCTGCCTCAGCCGCCCTCGCGCATCCCCCACGGAGAGCCGTAGGCGGTCAGCAGGTCCAGGAAGGGGACGGCGTCGAACGCCTCGGGCCCGAGCACGCCGGTGCCCGACCACACGCCGGTCGCCAGCAGCTCGAGGGCGACCACCGGGTTGACCGCGGTCTGCCAGACGACGGCCTGGGCGCCGTACTCGCGCATGGACCAGGCGTTGTCCACCACGTGGTACAGGTAGACCTGCCGGGGCTGCCCGTCGGGGCCGGTGCCGCTCACCCACAGTCCGGCACAGGTGCGGCCCTCCATGAGCTCGCCCAGGGTCGCCGGGTCCGGCAGGGCCGCGGCCACGACGTCGCGCGGGGAGACCTCGACGTCACCGACGCGGATCGGCGTCGTGGAGTCCATCCCGGTCTCGTGCAGCGCCTTGAGGATGCCGATGAAGTGCGAGCCCAGGCCGTACTTGAAGGTGACCCGGCGCGCGTCGATCCAGCGCGGCATGAGGAGCACCTCCTCGTGCTCCACGTTGACGCACTCCACCGGGCCGATGCCCTCGGGGAACTCGAAGACCTCCGGCTCGCTGAACGGCTCGGTGGTGAACCAGCCCCGGTCGCGCTCCCACACCACCGGCGGGTTGAGGCACTCCTCGATCGTCGTCCAGATGGAGAAGGACGGGGCGAACCCGTGCCCGCGGACGACGAGGTCCGAGCCGTCGCGGACGCCGAGCTCGTCGATCTCGGAGAACAGGTGGTCGGCGGCGTAGCGGGCGAAGACGTCGGACAGTCCCGGCTCCACGCCGATGCCGACGAGGGCCAGCTGCCCGCGGGCGGTCCACTCGTCGGCGAGAGCGAACTGCTCGTCGCCGAGCTTGACGCCGGTCGCCGAGTACGGCTGGTCCGGGTGTGGCCGCGACAGCGACATCGCCATGTCCAGGTAGGTGGCCCCACCGGCCAGCGCGGCGCGGAACAGCGGCATGACGAACCGCGGGTCGGTCGCGTTGAGCAGCACGTCGCAGCGGTGCTCGGCCAGCAGCGCGGTGACCGCCGCCTCGTCGGAGGCGTCGACCCGGGCCGCGGTGAAGCGCGGGTCGCCCACCGCGGCCACCGCCTTCTCCGCCCGGGCGGGGTCGTAGTCGGCCACGACGACGGCCTCGGCGAACGGTCGGCGGGCCGCGATGCCCACGATGGCGCTGCCCACGCCGCCGGCGCCGACCAGCAGTACGCGCATGAGGGGTCCTCTCCGGGATGGAGTGGCCCACCGTAGGCGACGGCTTCCGTCGTTGTACACGGTTGTAACGCCCGAAACCTTGTGCTGGAGGGGGTTCAGCTGACATAAACCGTGCATGACAGCAGCGGTGCTCAGGTGACAGCGGCAGCGGACCCGGCGTCGCCGGCCGAGGAGGCGCCGGCGCAGCTCAAGGCCGGCGCGATCGGCTTCGTCGACGCGCTGGTGATCGGCCTGGCCTCGACCTCGCCGGCCTACTCGCTGGCCGCGATCATCGGGCCGGTCGTCGCGCTGGTCGGCGTGCACGCCCCCGGGGTGCTGCTCGCCTCGTTCGTCCCGATGGCGCTGATCGCCTCGGCCTTCTACTACCTCAACCGGGTCGACCAGGACTGCGGCACCACGTTCTCCTGGGTCACCCGCGCCATGGGTCCGTGGATGGGCTGGATCGGCGGCTGGGCCATCGCCATGACCGGCGTCCTGGTCATCGGGTCGCTGGCCGACACCGCCGTCCGGTTCACGCTGCTCACACTGGGGCTGGACTCGCTGGCCGAGTCCACGCCGTGGGTGATGACGCTGGTCGTGATCGTCATCGTGGTGATGACGGCGATCTGCGTGATCGGCACGGAGATCTCGGCCCGGGTGCAGAACCTGCTGATCCTCGCGCAGGTGCTGGCCCTGCTGGTCTTCGCCGTGGTCGCGCTCGTGCGGGCGCTCAACGGCGACGGCCTGGAGGGCAGCCTCACCCCGTCGCTGTCCTGGCTGAACCCCTTCGCCGAGGGCGGTGCCGCGCTCACCGGCGGGCTGCTGCTCGGGGTGTTCGCCTACTGGGGCTGGGAGTCGGCGGTCAACCTCACCGAGGAGACCGAGGACTCCGCCTCGGCGCCCGGCAAGGCCGCGGTGCTGTCCACCGTCGTGCTCCTGGTGACCTACCTGGCGGTGGCCTACGCCGTCGTCGCCTTCTCCGGCACCGACTACCTCGCCCAGAACGAGGGCGAGGAGGAGTTCATCTTCGCGCTGCTGGGCGGCGACGTGCTCGGCGGCTGGGACTGGGTGCTGCTGCTGTCGGTGGCCACCGCGGCGCTGGCCTCCACGCAGACGACGATCCTGCCGGCGTCGCGGACCGGGCTGTCGATGGCCCGGCGGGCGGCGCTGCCCCGGTCGCTGGCGCACATCCACCCGCGGTTCCGCACCCCCGACGTCTCCACCTGGTGGGTCGCCGGCATCGCCGCGGCCTGGTACGTGCTGGTGTCGCTGATCAGCGAGAACGCGCTGTTCGACTCGCTGACCGCGCTGTCGCTGCTGATCGCCTTCTACTACTCGCTGACCGGCATCGCCTGCGCGGTCTTCTACCGCCGCGAGCTGCTGGCCAGCGTGAAGAGCTTCCTGCTCATCGGGGTGGGCCCGCTGATCGGGTCGGGGCTGCTGATCTGGCTGCTCATCGAGTCCATCGGCGACCTCGCCGACCCGGAGAACAGCGAGCTCGGGACGACGTGGCTCGGGGTCGGGCCGCCGCTGGCCATCGGCGTCGGGATCCTGCTGCTCGGCGTGGTGTTCATGGTGATCTGGCGGTTCACGCGGCCGCGGTTCTGGGACGAGCGGCCGGCCGTGGCCGCGGACGTGCGGGAGGGGCGGGCATGAGCGTCGTGCTGGGGTACGACGAGTCGCCGGGGGCGCGCCGGGCGCTGGGGCTGGCCGTGGAGGTCGCCCGGCGCTTCGAGGAGCCGCTGGTGGTCGTCTACGGCGCCGCCCCGCCCGGGATGGTCGGCGAGGAGGCCGGGGTGCACACCCAGGCCCTCGAGGAGCTCGGCCGGACGGCGGTCGCGCACGCCGTGGCCGACGCCGAGGCCGCCGGCGTCCGCGTCGTCGTGGAGCTCCTGGACGAGAAGCCGGTGCAGGCCCTGCTGGACGCCGCCGAGCGGCACGACGCGCGGGTGATCGTCGTCGGCACCTACGGGGAGAGCGCGCTGCGCGGGGCGATCCTGGGGTCGGTGTCCTACCGGCTGCTGCACCTGTCCGACCGGCCGGTGCTGTGCGTGCCGCCGGCGGCGGCCGAGGACTGAGCAGCCGCAGGCGCGACGGGACGAGTGGGGGCCGGAGGCTCCCGCGAGGGGCGTCGGGTGGGGCTCCGCGCCGGTCGGGGACGGCACCTGGCCGCGGTGTCGGCCGGCAGGCCGACGGTGTCAGAGCCGCTCCCACGCCTCCGTGAGCACGCTGCGCAGCACCTGCTCGATCTCGTCGAACTCGGCCTGGCCGCAGATCAGCGGGGGCGCCAGCTGCACCACCGGGTCGCCGCGGTCGTCGGCCCGGCAGTAGAGCCCCGCCTCGAACAGCGCCGTCGACAGGAACCCGCGCAGCAGGCGCTCGGACTCGTCGTCGTCGAAGGTCTCCCGGGTGGCGCGGTCCTTCACCAGCTCGATGCCGTAGAAGTACCCGTCGCCGCGGACGTCGCCGACGATCGGCAGGTCCAGCAGCCGCTCCAGCGTGGCGCGGAAGGCGCCCTCGTTGTCGAGCACCCGCTGGCCCAGCCCCTCCTCGGCCATCAGGTCGAGGTTGGCCAGCGCGACGGCGGCGCTCACCGGGTGGCCGCCGAAGGTGTACCCGTGCGGAAAGCTGACGCCGGCCTCCAGGAACGGCGCGACGACCCGCTCCGAGGCGATCATCGCGCCGATCGGTGAGTACCCCGAGGTCATGCCCTTGGCGCAGGTGATCATGTCGGGCACGTAGCCGAACTTGTCGCAGGCGAAGGTGGTGCCCAGCCGGCCGAACGCGCAGATCACCTCGTCGCTGACCAGCAGCACGTCGTGGCGGTCGCAGATCTCGCGGACCCGGGCGAGGTAGCCCGGCGGGGGCGGGAAGCACCCGCCGGAGTTCTGCACCGGCTCCAGGAAGACGGCGGCGACGGTGTCGGGGCCCTCGGCGAGGATCGCCTGCTCGATCTGGTCGGCGGCCCACCGGCCGAAGGCGACCGGGTCGTCGCCGTGCACCGGGGCCCGGTAGAGGTTGGTGGCGGGTACGTGCACGGTGCCGGGCACCAGCGGCTGGAAGGCGTCCTTGATCGCCGGCAGCCCGGTGATCGACAGGGCTCCGTGCGTGGTGCCGTGGTAGGCGATCGAGCGGCTGATCACCTTGGTCTTGGCGGGCCGGCCGGTGAGCCGGAAGTACTGCTTGGCCACCTTCCACGCGGTCTCGACCGCCTCGCTGCCGCCGGTGGTGAAGAAGACGCGGTCGAGGTCGCCGGGCGCGGCGTCGGCCAGCCGGTGCGACAGCTCGACCGCCGCCGGGTGGGCGTAGGACCACAGCGGGAAGAACGCCAGCTGCTCGGCCTGGCGGGCGGCGGCCTCGGCCAGCCGCCGCCGGCCGTGCCCGGCCTGGACGACGAACAGCCCGGAGAGCCCGTCGAGGTAGCGGCGCCCGCGGTCGTCGTAGACGTACGCGCCCTCGCCGCGGACGATCACCGGCGGCGGGGCCTCGGTGTAGTTGCCCATCCGGGAGAAGTGCAGCCAGAGGTTGTCCGCGGCGCCCCGACCAGTGGTGGCCGGGCCTTCGGTGACGTCCTGCTCGGTGGTGGTCATCTGCGGATCCCGTCGTCGCCGGGGCGGATGGACGACGGGATGCTACTGCAGCGGAGTGCCACGGCGCGGAAAGTGCGCCCGTGGCACTCCGCTCAGCCGAGCAGTGCCTCGATCGCCGTCCGCACCTCGGGGGCGTCGGGCTGGGTGCGCGGCCGGAACCGGGCCACCACCTCGCCGTCGGCGGCGATCAGGAACTTCTCGAAGTTCCACTGCACGTCGCCGGCCTCCCCGGTGGCGTCGGGCGCGGCGGTGAGCCGCTGGTAGACCGGGTGCGCGCCCTCGCCGTTGACCTCGACCTTCTCCGTCATGGGGAAGGTGACCCCGTAGGTCGTGGAGCAGAAGCCGGCGATCTCCTCGGCGGTGCCGGGCTCCTGGCCCATGAACTGGTTGCACGGAACGCCGACCACCGTGAACCCGCGCGGCCCGTACTCCTGCTGCAGCGCCTCGAGCTGGCTGTACTGGGGGGTGAGACCGCACTTCGAGGCGACGTTGACGACCAGCGCCGGCCGGCCGCCGGTCAGGGCGCCGAAGGTGGTCGGCTCGCCCTGCAGGGTGGACACGGGCTGGTCGAGCAGGTCGCTCACGGGCTCTCCTCCTGGGTGGGCGGCCGGTCCAGGCCGCTGAGGTCGTCGGGGACGTCGACCGCGTGCCGGCGCAGCGCCTCCAGCGGCACCACCTCCAGCGCGCGGACGTTGGTGGCCGCGAGCACCACCCCGGCCGCGGCGCCGGCGCGGAACGCCTGCAGCCAGCGGCCGGCCACCACGCACCAGCGGTCACCGGGCCGCAGGCCGGGGAAGCCGTACTCGGGGCGCGGGGTGGTCAGGTCGTTGCCGAGTTCGGCCTGGAGGGCGAGGAACTCCCGGGAGACGACGGCGCAGACGGTGTGCCGGCCGAGGTCGTCGGGGCCGCTGCGGCAGGAGCCGTCGCGGTAGAAGCCGGTCAGCGGCTCGGTGCCGCAGGGCTCCAGCGGACCGCCGAGGACGTTGCGCTCGACGGCGTCCGGCGCGGTCATGACCCCCACCCTGCCACGGTCGTCACCGGTGCAGCCTGCGACTGCCGCCGTGCCAGTCCTCCTCGCGGCCGACCTCGCCGGGCCGCAGCCCCTCGGTGCGGACCTGCGGCGCCTCCCGGAGGCTGCGCTTGAGCTCGGCGAAGCCCGGGAACGACGCGAGGCCGACCACGTGGTCCCAGAGCTCCTCGGCCTGGTCCTCGGCCGGCAGCCGGCTGATCACCGGGCCGAAGAACGCCGTGCCCTGCGGCGGCCGGAAGTGCAGGATCGGCGTGCCGACGTCCCGGCCGGTGAGCGCGAGCGCCTCCTGGG
This sequence comes from Blastococcus sp. SYSU D00820, assembly GCF_054050695.1. Classification (NCBI taxonomy): domain Bacteria; kingdom Bacillati; phylum Actinomycetota; class Actinomycetes; order Geodermatophilales; family Geodermatophilaceae; genus Blastococcus; species Blastococcus sp. SYSU D00820. Next base: position 342,294 of record NZ_JBJGZW010000001.1, read on the forward strand.
TCTCGGCGCGCACCACCGCGTCCCAGGAGTCGTCGTCGAGGGCTGCGGCCAGGTCCGCGGGCAGACCGAGCTCGTCGAGCACCGGCGCGACGAAGGCGGCGGTGCCCGGTGCCGCCGGGTCGGTGCGGCCGCCGTCCTCCGGTGCGGTCTCGAACACGCGCGTGCCCAGGGCCGGGTAGAGGCGGTCGAGCGCCGGCTGCCCGTGCCCGGCGCGCACGGCGGCGGCCAGGCGCAGCAGCCGCAGCCCGGCGGTGTGCCCGGCCTCGTAGTCCGGCGGGAACTGCGCGGCGTAGTCGACGTGCTCGTTGAGCAGCCGCAGGGAGATGAACCGCCACTCGACGCGGTAGGTGCGCCGGGCGGCGACCATGCGCACCCATCGGCTGGTCAGCCAGGCGAAGGGGCAGACCGGGTCGAAGTAGAAGTGCAGGTCGGCATCCGCCACGGAGCCGAACGTAACCCCGGACGGCGACCGGCGCCCGCCGCCCGTGGCAGGGTGCGGACGTGACCGACGACACCGTCACCCCCGAGGTCCTGTGGCGCCCGACGCCGGAGTCGATGCGGGCCTGCCGCGCCGCGGACTTCGCCCGCTGGGTCACCCGGCGCCGCGGCGTGGACCTCGGCGACCCGGTCGACTACGACCGCCTCTGGCGCTGGTCGGTCGAGCACCTCGAGCAGTTCTGGGCCGACGTCGCCGACTGGACCGGCGTGCTGCCCGGCGTCCCCGACGACCGGGTGCTGACCGCCCGCACCATGCCGGGCGTCGAGTGGTTCCCGGGGGCGACGGTCAACTACGCCGAGCAGGCGCTGCGGCACGCGACGGACGACGCCCCGGCGCTGGTCGTGGTCGCCGAGGACACCGTGCCCACCGAGGTGTCGTGGGCGCAGCTGCGCGGGCAGGTCGGCGCCTTCGCCGCGACGCTGCGCCGGCTGGGCGTGCGGCGCGGCGACCGGGTCGCCGGCTACCTGCCCAACGTGCCCGAGGCGGTCGTGGCCTTCCTCGGCGCGGCCGCGATCGGTGCGGTGTGGACCTCGTGCGCCCCCGACTTCGGCACCCGCAGCGTGCTCGACCGGTTCGCCCAGGTGGAGCCGGTGGTGCTGGTCGCGGTCGACGGCTACCGGTTCAACGGCCGGGAGCACGACCGGCGGGAGGTGCTCGCCGAGCTCCGGGCGGCGCTCCCCAGCGTCCGGACGACGATCGTCGTCCCCCGGCTGTCCGGGGGCGGGCTGCCCGACGGCGTGCTGGCCTGGGCCGACGCGGTCGCCGAGGTGCAGGAGCCGGAGTTCGAGCCGCTGCCGTTCGACGCCCCGCTGTGGATCGTCTACTCCTCGGGCACGACCGGGCTGCCCAAGGGGATCGTGCACGGGCACGGCGGCGTCGTCCTCGAGGAGCTCAAGCAGCTGGCGCTGCACGGCGACCTGGGCCCCGGCGACCGCCTCCTCTGGTACGCCTCGACCGCCTGGATCATGTGGAACATCGCCACGTCGGCGCTGCTGTGCGGCGCCACGGTGGTCGTGTACGACGGCGCGCCGGCGTACCCGACGGTCGACGCGCAGTTCGCGCTCGCCGCCCGCACCCGCCTGACCTACCTGGGCACCAGCCCCGGCTACCTCCTGGCCTGCGAGAAGGCCGGCGTGCGGCCGGGGGAGACCCACGACCTGTCCTCGCTGCGGTACGTGGGGGCCACCGGCTCGCCGCTGCCGGCGTCGTCGTTCCGCTGGGTCTACGACGCGGTGAAGCCCGACGTCTTCCTCGGCTCGCTGTCCGGCGGCACCGACGTGGCCACGGGCTTCGTCGGCTCGACCACGCTGCTGCCGGTGACCGCCGGCGAGCTGCAGCGGCCGATGCTGGGTGTGGCGGCGGCCGCCTGGGACGCCGACGGCCGCCCGGTCGTCGGCGAGCTCGGCGAGCTGGTGGTCACCGAGCCGATGCCGTCGATGCCGCTGTACTTCTGGAACGACCCCGACGGCACCCGGTACCGCGAGGCCTACTTCGAGCCGTGGCCGGGCGTCTGGCGGCACGGCGACTGGATGGAGGTCACCGAGCGGGGCACCTGCCTGATCACCGGGCGCTCGGACTCCACGCTCAACCGCGGCGGCGTGCGGATGGGCACCGCCGACATCTACGCGGCGGTGGAGTCGGTGCCCGAGGTGGTCGACTGCGTCGTCCTCGGCGTCGAGCAGCGCGACGGTGGCTACTGGATGCCGCTGTTCGTCCAGCTGACCCCCGGCACCCAGCTGACCGGCGAGCTGACCGACCGGATCCGCGCGGCGATCCGCACCCAGGCCAGCCCGCGGCACGTGCCCGACGAGGTGCTCGTCGTCCCCGCCGTGCCGCACACCCGCACCGGCAAGCGGCTGGAGGTGCCGCTCAAGCGGCTGTTCCAGGGCATGGCGCCGGAGAAGGCGGCCAACGCCGGCGCGGTGGACGACGCCGCGGCGCTGGAGCACTTCGTCGCGCTGGCCCGCGAGCGCGCCGCGCGCTGACCTCAGCGGCGGAACGGCCCCGACAGCGCCGCCCACTGCAGCAGCAGCACGGTCTTGGCGTCGGCGATCCGGCCGTCGCCGGTCATCGCCAGCGCCTCGTCGAACGACAGCTCCAGCACCTCGATGTCCTCGCCCTCCTCGGCCAGTCCGCCGCCGGCGGACACGCGGTCGGCCGGCGTGTACGGGGCGGCGAAGAAGTGCAGCCGCTCGGTGACCGAGCCCGGGCTCATGAACAGCTCGAAGACCGGCTCCAGGGTGCCGACGGCGACGCCCAGCTCCTCCTCGGCCTCGCGGCGCATGGCCGACTCGGCGTCCTGGTCGTCGAGCAGCCCGGCGGCGGTCTCCACGAGCAGCCCGTCGGGATGGCCGTTGACGTACACGGGGAAGCGGAACTGGCGGGTGAGCAGCACCGTGCGCCGGGTGGTGTCGTACAGCAGCACCGTGGCGCCGTTGCCCCGGTCGTAGGTCTCGCGCTGCTCGGTGGTCCACCGGCCGTCGCGGTGCCGCTGGTCGAAGGTGGTGCGGCGCAGCACGTGCCAGCCGGCGGCCAGCAGCTCCACGTCCCGGACGACGACGTCGGGGTTGCCGGTGAGGTCGCGACCGGCCCGGTCCAGGCCGGTCCGCCCGCGCGCGTCGGGGACGTCGACCCCCGGCACCCCCACGGCGGTCACCGGGCCACCGCCGGCACCTCGTCGAGGGCGGTGTAGACCGCCGCGCCGCGGGCGCGGGCCAGCTCCACCATCTCGTCGCTGCCGGCCGAGGCGCCCGGCAGCCGCAGCACGGCGTCGCAGCGGGCCACCAGCCGCCGGCCCATCGGGTGGAACACCTCGTCGAAGGCGGCGTCGCCGACCCGGGTGGAGCCGGCCAGCTCCGCCAGCGGCAGGGCGAGGTCCTCGCCGTTGACCGCGAGGTGGCCGGCCCGGAACAGCGCCAGGCAGGCCTCCTGGATGGCCCGGTGGTTGGCCGCGATCAGCGCCGGGTCGTCGCCGGTGCCTCCGCGGTAGGGCCCGGCGACCAGGATCATCAGGGGCTCGGACAGGGTCACGCGCACACCACCTCCACAGCGGCGTCGTCGAGGGCGGCCAGGGTCTCCTGGGCCGCGGGGGAGAGCTGGGGGTCGCGGGCGCTGACGTCGGTGACCAGCCGGCCGACGGCGGGCAGCGGCGCAACCGAGGCGAAGGCGCGGACGCCGAGCTTCGAGGCGTCGGCGACGACGAGGGTGGACCGCGCCCGCGCGAGGCCGGCCTGCTTGACGGCGGCGTCCTCGAGGGTGAACTCCGACCAGCCGGCCGCCGCGTCGACCGCGCCGATCGACATGACGAAGACGTCGAAGCTCAGCTGCGAGAGCACCGCGGCGGTCAGCGGGCCGGACAGGCTCTGCTCGCCCGGTCGCGACTCACCGCCGACGACGAGCAGCCGGATGCCCGGCACGTCGGCCAGGGCGGCCGCGCCGGGCAGGCTGAGCGCGGCGACGGTGAGCGGCGCGCGGCCGGCCAGGTGGCGGGCGACGTGCACGGTCGTCGTCCCGGCGTCGAGCAGCACCGTCGAGCCCGGCTCGACCAGGTCGGCGGCCGCCCGGCCGATGCGGTCCTTGAGGCCGGCCTGCCAGTCCGCGCGGGCGGCGAAGCCCGCGGCGGACTCCGGCTCCGCGACCGCCACCGCGCCGCCGCGCACCCGCTCGACCAGCCCGCGCTGCTGCAGCGCGTCGAGGTCACGGCGCACCGTCATCTCCGAGACGCCCAGCCGGGCGGCGAGGTCGGCGAGGGTGACCCGGCCGGCGTTGCGCACCAGCCGGAGGGTCACGTCGAGTCGGTCGGGGACGGCCACGACCGACTTCCTACCACCTAGCTGTTAGTTCTGTGAAGTGGTTGTGAGATATGGCGTGAGGCTGCTCACGACCGCGGATGAGCGCGAGGTGCAGGGGGAACGACCTGCCGCCAAGGTGTACGTGATCATCCGCTGACCGAGGAGGCCGACCGACGATGACGTCGAGCGCCAGCCCCGCCGAGGACGCCGTCCTGCAGCCGCAGCCGCCGGCCCTGCTGCCCCCGTGGCACACCCCCGAGCGCGAGGCGCTGCAGGAGCAGGCCCGCCGGTTCGCCATGGAGGAGGTCCTCCCGGTCGCCGACGAGCTGGACCCGCAGAAGGGGCTGATCCCGGCGTCGCTGCTGGCCCGGCTGGCCGAGCTCGGCTACTTCGGCATCACCGTCCCGGCCGAGTGCGGCGGGCTGGGGCTCGGGGTCTTCGAGTACTGCATGGTCAGCGAGGAGCTGGCCCGCGCGTGGATGTCGACGGCGAGCATCCTGGCCCGCTCGCAGGGGCTGGGCACCGCGGTGGCCGACCCCGCGCGGCGGGAGGAGCTGCAGCGGCGCAGCGCCCGGGGCGAGTGGATCGGGGCGATCGCGCTGTCCGAGCCCGACGCCGGCTCCGACCTCGCCGGCGTCTCCACCCGCGCGGTGCGCGACGGCGACGAGTGGGTGGTCACCGGGCACAAGCGCTGGTGCGGCAACGCCGAGGCCGCCGACTTCATCCAGGTGCTGGTGCGCGAGCGCGATCCTGAGGAGGGGGAGTCCCGCTCGGCCGGGCTGGTCAACCTGCTGCTGGAGAAGGAGCGGGGGTCGTTCCCGGAGGGGCTCACGGGCACCCCGATCGACAAGATCGGCTACCACGGCTTCCTGACCTGGGATCTCGTCTTCGACGGCGTCCGGATCCCGGCGGGCAACGTCATCGACCAGGCCCGCGCGGCGGCCGAGGACAGCGCCGAGGAGGGCGAGGCGGCCAAGCGGGCGGGCTTCGCCGAGGCGCAGAAGTTCCTGAACACCGCGCGGGTGCACACCGCCGCCCGCGCCGTCGGCCTGGCCCGCGCCGCGCTCGAGGACTCGATCGTCTACCTGCAGGAGCGCGAGCAGTTCGGCCACCCGATCGGCGACTTCCAGGCGCTGCGCTTCACCGTGGCCGAGATGGCGGCCCAGATCGAGCAGGCCCGTGCCTTCTACCGGCAGGTCGCCCACCTGATCGACCTGGGCGTGCGCTGCGAGAAGGAGGCGTCGATGGTCAAGCTCGAGGCCACCGAGATGGCGGTCCGGGTGACCAACCAGGCCATGCAGCTGCACGGCGGCAACGGCTACACCACCGAGCGGCAGGTCGAGCGGCACTGGCGCGACGCCCGGCTGACCACGATCTTCGAGGGCACCAGCGAGATCCAGAAGCGGATCATCAGCGACCGGCTGCTCCCGCGGTCCCCCCTGGCCTGAGCGGAGTGGGAGGGCGCGGAGAACGCGTCCCTCTCACTCCACTCGCAGGACGCGGGCCTCCCAGGGCTGCAGCACCGCCGGGTCGCCGGCGTCCAGGTTGCCCAGTACGAGTTCCGCGCCGACCGCCTCGGGCAGCAGCTCGGCCAGCGGCTGCGGCGTGCCGCCGACGTTGCAGACGACGAGCAGCGTGCGCCCGCTCAGCGAGCGGGTGAAGGCGTACACCTGCTCGTCGTCGGGCAGCAGCATCGTGAAGTCGCCGAGCGCGACCACGGAATCCTCGTGGCGCAGCGCGATCAGCCGCCGGTGGTGGGCCAGCACCGACCGCGGGTCGTCGCGCTGGGCCGCGGCGTTCCACTCGGTGTGGTCGGGGTTGACGCCGATCCACGGGGTGCCGCTGGTGAAGCCGGCGTTCGGGGAGGCGTCCCACTGCACCGGCGTCCGGGCGTTGTCCCGGCTCATCGCCCGCAGCGAGGCGAGCACGGCCTCGGCGTCGTCGCCGCGGGAGACGGCGTGCACGTGGTGGTTGAGCGACTCCACGTCGCGGAACTCGGCGAGCGAGGCGAACGGGGCGTTGGCCATCCCGAGCTCCTCGCCCTGGTAGACGTACGGCGTTCCGCGGTGCAGGTGCAGCAGCGTGGCCAGGCAGGTCGCCGAGTCGCGGCGGAACCGCGGCGAGTCGTTGCCGAACCGGCTGACCACGCGCGGCTGGTCGTGGTTGTCCCAGTACAGGGAGTTCCAGCCGACGTCGGCCAGCCCCGCCTGCCAGCGGCCGAACGAGGCCTTGAGGTCGCGCAGCCGCAGCGGGTGCACGTCCCACTTGCTCGTCCCGTGGTCCAGCCCGACGTGCTCGAACTGGAACACCATGTCCACCTCGCGGCGGGCCGGGTCGGTGAACAGCCGGGCCTGCTCCACGGTCACGCCCGGCATCTCGCCGACGGTGAGGAACGCGCCCTCCCGCCCGGCGAACACCTCGCGGTGCATCTCCTGCAGGTACTCGTGGATGCGCGGCCCGCAGAGGTAGGACGCCGAGCCGTCGCCCCACGCCGAGCCCGGCAGCGGCGGCCCGTCGGACAGCGCGCCGTCCGGCCCGACGTCCTTGCTGATCATGTTGATGACGTCCATGCGGAAGCCGTCGACCCCGCGGTCGAGCCACCACCGCATCATCGCGTACACCGCCTGCCTGACCTCCGGGTTCTCCCAGTTGAGGTCGGGCTGGCGGCGGTCGAACAGGTGCAGGTAGTACTCGCCGGAGGACTCGTCGAGCTCCCACACCGGACCGGAGAAGAACGACTGCCAGTTGGTCGGCTCGGCACCCGGGGCGCCGGCGGCCATCCCGGGCCGCGGCGGGCGCCACCAGTACCAGTCGCGCTTCGGCGACGCGGGCCCCGACCGGCTCTCGACGAACCAGGGGTGCATGTCGCTGGTGTGGTTGACCACGAGGTCCATCAGCAGCTTGATGCCGCGCCCGTGCAGCGCCGCGACCAGCTCGTCGAACACCTCGAGGGAGCCGAACAGCGGGTCGATGTCGGTGTAGTCGCTGATGTCGTAGCCGTTGTCGGCCTGGGGCGAGGGGTAGACCGGCGAGAGCCAGACGACGTCGACGCCCAGGTCGCTCAGGTGGTCCAGCCGCTGCAGGAGCCCGCCGAGGTCACCGATCCCGTCGCCGTCGGAGTCCATGAACGAGCGCGGCTAGACCTGGTACACCACCGCGCGCGTCCACCAGGGGGCGTCGTCCTCGACCGTCACCGGTCCAGCCCAGCACGGTCGGCGGCTGCGCGCACACCGCGCGCGGACCCGCTGACGGGTGCCCGCCGCTCGGCTCCGGTCCCGCGCGGCCCTGAGCGGGCCGCCGTCCGACGAGGAGATCGATGTCCACCGCACGTCCGGGCGCGGCGCTGAGCGCCGTCGCCCTCGCCGCCACCCTCCTGCTCACCGCCTGCGGCTCCGACGAGCCCGCGGATCCGCCGTCCTCGGCCGAGGGGGGTTCCGGCGACGGCACCATCGCCGATCCGTCGGGGGCCTTCGAGAACCCGGGCAGCGCGCCCGAGGAGTGTGCCGAGGCCTTCCCGCTCGCCCAGGGCGGCGACATCGCCGACGTGGAGAGCGTGCCGGCCGACTTCCCCGAGCCACCCGACGGCGCGGTGCTGTGCGAGACCGGCGGCACGGTCCGCGGCGGCCAGGAGTACGTGAGCTACGCGGCCGACCTCTCCGGCGAGGAGGTGCTGGCGTACTACGAGGCCAACGGCCCGGGCGCCGAGCGGATCGACAGCGGGCTCGGCGAGGCGGTCACCGGCACCTCCGGTGACGTGATCTGGCAGGTGGACCCGCAGGACGGCGGCTTCCGCGTGGTCTTCCAGGCCGCCTGAGCGGAGGGGGGGGGGGGCCGGGTACATGGGGTCCCCCCCCCCGAGGCCGGTGGCCCAAACGCGGTCGCGGGGCAAGGGCCCCTTGGCCCGCGGGGGCGTGCGTGGGAGCGCAGGATTCCTGCGCTCCCACCCTCCGCTGACGTGTGCCACATCGGTGACGGAGGTCCATGGACCTGTCGCACGCGCGGTCCTACGGTGGGCGCCACCGCCCGCGCGCCCGCCAGGAGGACCCCGTGCCCTACACCTTCGACCGCATCGACCCCTCGCGGACCGCGATGATCGTCGTGGACATGCAGAACGACTTCGTCGCCGACGGGGCGGCCCTGCAGTCCAAGCAGGCGCTCGCGCTCGCCGACGAGCTGGCCGAGACGCTCACCTTCTGCCGGGAGAACGGCGTCAAGGTCATCTACACCGCGCACGTCCACCGCGAGGACGGGTCGGACATGGGCCTGTACGACGACCTGTACCCGCCGATCGACCAGCGCGCCGCGCTGGTGGACGGCACCCCGGGCGCCGACATCTTCCCGGTCCTCGCCCCGGCCCCGGGCGAGCACGTGATCAAGAAGCACCGGTACAGCGGCTTCTTCGCCACCGACCTCGACCTCATCCTGCGGGAGTGGGGCGTGGACTCGGTCGTCATCACCGGGACGACGACCGAGAACTGCTGCCACGCCACGGCGCGGGACGCGATGTTCCTCAACTACAAGGTCGCGTTCCTGTCCGACGCCACCGGCACCTTCGACTACCCCGACGTCGGCTACGGCGCGATGTCGGCCGACGACGTGCACCGCGCGACCCTCACCATCCTCGCCTTCTCCACGGCGCACGTGATGACCGCGGCCGAGTTCCGCGGGCTGGTCGCCACCGCCTGACCGGAGGGTGGGAGCGCAGGATCCCTGCGCTCCCACCCTCCGCTCCACGGAAAACCCGCGTGCTCCTCACCGGGGTCGTCGGCGACCATGGCCGGGACCGGGAGGAGGAGTCATGGTCGCGCTGCCGCGCGCGCTGTCGCCCCTGCGGCACCGGTCCTACCGGTTCCTGGCCGCCTCGCTGGCGCTCTCCCTCACCGGTGCCGGGGTCTGGGCGATCGCCCTCGTCTGGCAGGTGGTCGCCCTCGGCGGTGGCCCGGGCGCGTTGTCGCTGGCCACCGGGCTGTCCGCGGCCGGCATGCTGGTGAGCACCCTGCTCGGCGGCGCCCTGGCCGACCGGGTGCCGCAGCGGTCGATCCTGCTGGCCGTTGAGCTGGTGCAGGTGACGGCGATCGGAGCGGTCGCCGTCCTCTCGCTGACCGGCGCCCTCGGCCTGGTGCACGTGGCCGCCGCCTCGCTGGTCATCGGCCTGGCGATCGGCTGCTACTACCCCGCCTTCTCCGCGCTGGTGCCCGCGCTGGTCCCGGAGGAGGACCTGCTGGCGGCCAACGGGCTGGAGGGCGTCGTCCGGCCGGTGCTGTCCGCGGCCGCCGGCCCGGCGCTGGCCGGCTTCCTGGTCGCCGCGGTCAACCCGGGCGCGGCGGTGGCGGCGACGGCGCTGTGCTCGCTGGCCGCCGCGGCCTGCGTGGCCGCCGTGCCGCCGACGCCGGTCCGCCGCGCCCTCGACGGCGGCGGGTCGCCGGTGCGCGGCCTGCTGCACGACGTGCGGGAGGGCGTCCGCTACATGGTCGCGACGCCGTGGCTGCTGGCCACGCTGGCGTTCGCCTCCCTCATGGTGCTGGCGATGATCGGCCCGTTCGAGGTGCTGGTGCCCTTCGCGATCCGCGACCAGGCCGGCGGCGGGCCGGCCGAGCACGCGCTCGTGCTGGTCGCCTTCGGCGTGGGCGGCGCCCTCGGCTCGCTCGTGGTGGCGTCGCTGCGGCTGCCCCGGCGCTACCTCACCGTCATGAACCTGATGTGGGGCGTCGGCTGCGTTCCGCTGGTCGTCTTCGGGCTGACCTCGCAGCTGTGGCTGATGGTGGCCGCCGGCGCGGTGGTCGGGGCGGCGTTCCAGGCCGCGACGGTCATCTGGGGCACCCTGCTGCAGCGCCGGGTGCCGCCGGAGCTGCTCGGCCGGGTCTCCAGCCTCGACTTCTTCGTCTCGCTGGCGTTCATGCCGCTGTCGATGGCGCTGGCCGGGCCGGCGAGCGCGCTGCTCGGCCTGACCGGCACCTTCCTCGTCGCCGGCCTGGCGCCACCGGTGCTGGCGGTGGTGGCGATCGTGGTGTGGCGGCTGCCGGCCGACGAGCTGGCGCACCCGCTGGACACCGCCGTCCCCGAGAGGGACCAGCCGGTCGCTGCTTGGATGGGGGACGGCGCCGGGAGAGCCCCGGTGCAGGAGGGAGAACCGTGGCCGAGCTGAGCCGACCGGACGTCGAGCCCCCCACGGGCCCCGCTCCCGACGACCTCGTCATCGAGGACCTCGTCGTCGGCGAGGGCCCCGAGGCGACCCCCGGCAGTCTGGTGAGCGCCCACTACGTGGGGGTCACCCACGACGGCGGCGAGCAGTTCGACGCGTCCTGGGACCGCGGCGACCCGCTGGAGTTCCGGCTGGGCGTCGGCATGGTCATCCAGGGCTGGGACGAGGGCATCACCGGGATGCGGGTGGGCGGCCGCCGCCGGCTGACCATCCCGGCGCACAAGGCCTACGGCGACCGCGGTGCCGGCGGCGTCATCAAGCCGGGCGCCACGCTCGTCTTCGTCGTCGACCTCGTCGGCGTCCGCTGACCGACGGCGGGGCGCCGGCGGGCCCGGCGCCCCGCCCGACCTTCCGGGAGCACCCGCCATGACCTACGTCGACGGCTACCTGACCCCGGTGCGCCGGGAGATGCGGGAGGCCTTCGTCGAGCTGTCCCGCGCGATGGCTGCGGTGTACCGCGAGCACGGGGCGCTGCGGGTGGTCGACTGCTGGCAGGACGAGACCCCGCAGGACCCGGCGGACTTCCACGCCGAGGGCGCGCGGGACTCGCTGGGGGAGCAGCCGGCGCGGGACCTGCACGCCGCCGCCGGCGCCGGGGACGGCGAGGTCGTCGTGCTCTCGTGGACCGAGTGGCCGGACAAGGCCACCCGGGACCGCGGCCTGGCGGCGGTGCTCGCCGATCCCCGCGTGCAGCCGGTGCCGGGCGCGCCGGCCGTCTTCGAGGGCCGGCGGCTGGTCGCCGGCGGCTTCGACGTGGTGCTCGACGTGTAGCCGCACCGCGGCGGGGCACCGTCGCGGCCATGACCCAGCCGGCACCGACCACCGGGCACGCCCTGCTCGACCAGACCGAGGCGAAGAGCGACTCGGGCAGCGAGTCGACCGGCACGGTCGTCGTCGCCGGCCTGGCCAACCTCGGCATCGCGATCGCCAAGCTGGTCGGCGGCCTGATCAGCCACTCCTCGGCGATGCTGTCCGAGGCCGCGCACTCGGTGGCCGACACGATCACCGAGGTGCTGCTGTTCGTCGCGCTCAAGCGCGGCACCCGGGCCCCCGACGAGCGGCACCCGGTCGGCTACGGCCGGGAGACCTACTTCTGGGCGCTGCTGGCCTGCCTGGCCACCTTCACCCTCGGCGCCGGCTTCTCCTTCTACCAGGGCGTCGAGACGATCCTGGAGGGCGAGGAGCAGGGTGATCCGCTGGTCGCCTACATCGTGCTGGCGGTCTCCTTCGTCCTCGAGGGCGCCTCGTTCGTCAAGGCGGTGCGGCAGGTGCGCGGCTCGGCCCGCCGGTGGGGGACGACGTCGCGCCGCTACCTGCGCGAGACCACCGACACCACCGTCAAGGCGGTCACCTTCGAGGACGGCGCCGCGCTGGTCGGCCTGGTCCTGGCCGCGCTGGGGCTGTTCCTCGAGCAGGTCACCGGCGATCCGGTCTGGGACGGCGTCGCGGCGATCCTCATCGGCTGCCTGCTGCTGCTGGTCGCCGGGTCCCTGGCGCGGGCCAACGTGTCCCTGCTGATCGGCCAGTCGGTGTCGCCCACCATCGGGGAGCAGCTGCGCCAGGAGATCCTCGGCATCGACCAGGTCGTCGACGTCCCGGTGCTGCTGACCTCGGTGATCGGACCGGGGCAGCTGATCGTCTCGGCGAAGGTCGACTTCGCCGACGAGGTCACCGTGGCCGACGTCGAGCGGGCCTCCGACGAGGCCGAGCGCCGGCTGGTCGCCCGGCACGAGGGCGTCCGCTTCGTCTTCCTCGACCCGACCCCCGGTGACGGCCGGGCGCGGGCGGAGGCCCACCGACCGGGGGACGCCGGGGAATGACCGCGGCGGGCGGCGGGTTGCGCACGTCCGTGCAGGTCGAGGTGTGGTCCGACGTCGTGTGTCCGTGGTGCTTCATCGGCAAGCGCCGGCTGGAGGCCGCGCTCGCGCGGTTCCCGCACCGTGACCAGGTCGAGGTGGTGTGGCGTTCCTTCCAGCTCGACCCGTCGGTGCCGGAGGGGGAGACCCACCCGACGCTGCCCGCGCTGGCCGCCAAGTACGGCCGCAGCGAGGCCGACATGCGGGCGATGATGCGGCACGTCGAGGAGACCGCCGCCGGCGAGGGGCTGACCTACGACCTCGCGTCCGGCATCAGCGGCAACACGCTGCCGGCCCACGAACTGCTGCACCTGGCCGCCGAGCACGGGCGGCAGGGCGAGCTCAAGGAGCGGCTGCTGTCGGCCCAGTTCCAGGAGGGCCGCTCGGTCTTCGACGTCGACTCCCTCGCCGCGCTGGCCGCCGAGGTCGGACTGGACGACGCCGAGGTGCGGGCCGCCCTGGCCGACCACCGGCACCGCGCCGCGGTCCTGGAGGACATCGCCACGGCCCGGTCGCTGGGCGCGACCGGCGTTCCGTTCTTCGTCGTCGACCGCCGCTACGGCGCCGCGGGCGCGCAGCCGGCCGACCTGCTGCTCCAGCTGCTGGAGCGGGCCTGGGCCGATGCCCACCCGCTGCAGACCGTGCCGGCCGCGGAGGGCTGCAGCGACGACTCCTGCGCCGTCTAGCCCGCCGGCAGCGGCGTCTGGGTGTAGACGGCCAGCTGCCAGCCGTCGTTCCCCCGCGCGTAGGTGCTGGTCATGGCGGCGGTGAACGGTGGGTCGTCGTCGCCGCGCCAGGCGCGTGCGGTGTAGACCAGCACGGCGGCGCCGTCCCCCGCCGGCACGGCACGGGCGCTGTCGAGCTCGAACCGCGTCCACGGTGGGGCGTTCTCCAGGGCGGCCACCACGGCCGCGCGGTCGGCCACGGTGCCGTCGGCCAGCACCATGACCCCGTCCGCGGTCATCAGCGCCCCGTAGAAGTCGGCTCCGGTGCCCTGGCGCAGGGCCTCCCAGCCGCGGTGCTCGAGCTCCAGCAGTTCCCGGGTCAGTTCGTCGTCCACGATGCTCCGCCCCTCCTCCGGCGGACATCCGGCAGGCCGCCGTCCCGGGCCCGGGACGGCGGCCCCGCCGTCTGGTGCGGTCTCAGCTGGTGGCCGGGCCGCCCTGCTCGGTCCCGGAGATCTGCCGCAGGAACTCGTGGCACCGCTTGGCCCGGGCCGAGTCCTGCTCCATGACCTCCCGGAAGAACGCCGCGATGTCGTCGAGGCTGGCGTTCTCCGCATCGCGGACGTACTGGCCGTAGTCATGCCCGGCCTTCAGCGAGTGGTACTGCACCGAGATCAGGTCGTAGGTGACGTCCTCGAAGCCGGTCTCACCGGTGGCCATCGCTACCTCCTCGGATACGGATGTGGGCCCGGTCACTTCCCCAGGGGACCGGGCGGTGAAACGGACCGCTCCGTCTCAGCCGAGCCCGCCGACCGGCTGGTCGCCGGCCGCGCCGCCGGTCACGTCGCCGCCGCCGGCCTCGTCGGCGAGCGTCCGGCTGGTGGGCAGCTCGTCCTCGCCCGCGGTGGCCGGGTCGTCACCGGCCGAGGCGAGGTCGTCGCCCTGGCCCTGGGCGCCGGGGTCGGCCTGCAGGGTGCGGGGGTCGTTGAGCGGATCGGGCACGTCGGGATCGGTGACGGTCATGCCCGGCGGGTTCCCCGGAGGGCCGCCCGCGCAATCCTCAGCCCAGCGAGACGCCGTCCCGGTAGAGCCAGCGGCCGTCCTCCCGGGCGAACCGGCTGAGCTCGTGCTGCACGTGCCGGACCCCGCCGGTCACCGCCGACGCCCGGAACTCCACGGTGCCCTCGGTCGCGAACAGCGAGCCGCCGGTCGTGGCCAGCACCTCCAGGCCCGTCCAGCGGGTGTCCGGGTCCAGTTCCAGCCGGCGCGGGCGGGTCGCCGGGTGCCAGGTGGCGAGCAGGTAGCCGGCGTCCCCGACGGCGAAGGCGCTGTAGCGCGAGCGCATCAGCTGCTCCGCGGTGCCGGCGGCGGCCGCGCCGGCGTGCAGCCGGCCGCAGCACTCGGCGTAGGGCAGGGCGGAGCCGCAGGGGCAGCGTCGGGGGCGCACGCGGAGGAGTCTGGCGTCCGAGGGGCTCGACCGGTTGGGTGGGGCCGAGGCGAGGAGGCCGGCATGGGCGAGAGCGTGGGCAGGGGCACCGTCACCACCGGTGACGGCGGGCGGCAGCTGCTGGAGTTCGTCCGCACCTGGCCGCTGCCCGCGGCGGAGGTCTGGGCGGCGCTGACCGAGCCCGACCGGCTGGCCCGCTGGATCGGCGTCTACGACGGCGAGCGGGCCGAGGGCGGCCGCGGCAGCTTCACGATGACCGCCGAGGGGCAGCACGAGGGCTCGCCGACACGCATCGTCGAGTGCCGGGCGCCGGCCCGGCTGGTCGTCGCGTGGGAGCAGGACGACGGCGGCGGCTGGCAGGTCGCCCTCGACCTCGCCGAGCAGGACGGCGGCACGGCGCTGCGCTTCTCCCAGGAGCTGGACGCCGGCGCGGACGCCACCGACCTGCTCGGCGGCTGGCACTGGTACCTCGACCGGCTGGACGCCGAGCTGACCGGCGCGACCGGCCCCGGCGACTGGGACACCTTCTGGGCGGCGACCGGTCCGACGTACGGGCGGGTCTGAACGGGCGTGGGCGGTGGGCCCGACGTCGGTCTGGTGACCGGCGGGCACGGCCTGGTGGGCAGCTACGTGGCCCGCCACCTCCACGCCGACCCGGCCTGGCGGGTCGTCACCAGCAGTCGCCGGCCGGGCCCCGCCGTCGAGGGGGTCGACCACGTCCGGGTCGACCTCGCCGACGCCGATGCGCTCGGCGCGGCCGAGCTGCCGACCGACACCACGCACCTCTTCTTCGCGGCCTACGCGATCGTCGCCG
This sequence comes from Blastococcus sp. SYSU D00820, assembly GCF_054050695.1. Lineage (NCBI taxonomy): Bacteria > Bacillati > Actinomycetota > Actinomycetes > Geodermatophilales > Geodermatophilaceae > Blastococcus > Blastococcus sp. SYSU D00820. Next base: position 357,568 of record NZ_JBJGZW010000001.1, read on the forward strand.
ACCCGGCTGAGGAGGCACGGGTCAACGTCGCCATGCTCGACGACGTCGTCCGCGCGCTTCTGGACCGGGGGGCGCCGCTCCGGCACGTCACGCTCTACCACGGTGGCAAGGCGTACGGGGCGCACGTCGGGCCGTTCCCGACGCCGGCGAAGGAGTCCGATCCCCGCCTGCTGGGGCGGCTCTTCTACCACGACCAGGAGGACCTGCTGCGCCGGTGGGCCGACCGCGCGGGCGTCGGCTTCACGATCTTCCGTCCCGACCACGTCTGCGGCGTGGCCTTCGGCCCGTTCGTGAACCTCGTCCACGTGATCGCCCTCTACGCCACCGTCACGAAGGAACTGGGTCAGCCGCTGCGCTTCCCGGGCAGCGAGCTGGGCTACCGGTCACTCGTCCAGTTCACCGACGCCCGGCTGCTGGCGAAGGCGTCGGCGTGGGCTGCCAACACCTCGTCGGCCCGGGACGAGGTGTTCAACATCAGCAACGGCGACCTCGTCCGCTGGGTCAACACGTGGCCGAAGGTGGCCGAGTACTTCGGCCTCGAACTGGGCCAGCCGTTCCCCTACGACCTCCCCGCCGTCATGGCCGACAGGGGACCGCTGTGGGAGGAGGTGACCCGCCGGCACGGTTGCAACCCATCCCGTACGGGCAGATGGCGTCGTGGGACCGCGCGAACGCCATCCTCTCGCTCGACCGCGACCTGATCTCCAGCACCATCAAGATCCGTCAGGCCGGGTTCGCCGACTGCATCGACAGCGAGGTATCGCTCTTCGCGATGCTCGACGAGATGCGCCGCCGCCGGCTCATCCCCGGCTGAGCGGCGCCTGGCCGCCCAGCCGCGCCGTGGCCCACGCCCGGGTGGTGGGCATCGGGACTGGGGGCGCTGAGCGCGGTGGGCGGCAGCGGTGTCGCCCGCGAGGGGGACGACGCCCCCGGTCCAGGGACTTCGGTCCTCGATGCAGACGTCCTAGACGTAACATCTCTCACGGTTACAGCACGTGTGTGTGCCGATAACCTGGGCCTGCCCGGATGCGTCTGCGCCGGTCGACCAGCACCCCGCGCCGCCGGTGTCTGACCGGCTGCCTGAGCATGGAGACGCCTTGACCTCTGTGGCCATCCCCGGTCTCGACCACGCGCCCACGGCGCACCCCCGGCTGCTGGCCTGGGTGCAGGAGATGGCCGAGCTGGCCACGCCCGACCGGGTCGTGTGGGTCGACGGCAGCGACGAGGAGTGGGCCCGGCTCACCCAGCAGCTGGTCGACGCCGGCACCTTCCGGCGCCTGCACAAGAAGCCCGACTCCTTCTGGTGCGCCTCCGACCCGCGCGACGTCGCCCGGGTCGAGGACCGCACCTACATCTGCTCGGTCGACGAGGCCGACGCCGGTCCCACCAACAACTGGATGGACCCGGCCGAGATGAAGTCGGTCATGACCGAGCTGTACCGGGGATGCATGCGCGGGCGGACGATGTACGTCATCCCGTTCTGCATGGGGCCGGTCGAGGCCGAGAACCCGATGTTCGGCGTCGAGCTCACCGACTCCGAGTACGTCGTCGTCTCGATGCGCGTGATGGCCCGCATCGGCAGCGCGATCCTCGAGGCGATGGGCGCCGACCGGCCGTTCGTGCCGGCGATGCACTCCCTGGGTGCCCCGCTGGAGGAGGGCCAGCAGGACGTGCCGTGGCCGTGCAGCGACACCAAGTACATCGTGCACTTCCCCGAGGAGCGGACCATCTGGTCCTACGGCTCCGGCTACGGCGGCAACGCCCTGCTGGGCAAGAAGTGCTACTCGCTGCGGATCGCCTCGGTCATGGCCCGGGACGAGGGCTGGCTCGCCGAGCACATGCTGATCCTCAAGCTGACCAGCCCGCAGCAGAAGACGTACTACGTCGCCGCGGCCTTCCCCAGCGCCTGCGGCAAGACCAACCTGGCCATGCTCGAGCCGACGATCCCGGGCTGGACGGTCGAGACCCTCGGCGACGACATCGCCTGGATGCGGTTCGGCGAGGACGGCCGGCTCTACGCGCTCAACCCCGAGTACGGGCTGTTCGGCGTCGCCCCCGGCACCGGCTGGGACACCAACCCCAACGCGATGCGCACCATCGAGCAGGGCAACTCGGTGTTCACCAACGTCGCGCTCACCGACGACGGCGACGTCTGGTGGGAGGGCATGACCGACGAGCCGCCGGCGCACCTCACCGACTGGAAGGGCCGGGACTGGACGCCGGACTCCGGGGAGCTGTCCAGCCACCCCAACAGCCGGTTCTGCACCCCGATCACCCAGTGCCCGATCCTCGCGCCGGAGTACGACGACCCGAAGGGCGTGCCGATCTCGGCGATCCTCTTCGGCGGCCGGCGCAAGACGACGATCCCGCTGGTCACCGAGGCCCGGGACTGGAACCACGGCGTGTTCATGGGCGCCACGCTGTCGTCGGAGACCACCGCCGCGGCCACCGGCGCGGTCGGCGTCGTCCGCCGGGACCCCTTCGCCATGCTGCCGTTCATCGGCTACAACGCCGGTGACTACTTCGCCCACTGGGTCGAGACCGGCAAGCAGCACGACGCCGCCAAGCTCCCGCGGATCTTCTACGTGAACTGGTTCCGCCGCGACGAGGACGGCGGGTTCCTGTGGCCGGGCTTCGGCGAGAACAGCCGGGTGCTCAAGTGGGTCGTCGAGCGCCTCGAGGGCACCGCGGCCGCCGTCGAGACGCCGGTCGGGCACGTGCCCACGCCGGACTCCCTCGACGTCTCCGGCCTGGACCTCGCCCCCGAGCAGGTGGCGGCGGCCCTCGCCGTCGACGTGGACGAGTGGCGGGCCGAGATCCCGCAGATCACCGAGTGGTTCCAGAAGTTCGGCGACAAGCTGCCCAGCACCCTCTGGGACGAGCTCGCCATCCTGGAGCACCGCCTGGGCTGAGGCCCCGGCCCCACGGACCGCGGGCCCCGCACCGGTCGACGATGCCCGGTGCGGGGCCTGTGTCCTCCCCGGCGTGCCGCGCCGATCGGCGGCTCACGCGCCGACGGTGGGTTAGCGTGACGGAAGTCCCCTCCCCCTCTCCGACGACGGGCTGCACGCTGGTGTCTCCCTACCTCCACGTCCTGCGGACCCCGCACGCCGTGCCCATGGTGCTGGCCGCGTTCATCGGCCGGCTGCCCCTGTCGATGGTGGGGCTCGGCTGCGTGCTGCTCGTCGCCTCGGAGACCGGCTCGTACGGCTTCGGTGGCGCGGTCGCGGCCGCCGGCGCGGTGACCACCGCGGTGGCCGGGCCGGTCCTCGGCCGGCTGGCCGACACCTTCGGCCAGCGGCGCACGCTGCTCCCGGTCGTCGCCGTCTTCGCCGCCTCCGGCGCGGGCTTCCTGGCCTCCGTGAAGGAGGACTGGCCGGTCTGGACGGTGTTCTTCTTCGCTGGCCTGGCCGGGGCGTGCATCCCGCCGGTCGCCTCCATGATCCGGGTGCGCTGGACCCACCTGCTGCGCGGCAGCAACCGGCTGCCCGCCGCGCTGGCCATGGAGTCGGTGGTCGACGAGTTCGTCTTCATCGTCGGCCCGGTCCTGGTCACCTTCCTCTCCACGACCGGGCACGCCACCTCCGGCGTGGTGACCGCCTTCGTGCTCGCGGTGGTCGGCAGCCTCCTGTTCGCCGCCCAGGGCCGCACCGAGCCGCCGCCGCACGGGCACGCCAGCGCCAGCGGCCCGTCGGCGATCCGCACCCCCGGCATCCGGGTGCTCTTCGTGGTCGGCGCCGCGGTCGGCGCCATCCTCGGCACCCTGGAGATCGCGCTGGTCGCCTTCGCCGACGAGGTCGACGCGATGAGCCTGTCCGGCGTGCTCATCGCCGGGCTCGCCGTCGGCTCGATGGCCAGCGGCATCGGCTGGGGGACCATCAACTGGCAGGCGCCGTTGCGCCGCCGGCTGGCCGTCGTGCTGATCGCGCTGACCGTGCTGATCGTCCCGCTCCTGCTGATCGAGAACGTCTGGCTGATGCTGCCGTTCGTGGTCGTCGCGGGCATCGCCGTCTCGCCGTCGCTGATCAGCTCGTTCACCCTCGCCGAGCTGCTGGTGCCGCCGTCGGCCACCACCGAGGCGTTCACCTGGATCGGCACGGCCCTGGGCCTCGGCGTCGCCGTCGGCTCGTCGGTCGCCGGCCTGATCGTGGACTCCTCCGGCGCCAACGCCTCGCTGCTCGTGGCCGTCGTCGCAGCCGGGCTGGCCGCGATCGTGGTGTCGCTGTGCCAGCGCGTGCTCGAGGTGCCGGCCGAGAACGCCGAGGCCGCGGCGGTGATGGCCTGATGGGCGGCGCCGCCGAGCGCCCGCCGGGCGCGCGCACGATCGACGAGGTCCTCGACGAGGCCCGCGGCCGGCTGCACCGGCTGACCCCCGAGCAGGCCGCCGAGCGGATGGCCGCCGGGGCGCTGCTGGTCGACACCCGGCCGATAGCGCAGCGCGCGGCCGACGGCGAGGTGCCCGGGGCGCTCGTGGTGGAGCGCAACGTCCTGGAGTGGCGGTTCGACCCCGCCAGCGACGCCCGGCTGCCCGAGGCGACCGGATACGACGTCGAGGTCGTCGTCCTCTGCAACGAGGGCTACTCCTCCAGCCTGGCGGCGGACTCCCTGCGGGCGCTGGGCCTGTTCCGGGCGACCGACGTGATCGGCGGGTACCAGGCGTGGGCGGCCGCGGGGCTGCCCACCACCCGCGGCGACTGAGCGCCGCGCGGGCGGCCCGGTCCGTGGAACTCCGCGCCCCCGGCCGGCGCCGTGCCGCGGCCCTGGCCGTCCTGCTGCTCGCCCTCGCCGCCCTGCTCGGCCTCCCGGGCGAGCTGCGGCTGCCCGCGCCGGCGGCGCAGCCGGACAGCGCCCCGTCGGCGCCCGAGCCCGGCCCGCCGCCGGAGAGGACGCCGCCGCAGGAGCAGCCGGCACCGGGGCGGGCGGCGCTGTCGGCCGGTTCGGTGCCGGTGGGCACCGCCCGCTACGCCGTGCCGGACGGCGCGTTCGCCGTCGCCCCGGACGGGGACGACGCCGCGGCCGGCGACCCGGCCGCGCCCTGGCGCACCGTGGCGCACGCGGTGGCCGCGGCACCCGACGGGGCCACGATCGTGCTCCAGGGCGGCACGTACCACGAGGGCGTGGTGCTGCCCGAGGGCAAGCGGCTGACCCTGCAGGCCGCGCCCGGCGAGGAGGTCTGGCTCGACGGCAGCCGCGAGGTGGCCGGCTGGGTCGCCGACGGCGGGATCTGGCGGGCCGACGGGTGGACCGTCGAGTTCGACCGCAGCCCGACCTACACCCGCGGCGCGCCGGACAACACCGAGCCCGGGTTCACCTTCCTCGACCCCGAGCACCCGCTGGCCGCCCATCCCGACCAGGTGTTCGTCGACGGCGTCGCCCAGGTGCAGGTGGCCCGGCCCGCCGACGTCGTGCCCGGCACCTTCGCCGTCGACTACGCGACCGACCGGCTGTGGCTGGGCACCGACCCGGCCGGCCGGTCGGTGCGGGCCAGCGACCTGTCGATCGGGCTCACCATCGAGGGCGCGGGCAGCACCGTGCGCGGCCTGGGCATCCGCCGGTACGCCCCGTCGGTGCCGGACAAGGGTGCGCTGCTGGTGCTGGCGCGGGGGGCGACGGTGGTCGACGTCGTCGTCCAGGACAGCGCCACCCAGGGCGTCTACGTGGGCGGGCGGTACCGCGGCGAGGACGTCACGCTGCGCCGGCTCACCGCCGAGCGCAACGGGCTGATCGGCATCGAGTCCTCCTACGCCGACCGGCTGCTGGTCGAGGCGGTGCGGGCGACCGGCAACAACACCGAGCGGTTCAACACCGCTCCGGTCTCCGGCGGGCTCAAGCTCACCCGGGCCCGCGGGGTGACCGTGCGCGACAGCGTGTTCGCCGACAACCTCGGCACCGGCCTGTGGCTGGACGAGTCGGTGTACGACGCGACGCTCACCGGCAACGACGTGCTCCGCAACACCGGCAACGGCCTGGTCCTCGAGATTTCGGCCCGCGCGGTCATCGCCGACAACCACGTCGCGGGCAGCGGGCTGACCGGCCTGAAGATCAACAACAGCTCGGACGTCGAGGTCTGGAACAACACCGTGCTCGACAACGCCGGGCGCACGGTGTGGGTGGTGCAGGACGAGCGGCTGGCCGCCGACGTCGACGTCCCCGGGCACGATCCGCGCCAGCCGCTGCCGGACCCCACGGTGACGTGGGTGCTGGGCCCGGTCCGGCTCGGTGACAACGTGCTCGGCGGCACGACCGGCGCCACCTGCGTGCTCTGCGTGCAGGACCGTGCGCTCGGCCGCACCGCCGAGGAGATCGGCGTGACCGCCCGCGGCAACCTCTACCTGGCGGCCGCGCCGGGGGCGCCGCCGGAGCTGGTCACCTGGCCCGGGGCCGGGGCGTTCGGCTCGATCGCCGACTTCCGGGCGGCCACCGGCCAGGAGGAGACCGGCGGCCAGCTCGCCGCGCGGCTGGCGGTGGACGCCGACCACCGGCTGACCCCGCCGATGGCCGCGCTCCAGGCGCGGGTGGCCGTGCCGCTGCCCGACGGGGTCGCCCCGGCGCTGGGCCGGCCAGCCGGGGGAGCGGAGCTCGGCGCCCGGCTCTGACAGGCTGCCCCGGTGACCGTCCGCCGAGCCCGCCGGTGAGCAGCCGCGCCCGCCCCGCGGCCGGCGGCGGCCGCCGGCTGGCCATCGCGCCGGAGCGGCTGGGCCGCTGGCTGGACGGCGTCGCCGACCGGCACGGGGTGTTCACCGACGTGCGCACCGAGGACGGCCGGGTGGCGGTCACCTGCGCCGACGGCACCGAGCTGACCCTGACCGCGCCGTTCCCCTGGGAGCCGGGCCCCGCGCTGCTCAGCTCCTTCACCGCCGCGGCCCGCCGCCCCCGCCGCGCGGGGGTGCTGCTGGTCCGCCGCGGCCGCTGGGCGGTCGGCGTCTTCGACGGCACCGACCTGGTGGTCAGCAAGGTGGACAGCCGGCTGGTGCAGGGCCGCACCGCCGCGGGCGGCTGGTCGCAGCAACGGTTCGCCCGCCGCCGGGCCAACCAGACCGACGCCGTCGTCTCGGCGGCCGCCGACACCGCCGTCCGCGTGCTGCTGCCGCACGCCGGCACCCTCGAGGCGTTGTTCCCCGGGGGCGACCGCGGCCTGGTCGACGACGTCCTGGCCGATCCGCGGCTGCGCGCGCTCGCGGCGGTGCACCGCGGCCCGGCGCTGGAGGTCGGGGACCCGACGCGGGCGGTCCTGGAGGGCACCCCCGCGCAGTTCCGGGCCGTCGGCGTGCTGCTGGTGGAGCCCGGCGACCGCGGCTGACCCCGCGGAACCGCGGTGACGGCGCACGCCGGGGCGCGTAACGTCCTCCGACCGTGTCCGCTCCCCTCATCGACACGACCGAGACCCCCGATCCCGTCCTCGCCGCCGAGCGCGCCCACCTCGACCGCGCCGCGGAGTGCCTGACCGGCATGCGCGCCGCCGCGGCCGCGGTGGTCGACGCCGGTGTCGACGCCTGGGCCTCCGAGCGGCTGGGCGCCGCCCGCGCCGAGCGGCTGCGCGCGCTCGCCGACGACCCCGGCGTCCCCGCCTTCTTCGGCCGCACCGACGGCGCCGCCGACGGGGGTGCCGAGACGTTCCACATCGGCCGCCGGCACGTCCGCGACGCCGACGGCACGCCGGTCGTCATCGACTGGCGGGCGCCGATGAGCCGGCCGTTCTACCGGGCCAGCGCCGCCGATCCGCAGGGGCTGGTGCGCCGCCGCCGGTTCGGCTTCGACGGTGACCGGCTCACCGGCTACGAGGACGAGCTGCTGGCGGCCGGTGACGAGGGCGGGGGCGAGTTCCTGCGCCGGGAGATCGAGCGCCCGCGCAGCGGCCCCATGCGCGACATCGTCGCCACCATCCAGCCCGAGCAGGACGACATCGTGCGGGCGCCGCTGGCGGAGTCGGTGTGCGTGCAGGGCGCACCGGGCACCGGCAAGACGGCCGTCGGGCTGCACCGCGCGGCCTACCTGCTCTACACCCACGCCGGGCAGCTGGCCCGCAGCGGCGTCCTCGTCGTCGGGCCCAACCGGGCCTTCCTCCGCTACATCGAGCAGGTGCTGCCCACGCTGGGCGAGGTGGACGTCGACCAGACGACGGTCGCCGAGCTCACCGCCCGGGTGCCGGTGCGCGCGGAGGACCCGGCAGCCGTCGCCGTCCTCAAGGGCGACGCGCGGATGGCCGACGTGCTGCACCGGGCGCTGTGGGGCGCGATCGCCAAGCCGGCCGACGACGTGCAGGTGCCCCTGGCCGGCCGCCGGTACCGGGTGCCGGTCGAGCGGCTCAAGCGGTACGTCGACGACCTGCGCCGCCGCGGCCGGGCCGGGGACGACCAGCAGGTGCTGCACTACGCCGCCGGCCGCGAGCGGCTGGCGCTGGGCCTGGCCGAGGACGCCCGCCGGCAGAAGGAGGCCGCCGGCGGCAGCCCGACCGACGCCGAGACCCGGCGCGCGGCGCGCAGCCCCGAGGTGCGGGCGTTCTGCGACGCCGTCTGGCCGGCCCGGGACGCCGCGGCGGTGGTCGCCGCGCTGTACACCGACCCCGCGCTGCTCGCCCGCGCCGCCCGCGGCCTGCTGGACGACGAGGAGCAGGCGGCGCTGCGGTGGTCGCCGGCGCCGCGCTCGCTGCGGACCGCACCCTGGACGGCGGCCGACGCGGTGCTCGTCGACGAGGTCGCCGGCCTGCTGGAGCGCACCGGGGGCTACGGCCACGTGGTCGTCGACGAGGCGCAGGACCTCTCCCCGATGCAGTGCCGTGCCATCGCCCGCCGGCTGGCCGCGGGCTCGCTCACCGTGCTCGGCGACCTGGCCCAGGCGACCAGCCCGTGGGCGGCGCCGGACTGGACGCCGACCCTGGCGGGGCTGGGCCGGCCGGACGCCGCCGTCCGGCCGCTCACCCGCGGGTACCGGGTGCCGGGAGAGGTGCTGGACTACGCCAACCGGCTGCTCCCGGTCATCACGCCGGGGCTGGCGCCGGCCACCGCGGTCCGCCGCGATCCGGGGGCGCTGCAGGTGCGCCCGGTGACCGATCTCCTGCCCGCGCTGGCCGAGGTGGTGGCCGGCCTGGCCGCCGGCGAGGGCTCCGTCGGGGTGGTCTGCGCCGACACCGCGGCCGCGGAGGTGGCCGCCGCGCTCCGGGCCGCCGGCACGGAGGCCGGCGTGCTGGCCGACGACGGCTCGGCGGCCGGCCGGGTCGCCGTCGTCCCGGCGACGCTGGCCAAGGGCCTGGAGTTCGACGCGGTGGTCGTCGCCGACCCGGCCGCGATCGTGGCCGCCGAGCCCCGCGGGCTGCACCGGCTCTACGTCGTGCTCACCCGGGCGGTCAGCTCCCTCGTGGTGCTGCACCGCGGCGACCTGCCCGCGCCGCTGGCCGGCTGATGGCCGGGTCGTCGTCACTGCCGCCTCTGTCGTCCCGCCGCGGCGCGGGAGGTTGTGGAACGGGTGGGCACTCTGTTTCCGTGGGTGCCCGACCGTGAGGAGGACCATGGACCGGCGACCCGGCCGGGTCAGCACGCTGCTGAAGCTGGCCGCCTCCATCGTGGTGGCCGGGGCTCTCGTCGCGGCTCTCCTCTTCCCGTGGATCGGCGGCCCGGGCCTGGCCGCCCAGACCTCCACCAGCCTGTTCGGTGACATCCCCGCCGAGCTGACCGACCAGACGCCCCCGGGCAACACCGTGCTGCTCGCGGCCAACGGCGAGCCGATCACCTGGTTCTACGAGGAGAACCGGGCCCCCGTCACCGGCGACCAGGTCGCGCAGGTGATGAAGGAGGCCATGGTCGCGATCGAGGACGCCCGCTTCTACGAGCACAACGGCCTCGACGTCCAGGGCACGCTGCGCGCGCTGGTGATCAACGTCGCCGCCGACACCGTCCGCGAGGGCGGCTCGACGCTGACCCAGCAGCTGGTCAAGCAGACCCTGCTGCAGACCGCCGACACCGCGGAGGAGCGCGCGGCGGCCATCGAGCAGACGGTGGGCCGCAAGCTGCGCGAGGCGCGGCTGGCGCTGGCGCTCGAGGAGGTCTACAGCAAGGACGAGATCCTCACCCGCTACCTCAACATCGTGTACTTCGGGCAGAACGCCTACGGCATCCAGCCGGCCGCCCGGGCCTTCTTCGGCGTCGACGCGAGCGCGCTGAACCTGCCGCAGGCCGCGCTGCTGGCCGGTCTGGCGCAGAGCCCCACCCGGTTCGACCCCTTCACCGACCCCGAGGCGGCCACCGACCGGCGCAACGTGGTGCTCTCCCGCATGGCCCAGCAGGGGTACATCGACGAGACCGAGGCGCAGCAGGCGCAGGCCGCCCCGCTGGGGCTGGCGCCGGCCCCGGCGCCGCGCCGCGGCTGCGTCGAGGCCAGCGTCGGCCCGTTCGTCTGCGACTTCGTGCAGAAGTACCTGATCCAGGAGCTGGGCATGACCCAGACGCAGCTGGACAACGGCGGCTACGTCATCCAGACCACGCTGGACCCCGAGCTGCAGCGCGCCGGCGACGCCGCCGTCCTGAACACCCTCCCGCTGGGCGACTCGCTGGCCGGCATGTTCAGCGCGGTGGAGCCCGGCACCGGGCACCTGCTCGCGCTCAGCGTCAACCGGGTCTTCGGCTACGACGTCAACGACCCGGCGCAGGAGTCCTACAACCTCAACGTGGCCCCCAGCCAAGGCTCGGGCTCCACGTACAAGGTCTTCGTCGCCGCGGCGGCGCTGGCCCGCGGCTACTCCTCGACCTACACGCTGACGACGTCGGACCCCTACGTCTCCCGCGTCTACCGCGACGGTGCCGGCCCCTACGACGTCCGGAACGCCGGCAGCTACCGCGGCACGCTGGACATGACGACGGCGCTGTACCAGTCCTCCAACACCTACTTCCTGGCGCTGGAGGACGCGCTGGGCAGCGTCGAGGAACCGGTGCGGATGGCCGAGGCGATGGGGCTGTTCCAGTTCAGCGACCCGGCCCTGCCGCAGCAGATCATCGACGACAACCGCGGCTCGTTCACCTTCGGCGCCGAGGCCACCAGCCCGCTGGCCCTGGCCAGCGCCTACTCCACGCTCGCCGCCAGCGGCACCCAGTGCGACGTCGTCCCGGTGACCGCCGTGACCGACGCGTGGGGCGAGCCGGCCACCACCCCCGACGGCGAGCCGCTGGCGCTCGGCGACCGGTGCACGCCCGAGGCGATCCCGCCGGGCGTGGCCACCACGCTGAACCAGATGCTGCGCAAGGACGTCGAGCCCGGCTTCAGCGGGCAGACCGGCCGCCGCGCCTACGTGCCCGGCCACCAGATCGCCGGCAAGACCGGCACCTCGCAGGACAACTACTCGGTCGCCTTCGTCGGCTACACGCCGGAGATCACCGCGAGCGTCATGGTGCTCAACCCCAAGCGCAACCAGGACGTCGGCGGGTTCGGTGGCGGCAAGGGCGCGACGATCTGGCACGACGCCATGGCCCCGATCCTCGAGGCCCGCGGCAGCTCCGACTTCCCGCCGGCCGACCAGACCGTGGTGGAGGGCAACACCCGCCCGGTGCCCTCCTGCTCGTCGGTGCGCGCCTGCCAGACGGCGCTGACCAACGCCGGCTTCGTGCCCGCGCAGGCGCGTGTCGACAGCGCCAGGCCCGCGGGCGCGCTGGTGGGCACCAGCCCGCCGGCCGGCGGCCGCGCCGTCCCCGGCCAGACGGTCACCATCCTGGTCAGCAACGGCGCCGACTACGTCGAGCCCGCTCCCGAGCCGCCGCCGGCCGACCCGGGCACCCCGGCGCCGCCACCCGCCCCGGCGCCCGAGCCGCCGCCGGCGCCCGAGCCGGAACCGGCACCGGCACCGGAGCCCGAACCGGCGCCCGAACCGCCCGCGCCGGGCACCCCCGGGGTGCCGCCGCCCCCGCCGCCCGGGTTCACCCGGCCGGGCGGCTGACGCCGGTCCAGCCGGTCGGCCAGTGACTGGGTGAGCAACCAGCCGACCAGTACCACCAGGTGCAGCAGGAACATCCACAGCGCGATGGCCACGGCCGCGCCCACCCCGGTGAGGCCGCCGAAGGGCGCACCGAGGTCCAGCGGCAGGGACAGGAACAGCACGAAGCCCTGCAGGAACCCGGACAGGCAGGCGGCGATGAACAGCGAGCCGCAGACCAGGGCCGCCGGCCGCACCCGGCCGGCGGCCACGACGCCGTAGCCCCACAGCAGCGGCACGGTGAGCACGAAGAGCACCGAGTAGTAGCCCAGCGCGAACCGGCCGATGGTGGCGCCGGCGCCGCCGTCCTCCGCCAGGCCGGCCATCGTGTCGGCGGCCAGCAGCAGGGGGTAGAGCAGCAGCGGGGTGAGGACCACCAGCGGCAGCGCCAGCAGCCGGCCGCGCCAGCCGGTGAGCGTGTCGCGCTGGCTGGTGAACCGCAGGAGCGCGCGGCGCAGGCCCTCGCCGTAGAGCGAGAGCGGCACCAGCGCGATCAGCAGCCCCAGCAGGTCGGTGCCCAGCGCGGCGTCGACCAGCCCCTGCAGGGCCGCCGGTGCGCCGAGCGCGTCCGGCAGCAGGCCCGCCAGCCGGTCGCCGAGCTCCCGGACCCGGTCCGCGCCGGCCAGCAGGCCGGTCAGCCGGAAGGCGACCACGAACAGCGGGACGACGGCGATGCCGGCGTAGAAGGTCAGCCCGGCCGCGATCAGCGCGAGGTCCCGGCCGCGCAGCCGCAGCCGGACGCCGCGCAGCAGGGTGCCGGTCTCGGCACGCAGGCCGCGCCAGGCCCCGGCCGGCGGGGACGGATCGGACGCGGCCTGGCTCACCGGATCGTGCCAGCAGCTCGGGAGGGGCGCGCGACGGGGCTCAGCCGCCCTGGGTCGGGGCGTCCTCGCTGTCCTCGCAGTTGGCGTTGTCCTCGGCGCTGCCGCACTCGGTGGTGCCGCGGTCGAGGTCGCTGTTGTCGCCGCAGGCGGCGATCCCGGTCAGGGAGCCGGCGACGGCGGCCACGACGAGGGCCTTCTTCAGATACAGGACGGGACGCATGCCCACCTCCTGCGCGGCAGAGCGCCGGCCGAAACCCCGGGGTGCCCGCGGGCAGCAGACGGCGTCGGCCCGCCGCAATGTGTTGCTGATCGCTCACTGTGAGCGAACGAATTACACGCAGGTGATTGTCACGGGGCGATAACGCCCCCTACGGTGAGTACGTCCGACGGGGCGCTCCGTCACCGAGATGGGTGACACCCCGTGGACGCCGTCGAGCCGGTCGACCCCTCGGGGAACGCCGGGCCGGGGACCCACCGCAGCACTGGGGTGTAGTGCGCACGCGCACCGGGCGACTTCCCGTCCGAACCCGTCAGCTAACCCGGTAGGCGGCCATGGGAGAACGGAGAGCCGCCGAACCATGGCGACTGCGAACAGCACTGTGCGCGCCGGTCGCGGCTGGCGCCGCGCCGCACTGGTCCTCGCCGGGGCGATCGGGGTGGCCCTCGTGCCCGGGCCGGCCGCTGCCGAGGAGCCGACCAGCTCCGCCGAGGCCGCCGCCCTCCTCGCCGCCCGGGGCCACGAGCTCGAGGTGATCACCGAGGAGTTCAACGTCGCCCGCGACGAGCTGGCCGCCCAGCAGGCCGCCGCGCAGGCCGCCGCGGCCCAGGCCGCCGCCGCGCAGACCGCCGTGCAGGCCGCCCGCGAGCAGGTCAGCGACATCGCCCGCACCGCCTACACCGGCCCCAGCATGGGCTCGCTGCAGGCCATGCTGACCAGCGGCTCGGCCGAGGAGTTCGTCGACCGGGTCGGCCTGCTCGAGACCGTCGCCGACCACCAGGGCGTGGTGCTCGCCCAGGCCGTCGGCGCGCTCGACTCCGCCGCGGCCGCCCAGGCCGCCGCCGACGCCGCCGCCGCCCAGGCGCAGCAGACGTTCGACGCGGTCGCCGCCCAGCAGGCCGACCTCGAGGCCCAGATCGCCGACTACCGGGCCGACTTCGAGCGGCTCAGCGCCGCGGAGCAGCGTGCCGCGATCGAGGCCGCCAGCACGCACGGGGGCACCGTCGCCGGCGCCAGCCGCGACGAGCGCGAGGAGCCGGCCGCCGGACCGGCCGCCGCGCCGTCGGCCCCGGTGGTGGCCAGCAGCAACGCCGCCCAAATGGCCGTCGACACCGCCATGGCCCAGCGGGGCAAGCCCTACGTGTGGGCCGCCGGTGGACCGAGCTCCTTCGACTGCTCCGGGCTGACCCAGTTCGCCTACCGCGCCGCCGGCATCAGCCTGCCGCACTCCAGCCGCATGCAGTCGACGATGGGCCAGGCCGTCTCCCGCGCCGACCTGCAGCCCGGCGACCTGGTCTTCTTCTACAGCCCGGTCAGCCACGTGGGCATCTACATCGGCAACGGCCAGATGGTGCACGCCCCGACCTCCGGTGACGTGGTCAAGGTGGCCAGCATCGACGTCATGGGCGGCTACGCGGGCGCCCGGCGGCTCGCCGCCTGACCCTCGCGCTCGCCCGGAGCCCCGGCCGCCACCTGGCGGCCGGGGCTCCGGCGTCTCAGCTCCCGGACTCCTCGACCGCCTGGAGCAGCCCCCAGACGAAGCGCGCGCGCCGGCCGCCGGGGAGGGCGACCTCCCAGCGGGTGACCACCCCCGGGTCGACGTCGACCGCGCCGGGCAGCCCCGTCACGTCGTCCAGCACGTGCTCCCAGACGCGCAGCGCGCCCGGGCGGGCCGGCGGCACCGCCGAGCCGGGGGCGCGGACCAGGTGCCCGTGCAGCACCTCGCCGCCCGGCCCGGACAGCACCTGCCACCGCAGGTGCGGCCACAGCGGCACCGGCCACCGGCGCACCTCGAGGTCCAGGTCGCCGAAGCGGCGGGGCTCCACCTCGGCCGGCCCGAGGACAGCCGTGCGCAGGGCCAGGCCGCGCGGCGCCCGCGGGCTGTGCTGCAGGGCCTGCCAGCGGGTGTGCGCGGCGTGCGCCTCGCCGCGGGTGGCCCCGAGCCGGGGGAGCGCCTGGGCGACCAGGTCGGGGCGCAGGTCGGCCATCCGGCGCAGCAGCACGAGGCAGAACTCCCGCCGCGCCAGCCCCCGCACGGGCCCGACCCTGCCACGGAGGTCACACCTCGACGCGGGGACGCCCCACCCGGCCCCGCCGTTGGACCGGGGAGACCCCCGACCCCCGAGGACCCGATGAGCCCGCGCACCGCCGTCCCGCTGTTCCGCATCGTCGCCGTCGCCGAGGCGCTGTCCTGGCTGGGCCTCCTGATCGGCATGTACGTCAAGTGGATCGCCGGCACCTCCGAGGTCGGCGTCCAGGTGTTCGGGCCGATCCACGGCGGGGTGTTCGTCCTGTACTGCCTGGTCACGCTGGTCACGGCGCGGGCGCTGCGGTGGTCGGCCTGGACCACGCTGGTCGCGCTCGCCTGCTCGGTGCCGCCGTTCGCCACGGTCGCCTTCGAGCGGTGGGCGCTGCGCACCGGGCGGCTGGACGCCGCCCCCGCGGCCGCCTGACGCCGTGCCGGGCGCGGTGCCCTACGGTCGCCGTCATGCCCGAGCCCGTGCTGCCCGCCACCGCCCGGACCCTGCTGGCCCGCGTCGCGCGCGTCCAGCGCGACGGCCGCGTGCCCGGCGTCGTGGCCGGCGTGGTGCGGGACGGCGGGCTCGCGTGGTCGGCCGGCCGCGGCGACGTCCCGGAGCCGCACACCGACGTGCAGTACCGCCTGGGCTCGATCAGCAAGACCGTCACCGCCGTGGTGGTCATGCGGCTGCGCGACGAAGGCCGGCTGCACCTGGACGACCCGCTGGAGCGGCACGTGCCCGGCACGCCGCTGGGCGACCGGACCGTCGGCCAGCTGCTCGCGCACCTGGCCGGCGCCTCGGCCGAGACGCCCGGGGGCTGGTGGGAGCGGGTACCCGGCGGCTCCCTGGACGAGCTGGCCCTGACCGCGGACGCCGTCGTGCTGGGTGCCGCCCGCCGGTTCCACTACTCCAACCTCGGCTTCGGCCTGCTCGGCGAGCTCGTCGAGCGGCACCGCGGGCGGCCGTGGGCCGACGTCGTCCGCGACGAGGTGCTCGCCCCGCTCGGCATGTCGCGGACGACGACCCGCCCGCAGGCGCCGGCGGCCGAGGGGCGCGCGGTGCACCCGTGGGCCGACGTCGTCCTGCCCGAGCCGGAGTTCGACGCCGGGGTGATGGCCGCGGCCGGACAGCTGTGGGCCACGCTGGCCGACCTCGCCCGGTTCGCCGCCTTCCTGCTCGGTGACACCGGCGACGTGCTGGCGCCGGCGACCCTCGACGAGATGGGGGTGCCGGCGGGGGTCGACTCCTCGGCGCCGGGCTGGTCGGCCTACGGGCTGGGCCTGCAGGTGCTGCGCATCGACGGCCGCACGCTCACCGGTCACGGCGGCTCGATGCCGGGCTTCCTGGCCGGGGTCTTCGTCGACCGCGAGGAGCAGACGGGCGCGGTGTCGCTGGCCAACACCACCAGCGGGATGGACGTGCTGGTGCCCGGGCTGCTGGCCGACCTGCGCGAGGCCGAGCCCCGCATCGTCGAGCCGTGGACGCCCTCGCCGTCCCCGCTGGAGCTGGACCTGCTCGGCGTCTGGTTCTGGGGGCCCGCGCCCTACGTGCTCCGCGCCGTCCCCGGCGGCCTGCTGCACCTGGGGCCGCTGCCCGGCCGTGCCGGGCGGGCCAGCCGGTTCGCCCCGCGCGCGGACGGCACCTGGCTGGGGCTGGACGGCTACCACGCGGGCGAGACCCTGCGAATCGCCCCCGACCACCTCGACCTGGGCTCGTTCGTCTTCACCCGGACGCCGTACGACCCCGAGGCGCCGGTGCCCGGCGGGGTGGACGAGCGCGGCTGGCGCTAGAGCCGGTCGAAGGCGTCCATGGTCGTCTTGACCACCGCGCCATAGGCCAGGTGCGGCACCAGGTCGCTGATCCAGTCGGTGGCCGACCAGGTGCGCGGGTCGGTGATCCCCAGCGCGGTCATCGGGCCGTTGGCGGCGACCAGCACGCCGAGCGTGGTGAGCGCGGTGCCGACCAGGGGCTGCGAGCGGAAGCCCGCCGCCCGCGCCAGCCCGGTCAGGACGCCGACCCCCACGCCGGCCACCAGGCCGGTCATGGGCCCGAGCCCCTGCAGCCGGTTCTGCCGGGTCTCCTCGTCGCCGGGGATCGGCACGTGCGCCTTGCCGGCCAGCGCCTCCACCGTCCGCTCCGGGGTCGAGCTGCTGCCCCGGCCGCGGACGGCCATGTCGAGGTAGGTGACCGCGTTGAGCGCGGTGCTCCCCGCCGCGCCGGCGGCCGCGCCGCGCAGTGCCCAGCTCAGCGGGCTGATGCCCCGCCGTCCCTTGCCGATGGTGCCCAGGGGGGTCCGTTTCGCCATGTCGGGGGCGGTACCCGCCCCGCCGGCCGGGACACGCGGGTGGCGGCCGGCTCCGGGGACACCGACGCTGGGGGAGTGGAGGGCGTCGCGGCGGAGCTGGAGCGGCTGATCGGCGTGCTGCTCGACCAGCGCCGTCCGGGCGCCTCGATCTGCCCGTCCGAGGCCGCCCGGGCGCTCGACGCGGACGGCTGGCGTGCGCTCATGCCCGACGCCCGCGCCGCGGCCGGCCGGCTGGCGGTGACCGGCGCGGTCGAGGTCATCCAGGGCGGGGAGGTGGTCGACGTCGCCACCGCCCGAGGGCCGGTGCGGATCCGCCGCCCGCGCTGACGATCAGCTGCCCGGCACGGGCCGGCGCAGGTAGGCGGCGAGCAGGCGGGCGCAGCGCTCGACGGTCTCGGTGTGCATGACCTCGTAGCCGTGCGTGGACAGCGTCGGCAGCGACAGCAGCGCCGCCTGCGCTGTCTGCCCGGACGCCTTCGCGTGCGAGGCGTCGGAGTCGAAGGACTGCCAGACGGCGGCCCGCGGGTCCAGGCCGAGCTCCCGGCCCAGCGCGAGCAGGTGGTCGCAGATGCGCTTGTCGTAGGCGACCGAGTCGTCGGCGTAGGCGACCACCGGGCCGTCGTCCACCGAGACCTGGTACTCGGCCTCCGCCGGGCCGACCTCGACGGCGAGGGTGACGTCGCCGGGCAGCGTCCGCGCGGCGTACCCGGCGCCGATGCCGCCCATCTCCTCGCTGGTCGACGCGACGAGGTAGACGTCGGCCGGTGGCGGGCCGCCGGCGCGCAGCAGCTCCGCGGCCCGGACGAGGGCGGTCAGCGCGGCCCGGTCGTCGAGGAACCAGCTGCCGTGGAAGTCGCCGAAGCGCAGCAGGCCCCGGCGGCTGTCGTGCACGCAGACGCGGGTGCCCGGGTGCACCCCCGCGGCGGCGAGCTCCTCGGCGGTGCGGCCGGTGAACACGTACACGTGCGACCAGTCCAGCGCCTGGTCGCCCTGGTCCGGCTTGGTCTGCCAGATCCGTGGGCTGTCGGTGGTCGTGTGCTCCGAGCCCAGCGTCAGCACGGCGGTCAGCGTCTCCTCGTCGCCGAGGACGGCGACCGGGCCCAGCCCGAAGTTGCCCGGGTGCATGACGCCCAGCGAGGTGACCCGGAGCGTGCCGTCGGGCTCCACCCGCTTGACCATCATCGTGAGCTCGTCGAGGTGGGCCACCACCCGCACGACCGGGGTGCCGGGGCGGCCCTCGCCGCGCACGAGGGCGACGAGATTGCCCGCGGCGTCCACCCAGGTCTCGTCCGCGAGCGGCTCGAGCTCCCGGCGCACGACGTCCCGGACGGCGTCCTCCTGGCCGACCGGCCCGTAGGTGCGCAGCAGTTCGTCGAGCAGTTCGGACGACGGGCGGGGCACGGCTCTCCTCGGGGACGGACGGCGCTGGGCCGGCGAAGGCGGCTCGGCGGCCGTGGTCTCGACCGCCGAGCCTGGGCACCCGCGGTCGCCGGCAACCCCGGGGTCCTCGGCCTGCGGTGCCCCCGCCTCACGCCGGGTAACCGGCCCGTCAGGGGGTCGGTGCTCCCGTCGACGACCGCCGCGGCGGGGATGCGGTGCCGGGCCACGAGGATGCCCGCGGCCTGCTCGGCGCCCGCCCGGTGAGCCCTACTCGGGGGCGGCCTCCCCGGCCGCGCGCTCGACCAGCGGGGCGACCCGATGGTCGACCAGCCGGCGCAGCGCCAGGGCGGTGTCGGTGCGCTCGACGCCGGGGATGGCGAGCACCTGCTCGGACAGCCGCCACAGGTCGTCGGCATCGCGCGCCACCACCCGGACCAGCAGGTCGGCGGCGCCGGACAGGGCCGTCACCTCGAGCACCTCCGGGATGCCGGCCAGGGCCTCGCCCACCTCGGCGAGGCTGCGCTGCACCACCTGCACGGTCATGTACGCGCCGAGCCGGTAGCCCAGTGCCTCGGGCAGCAGCCGGGTGTCGTAGCCGGCCAGCGCCCCGCCGGACTCCAGCCGCGCCAGCCGCGCCTGCACCGTGTTGCGCGCCAGCCCCAGCCGCTGGGAGAGGGCCATGACCGAGGCGCGGGGGTCCTCGGTCAGCGCCTGGAGCAACCGGGCGTCGGTGGCGTCGAGCTGCGGCATGGCGCGCAGTCTGACATGCGTGGACGCCCAACTACTGCGCGGAGTGCGCGGTGTACGGGACGGTCCTTGCGCAGTACGCACGGTCGATGTTTCGCTCCGGAACGGGGCGGGTCGTGTCACGATGTCGTGAGTGACGTCACACCCCGGCGTCACGTACGTCCACCGACCGCAGCACGCCGGCGACCCCGGGTGCGCGGGAGACGACGAGGAGTTGCCATGAGCCGACCCGCGAACGCGCGGTCCGCACCCGCCGCGGCGGTCGACCCGGTACCCGGCGCGGCCGCCCCGCACCTGCCGGCGCAGCCGGAGCTGGTCCAGCTGCTCACGCCCGAGGGCGAGCGGGTCGAGCACCCGGACTACTCGATCGACCCGACCCCCGACGAGCTGCGCGGCCTGTACCGCGACCTCGTCCTCGTGCGGCGCTGGGACGTCGAGGCCACCGCCCTCCAGCGGCAGGGCGAGCTCGGCCTGTGGGCCTCGCTGCTCGGCCAGGAGGCGGCCCAGGTCGGCGCCGGGCACGCCCTGGCCCCCGACGACATGGCCTTCCCCACCTACCGCGAGCACGGCGTGGCCTGGGTGCGCGGCGTCGAGCCGCTGCACGTCATGAGCCTGTTCCGGGGCGTCGACAACGGCGGGTGGGACCCGGTCGCGACCGGCTTCAACCTGTACACGATCGTCATCGGGGCCCAGACCCTGCACGCCACCGGCTACGCCATGGGCGTGCAGCGGGACGGCGCCGAGCAGGCCGTGCTCGCCTTCCTCGGCGACGGCGCGACCAGCCAGGGCGAGGTCAACGAGTCGCTGGTGTGGGCCGCGGCGTTCTCCGCGCCGGTGGTGTTCTTCTGCCAGAACAACCAGTACGCCATCAGCGCGCCGATCGAGCGCCAGTCGCGCGTGCCGCTGTACCAGCGGGCGTCGGGGTTCGGTTTCCCCGGCGTGCGGGTCGACGGCAACGACGTCCTCGCCGTCCTGGCGGTCACCCGGGCCGCCCTGGCCGCCGCCCGCGAGGGCCAGGGCCCGACGTTCATCGAGGCCTTCACCTACCGGATGGGCGCGCACACGACCTCCGACGACCCCACCCGCTACCGGCTGGCCGACGAGCTGGAGGAGTGGAAGCTGCGCGACCCGATCGCCCGGCTGAAGGTGTACCTGGCCCACGAGGGCATCGCCGACGCCGCCTTCTTCGACGCGGTCGACGCCGAGGGCGACGAGCTGGCCGCCCGGGTGCGCGCGGGCACGATCGGGATGCCCGCGCCGCCGCCGTCGTCGATGTTCGACGGCGTGTACGCCGAGCAGACGCCGCACCTGGCGGCCCAGCAGGCGGAGTTCGAGGCGTACCAGGCCTCGTTCGAGGGGGCGCACCGCTGATGGCCACCGAGACGCTGACCCTGGGCAAGGCGCTCAACCTCGGCCTGCGCCGCGCGATGGAGGACGACCCCAAGGTCGTGCTCATGGGCGAGGACATCGGCCGGCTGGGCGGGGTCTTCCGCATCACCGACGGCCTGCAGAAGGACTTCGGCGAGGACCGCGTCGTCGACACCCCGCTGGCCGAGGCCGGCATCGTGGGCACCGCGGTCGGGCTGGCCATGCGCGGCTACCGGCCGGTCTGCGAGATCCAGTTCGACGGCTTCGTCTTCCCCGCCTACAACCAGATCGTCACCCAGGTGGCCAAGATCCACGCCCGCTCGCAGGGCCGGCTGACCATGCCCGTGGTCATCCGCATCCCCTTCGGCGGCGGCATCGGTGCGGTCGAGCACCACAGCGAGAGCCCGGAGGCCTACTTCGCGCACACCCCGGGGCTGAAGGTCGTCGCGGTGAGCAACCCGGTCGACGCCTACTGGGGCATCCAGCAGGCCATCGCCTCGCCCGACCCCGTCGTCTTCCTGGAGCCCAAGCGCCGGTACTGGGAGAAGGCACCGGTCGACCTCGACGCCACGCCCGAGCCGCTGTTCGGTTCCCGGGTGGTCCGCGGGGGCGACGACGTGACGGTGCTGGCCTACGGACCGATGGTGCGCACCGTGCTGCAGGCCGCGGAGGCCGCCGCCGAGGAGGGGCGCTCGCTGGAGGTCGTCGACCTGCGCACGCTCTCCCCGCTGGACCTCGAGCCGGTCTACGACTCGGTGCGCCGCACCGGCCGCTGCCTGGTCGTGCACGAGGCGCCGGGCACGCTCGGCATGGGCGCGGAGATCGCCGCCCGGGTCACCGAGCGCTGCTTCCACTCGCTGGAGGCGCCGGTGCTGCGGGTGGCCGGCTACGACGTGCCCTATCCGCCGGCCCGCCTGGAGGAGGAGTACCTGCCCGACCTGGACCGGGTGCTCGACGGCGTCGACCGGCTCATGGGGTTCTGACCATGCCGACCCTGCGTCAGTTCCGGCTCCCCGACGTCGGCGAGGGCCTCACCGAGGGCGAGATCCTGCAGTGGCTGGTGGCGGTGGGTGACACCGTCACGGTCAACCAGCCGCTGTGCGAGGTGGAGACGGCCAAGGCCGCCGTCGAGCTGCCCTCGCCGTTCGCCGGCACCGTCACCGAGCTGCTGCACGCGGCGGGCGACACCGTCGACGTCGGCGCGCCGATCATCACCATCGACGTCGGGGGCGATGCCTCCGACGGTCCGGCAGCGGACGGGCGCACCCCGGCCGACGGCGAGCCCGCGGCCGGGCGCACCGCCGTCCTGGTGGGGTACGGGCCCCGGGCCACCGAGCCGCGCCGGCGGCCGCGCCGCTCGGGCACCGCGGTCGCCGAGCGGGCGACCGCACCGGTCGCGCCGGTGCTCACGACCGCGCCGGACGTCGACACCAAGCCCGTGCGCCACGGCGGCCTGGAGATGGGCCGCGCGGTGGAGTCGCACGCCGAGGTGACCGAGGCCCCGCCGACCGCGCCGGCCCGGCCCGGCACCGGCCGCCCGCGGCCGCTGGCCAAGCCGCCGGTGCGCAAGCTCGCCCGCGACCTCGGCGTCGACCTCACCGCGCTGACCGGCAGCGGTGCGGGCGGGGTGATCACGCGGGCCGACGTCGAGGCGGCGGCGGCCGCCGCGCCACCGACCGCGGCCGCCCGGCTGTCGGCGGTGCCCGCCGGCGGGGAGCAGCGCATCCCGGTGACCGGCGTGCGCAAGCACACCGCGGCGGCGATGGTGGCCAGCGCGTTCACCGCGCCGCACGTCACCGAGTTCCTCACCGTCGACGTCACCCGCACCATGAAGCTGCGCTCGCGCCTGGCCGCGCGGCCGGAGTTCGCCGGGGTCAAGGTCAGCCCGCTGCTGTTCGTGGCCAAGGCGCTGCTGCTCGCCGTGGGCCGGCACCCGATGGTGAACAGCCGCTGGGACGACGCGGCCCGGGAGATCGTCGTCCCGGACCGGGTCAACCTCGGGATCGCCGCGGCGACGCCCCGGGGGCTGCTCGTGCCCAACGTCAAGGACGCCGGCCGGCTCTCCCTGCCCGAGCTCGCACGGGCGCTGGGCGAGCTGACCGAGACGGCGCGGGCCGGGCGCACCAGCCCGGCCGACATGGCCGGCGGCACGATCACGATCACCAACATCGGGGTGTTCGGCGTCGACACCGGCACGCCGATCCTCAACCCCGGTGAGTCGGCGATCCTGGCCTTCGGCGCGGTCCGGCCGATGCCGTGGGTGCACAAGGGCCGGGTCGTGCCGCGGCAGGTGACCACGCTGGCGCTCTCCTTCGACCACCGGGTGATCGACGGCGAGCTGGGCAGCCGGTTCCTGGCCGACGTCGGCGCCGTGCTGCACGACCCCGCGGCAGCGCTCGCGTTCTGAGGCGGCCCGGCGCCGGTCCCAGGGTGGAGGATGCCGCCGTGGACCGTCGCCGCCCCGCGCTCGTCGCGCTGCTGCTGTTCGTCGTGCTCACCGGTGCCGCGATCGCCGTGGCCGGCTCCCGGCCGGCCACCGGCGAGGGCACCGTGCCGTGGCTGCTGCAGACGATCGGCTACCTGTGCGCGGTCGCGGGCGGGGTCCTGCTGCTGTCGGGGAGCGGGCAGGGGAGCCGGGCGGTCGGCGGGGTCGTGATGGCCGCGACCGTGGTGATGGTGCTCATCGACGGGATGACCCTCCTGGCGGACGGGCAGGGCGCGGACATCGGAGGCGGGTTCGTGCGGCTGCTCTGCCTGGTCGTCATCGGCGTGGTCACCGCCCGGCTGGCGGTCGCCGTCGCGGCGGACCGGCGGTCGGCGCTGTGACCACGACCGACCTCGACCGGCTGCTGGCCTTCGCCGCCCGCGCGCGCGTCCCCGAGGGCGGCTTCGGCGCCCTCGGGGACGACGTCCGGGTGCTGCCGGGGCCGCAGGAGACCTGGATCGTCGCGCGGATGACGCACGTCTTCGGCCTGGCCGAGCTGCTCGGCCGGCCGGAGGCGGGCGAGCTGGTCCGGTCCGGTCTCCGGGCCCTCGCCGAGGGTCCGCTGCACGACGGGGAGCACGGCGGCTGGCGGGCGGCGGAGGACGACGGCACCAAGGCCGCCTACGTGCACGCCTTCGTCGTCCTCGCCGGCGCGACCGCCACCACGGCCGGGGTCGAGGGCGGCCGGGCGCTGCTGGACGAGGCGCTGGCGGTCTGGCAGGACCGGTTCTGGGACGACGCCGCGGGGCTGGCCCGCGAGGAGTGGACGCCGGACTGGTCGGCCTGCGACGGCTACCGCGGCGCCAACGCCAACATGCACGGCGTCGAGGCCTCGCTGGCCGCCGCCGACGCGCTGGCCGCCACCGACCCGGAAACCGCCGCCCGGCTCCGCGACCAGGCGCTGCGCAGCACCGAGCGGATCGTGCACGGCTTCGCGCGGGAGCGCGGCTGGCGGCTGCCCGAGCACTTCACCGCCGACTGGGTGCCGCTGCCCGAGCACAACCGCGACCGGCCGGCCGACCCCTTCCGGCCCTACGGCGTCACGGTGGGGCACCAGTTCGAGTGGGCGCGGCTGTGCCTGCACCTGCGCGCGGCGCTCGACGGGAACGGCCATTCGCGCGCGAATGGCGGAGAGGGGGGAGGGCCGCCGGGCTGGCTGCTCCCCGACGCGGTGGCGCTCTTCGACGCCGCCGCCGACCGCGGCTGGGCCGCCGACGGCGCGCCCGGGTTCCCCTACACCCTCGACTGGGACGACCGCCCGGTCGTCGGTGCCCGGATGCACTGGGTGCTCTGCGAGGCCGTCGCCGCCGCGGCGGTGCTGGCGCGGGTCACCGGCGAGGAGCGGTTCGCCGGCCTGGCGCGGCGCTGGCGGGCGCACGGCGAGGAGCGCTTCGCCGATCCGGCCACCGGGAACTGGCGCCACGAGCTGACGCCGTCCGGAGAGGTCGGCACCGGTACCTGGACCGGACAGCCCGACGCCTACCACCTGGCCCAGATGCTGCTGCTGGAGAACGCCCCGGTCCGGGGCAGCGTGGCCGCCGCGCTGCGCTGACCTGCAGGTCCGAGGTGTCGGCCGCGAAGACGCGGGGTAGGCCGTGGGCGACCGATCAAGCGACATCCGAGGAGCTGAGACCGTGGCCAGCGTGCAGGAGTCCGTCGACGTCGACGTCCCGATCCGCGTCGCCTACGACCAGTGGACGCAGTTCGAGTCCTTCCCCCAGTTCATGGGCGGCGTCGAGCGCATCACCCAGATCGACGACACCCACACCCACTGGGTCACCAACATCGACGGCGTGAAGCGTGAGTTCGACGCCGAGATCACCGAGCAGCACCCCGAGGAGCGGGTCGCCTGGACCAGCACCACCGGGGAGGCCAAGCACGCCGGTGTGGTGACCTTCCACCGTCTGGACGACACCAAGACCCGGGTCATGATCCAGATCGACTGGCAGCCCGAGGGCCTGGTCGAGAAGGCCGGCGCCGCGCTGGGCTTCGACGACCGCCAGGTCAAGGCCGACGCCAAGCGGTTCAAGGAGTTCATCGAGAGCCGCGGCACCGAGACCGGTGCCTGGCGCGGTGACGTCTCCCGCCCCGACCAGTAGGAGGCCGACGCAGCGGCGCCCGTCCCCCGAGGGGACGGGCGCCGCTGCGTGCCCAGGGCTGGCAGGCCCTGATTCAGGCGTCGAGGTCCTCGGCCACCATGCCGGCGATCCGGGCGAGCACCGCCTCGTCGTCGCTGGTCACCACGACCTCCGCGCCCTGCTTGGCGCCGAGCGTCATGATCATGAGTGCGGAGCCGCCGTCCACGGGCGCTCCCCCCGGGGTGGCCAGGGTGACCGGGACGCCGGACTTCGCGACGGCCTCGGCGATCAGGGCCGCCGGGCGGGCGTGCAGCCCGACGCGGGAGCCGACGGTGACGGTCTGACTGGGCATGGGTCCTCTTCCTCGCTGCTCAGGATGCCGGTCGGGTGAAGCCTGCCGGATCAGGTCCGCGCCGGCTGGGTGGCCGGGGCGGTGGTGTGGGCGTGCGCCAGGTCGACGGCGTCCTCGGGGACGGCGTCGGCGCGGGGCCGCCCGATGCTCTTCGCCACGGTGACCGCCAGGGCACCGACGATCGTGCCCGCCACCAGGGCGACCACGAACATCAGCACGCCGGTCATCGCGAAGAAGACGAAGATGCCGCCGTGCGGGGCGCGGAGCTCCACGCCGCTGGCCGCGACGATCGCGCCGGTGGTGGCGCCGCCGAGCATCATCGACGGGATGACCCGCAGCGGGTCGGCCGCGGCGAAGGGGATCGCGCCCTCGGAGATGAACGACAGGCCCAGCAGCCAGGCCGCCTTGCCGTTGTCCCGCTCGGCGGGGGTGTAGAGCTTCGGCCGCACCAGCGTGCTCAGCGCCATCGCCAGGGGCGGCACCATGCCCGCGGCCATGACCGTCGCCATGATCACCAGCGGGGCGCCGCTGCCGGCGGCCAGTCCGGTGGTGGCGAAGACGTAGGCCGCCTTGTTCACCGGGCCGCCCAGGTCGAAGCACATCATCAGGCCGAGGATGATCCCGAGCAGCACGGCGGAGGTGCCGGACAGCCCGTTGAGCCAGTTGCCCAGGCCCTCGAGCGCGGCGGCCAGCGGCCGGCCGAGCAGCACGGCCATGATGCCGCTGGAGATCAGGGTGGCCAGCAGCGGGATGATCACGACCGGCTGCAGCCCCCGGACGCCGGCGGGCAGCTTCCAGGAGGCGATCCAGCGCGCGGCGATGCCGGCGATGATGCCGCCGATCAGGCCGCCGATGAAGCCGGCGCCCACGAAGACGGAGACCGAGCCGACGACGAAGCCGGGCACGATGCCGGGGCGGTCGGCGATGGCGTAGGCGATGTAGCCGGCCAGCGCCGGGACGAGGAAGCCGAAGGCCGCGGCGCCCAGCACCCGGCAGACGGCGCCGAGGTAGCCGAGGAACCCGTCGTTGAGCCCTTCCACGCCGGAGACGTCGGGCAGGTCGAAGAACGAGTTGTTGAGCACCCAGTTCTGCGCGTAGCTCAGGCTGCCGTCGGTGGCCGGGTCGGGGTTCACGATCTGGTATCCGCCGAACAGGAAGCCCAGCGCGATCAGCAGACCGCCGGCCGCCACGAACGGGATCATGTAGCTGACGCCGGTCAGCAGCCACCGGCGGAGCTCCGAGGCGGCGCCCGGCCGGGGGCCGGCGGATGCGGCGGCGTCCGCACCGCCCGCCGTGCCGGGGACGCGCCGGGCGTCGGGGTCGTCGGCGGCGGCGAGCGCCTCGCGGATCATGACGGCGGGCTCGTTGATCGCCCGCTTGGTGCCCGACTGCACCACGGGCTTGCCGGCGAACCGTTCGCGCTCCTTGACGCCGACGTCGACGGCGAAGACGACCGCCTCGGCGTCGCGGATCACGTCGGCGGCCAGCGGGGTCGACCCGGACGAGCCCTGGGTCTCCACCTGCAGGTCCACGCCCGCCTCGCGGGCGGCGGCGGCGAGCTTGTCGGCGGCCATGTAGGTGTGCGCGATGCCCGTCGGGCACGCGGTCACCGCGACCAGCCGGCGGCGCGCGGCCGGGGCGGCCGCGGCATCCGGGGCGGCCGCGGCAGGTGCGGGGGCGGGCGCCGCCGCGGAGGCGGGCGCCTCGGCCGGCGCCGGCGCCGGCGCGACGACGTCCTGCACCAGGGCCACCACCTCGGCGTCCGAGCCGGCCTCGCGCAGCGAGGCGACGAACTCCGGCCGCACCAGCGCGCGGGCCAGCGCGGTCAGCAGGGTGAGGTGGTCGGCGTCCCCGTGGGCGGGCGCGGCGATGAGGAAGACGAGGTCGGCCGGGCCGTCCGGTGCGCCGAAGGCGACCGCCGGGGCCAGCCGGGCGAAGGCCAGCGAGGCCTCGGTGACCGCCGCCGAGCGGCAGTGCGGGATGGCGATGCCGCCGGGCAGGCCGGTGGCCGCCTGGGCCTCGCGGGCCAGCACGTCGCCGGCCAGCGCGTCGGCGTCGGTGGCGCGGCCGGCGGCGGCGACCAGTCCGGCGAGCCGGCGGACGACGGCGTCCTTGTCGGTGCCGAGGGAGGCGTCGAGGACGACCAGCTCGGGGGTGATCAGGGGTGACATGGGGACCTCTCCGGGAGGCTCAGCGGGCGTCGCGGCCGGGGGCCGGGACGGGGGCGGTGCGGGACGTCGGGGCGGGGGGAGGGGGCGGCCCGGGGGTGACGAGCACGGCGCCGACGTCCACCTGGGCCGGGGTGGGGACGGCGGATCCGGGGAGCGCGGCGGCGGCCGAGCCGGAGGCGACGGCGCGGCGCAGCCGCTCGGCCGGCGGCGCGCCGGCGAGGTCGGCGAGCAGGTGGCCGGCGAGGCTGGAGTCGCCGGCGCCCACGGTGCTGCGGACGGCGATCCGCGGCGCGCGGGCGGTCCAGGTGGCCTCTCCGGTGGACAGCAGCGCGCCGTCGCCGCCGAGGGTGAGCAGCACCTCGGCGACCCCGCGCCGGTGCAGCTGGGCCACCGCGTCGAGCAGCGCCCCCGCATCGGCCAGCAGGGCCTGCTCGGTGCCGCCGACGACCTGTGCCAGCTCCTCGGCGTTGGGCTTGAGCAGGTCCGGTGCGGCGGAGCGGCCGGCGTCGAGCAGCGCCAGCAGCGGCGCCTCGGAGGTGTCGACGGCGATCCGGGCGCCGGTCGGCCGCAGGGCGGTGACCAGCTCGGCGTACCAGTCGGCCGGCGTGCCCGGGGGCAGCGAGCCGGAGAGCACCACCCACGCCGCGCCGGTGGCCGCGCGGACGAGCACGTCGGAGAGGGCGGCCCGGGTGCCGGCGTCGAGCGGGGTGCCCGGCTCGTTGAGCTTGGTGGTCGTGCCGTCGGGCTCGGTGAGGCTGTAGTTGGTGCGCACCGGGGCGGTCACCGGCACGGTGGCCAAAGGCAGGCCGAGCCCGCGCAGGGCCCCGACGATCGGGTCGCCGTCGGCGGCCGGCAGCACGGTCAGGACGTCGGCACCGGCGGCGGCCAGCGCCCGCGCCACGTTGACGCCCTTGCCGCCGGGCTCGGTGCTGCTCGGGGCCAGCCGCACCACGCTGCCGCGCTCGAGGGCGCCGGGCAGGGCGAGGGTGCGGTCGAGGCTGGGGTTGGCGGTGAGGGTGACGACCCGGCCGCGGGACGCCGTCACGCGACCAGCACCTCGACACCGGCGTCCTCGAGGCGGGCGACCTCGGCCGGGTCCGCGTCGGCGTCGGTGACCAGCACGTCCACGTCGTCGAGGGCGGCGAAGCGGACGAGGTGCTCGCGGCCCAGCTTGCTGCTGTCGGCGAGGACGACCACCCGCTGCCCGGCCCGCACCATCGCCTTCTTCACCGCGGCCTCCGCCTCGTCGGGGGTGGTGCAGCCGTGGCCGGCGGTGACCCCGTTGGCGCCGAGGAAGACGACGTCCAGCCGCAGGTCGGCCAGGGCCCGCACCGGCGTCTCGCCGACCGCGCACTGGGTGATGCCGCGCACCCGGCCGCCGAGCACGTGGAGGGTGAGACCCGGGCCGGCCGCCAGGCGGGCGGCGATCGGGACCGAGTTGGTGGCGACGAACAGCCGGCGGTCCCCGGGGAGCAGTTCGGCGAGCGCGGCGGTCGTGCTGCCGCCGTCGAGCAGCAGGCTGCCCTCCGGGCCGGGCAGGAGGTCGGCCGCGGCCGCGGCGATCTTCCGCTTGGCCTCGCCGCGGGTGGCCGAGCGCTCGCCCAGTGCCGTCTCGGCCAGGGCCAGCGCTCCCGCGGGGACCGCGCCGCCGTGCACCCGGCGCAGGACGCCGGCGCGCTCCAGCACCGCGAGGTCGCGGCGGATGGTCTCGGTGGTGACGCCGTACTCCTCGGCGAGGGCGGTGACCGCGACCCGGCCCCGGTCGACGACCGCGCCGGCGATCGCCTGCTGGCGCTCCTCCGCGTACATCCGCCCTCCCGCCGTCCGTGGTGCCCGGTTGTGTTGCTTTGCTTCTGCGTTGGTGTTGTTCTACGTGGGTTACGTTGACAAGTCAACAGGAAGTCGTGACTCTGGTCACCGCTCCCCGCGTCCCTGACAGTGAGGTACCGATGTCCGTCTCCTCCGCCACCCCGGCCACCGTCCTCACCGGCACGCCGGTCGTCCCGGGGGTGGTCCTCGGCCCGGTGGTCCGCCCCTCCGGCGCGGTCCGGCTGCCCGAGGGGGAGGGGCCGGAGCTCGACTCGGCCGCGCGGGCGGGGGAGAAGGCGCGGTTCGTCGCCGCCGCCTCGGTCGTGGCCGAGCGGCTGGAGCGGCGGGCGGCCGGTGCCACCGGCGTGAGCGCGGAGGTGCTCACCGCGACCGCCGGCCTGGCCCGTGACCGCGGGCTGCTGTCGGCGGTCGAGCAGCGGATCGACGCCGGCGCGGGTGCCGCGGAGGCGACCGTCGCGGCGGCCCAGCAGTTCGTCGAGCTGTTCACCTCGCTCGGGGGCCTGATGGCCGAGCGGGCGACCGACGTCCGCGACGTCCGCGACCGGATCGTCGCCGAGCTGACCGGGCAGCCGGAGCCGGGCATCCCGGCGCCCGAGGTGCCCTCGGTCCTGCTGGCCACCGACCTGGCTCCCGCCGACACCGCCGGGCTCGACCCGGCGCGCGTGCTCGCGCTGGCCACCAGCGAGGGCGGCGCCACCAGCCACACCGCGATCATCGCCCGCCAGCTGGGGCTGCCCTGCGTCGTCGCGGTGGCCGGGCTGGGCGACGTCCCGGCCGGCGCGCTGGTGCTCGTCGACGGCGACCAGGGCACGGTCACCGTCGATCCGGACCCCGCCGAGGCGCGCGCCCGGGTCGCCGCGGCGGCGGAGGCGGCCGCCGCGCTGGCCGCCTACCGCGGTCCGGCCCGCACCCGCGACGGCGTCGCGGTGTCGCTGCTGGCCAACGTGCAGGACGGCGACGGCGCCCGCGCCGCGGTCGCCGCGCACGCCGAGGGCATCGGCCTGCTGCGGACCGAGCTGGCCTTCCTCGGTCGCGCGGAGGAGCCGTCGGTGGAGGAGCAGGCGGCCGGCTACGCCGACGTCCTCACCGCCTGCGCGGGGCGGCGGGTCGTCGTCCGCACCCTGGACGCGGGGTCGGACAAGCCGCTGGCGTTCGCCACGCCGCCGGCCGAGGCCAACCCCGCGCTCGGCGTCCGCGGGCTGCGCGTGGCCCGCCGCGATCCCGGCCTGCTCGACCGCCAGCTCGACGCGATCGCCGCGGCCGCCGGCCGCACCGGCACCACCCCGTGGGTGATGGCACCGATGGTCGCCACCGTCGCCGAGGCGGCCGACTTCGCCGGGCGCGTGCGCGACCGGGGCCTGGTGCCGGGGGTGATGGTGGAGGTGCCGTCGGTGGCGCTGCTGGCCGACCGGTTCCTCGAGGTGGTCGACTTCCTGTCGATCGGCACCAACGACCTGTCGCAGTACGCGCTGGCCGCCGACCGGCTCTCCGGCGAGCTGGCCGACCTCACCGATCCGTGGCAGCCGGCGCTCCTGGCGCTCGTGCAGCTCACCGCGGCGGCCGGCCGCCGGGCGGGCAAGCCGGTCGGCGTGTGCGGCGAGGCGGCCGCCGACCCGCTCCTGGCCTGCGTGCTGGTCGGACTCGGCGTGACCTCGCTGTCCTGCGCCTCGTCCTCGATAGCGGGCGTGGGCGCCCGGCTGGCCACCGTCGACCTCGCCGACTGCACGCGGGCGGCGGAGGTGGCGCTGGCCGCCGCCGACCCGTCCGCGGGGCGCGCCGCGGTCCGTGCGGTGCTGGCCGGACGGTGACAGCTCACCCCGAGGGGTGAACATGTCGAGGACATCACACGAACCTGCCTTCGATCCTTAGGAACAAAGCGAGCAGGGCCTGCTTTACTACGGGTGTCGCCCCCGTACTGAGAGAGGTCCATCGATGAGCACCGTGCTGTCCCACTGGCGTCGGCGTCGGCAGGTCGCGCGCACCCAGCGGGCGCTCGACCGTGCCCTCAGCCGCAGCACCAGCCCCGCCCTGCGCGAGGAGCTGCTGACCATGGCCAACGGCGGATCGCTCTTCCGCTGACCGGCCGCACCCGCCGCGCGCGGGTGCCGACGTGCGCGACCCCGGCCTCCTCTGGGAGACCGGGGTCGCTTGCCGTCCGGGGCCGTGTCGCTGCCGTCAGTGCAGGCCGTGGACGACGGCGTGCCCGCGACCGCGGCTCATCAGCCAGCGGTTCACCGGCAGGGTGACGACGAAGGCCACCGCGAGCGCGCCCGCCAGGGCCAGCCAGAACACGGCGCTGGCCAGGCCCGCCTCCATCGCGCCGGGCACGGTGACCATCACGCCGTTGTCGACCAGCTCCATGACGGCGATCGAGATCGTGTCGGCGGCCAGCGCCACGCGCACCGCCTGGCGCAGCGGCAGGCCGGCCCGAAGCACGCCGCGCACCGTCAGCGCGTAGCCGAAGACGAACGCCAGCGCGACGGCGAGGGCGATGGTGGCGCCGGCCGACCATCCGAGCGCCGTCCCGATGACCATGCCCAGCACCTCGCCGATGGCGCAGCCGGTGAGGCAGTGCAGCGTGGCGCGGGCCGCGGCCGGCCAGCCGACCGGTCCGGCGTGCCCCGTGTCGTGGGAGTGGGTGTGCAGGTGGGTGGTCATGACCGGCTCCTCTCCGTCAAATACCCCTGGGGGGTATACGTCGGTTGTACTCCTGGGACCGAGCGGACGCAAGGGTCCGCCGGCTCCCCCCAAGGGGGCGGACCGCTCAACCTCGGGGGCCCACCTGCCGAAGCGGAGTCCGTGGAGAACCGGAACCCCGCAGCCCCGGTGTCGCCGGCCGACGAGGAGCCGCGCGAGACGTCGGGTGCGACGACCGCGCTGCTGATCAGCTACGTGCGGACCGCGGGCGGGGACGCCGCCGTCGACGAGGTGCTGCGCCGTTCCGGCGTGCCGTGGACGGCCGAGCAGCTGTCGGAGTCCGCGCGGTGGACCAGCTACGCCACCCGCATCCGCCTGTTCGCGGCCGCCACGGAGGTGCTCGGTGATCCGGCCACGATGTTCCGGGTCGGCGCCGAGTCGCTGCGCCACGGGATGAACCCCGCGCTGGTCCTGGTGGTCCGTGCCATGGGGTCACCGCGGCAGGTCTACCGCCGGCTCCCGCGGGCGGTCGGGAACTTCAGCACCACCTCCACCATGGAGGTGCTGGCCTCGGGCAGCACCTGGGCGACCATCCGCTACCGGCTGCACGACGGGTACCCCCACTCGCGGCTGGACTGCGACTACGCGCGCGGGCTCATCGGCATGGTCCCCGCCGTCTTCGGGCTCCCCCCGGCCGAGGTCCGGCACGAGGAGTGCGAGTCCGACGGCCACCCGGCCTGCGTCTACCACCTGACCTGGTCGCGGCGGTCGCGCTGGCGCGGCCGCCCCCGCACGTCGTCGGTGGACGCCGAGCTCACCGCGCTGCGCGCCCAGCTGCGCGCCCTGCAGTCGGCCGCCACCGACCTCGTCGCCGGCGACGACCTCGACTCGGTCCTGCACCGCGTCGTCGACCGCGCCGCCAATGCGGTGCTGGCCCCGGGCTACCTGCTCGCCGTCCACTCGCCCGAGGGTGGCGAGCCGCTGGTGCACGCAGCCGGGGTGCCCGGCGACCAGGTGCGCGACGTCGCCCGCCGGCTGCTGGACGGCGAGGACCTCGGCCCCTCGGCCGTCGTGGTGGACGTCGTCTCGACACGGCGCCGGCACGGCCGGCTCGCCGCCCTCTACCGGCCCGGCGAGGGCGCGCTGGGTGGCGAGCGGGAGATGCTCGCCGCCTACGCCGGGCACGCGGCCGCGGCGCTGGACCTCGTCTTCGCCCTCGAGCAGGCGCGGCAGGAGGCTGCCCGCGCCGGCACCCTGCTCGGCCTGGCCCACCGGCTGGCCACCGCCGCCGACGCGGCCGCCGTCTGCACGGGTGTCGCCGAGACCCTGCCGGCGGTGGTCGGCTCCAGCAGCGCCTCGGTGATGTTGTGGGAGCCCGCCTCCGGCAGCCTGCGCGCCGTCGCCACGACCGGCCTGACCCCGAGTGCCGCCGAGCTCCTGCTGGCCACGGGCCTGTCCGCGGAGGACGTCCCCGAGCTGGTGGGGATGCTGACCGACCGGGAGCCGCGCCGCCTGACCGCGGCCGGATGCAGCCCGGTGCTCCGGTCGCTGCTCGGCGCGCTGGGCGTCGCCGACGTGCTGGCCGTCCCGTTGCTGGCGGGCAGCACCTTCCTGGGCGTCGCCACCGCCAGCTGGCGGGCCGGCCAGGCGCCGGCGCAGTTGGACGGCGAGGCGCTGGTCCGCCTGCGCGGCGTGGGCGACCAGGCGGCGACGGCGCTGCAGAAGGCCCGGCTGCTGGAGACGGTGCGCCACCAGGCGACGCACGACTCGCTCACCGGGCTGCCCAACCGGGTGCTGTTCCTGGAGCGGGTGGGGGCGGCGCTGGCCTCGGTGCGGGCCGACGGGCACGTGGGCGTGCTGTTCTGCGACCTGGACGGCTTCAAGGCCGTCAACGACTCGATGGGCCACGCGGCCGGCGACGAGCTGCTGAAGCGGGTCGCCGCGCGGCTGCGCGCGGCGGTGCGCCCCGGCGACACCGTCGGCCGGCTCAGCGGGGACGAGTTCGCGGTGCTGCTCCCCGGCCTGGGATCGCCGGCCGACGCCGACGCGGTCGTGACCCGGGTGCAGGGCTGCTTCGCCGATCCGTTCCTGCTGGACCGCCGGGAGGTGCCGGTGAGCACCAGCGTGGGGGTCGCCGTGCACGCAGGGGAGTGGGGCCGCGCCGACGAGCTGCTGCGCGCCGCCGACGCGGCGATGTACCGGCACAAGCACGGCCGCCGCGGGGGCAGCACCCGGGCCGAGGACGCCCCCGCCGGCTGACCGCCTCGTCCGGGGGAGACCCGCTCAACAGCGGACCGCCCGGTGCCGATGTGGGGGTGTGGAGACCGACCCGTCCGCCGTCCGCCCCGCGGCGGCCGAGCCCCGCGAGACGTCGGGCGCGGTCCTGGCCGCCCTGCTCGAGCACGTGCGCGTCCGCGGCGGGGAGGCGGCGGTGGACGCGGTGCTCGCCCGGGCCGGGCTGAGCGGGCGCGGTGCCGAGCTGGCCGACCGGTCGGCCTGGTGGTCCTACGCCTCCCGGATCCGGATGTACGAGGCGGCCACCGAGGTGCTCGGCGACCCCGACACGATGTACACGCTGGGCGCCACCGCCATGCGCAGCGGCATGGGTCACTCGCTGGTGCTCGTGCTGCGCGCGCTGGGCTCGCCCCGGTCGGTGTACCGGCACTTCCCGCGCGCCATCTCCAAGTTCACGACCGTGCAGACGGTCGAGGTGCTGGAGCTGCGGCCGACCTCGGCCACCCTCGCCATGACCCTCGCCCCGGGCCACCGGCACAGCGAGCTCGACTGCCGCTACGCGCACGGGCTGGCCACGACGGTGCCCGAGATCTTCGGCCTCCCCGCGGGGCGGTTCGCGGAGGCCACCTGCGGCACCGGCGACGGCCCCACCTGCGTCTACCGGGTCACCTGGCAGCGGCGCCGGCGCGGTCGCCGGCACCGGAACGCCACCGGTGCGGCCGAGGCGGAGCTCACCGCGCTGCGCGGCCAGCTGCGCACGCTGCAGTCCGCGGCCGGTGACCTGGTGGCCGGGGAGGACCTCGACGAGGTCCTGCAGCGCGTCGTGGTGCGGGCCTCCGAGGCGGTCTTCGCCCCGGCCCACCTGCTCGCCGTCGCCGATCCCGAGGGCGGCCCGCCGCTGCTGCGCGGCAACGGGCTGCGCCCGGAGGAGATCCAGCGGCTGGGGACGGCGCTGCTGCGCGGCGAGGACCTCGGTTCCTCGGCCGTCGTCGTCGAGATCGCCTCGGCCCGCCGCCGGCACGGCCGGCTGGCGGCGCTCAACGCGACCGGCGGCGACCTGGCCGACGAGCCGGCGATGCTGGCGGCCTACGCCGGGCACGCCGCGGCCGCCCTCGACCTGCTGGTCGCGCTCTCCGAGGCCCGCCGTCAGGCCCGCCGCGCCGGCGAGCTGCTGGGGCTGGCGCACGAACTGGCCGCGGCCGCCGACGCCGGCACCGTCTGCGCCCTCGTGGCCGGCGCCCTCCCGGCGATCGTCGGCTGCGACCGCGCCCGGGTGCTGCTGTGGGACCCGGCGGCCGGCGCGCTGCGGTCGGCGGACGCGTCCGGGCCGGCGGCGGACGACGAGCCGCCGCTGCGGGCCTCCGACCTGCCCGACCTGGTGCGGCTGATGACCGACCGGCAGCCACAGGTCCTGCACGTGGGGTCGGTCGCCCCCGAGGTGCGCGCCCGGCTGGAGGCCGCGGGCGTCACCGACGCGATCGTCGTCCCGCTCGTGGCCGAGGAGCAGTTCCTCGGCATCGCGGTGGTCAGCTGGCCGGCCGGCCGCACGCCGCCCGACCTCGAGGGCGAGGTGCTGGTGCGGCTGCTCGGCGTGGCCGACCAGGCGGCGACGGCGCTGCAGAAGGCGCGGCTGCTGGAGACGGTGCGCCACCAGGCGACGCACGACGCGCTGACCGGGCTGCCCAACCGGGTGCTGTTCCGCGACCGCCTGGAGACGGCCCTGGCCGCCGCCGGCCCGGGCCGGTCGGTCGGCGTGCTGTTCTGCGACCTCGACGGGTTCAAGGCGGTCAACGACTCGATGGGCCACGCGGCCGGCGACGAGCTGCTCCGCCGGGTGGCGGCGCGGCTGCGCGCGGCGATCCGGCCGGGCGACACCGTCGGCCGGCTCAGCGGGGACGAGTTCGCGGTGCTGCTGCCGGCGCTGGCCGCGCCGGCCGACGCGGGGGCGGTCGTGACCCGGGTGCAGGGCTGCTTCGCCGACCCGTTCGTGCTCGACCGCCGGGAGGTGCCGGTCACGACCAGCGTCGGGGTCGCGGTGCACACCGGCGGCGCCGGTTCCGCCGACGAGCTGCTCGGGGCGGCCGACGCGGCCATGTACCGGCACAAGCACCGTCGCCGCGACGGCAGCCCCCGCAGCGAGGACGCCCCCGCCGGCTGACCGCCCGGCTCAGTCGCGCAGCCGCGCCCGCAGCGCCGCCTGCTCCGCGGGCCCGAAGCCGTGCTCGGTCAGCCAGCCGAGGGGGCCGCCGTACCGCTCGTCGAGCAGGGTGAGCAGCCGGTCCATGGTGTCCGCGCGCGGGGTGTGCGTGGCGATGTCCCGGCTGGTCATGTCGTCGGCGTAGGTCGGGGACGTCGCCAGCTTGGCCACCAGGGCCTCGATGACGTCGGCGGTCATCGCGTAGTCGGCGACGATCTCCTCGTGCGGCACCCCGGCCGCGGCGAGGGCGAACATCGCGATCACCCCGGTGCGGTCCTTGCCGGCGGCGCAGTGCACCACCGAGGCGCCCGCCTCGGGCGTCGCGAGGGCGCGCAGCGCCCCGAGCACGTTCTCCGGCCGGTGCGCCAGGTAGCCCAGGTACGAGCGCACCGCGGGCGGCTCCCCCTGGTCGCTCTCGGCGACCTGGCGCGGCAGCAGCGACTCGCCCCAGTCGGCCGGCAGCTCGACCGGCGGGGCGTCCTCCTCCTCGGCGGCGAAGACGTCGGTGTGGTGCCCGCGCTCCGGGAGCAGGGAGAAGTGGCGGTGGGTGACCGGCTGCGCCCGCAGCGGGCCGCGCCCCTCCAGGAGCACCTCGGCGGTGGTGCGCAGGTCGATGACCTCGCGCAGCCCGAGCTCCTCCACCAGCAGCCGGACGTCGGCCTCGCTGAGCGTCTGCAGGTTGTCGCTGCGCAGGATCCGGCCGGAGGCCGTCGTGCCGCCGTCGGTCGTGGGCAGCCCGCCCAGGTCGCGGGTGTTCGTGGTGCCGTCGAGGTGCAGCCAGCGGCCGGTGCGCGTGGAGGTCACTCCCCGACCGTACGGCCCGCCGCGGCCGGCCCGCTCAGGCGGCCAGCAGGGCGTCGCAGACGGCCAGCAGCCGCGCGCGCAGGGCCTGCGCCCGCTCGCCCAGCGCCCGCTGCCGGGTGACGTACTCGGCCTTGCCCTCCGGGGTCTCGATGGCCACGGCCGGCTCGCCGTAGGCGGTGAGGTCGTAGGGCGAGGCCTGCATGTCCAGCCGCCGGACGTCCGCGGCGAGGGCGAAGCAGTCGAGCGCCAGCTCGCCGGGGACGGCGGGGCCCAGCTTCAGCGCCCACTTGTGGCAGTCCATCGAGGCGTGCAGGCAGCCCGGCTGCTCCAGGTCGGCCTGGGTGGCCCGGGTCGGCTGCAGCCGGTTGAGCGGCGCGGCCTCCGGCGTGAAGAAGCGGAAGGCGTCGTAGTGGGTGCACCGGATGGTGGCCCCCTCCACGACGGCGTCGGTGCCGGCCCGCCCCAGGCGCAGCGGCAGCGGGTGCCGGCGCTCGTCGGCGCGGTAGACCATGGCCCACTCGTGCAGGCCGAAGCAGCCGGTGGCCATCGGCCGCGCCGCGGTGGCGGCCAGCAGCCGGGCGATGGC
Source organism: Blastococcus sp. SYSU D00820 (assembly GCF_054050695.1). Taxonomy (NCBI): domain Bacteria; kingdom Bacillati; phylum Actinomycetota; class Actinomycetes; order Geodermatophilales; family Geodermatophilaceae; genus Blastococcus; species Blastococcus sp. SYSU D00820. The sequence continues at coordinate 395,761 of NZ_JBJGZW010000001.1, forward strand.
ACGGACGCCGTCCCCCCGGTCGGCGGTGAACGCGGCGGCGTCCAGGGCGACCGTGCCGTCGGCGCCGGTGCGGTACCACCGCCAGGCCGCGTGCGGCGGGGGACCGTCCGGGGCGGGCTCGAGCGCGGTGCCGACCCCGGGATGCCAGCGGCGCAGCAGGGCCGGGCGGGTGTCGTAGTAGGTGAAGAGGAAGTCCTCGACGGCGTGCCTCTCCCCCCGCGCCCGCCGGGCCCGGTGCCCCGCCGTGAGCGCGTCGGCGCGGTCGGCGTGCACGCGGGCCCGCTCCTGCCAGACCTCCGCGCGCACGCACCGAGCGTAAGCGGCCCCGCGGCGGGGGTGGCGACGTCCGGCCTCAGTGGGCGCTCCACCCGCCGTCCATGACCAGCGAGCTGCCGGTGATCGAGACCGCGGCAGGGGAGCACAGGTACGCGACGGCCTCGGCCACCTCCTCTGGCTCGATCAGGCGCTTCACCGCGGCCGGCGCCAGCATCACCTGCTCGACCACCTCGTCCTCGGAGAGCCCGTGCGCCGCCGCCTGGTCGGCGATCTGCCCCTCCACCAGCGGCGTCCGCACGTACGCCGGGTTCACGCAGTTGGAGGTGACGCCGTACGGGGCGCCCTCCAGCGCGATCACCTTCGACAGCCCCTCCAGGCCGTGCTTGGCGGTGACGTACGCGCTCTTGTACGCCGAGGCCCGGAGTCCGTGGACGGAGCTCACGTTCACGATCCGGCCCCAGCCCTGGCGGTACATGTGCGGCAGCGCGCCGCGCACCAGCCGGAAGGGGGCCTCCAGCATCAGCCGGATGATCAGCGAGAAGCGGTCGACGGGGAACTCGTGCAGCGGGGCGACGTGCTGCAGGCCGGCGTTGTTGACCAGGACGTCGACGTCCAGGTCGAGGGCGTCGATGCCGTCGAGATCGGTGAGGTCCGCGGCCAGCGCGGTGCCGCCCACCGCCGTCGCCACCTCCGCGGCCGCGGCGCCGTCCCGGTCGAGCACGACGACGGACGCGCCCGCCGCCGCGAGCCGCTCCACGCAGGCGCGGCCGATGCCCGAGGCGCCTCCCGTGACCAGAGCCCGTCGTCCCGCCAGCGTGCCCGTCGCCTCCATGGCGCCACCGTGGCACAGCCTCGGATGGTGGACCACGTCACCTCGCTCTAGCGTCGACCTGCACCGGTGACACGAGGACCCTCGAGGAGACCCCATGTCCGCTGCCGGGCGGTCCGGCGCACCCGCAGGATCGAACTTCGCCCGCGTGGTCGGCGCGAGCATCATCGGCACGACCGTGGAGTGGTACGACTTCTTCCTCTACGGCTCGGCGGCCGCGCTCGTCTTCGGCCCGCTGTTCTTCCCCGAGCAGGACGACTTCGTCGGCGTCCTGGCCGCCTTCGCCACCTACGCCGTCGGCTTCTTCGCCCGCCCGGTCGGCGCGCTGGTCTTCGGCCACTACGGCGACCGGCTCGGCCGCAAGCGGCTCCTGGTCATCTCGCTGCTGATGATGGGCGGCGCCACCTTCTGCATCGGCCTGCTGCCCACGTACGACTCCGTCGGCGTGCTCGCGCCGATCCTGCTCATCGCGCTGCGGCTGGTGCAGGGCTTCGCGCTCGGTGGCGAGTGGGGCGGCGCGGTCCTGATCGTCTCCGAGCACGGCAAGCCGGAGCACCGTGGTTTCTGGGCGTCCTGGCCGCAGGCCGGCGCACCGGCGGGCAACCTCCTGGCCACCGGGGTCCTCGCCCTGCTGGCCACCGTCCAGTCCGACGAGGCGTTCGAGGCCTGGGGGTGGCGCATCCCGTTCCTGCTGTCGGCGGTGCTCATCCTGGTCGGTCTGTACGTGCGGCTGACGGTGACCGAGTCGCCGGTCTTCCTGGAGGCCCAGCGGGAGGCCGAGGCCAAGGCCGCGGCGAGCGGGGCGGTCGAGAAGGCGCCGATCGTCACCGTGCTCACCCGGTACAAGCGTGAGGTGCTCACCGCGATGGGGGCACGGATCGCCGAGAACGTCTCCTTCTACCTGCTCACCGCCTTCAGCCTCACCTACCTGACCGACGTCGAGGGGCTGGACTCCTCCTTCGCCCTCAACGCCGTGCTCATCGCCTCGGCCGTGCACCTGGTCACCATCCCGCTGTGGGGTGCGCTGTCGGACCGCATCGGCCGCAAGCCGGTCTACCTGTTCGGCGCCCTCGGCGTCGGCGCGTGGGCGTTCGCCTTCTTCGGCCTGCTCGGCACCGGGGACTTCTTCCTCGCCGTCGTCGCCATCACCGTCGGGCTGCTGTTCCACGGCGCGATGTACGGCCCCCAGGCGGCGTTCTTCTCCGAGCTGTTCGGCACCAAGGCGCGCTACACCGGCGTCTCGGTCGGCGCCCAGCTCGCCTCCCTGGTGGCCGGTGCGCCGGCGCCGCTGATCGCACTGGCGCTGCTGGGCAGCTTCGCTGACCCCAACGTGTTCGCCGTCGCCCTGTACATCGTCGCCTGCGCCGTCATCACGCTCGTCGCGGTCGCCACGTACGGCGAGACGGGCGAGCGCGACCTCTCCGAGGACAAGGCCGTCGTCGTCAAGGACCGCCGCCCCTCGTCGGTCTAGCCGCCGCACGACCGACCCGTGACACGTGTCATGGGCCGGCCGTGCCCGCGGCCCTCCAGGCCGTGAGGGACGGCACCTGTGCCGGACGGGGCGCGGCGGCAGCCTCGGAGGTGCGCCCGGGAGCACCGGCCGAACCCCGGCCGACGGGCGCACCGAGGAGGTCCCCGTGCACCCGAACCCCGCCCCCTCCCGGCTCTCGCCGGTGGCCGCACCGATCGGGCCGGCCGTCGAGGTCGTGGACCTCGAGCGCCGGTACGGCGGCTTCGCGGCCGTCCGCGGGATCTCGTTCGAGGTCGCCCCCGGCGAGGTGTTCGCCCTGCTGGGCGTCAACGGCGCCGGCAAGACCTCCGCCCTGGAGGTCGTCGAGGGGCTGGCCCGCCCCGCGGCGGGCACGGTCCGCGTGTTCGGCCGCGACCCGGTCGCCGAGCGGGCGGCGGTGCGGCCCGGGCTCGGCGTGCTGCTGCAGTCCAGCGGGCTGCCCGGCGACCTCACCGTCGCCGAGACGGTGCGCACCTGGGCGGGCACGCTCACCGCGCCCCAGCCGGTGGACGAGGCCCTGGCCCAGGTCGGCCTGACCGACCGGGCCGACGTCCGCGTCCGCAGCCTGTCCGGCGGCGAGCGCCGGCGGCTGGACCTCACCCTCGCGCTGCTCGGCCGGCCGCGGGTCCTCGTGCTCGACGAGCCGACCACCGGCCTGGACCCCGAGAGCCGCCGCACCGTCTGGCAGCTGGTCCGCCGACGGGTCCGCGAGGGGGCCGCCGTCGTGCTCACCACCCACCACCTGGAGGAGGCCGAGGAGCTGGCCGACCGGATCGCGGTGATGCGCGCCGGGCGCATCGTCCTGTCCGGCACCGCGGGGGAGATCGCCGCCACCCAGCCGGCGACCATCCGCTTCGAGCTCGCGCCGGACGCACCGGAGCTGCCGGTCATCCCCGGGGCGCAGCTGGTCTCCTCCGGCTCCCGCGTCGAGCTGCGCACCCGGGCGCTGCAGCCGGTGCTGACCCGGCTGCTGGTCTGGGCCGACCGCGAGGGCGCGGTCCTGACCGGGCTGCAGGCCCGCTCGGCGACGCTCGAGCAGGCCTTCCTCGCCGTCGCCGACGAGGCCGACGAGGCCGACGACGTCCCGCACCTCGCCCGCCCCGCCGCCTGATCGTCCGATCCCCGAGGAGGACCCCCATGACCGCCGTGGACCAGCCGACGCCGACCCCGCCCGCTCCGGTGCCGCCCCCCGGGCGCTCCCGGGTGCGCCGCACCTCCGTCCTGGCCGGCGCCGAGACCCGCCTGCTGGTGCGCAACCGCACCGCGCTGGTGAACTCGGTGCTCCTGCCGCTGCTGCTGGTGGCCGCCGTGCCGGCGTTCGGCCTCGACCGGGGCGGCGCGGCCGGACCGCAGCTGCTCGTGGCCGCCGTCGGCATCACGCTCGTCTTCCTGACCTACTACAACCTGGTGACGACCTTCGTCGCCCGGCGCGAGGAACTCGTGCTCCAGCGCATGCGCACCGGCGAGCTGACCGAGGCCGAGGTGCTGCTGGGCACGGCCGCGCCCACGCTCCTGGTGACCGTCGTCCAGGTCTCGCTGGTGGCAGCAGGCGTCGCCGTCATCGGTGAGTGGATCGCCCCGGTCGACGTCGTCCTGCCGCTGCTCGCGCTGCTCGGCGGCGGAGCGCTCATGCTGCTGCTCGCGATCGCCAGCACCAGCTTCACCCGGACCCCGGAGAGCGCCCAGATCACCACCCTGCCCGTCGTGATGGCGACGACCGCGCTCTCCGGCCTGCTCTTCCCGCTGTCGGCGCTGCCCGAGCAGCTGGCCCAGGTCGCCCGCCTGCTGCCGCTCACCCCGGTGGTGGAGCTGGCACAGCTGGGCCTGGCCGGCCGCACGGAAGACGGCACGGCGGTGGACGCCGCCGGAGCCTGGGCGGCCGCGCCCCTGCCGCTGGCCGTGCTCGGCGCGTGGCTGGTCGCCGCGGCCGTGGTCGCGCCGCGGGTGTTCCGGTGGGCACCCCGGCGGTGATCCGCGCGGTGGGCGGTCGGTACGGCAGCATGCGGGCCGTGCCGATCGTCTCGCGCTGGTGGGAAAGCCGCACCGACCCGCAGCGCATCGACCTCTACACCCGCTGGTCGTTCTACATCTGGCTGGCGATGACGCCGCTGCTGGCCGTGGGGGTGTACGGGTCGTCGCAGCGCCCGGTCGGTGCGGCCGTGGCGGCGTTCCTCGTCGGGTCGGCGGCCGTCGGTGTCGCCGGCATCGTGCTGGCGCGGGCCGGCCTGCTCGCGCGCCGGGAGGAGCGGCCGCTGCCCGGCGCCCCGCTCGCGGCGACCGCCGTCGCCGCGGTCGGCACCTCGGCGGTCGCGGTCGCCGCGTTCGGACCCGAGGGCCCGGACACCCCCGCACTGGCCTGGGGCACCGCGCTGGGCCCGGCGATGGCGCTGGTGGCGGTCTCGACGGCCTGGCCGACCGGGCTGCTGGTCCGCGCCGCGGCGGTCGTCGGCGTCGCCGTCGGGGTCACGGCAGCGGTGGCCGGCGCGCCGCCCGCGGCTGCCGCGGTGCTGGGCATCGCCGTCGGGGCGACGGTCGCCTTCCTCGCGCTGGCCTTCCGCTTCACGGTGTGGGTGCTGGACGTCGTCGTGGAGATGGAGCGCACCCGCGGCGTGCAGCTGCAGCTCGCGGTGGCCGAGGAGCGGCTGCGCTTCGCCCGCGACCTGCACGACGTCATGGGTCGCGACCTGTCGACCATCGCGGTGAAGAGCCAGCTCGCCGGCGAGCTGGTGCGGCGGCAGCGGCCGGAGGCCGCCGACGAGGTCGCCGACATCAGCCGGATCGCCGAGCAGTCGCTGCGGGCGGTCCGCGAGGTCGTCCGCGGCTACCGCAACGCCGACCTGGGCGGCGAGCTCGCCGGGGCGCGCTCGGTGCTGCGCGCCGCCGGCGTGCGCTGCACGGTCGAGGGCGACGAGCGCGGCCCGGCCCTCCCGGGCGAGGTGCAGACGGCGTTCGGCTGGGTGGTCCGCGAGGCGGTGACCAACGTGCTGCGGCACAGCCGGGCGGAGGAGTGCGCGATCACGCTGACCGTCGCGGACGGGGCAGCCGAGCTCCGCGTCGTCAACGACGGAGCCGGGCCGGCCGACGTGCCGTGGGGAAACGGGCTGACGGGGCTGGCCGAGCGCCTGGCCTCCCTGTCCGGACGGCTGGCGGCGACGGCCGACGACGGCGACCGCTTCGTCCTGGTCGCCCGCCTGCCCCTGGAGGAGGCCGCGTGATCCGGGTGCTGCTCGCCGACGACGAGAACCTGATCCGCTCGGCCCTCGCGGCGCTGATCGGCCTCGAGGACGACATCGAGGTCGTCGCGCAGGCGGCCTCCGGCGCCGAGGCGCTGGCCATGGCACGGGCCCACACGCCCGACGTCGCCGTCCTCGACCTGCAGATGCCCGACCGGGACGGGATCTCGGTCGCCGCCGAGCTGGCCGCCCTCCTGCCCGGCTGCGCGTGCGTCATCGTCACCGGGCACGGCCGTCCGGGACATCTCAAGCGGGCGCTGGCGGCGGGCGTGCGCGGGTTCCTGCCCAAGACGGTGCAGGCGGCGGTGCTCGGCGAGGTCGTCCGCACCGTGCACGGGGGCGGGCGCTACGTCGACCCGGAGCTCGCCGCCGAGGCGATCAGCGCGGGCGACAGCCCGCTGACGCCCCGCGAGGCCGACGTCCTGGAACTGGCCTCCACCGGCGCGCCCGTGGAGGAGATCGCCACGCGCATCCACCTGTCACCGGGCACGGTCCGCAACCACCTGTCCGCGGCCGCGGCCAAGCTGGGTGCGGCGAACCGGCACGCGGCCGTGGAGGCCGCGCGCCGGCACGGCTGGATCTAGGACGCGTCGTTGCCGCCGCGCACGACGGAGTCGTCGCGCTGGGCCTCGTCGTCGGTGGTCAGCGTGGTGTCGAGCTCGCCGCGGTCGCCGGCGTTGTCGCCGGTCCGGCCGTCGATGAGGTTGGCGTCGCTGTCGGCCGTGTCGGGGGACTCCCCGTAGCCGCTGCTGTCGGTCTCGCTCATGTCGGTCCTCTCGCTCGGTGGCTGCGGGGGCTCATGCCCCGCCGGGCGGGTCGGCACGCTCGGAGAGAGCGGGACCACTGACGCCGCGGGCGGGCAGGTCGTCACCCTGCTCGGCGTCCCGCGCCAGGGCGTCCTCGCGGGTCAGCGGCACGTCCTCGAAGGAGGACCCGCTGTCGCTGTTGTCGCCGGTGCCGGAACTGGTGGGGATGTCCTGCTGGATGCGGTCGCTGCCCTGCGGATCGGTCATCGCCGTGCTCCCGTCGTCGTCGTCCTCCGGGCATGCCCAGCGCGACCGCCCCGGGAAACGGCCGACGGCCGCCCCTGGGGAGGGACGGCCGTCGGCGTGCGGGCCTGGAGGAGGGGGTCCTCCTAGAACGCCGCCTCGTCGACCTGCATCAGCGAGTTGTCGGTGTTCTCGACGATGGCCCGCTCCCCGGCCAGGAGCGGCAGCACCTGGGTGGTGAAGAAGCGGGCGGCGGCGAGCTTGCCCTCGTAGAAGTGCCGGTCCTTCTCGCCGACCTCGCCGGAGAGCGCGGCGAGCGCCACCTCCGCCTGGCGGACCAGCAGCCAGGCGGTGATCAGGTCACCGGTGGCGAGCAGGAAGCGGGAGGTGTTCTGGCCGACCTTGTACAGGTTGGTCATGTCCTCCTGCGCGGCGGTCAGGTGGCCGAACATCGCCGTCAGCATGCCCTGGACGTCGGCGAGCCCGGCCGCCAGCGCGGCGCGCTCCTCCTTGAGCCGGCCGTTCCCGGCCTCGGCGTCGATCGTGGCCTGGATCTGGGAGGCCAGCCAGGTCAGCGCCACCCCGCCGTCCTTGACGATCTTCCGGAAGAAGAAGTCCTGGCCCTGGATCGCCGTGGTGCCCTCGTACAGGGTGTCGATCTTGGAGTCGCGGATGTACTGCTCGATCGGGTAGTCCTGCAGGTAGCCCGAGCCGCCGAGGGTCTGCAGCGACTCCTGGGTGAGCAGCTGGGTGGCCCGCTCGGAGCCGAAGCCCTTGACGATGGGCAGCAGCAGGTCGTTGAGGCGGGCGGCGAGGCGGGCCTCCTCGCTGTCGGCGGTGCCGGCGGCCTCGGCCTCGAGCACCTGGTCGCGGAAGCCGGCCGCGTACAGGTAGAGCGCGCGCATGCCCTCGACGTAGGACTTCTGCAGCATCAGCGAGCGGCGGACGTCGGGGTGGTGGGTGATCGTCACCCGCGGGGCGTCCTTGCTGGTGGCGGTGAGGTCGGCGCCCTGGACGCGGTTCTTCGCGTAGTCCAGCGCCACCTGGTAGCCGGCCGACAGCGTCGCGATCGCCTTGGTGCCGACGAACATCCGGGCGTACTCGATGATCCTGAACATCTGCGCGATGCCGTCGTGCACCTCGCCGACCAGCCAGCCCTGCGCCGGCACCGGCCCGTCGCCGAAGGTGACCTCGCAGGTCGTGGAGACCTTGAGGCCCATCTTCTTCTCGACGTTGGTGACGTAGACGCCGTTGCGCTCGCCGAGCTCACCGGTCTCCAGGTCCACGTGGAACTTGGGGACGACGAACAGCGACAGGCCCTTGGTGCCGGCCCTCGCGCCCTCGGGGCGGGCCAGCACCAGGTGGACGATGTTGTCCGAGAGGTCGTGCTCGGCGGAGGTGATGAACCGCTTCACGCCGGAGATGTGCCAGGAGCCGTCGGGCTGCTGCACGGCCTTGGTGCGCCCGGCGCCGACGTCGGAGCCCGCGTCGGGCTCGGTGAGCACCATGGTGGCGCCCCAGTTGCGCTCGATCATCATCTCGGCGAGCTTCTTCTGCTCCGGGGTGCCGAGCTCCCACAGGACGGTGCCGAAGGTGGGCCCCGAGCCGTACATGAAGACGGCGGGGTTGGCGCCCAGGATCATCTCGTAGGCCGCCCAGCGCAGTGCCACGGGAGCGCCGAAGCCGCCGAGCTCCTCGGGCAGGTCGAGGCGGAACCACTCGCCCTCGGCGAGGGCCTGGACCGACTTCTTGAACGACTCCGGCAGCGCCACGGAGTGGGTGGCCGGGTCGAAGACCGGCGGGTTGCGGTCGGCGTCGGTGAACGACGCGGCGATCGGGCCCTCGGCGAGCCGCCGGATCTCGGCGAGCACTCCGCGGGCCGTCTCGGCGTCCATCTGCGCGAACGGCCCGGTGCCGAACCGGTCCTTGGTGTCCAGGAACTCGAAGAGGTTGAACTCGAGGTCCCGCAGGTTCGCGGTGTAGTGGCTCATGCGTGTGGCTCCGTTGCTCCGGCAGGTCTGCCGGCGAGTGGTCTACTCGCCAGTAACAAACGCTATTACCCGTCGGTAACCGGAGCAAGGGGGCCCGCCGGAGCCGCCTCCGGAGGGGGAGTCAGCGACTGCGGCGGCGGGCGCGCAGCACCGCGCCGGCGAGCGCGGAGATCAGCGCGCCGAGCACCGCGGCGATGAGCAGCGCGAGCACCAGCGGGGCGCGGACGTTGCCGAAGACCAGGCTGATGTCGACGGTCTGGGTGTTGAAGACGACGAACAGCACCAGCACCACGGTCACGAAGAGCAGCAGCGCGAGCGCGAGGCCGCGGCCGATCGTCCGGCCGGTGTGCCGTTCGCGGGAAGGCCGGCCCGTGCCGGACGGGGTGCCCGGCGCCCTCCCGGGCGTGCCGGGCGTCGTCCCGGGGGTCGTGCCGGACAGTGGGGCCCCGAGGCCGCCGGCACCGGTGCCGAGGCCGGTGCCGGGCGTCGCGGGGGTGCGGGGGTCGAGGGGGGATCCGGGGGCGGTCACGCGCACGGATCTGCCCGGGACGGCGGGCGTCCAACCGCCCGCCGTCCCGGTGCGCTCAGTGCGCGTCGGGCTCCGTGCCGGCCGGTGGCCAGGCCGGCCCCGCGATGCCGTCGGCGGGTCCCTCGGTCGCGCCCAGGGACTCGCGGTCCTCGCCCGGGGCCTTGTCCGCGCCCAGGGGCCGCGCCTCGCGGTCGGCTCCGGCGTCGTCCTCGTCCGGCATCGTCATGGCGACGGTCTGCCCGGCGTCTCCGGGTGGGAAACCGGGCGGTCAGTCGGAGAGCGCGGGACCGGCCTCGTGGTGCGGGTGGCCGCCGGTGCGCTCGCGCTGCTTCATCCGGGCCTCGTAGACGTGCCGGTCGCCGCCGGCCAGCTCGTTGCGCGCCCGCTCGTCGAAGTCGCGGAACACCGACCAGTAGGTGGCGTCGTAGTCCTCGACGATCTGGAAGGTCCACCGGTCGGCGACGACGTTGCGGCCGACGAGGTCGCGGTCGAGGTCGTCGGCCAGCTGGGTGTGCCCGGCCTCGCGGAACAGCGCGACGGCGTCCTGCAGGAGCAGGTCGGCCTTGCCGGAGTGCTGGTGGAAGCCGTAGAGCTGGCCGCGGGCCTGCTCGATCGTCTCGAGGGCCTCGGAGAGCTTGCCCAGCCCCTCCACGGTGGTGTCGTCGAGGTCCGGGCGGCTGCGGTCGGGGGGAGTCACCGCCCCATCCTGCGGTCCGGGACGCCGGGGCGCGCGCGGACCGCAGGACCGGCGATCAGGCGGCGACGAGCGCGGCGTCGACCAGCCGCTCGGCCAGCTTGCGGCCGTGCGCCGCCGGGCCGTCGGGGCCCAGGAGGCCGCCGGAGAGGTACATGCCGTCGATGATCAGGTGCACCTGGGCGGCGAGGTCCTCGCCGCGGCCGGGCACCAGCTCGTCGGCCAGCCGCTCGAGCCGGGCGTGCAGCTCGAACTTGTAGTCGGCCGCGGCACTGCGGGCCGGGTGCGTCGGGTCGTCGTACTCGCTGCTGACGTTGGTGAACGGGCAGCCGCGGAAGCCGGCGCGGGTGACGTCGCGCTCGACGATGTCCACCACGGCCAGCAGGGCGGCGCGCGGGTCGCCGTCGAGGCGGGCCAGCTCGGCGTCGATCGCGGCCAGGACGGTCGCGGCCTTGCGGGCCAGGTAGGCGCCGACGAGGTCGTCCTTGCTCTTGAAGAGCCGGTACACCGTCATCTTGCCCAGGCCGGTCTCGCGGACCAGTTCGTCCATGCCCACGCTGCGGGAGCTGCGAGCGGCGAAGAGCCGCTCGGCGGTGTCCAGGACGATGGCCTGCCGTTCCGCGCGACTGCGGCGGACGGGGGCCGTGGCGTCGTCGGCGGCGAGGGAGAGGGCGGCTGCGGTCACGTCAGCGATGGTGCAACAGCACCGTGACGGAGCAGTTCGCGGCACGCCGGGGTGGTCGCTCTGGGTGACGAGAGGCGCCCGGGTGACCCGGGGCGGTGGTGTTGCGTGGGACGAGTGTGACGGTGTGCAACCGGGTCGTGTCCCCGGTGCGCGGGCTCAGGCCCGGCGCACGCGCCGCGGGTTGGCCAGCAGGCGGGCCACGGGTACCGCGGAGGTCTGCTGGTTCGACGAGTCGTCGGCAGAACGGTCGGCGGTGCTCTCGTCGGTCATGCGGGCGTCGCGCTGAGTGTCCTCCATGCCACCCAGCGTCCCCCCGGAGGGCGATCGAGAAACAGCCCCCGCGGGGTGACTCGCACCTCAGCGGCTGAGATGTGCGTCACGTCCTGCGGCCGGAACGGCCTCAGGCGGCGGTCGGCACCCGGTGCGGGTGGGGCTCGTGACCAGACCCGACGGGCAGCCCGGCGGCCGAGCGGCGGGTGCCCACCATGACGGCGGCCCAGACGACGACGGCGACGGTGACCACGAAGAAGCTCGGCGGCAGGTCGACCATCGCCGCCAGCACCAGGCCCAGCCAGACCGACACCAGCGCGATGCCGACGGCGATCGCCGCGACCCGGCCGGGGCGTGCGGTGATCCGCAGCGCGGTGGCCGCCGGGGTGACCACGAGGGCGAACAGCAGCAGGGTGCCGACGACCTGCACCGCCATCGTGATGGTCAGCGCCAGGAGGACGACGAAGGCCACCCCGAGCGCCCGGACCGGCAGCCCGCGCGCCTCGGCCACCGCCGGATCGACCGACGCGAACAGCAGCGGCCGGGCGACCAGTGCGAGGACGACGACGACGAACAGGGTGAAGGCGGCGAAGACCACCAGCTCGTCGTCGGAGATGGCCAGCAGGTTGCCGAACAGCACCGACGTCGTGGTGCTGGCGTTGGCGCTGGCCAGCGAGCCGAAGAGGACGCCGAGGCCGGTCGCGGCGGCGAGCACCGTGCCGGTGGCGATCTCCCGTTCGGCGACCCGCCGGCCGAGCAGGCCGATCAGCAGGCCGCCGCCGACGCAGAAGACCGCGAGCCCCAGGGTGACGGGTGCCCCGACCAGCAGGGCCCCGGTGGCACCGGGGAAGCCGATGTGGGCCAGGGCGTGCGCGGCGAAGGCGTTGCTCCGGGTGATCACGAAGTACCCGAGCAGCCCGGCGGCCAGCGCGACCAGGGAGCCGCCGATCAGCGCGTTGCGCATGAAGTCGGTCTGCAGGACGTCGAACCAGTCGGCGCGGAAGCCGACGTCGGCCAGCACGCCGCTCACCGGGGGCCCCCGGCGGCGGTGGCCCGGGTGAACAGGTCGCCCTGGGCGGTGCGGACCACCCGCACGGTGGTGCCGTAGAGGTGGGTAAGCAGGTCCTCCTGCACCACGTCGCCGATCGGGTCGTGGTGCGGATGGCCGTCGAGCAGGTAGACGGCGTCGGTGAGCACCGGCAGCAGCGGGTTCAGGTCGTGCGCGACCACCATGATCGTGACGTCCCGCGTGCGGCGCAGGTCGCCGAGCAGCTGGACGATCTCCTGCTGGTTGCGCAGGTCGAGGTTGGCCAGCGGCTCGTCGAGCAGGAGCAGCGCGGCGTCGTCCACGATGGCCTGGGCGATGGCCACCCGCTGCTGCTGGCCGCCGGAGAGCTCGGACATGCGCCGGTCGGCGTACTCCAGCGCCCCGACTCGCCGCAGCGCCTCGTCGACCTTCGCGCGGTCGGCCGCCGAGGTGCGCCGCAGCCCGAACCGGTGACCGGTGAGCCCGAGGGTGACCAGGTCGCGGCAGCGAATCGCCTCGCCCAGGGCGGCGGTGTAGTTCTGCGGCACGTAGCCGATCCGGCGGTCGCCGCGGCGGGGCGGCGCCCCGAGCACCTCCACCCGGCCCGAGGCGATGGGGAGCAGCCCCAGGGCGACCTGGAACAGCGTCGTCTTGCCGGCGCCGTTGGGGCCGATGACCCCCACGACGGCGCCCGAGGGCACCGCCAGGGTGCCCTCGGACCAGACGGTGCGCCCCCCGCGGACGACGCTGACGTCCTGGAGGCGGAGCGCCGGGGCCGGCACCGGCGGGGTGTGGGCGGCGATCGGCAGGCCGGCCGGCCGGGTCACGCCGTCTCCGCCAGCGCGTCGGAGAGTGCCTGGAGCTGCTCGACCTGCCACATGACGAAGGAACCGTCGTCGTCCGGCGCCGATTCCGTCACCTCGACCACGGGCACCCCGGCGTCCTCGGCGGCCGCGCGCAGCTGCTCGGGCACGCTGCCCTCGGTCTGGGTGTTGTAGACGAGGACGTCGATGCTGCCGTCAGCGAGCGCGCGCTCGAAGTCGGCGATGTCGCCGGGGGAGGGCTCGCCCTCGTTGCCCACCGCCCGGCGGTAGCCCTCCGGGGTGCCGTCGGCCAGGCCCACGGCGCGGGCGGTGCGGTCGAAGACCGGCTCGGTCGCCGCGTAGGCGCGGCCGGGTGCGAGCTGGCGCACCGTGGCGAGCGCGTCCACGTAGGGCTGCAGGCCGGTGGTCCACAGCTGGTACTGCTGCTGGAGGTAGGGCGCGGCGTCGGGGGAGAGCTCGGCGAGCTCGGCGGTGATCTGCTCGGCGACCCGCGGGACGAGGTCGGGCTCGTACCAGAGGTGCGGGTCGTCGCCGTCCCGGGCGCCGGCGACCTCCGCGGCGACGACGACGGCCGGCGCGCGGTCGAGGCCCTCGATCGCGTCGGCGGCCCAGGCGTCGTAGCCCAGCCCGTTGTAGACGACGAGGTCGGCGTCCCGGAACGCGGCGATGTCGCCGGCGGTGGCCTCGTGGTCGTGCGGATCGGCGGCCGAGGAGGCGAGCACCGTGGTCACCGATGTGCAGGCGCCGCCGAGCTCGGTGATGATGCCGCTCCACTGACCCACCGAGACGACGACGTCCACGACGTCGCCGGGGCAGTTGGCCGGATCCGCCTCCGACGTCGAGGGGCCGGACGCGCCGTCGCCGCTGGAGCAGGCGCCGAGCACCACGGTGGTGACGGCGGCCAGGACGACCGCGGTGGAGCGGGACACGGGACCTCCGGGTCGAGAATGATTCCCAGTTGCAGTATGACGGAGCAAGCTGGATCGCCTCCGGCCGGGGTCAGCCGCGCCCGACCGCCGCCAGCACCGGGTCCCACAGGTCGCCGCCGCCGGCCGGCACGCTGAACCGGTCGACCAGGCCGCCGAAGCGCTCCAGCAGCGCGGGTCCCACGTCCTCCGGCTCGCCCACCACGGCGAACGCGTCCAGCACCGCGTCGTCCACCAGGTCGCGCATCGCCGTCCACCGGTCGTCGCGGCGGCTCACCGACAGCGCGTGCAGCTCGTCGGCGAGCGCTCCCCAGCCGTGCAGCTCCAGGACCGGCCGGTAGGCGGGGGTGCTGCCGTAGAAGGCGATCCGCTCGCGGGTGCGCGTGGCCGACTGCGCGCGCTCCTCCGGGGTGCGGCCGGTGACCACGAACCCGGGCAGGCTCACCGCCACCTGCGAGCGGTCCCGCCCGGCGGCGGCCAGCCCCTCCTCCAGCGCCGGCAGGGTCCGCTCGCGCAGGTAGCGCGCGGTGGTGAAGGCGTGCGCGAGCAGGCCGTCGGCCACCTCGCCGGCGAGCCGGGTCATCGCCGGCCCCACCGCGGCCAGGTACACCGGCGGCGCGCCCCACCGGTGCGGCGGCGGGGTGAACGTCGGCGTCATGAGGGTGTGCCGGTAGTGCTCGCCGGTGAACCGCAGCGGATCGCCGCCGGCCCAGGCGGTCCAGATCGCGCGCAGGGCGGCGACGTACTCGCGCATCCGCGGCACCGGCGGGGTCCACGGCATGGAGAAGCGGCGCTCGACGTGTGCCCGCACCTGGGTGCCGAGGCCGAGGACGAACCGGCCGCCGGTGGCGCGCTGGAGGTCCCACGCGGTGCTGGCCACGGTCATGGGCGAGCGGGCGAAGGCCACCGCGATCGACGTCCCGACCTGCAGGCGGGTGGTGGCCCGGCCGGCGACCAGCAGCGGCAGGAACGGATCGGCGTCGACCTCGGCCGACCACGCTCCGGTGAAGCCGCGGGCCTCGAGGTCGCGCGCGGTCGCCTCGAGCCCGTCGAAGCCGGCGGAGGGCAGCATCGCGTCGAGCAGCACGGTGCGCGAGCCTGCCCGACCGCGGGTCGGGAGGCCACCGCCCGTTCCGCTGCGACCGTGAGGCATAGGAGGCTATGCGCACGTTCCGGGACCGGATACGTGCGCATAGCCTCCTATGCCGGGGAGATCGCCACCGCCTCCGGGACGCCGGGCAGCGCCGCCCGCACCGCCGCGTCGTCGGGCAGCGCCCCGCGCGCACCGGGCCCGGTGGTCGACAGCGCCGCGGCGGTGACCGCGTACCGCACCGCGGCCGGCAGCTCCTCGCCACGGGCCAGCGCCTGGCACAGCGCTCCGCAGAAGCAGTCGCCGGCGCCGGTGGTGTCGACCGGGGTCACCGCCGGCGCGGCCTGGTGCAGGGCCGGCGCCCCGCCGGCCGGGACGACGACGGCGCCGCGCGCGCCCAGGGTCACCACGACGGCGGTGCCGGGCCGGGCCAGCCGGCGGGCCAGTGCGGCCACCTCGGCCGGGTCGCGGTGGGTGTCCGGCGCGCCGGCCAGGGCCGCCAGCTCGTGCTCGTTGGGCACCAGGACGTCGACCCGGTCGAGCAGCTCCGGGGGCAGCGGCTGCGGCGGCGCGGGGTTGAGCACCACGGTGCCCCGCGTGCCGGCGGCGGCGGCGGCGACGGTGGCCAAGGGGACCTCGAGCTGGAGCAGGAGCACGCCGGCCGCGCGCACCGCCTCGACGTCGACGTCCCCGGGCGCGAGCGCCGCGTTCGCCCCCGGGACGACGACGATCAGGTTCTCGCCGGTGCCCTCCTCGACCGGGATGGTCGCGCTGCCGGTGGGCACGCCGGCGGTCGCGAGCACGGAGCCGACGTCGACGCCGGCGTCGGCCAGCGCCGCCCGCATCCGCCGGCCGGCGGGGTCGTCGCCGACCCGCCCGACCATGGCGACCCCGCTGCCGAGCCGGCCGGCCGCAGCGGCCTGGTTGGCGCCCTTCCCGCCCGGCGCGGTCGTGGCGTCCCCGCCGACGACGGTCTCGCCGCGGCCGGGCAGCCGCTCGACCGGGACGAGGACGTCCTCGTTGAGGCTGCCGACGACGGTCACGGGCACGCGGGGCACCTCCGGGGGAGGGGGACGGGGCCCGCCGAGCACAGCAGACGGCGGCGGCGCCGGTCCAGGCGCCCGCCGCCGTCGGAGTGCGAGACCGGCGTCAGGAGGGCGTGTCGGCGCCCTCGTCGCCCGCCTCCGGCGCGCCCTCGGCGGGCTGGTCGGGATGCGGCGTGCGGCCGGTGCCCTCCTCGCCACGGGACGGTGCGCCGCCGTCGGGCTGGTCGACGTCGCTGGCGCGGGGCTGCGGCTCGCTCATGGCTCCTCCTCGGTCCGGGTGGTCACCGGGCGTGTATCCGCAGGCGGGCGGCGGAAACGGCCGCCGTCCGGCTCCCCCTCGTCCTCGGGCGGCACGCCGGCCTGCCGGAACCAGATCGGCAGGACGTACCAGGTGAGCGCACCCACCAGCAGGACCGCGCCGCCGCCGAGCACCCCCGCCGTCCGCCCGAGGACGACGTCGAGGATCAGCAGCACGGCGGCGCTGATCGCCAGGACGAGCACTGCCAGGCCCAGCTGCAGCAGCCGGTCGCCCACGACGATCAGCTCGCCCTTCTGCCGCCGCCGGAACACCAGGCGGTGGAACGACACCGGCGCGATGAGCAGCACCGTGGCCAGCGCGGTGCCGAGCAGGGCGCAGGTGTAGACGGTGAGCTGGACGCCGTCGAGCTCGCGGAAGCGGGCGGTGAAGGCCAGCCCGAGCAGGAACGCGAACAGGATCTGCACGCCGGTGATCGCCACCCGCAGCTCCTGGAGCAGCTCGGCGAGGTTGCGGTCCAGCAGCTGGTCGAGGGTCTCGCCGCGCGCCCGGGCGCTGCGCTCGGCCGCCGTCGCGTCGAACCGGCCCCGCATCCTCTCCGTCACGCCGGGGCCCTACCCGGCCCGCACGGTTTCCGACCGGCGTCCGCGCGGTAGTGCCGGACCCGGAGGCGAACCCGGGAGGGCACATGGCCGGTGAGGACGACGACGCGGTCCGCCGCGACTTCGGCGAGGCGGTGAACATGACCGCCGGCGAGCTGGAGAAGTGGCTGGACACCGAGGAATCGCGGTCGGTCGGGCAGAAGAGCGACGACTCGGCGGAGTCCACCGGGCACGCGTCCGGACGGCGGATCGTCGAGCTGCTGCGCACCAAGAAGGCCGACCTCACCGACGACGACCTCGCGCACATGCGCAAGGTGCACGGCTACGTGCAGCGACACCTGGCCCAGCGCCCGACCGGCGAGGACGTCGAGACCTCGCGCTGGCGGTACTCCTTGATGAACTGGGGCCACGACCCGCTGAAGGACGAGGGGTAGGCCGCCGGTGCGGCGCAACGACCCCGCCCAGTACGACGAGCTGGCCGACCAGTGGTGGCAGCCCTCGGGCGGGTTCGCCGCGCTGCACTGGCTGGCCGCCTCCCGCGCCGAGCACGTGCCGCGGGCGCGCACGCCCGACGCGCTGCTGGTCGACCTCGCCTGCGGCGGCGGGCTCATGGCGCCGCACGCCGCCCGGCTGGGCTACCGGCACGTCGGGGTCGACCTGGGCCTGCGGGGGCTGCAGATCGCCCGCGCCCACGGCGTCCTCCCGGTGCGCGGCTCGGTGCTCGCCGTCCCCCTGGCCGACGGCTGCGCCGACGTCGTCGTCGCCGGGGAGGTGCTCGAGCACGTCGAGGACGACGTCGCCGTGCTGGCCGAGTGCGCCCGGCTGCTGCGGCCGGGCGGCACGCTGGTCGTCGACGCGCTGGCCGACACCCGGCTGTCGGCGTTCCTCATGGTGCGGGTGGCCGAGCGGCTCCCGGGCGGACCGCCGCCGGGCATCCACGACCCCGCGCTGTTCGTCGACCGCCGGCGGCTGCTGGCCGCCGCCGACCGGCTGGGGCTGCACCTGCGCCTGGTCGGGCTCCGGCCGTCGATGCGGGAGGCGGTCGGCTGGGCGCTCGGCCGTCGGCAGACGGTGCGGATGAAGCCGATCCGCTCGACCGCGGTCGTCTTCGCCGGCTACGGCGTGCGGCGGCACGACGGACCCCGGTCGGACGGGCACGATCCGGTGAGGCGGCGCCTTTCCTCCGACGCGCTTACCGTCGAGGCATGAGCGCCCGCGTCACCAGCCCGTTCCCCCGCGCGGAGCGGCCGTGAGCACCCCCGTGCTCACCGGCTCGGGGGCCGCGCTGCCGGCCGCCCTCGACCAGGACGCCGCCTGGGACGGCTTCTTCGCCCGGCACTACGCCGACGTGCGGGCCGCCCACCGGATCTTCACCGGCGCCGGCGTGCGCACCCGGCACGCGGTGGCCAACCCCGTCGACGAGGACCTCAGCGGCTGGGGCACCGGCGCGCGGATGGCGCGCTACGTCCAGGAGGCGCTGCCCCTGGGCAAGCAGGCGGTCGCCGGCGCGCTCGACGCCGCCGGCCTCGCTCCCGGGGACGTCGGCCTCTTCGCCGTCGCCACCTGCACCGGGTACGCCACCCCGGGGCTGGACATCCGGCTGGCCAGCGACCTGGGCATGCCGACGGACCTGCAGCGGCTGCTCGTCGGCCACATGGGCTGCTACGCGGCGCTGCCGGGGCTGGCCGCGGTGGGCGACTTCGTGACGGCCCGCTCCCGTCCGGCGGTGCTGCTGTGCTGCGAGCTGACCAGCCTGCACGTGCAGCCCGCGCAGCGGGACCTCGACCAGGTGGTGGCGCACGCGCTGTTCTCCGACGCCGCGACGGCCGTCGTCGTCGAGCCCGGCGCGCGGCGCGGCCGGCGGCTGGCCGGCGTGGTCGCGCGCACGGACGCCTCCACCGCCGACCACATGACCTGGGACGTCACCGACCTCGGCTTCCGCATGGGGCTGTCGCCCCGGGTGCCCGACGTGCTCTCCCGGCACGTCGGCGGGGTGGTCGACGAGCTGCTGGCCGGCGCGGGGCTGCGCACCGAGGACGTCGCCGGCTGGGCGGTGCACCCCGGTGGCCCGCGGATCCTCGACGTCGTCCGGGACGAGCTGGGGCTGACCGAGGAGCAGATGGCCGCCTCGCGGCGGGTGCTGCGCGAGCACGGCAACTGCTCGTCGGCGACCGTCCTGCTCGTGCTCGACGAGCTGGCCGACGTCGACGGGCCCGTCGTCGCCATGGCGTTCGGGCCGGGGCTCACGCTCTACGCGGCGCTGCTGCTGCCCGCCTGAGGACCGTCGCGCACGATCGACTGGCGCGGCGACCTGCGACCACTACCCTGTGTGACATTGGTCACTGTCCGCAGGGAGTGGTGCCTCATGGCGAATCCCAGTGCGCCGATCCGGGTGTTCCTGGTCGATGACCACGAGGTCGTGCGGCGCGGGGTGGCCGAGGTGCTGGAGGACGATCCCGGGATCGTCGTCGTCGGCGAGGCCGGCTCGGTCGCCGAGGCGATGGCGCGGGTGCCCGCGGTCCGGCCCGACCTCACGGTCGTCGACATGCGGCTCCCGGACGGCGACGGCGCCGAGGTGTGCCGCCGGCTGCGCGAGCGCGACCCGGGCCTGCGCTGCCTGGTGCTGACCAGCTACGCCGACGAGTCCGCGGTGGCCGCCGCGGCCGCCGCCGGGGCCTCGGGCTACGTGCTCAAGCAGGTGCGGGGCGCCGCGCTGGTCAACGCCGTGCGCACGGTGGCCGGCGGCGGGCGGCTGTTCCCCACCTCGGTCGGCGGCCCGCCCCCCGCCGAGCGCCGCCGGGACCCCGACCGCGAGCGCCGGCTGGCCGCGCTCACCGAGCAGGAGCGCACGGTGCTGCGGCTGATCGGCGAGGGTCTGACCAACCGGCAGATCGGCGTCCGGATGGGGCTGGCGGAGAAGACGGTGAAGAACTACACCAGCCACCTGCTGGCCAAGCTGGGCCTGGAGCGGCGCACGCAGGCGGCGATCCTGGCCACCGAGCTGCGCGACCGGAACGGGAGCTGACCGCCCTCACGGGCAGCCGGGCCGGGGCACCACCCAGCGCACTTCGGTGCCGGGTGGGCCCGCCGAGGCGGTCATCCGGCCGCCGTGCCGCTCGGCCCGGTCGGCGAGGTTGGCCAGGCCGTTGCGGGCGATCACCGGGGGCAGCCCGCGGCCGTCGTCGGTGACGACGACGCAGACCTCCTCGCCGCTCGCCACGGTGACGGTGACCCGGCTGGCGGCGGCGTGCCGGACCACGTTGGTCACCAGCTCCCGGACCACGGCCACCACGTCGGGCACCAGCTGCGCGGGCAGGTCGTCCAGCCCCGGCCGCAGCCGGAGGTCGGTGCGCAGCCCGTGCCCGTCGGTGATCGAGCGCACCACGTCGGCCAGCCGGCGGCGGACCGCGGCGGGCGAGGCGTCCTGCGGCTGGTTGAGCTCGAAGATCGCCGTCCTGATGCGCTCGATGGTGCCGTCGAGCTCGTCGACCCGCTCGGCGATCCGGGCCGCCGCCTCGGGCGCGGACCCCTCCAGCGAGCGGCTGATCCGGTCCAGCGCCAGCCCCGTCGCGTAGATCCGCTGCACCACGTGGTCGTGCAGGTCGCGGGCGATCCGCTCCCGGTCGGCCTGCACCTGCAGCTGGCGCTCCCGGCGCTGGCTGCGGGCCAGCTCCAGCGCGACGGTGAGCTGGGAGGCGAACGCGGCGGCGAGCTCCAGGACGTCGTCCGGGAAGGGCGGGCGGCCGTGCCGGCGCAGCGCCACGACCGTGCCCACCGGCGGCCGGCCGCCGAGGGGCAGCACGAGGCACGGGCCGTACCGCCCCCCGACGAGGTCCTCGACGACGTCCGGGTAGTCGGTGCTCTCCGCGACGGCCGTGGCGTCATCGATGACGTGCGGGACCCCGGAGCGGTGCGCCTCCCCCAGCCGGGTGCCGGCCAGGGGCACGCGCACCCCGCCGGCGTCGGCGTTGCCGCCGCCGATCGCGGTCACGACCGTGAGCACCTCGTCGTCGCCGTCCAGCGGCACCAGCACGCCGGCGGTGTCGGCGGAGGTGAGGTCGGTGATCCGTGCGGCGATCGCCTCGAGCACCTCGTCGGGCGGCGTGCCGCGCAGCAGGGAGGTGGCGAGCTCGGTCGCGGCCTGGCTCCAGGCGCGGCGCCGGTCGGCGCGCTCCAGCAGGCGGGCGTTCTCGATCGCCAGCCCGGCCGCCGCGGCCAGGGCGAGCACCGCCTCCTCGTCGGCTGCGGTGAACGGGCCGCCGCCGCGCTTCTCGGTGAGGTAGAGGATGCCGAACACCGCGTCCCCGGCGCGGACGGGCACGCCGAGGAACGAGCGCATGTCCGGATGGCCGGGCGGGAAGCCGACCGAGGCCGGGTGCCGGCCCAGGTCGTCCAGGCGCAGCGGCTCGGGGTGGTCGACCAGCAACCCGAGGACCCCGAGGCCCGCGGGGAGCCGGCCGATCCGCCCGGCGTCGGTGTCGTCCATCCCGACGACGACGAAGCGGTCCAGGGTCCGGCCGTCCGGGCACAGCACCCCGAGGGCGCCGTAGCGGGCGTCGACGTGCTCGACGGCGGCGCGGACGATGTCGTGCAGGGTGCCCTCGAGCGGCCCGCCGGTGCCGACCGCGCGGAGGGCGGCGGCCAGGTCCGGCGGGCCGGGTGGGGGCTCACCCCGGCCGGGCGGGGTCAGGGCCCGGGAGGCGGGGGACTCGGCGGAGGAGGAGGGCACGGACAGGGGGCGGCCTCCCGTCACGCGGGCCGGGCGAGGCGCCGGACCGGGGTGCGGGGGACGGCGGGGCGGAGCAGGGCCTTCGACGACGGGCCGACGACGACGAGGTCGGCGCCGCGGGCCGCGCCGGTCAGCGCCTCGTGGACGGCGCGGTCCAGCACCGCCGTCCGGATGCGGCCGTGCACGCCGGTCTCGGCGATGGCGCGCAGCACCTGGGCGTCGACGAGGTCGGGGGCGACCGGCCGGTCCTCGTCGAGGACGGTGACGGCGACGACGGTCGCCTCGCGGCGGGCGGCCTCGCGCAGGGCCCACACGAGGGAGCGCTGGGACTCGGGAGAGCCGTCGACCTCCACGAGCAGCCACGGGGCGCGGCGGGGGAGCAGGGGGGCCAGTCGGAGGGGCTCGACGGCGCGGTCGGTGCCGGCGTCCGTCGGAACGGGTGTGGGTGGTGGGCGGTCCTCGGCCCCGGGCACGGGAGCGGGGGCGTCACTCATACGGCGATCGTGTCCGCGCGATCACAGGCGCGGCAGGGCACAAGGGCCCGCCGGGCGGCCTCGAAACGTGCCAGGAGCGTTTCGTTTGACCGGGGTGTGCATGCCGCCACCCAGTGTGTCGATTCCGTTACGGACCGGTCCGGCAGCCGACGACCACGGTGGCGTCCCGATCCTCGTCCCGCTGCACCCTCGCCCGGAGCCCGGCGGCCGTGACCGCGGCCGCCGTGAGGGGCGCCTGCGCCTCGCTGGTCTCCACGACCAGCACGCCGTCCGGGGCCAGCCAGCCGGGTGCGCCGGCGGCGACGCGCCGTTGCAGCGCGGTGCCGTCCGGACCGCCGTCCAGCGCGGTGCGCGGCTCGTGCAGCCGGGCCTCGGGTGGCATGAGGGCGATCGCACCGGTCGGCACGTAGGGGGCGTTGGCCAGCAGCAGGTCCACCCGGCCGCGCAGGTCCGCGGGCAGCGGCGCGTAGAGGTCGCCCTCGTGCACCCGGCCGCCGACGGGCCCCACGGTCCGCCGGGCGCAGCGGACGGCGGCGGGGTCGACGTCGGCGGCGTGCAGGTCGACGTCGGGCAGGCCGGCGGCCACGGCGGCGCCCACGGCGCCCGAGCCGCAGCACAGGTCGACCACGGTGACCCGTCGGCCGGCGGGGGCGGCGGCGAGCGCAGCCTCGACGACCAGCTCGGTGCGCCGGCGGGGGACGAACACCCCGGGCTCCACGGGGATCCGCAGCCCGCAGAACTCCGTCCAGCCCACGACCTGCTCCAGGGGCTCGCCGGCGGTGCGGCGGGCGACCATCACGGCGAGCTCCGCCGGTCCGGTCGCGCTGGCCAGCAGCGCGTCGGCCTCCTCCTCGGCGAACACGCAGCCGGCGGCGCGGAGGGTGGCGACGAGCTCACCGGGGCTCAGCACGGCCTCCCGGCGGGGGGTGGAGGAGAGCGGGTGACGGGAATCGAACCCGCACTGTCAGCTTGGGAAGCTGATGTTCTACCATTGAACTACACCCGCGAACGCTCTGACCTGCGGTTTTCCCTCACAGACCCCGGCCTGGAGGCCGATCGAGCGGTCCCGGGAAGAGTACACGGTGGGCCCGGCCGCACGGCGCGCGGCCCCGTCGCCGGACCGCCGTCCGCACCTCCTCGCGACGCGATGTCGAGAACCCGCCGCCGGCTGCGTCCCTGCTGTAGACCCGGCCATGGGGGCCGGACGTCGAGCGAGGAGACAACGATGGCCAAGTACCTGCTGCTCAAGCACTACCGCGGCGCGCCGGCGGCGGTCAACGACGTGCCGATGGACCGGTGGACGCCGGAGGAGGTGACCGCGCACGTGCAGTACATGCAGGACTTCGCGGCCCGCCTCGAGGCCACCGGCGAGTTCGTCGACGGGCAGGCGCTGGCCCCCGACGGCCTGTGGGTGCGGTCGGACGGCGAGGGGCGGCCGCCGGTCACCGACGGTCCGTTCGCCGAGACCAAGGACCTGATCGCCGGCTGGATGATCATCGACGTCGACAGCCAGGAGCGGGCGGTCGAGCTGGCCGGGGAGCTGTCCGCGGCACCGGGCGCGGGCGGCCGGCCGATCCACGAGTGGCTCGAGCTGCGCCCGTTCCTGGGCGCGCCGCCCACCATCCGGGAGTGACGCGGTGGAGGAGGCCCTGCTGCGGGCGCTCGTCCCCCGCGTGATCGGGGTCCTCGGCCGTCGCGGAGCCGACTTCGCGGCGGCCGAGGACGCCGTCCAGGACGCCCTGGTCGAGGCGCTGCGCGTCTGGCCGGACGATCCGCCGCGGGATCCGCAGGCCTGGCTGGTCACCGTCGCCTGGCGCCGGTACCTCGACGCCGTCCGCGCCGACACCGCGCGGCGGCGGCGGGAGCTGGTCGTGGAGGAGGAGCCGGCGCCCCCGCCGGGCGGCGAGGTCGACGACAGCCTGCAGCTGTACTTCCTGTGCGCCCATCCCGCGCTGTCGCCGGCCTCGGCCGTGGCGCTCACCCTGCGGGCCGTCGGCGGCCTGACCACGCGGCAGATCGCGCGGGCCTACCTGGTGCCGGAGACGACCATGGCGCAGCGGATCAGCCGGGCCAAGCGGACGGTGTCCGGCGTGCGGCTGGACCGGCCCGGCGACCTCGGCACGGTGCTGCGCGTGCTGTACCTGGTGTTCAACGAGGGCTACTCCGGCGACGTCGACCTCGCCGCCGAGGCCATCCGGCTCACCCGCCGGCTGGCGGCCGGCACCGACGACGAGGAGGTCGCTGGCCTGCTCGCCCTCATGCTGCTGCACCACGCGCGTCGCCCGGCGCGCACCCGCGCCGACGGCAGCCTCGTGCCCCTCGCCGAGCAGGACCGCAGCCGGTGGGACACCGGCCTGATCGCCGAGGGCGTCGCCGTGCTGCAGGCCGCCCTGGCCCGCGACCGGCTGGGCGAGTACCAGGCCCAGGCGGCCGTGGCCGCCCTGCACGCCGACGCCCGCACCGCGGAGGAGACCGACTGGGTGCAGATCGTCGAGTGGTACGACGAGCTCGTGCGGCTCACCGGCAGCCCGGTGGCCCGGCTCAACCGGGCGGTCGCGGTCGGGGAGGCCGACGGGCCCCGCGCCGGCCTGGCGGCGCTCGCGGAACTGGACCCCGCGCTGCCCCGCCACACCGCCGCCGCGGCGTACCTCACCGAGCGGGCCGGCGACCCGGGCACCGCCGCGCGGCTCTACGCCGAGGCGGCGCGGTCGGCGACCGACCTGGCCGAGCGCGACCACCTGACCCGGCAGGCCGCGCGGCTCAACGCCGGGCGGCGGTGACCGGTCAGCGGCGGGCGCGGATGACGACGGTGGTGCCCTCGGCGCTGGGCGTCGCCGTGACGTCGGCGAAGGCGCTCATGAGCATGGAGCCGCGGCCGCGGTCCATGCTCGGCACCCGCTCCCGCCAGCGGCCGTGGTCGCGGACGGTCACCACGATCTCCTCGGCGGTGATCTCGACACCGACCTCGACCACCGGCTCGGAGGGGTCCTGGGCGTGCTCGACGGCGTTGGTCGCCGCCTCGCAGGTGGCCAGGGTGAGGTCGTAGGCGAGGTCCTCGTCGAGGCCGGCCTCGGTGAACAGCGCGCGCAGCCGGCGCCGTAGCGGCGGGATCGCCGACGCGGCCGACGGGAACCGCCAGTGCCCGGAGTGCACGGCCTGGTCGGGCTGCGGCGCCGGCTCCGGCTCCGGCTCCGGCTCGGAAGGCTCCGAGCCCACCGGCCGGCGGGGGCGCGGCGGGCTCACCGGTGCCGCGGCGGCCCCGCCGGCCGGGGCCAGCGGTCGCGGCGACGGCCCGGACGGCGCCCCGGCCGCCCGCTCCAGCACCGCGCGCACGCGGGCGACGAGTTCCGCGGACTGGAAGGGCTTGGCCAGGTAGTCGTCGACCCCGGCGTCGAACCCCTCGACCGCCGCCTCCTGCCCGGCCCGCGCGGTGAGCATCAGCACCGGGATTGTCCGGGTGGCCGGGTCGGCCCGCAGCGCGTGCAGCAGCTCGAAGCCGTCCAGCCGCGGCATCATCACGTCGGTCAGCACCAGGTCGGGGCGGTCCTCGGCGATCCGGGCCAGCGCGTCCTCGCCGTCGGTCGCCGTCCGGACGGTGTGGTGCGGCGACAGCAGCCGGGTGAGGTAGGCGCGCATGTCGGCGTTGTCGTCGACCACCAGCACCGACCGGCGCGGGCCGGCGGCCGGCGCGGCGGGT
Organism: Blastococcus sp. SYSU D00820; assembly: GCF_054050695.1. Classification (NCBI taxonomy): domain Bacteria; kingdom Bacillati; phylum Actinomycetota; class Actinomycetes; order Geodermatophilales; family Geodermatophilaceae; genus Blastococcus; species Blastococcus sp. SYSU D00820. The sequence goes on from NZ_JBJGZW010000001.1 coordinate 421,458, forward strand.
GCGGCCGGGAGGTCGAGGTCGTCGTCCCAGGGGGTGACGGCGGCGCCGCGCGCGGTCTCCGACGGCACCGCCGGGCCGGCGGGATCGGCGTCGGGCTCGCCGTAGGGGAGCGACACGGTGAACGTGCTGCCCGAGCCGGGGGAGCTCTCGGCCGTCACCTCCCCGCCGTGCAGGCCGACCAGCTCGCGCACCAGCGCCAGGCCCAGGCCGGTGCCCTCGCGGCTGCGCGCCCGGCTGTCGGATCCGCGGTGGAAGCGCTCGAACAGGTGCGGCAGGTCGGCCTCGGGGATGCCGACACCGGTGTCGGCGACCCGCAGCACCACCTGCTCGTCGTCGCCGGTGAGGGCCACCGAGATGCCGCCGACGAAGGTGTACTTCACCGCGTTGGTGACCAGGTTGAGGACGACCTTCTCCCACATCCGCGGATCGACGGCCGCCGCCCGGGGCAGCGGCGGGCAGTCCACGGTGTACTCCAGCCCGGCGCGCTCGGCGGCGGCGCGGAGCACGCCGGCCAGCTCGGCGGTGAAGGCCGGGAGATCGACCCGGACCCGCACCGGCGCGGCCCGGCCGGCCTCGATCCGGGCGAAGTCGAGCAGGTCGTTGACCAGTCGCTGCAGCCGCTGCCCGTTGCGCTGCGCGAGCGCGAGGGACGCGCGGACGTCGTCGGGCAGCGCGGCCCCGGCGTCGGCGAGGACGTCGCCGATGGGGGCCAGCAGCAGCGTGAGCGGCGTGCGCAGCTCGTGGCTGACGTCGGAGAAGAACGCCGTCTTGGCCTTGTCCAGGGCCGCGAGCTCCTCGGCGCGGGCCCGCTGGGCGGCGTAGGCGCGGGAGTTGACCACGGCTCCGGTCACCTGCCGGGCGAGCAGCTCGTGGAAGGTGCGGTACTCGGCGTCCAGCGCCCGGTTGGGGTTCACCCCGAGCACCAGTGCGCCCACCGGCTCGGTACCCGAGGCGCTGGCCAGGGGCAGCACGACGGCGTCGGTCACCGCGTCGCCGAACGGGCCGCCGGCGATCCCGAGCGCGGCCAGCGGCAGCTGCTCGAGCTCCGCCGTCCCGGCGACGTGCTCCGGCAGCCGGTCGGCCGGGCAGCCGACCGCGCCGGCGCGGGCGAGCGGGCCGCCCTCCGGGGGGCAGAGGTAGACGGCGGCGAACGGGACGTCGAGGGGGTCGGTGGCCAGCGCCTGGCAGGCCGCGCCCACCACCGACAGCTCGTCGCCGAGCACCCCGCCGGTGCTGGCCACCTCGTGCAGCAGCTCCTGGCGCCGCTCGGCGAGCACCTGCCGGGTCACCTCGGTGCAGACCGCGTGCATGCCCGCGACCTCGCCGTCGTCCCCGAAGGCGGGGGCGTGCGAGACGGTGAAGTACGTCTCCTCGCGGTAGCCGGCCCGCTCGAGCAGGAGCAGCAGCTGCGGGATCCAGCTCGGCTCGCGGGTGGCCATGGCGTGCTCGACCGGGCCCTGCAGGGCCGCCCACCCCTCGGCGAGGGTCTCCCGCAGGTCGTCGCCGATGGCGCCCGGGTGCTTGGCCCCGATCAGCTCGGCGTAGGCGTCGTTGTAGATCTGGGTGTACTGCGGCCCCCACGTCAGGATCATGGGGAAGCGCGAGGCCAGGACGGTGCGGACGGCGAAGCGCAGGCTGGCCGGCCAGCCGGACACCGGCCCGATCGGCGTGGCCGACCAGTCGAAGGCGGCCATGAGCCGGCCGTTCTCGCCGCCGTCGGCGAACAGCTCGGCGCCCGCGGGCGCGTGGTCGTCGGCAGGCACAGGTGTGCCAGGACCCGCAGAGTCCACGCACACCTCCCGCTGCACCACCCGGACGTCACGCTCCGGCGGTGCGGTACGTCGTGCACCGGCCGGCGTCAGCCCGGAGGCCGCTCCGTGTCCTGTGCACGGTACCTCTGCCGCCTGGGCGGGTGCGCGGGGCCGAACCGGCGCCTCCTCCCTCCGGGGGGCCGGTCCGCCCCGCCGGTCAGCTGCGCATCTCCCCGAGGAAGCCGATCGCCTCCGAGCGCAGCCGCTCGGCCATCTGCGACAGGCCCGCCGACCCACCGCCCAGCTCGGCCGCCGACGTGCCGTCGACGGCGGCGGCGATGCCGTCGACCAGGCCGTTCATCTCCGACACCGTCCCGCCGACGCTGCTCATCCCGGCCGCGACGTCCTCGCAGGCGCTGCCGATCTGCTCGACCTGCGCGGTCACCCGCTCGGTGGCCCGCCCGGTCTGGTCGGCGAGGTCCTTGACCTCGGAGGCCACGACGGCGAAGCCCTTGCCGGCCTCACCGGCGCGCGCGGCCTCGATGGTGGCGTTGAGCGCCAGCAGGCGGGTCTGGGCGGCGATCGCGTCGATCAGCGCGATGATCTCGCGGATCTCCTGGGACGAGCGGGTCAGGGAGCCGATGGTGCGCTGGGCGCCCTCCACCTCCGCCGTCGTGGCGGTCCCGGCGGAGGTGAGCCCGGCCGCGGTGGCCGACAGCTCGGTGGCCGCGGCGGCGACCTGCTCCGACATCGCGAGGACGACGGACTCGAACTCGTCGGCCAGCCGCAGCCGCGCGGCGCGGGCCTCGGTGACCCGCCCGGAGGTGTCGCGCATGGCGTCGCGGGCGGCGTTGATGTCGTCGGCGGCCTGGCGGTAGGCGCCGGACAGGCCGGTGCCCAGCAGCCGCCGGTGGAAGCGGCCCTCGGCGGCCGAGGCGAGCGCGGCGCGTGACTCCCGCACGAACGCGTCGCCGACGTCGAGGGAGCGGTTCACCGCGTGCTGCAGGGCGACCAGCTCGGGGATCTCCGCGGATCCGGCCACCGGCATCGCCCGGGCCTCGAGGTCGCCGCGGGCTGCGGCCTCGCACGTCTGCACCACCTGCGCCACCGTCGCGCGGTACACCGCCAGCTCGTCGGCGGCCCGGAGGCGGGCGTCGGACCGGCGTCCCACGGTCAGTTCTCCTCGCTGGTGATGATCGACCAGACGTGGTCCTCGTAGGTCTGGCCGGAGCGGGCGAGCAGCTCGGTCAGCAGCTGGGAGGAGGCCTGGACGGCGGTCCGCGCGGTGGGGTGGCGCCGCTCCTCGGCCAGCAGCTGGGCGTACAGCGGCCGGATCCGCTCGACCGCCCGCGGCGAGGGACGCCGGCGGTTGGAGTGGTAGCCGAGGACCGTCCCCCCGGGGCCGTATGACGGCGTCACGTGCGCGAGCACCCAGTAGTGCGCGCCGTCGGCGGCGAGGTTGTCGATGTAGGCGAACAGCTCCTGACCGGCCGCCAGGGTCTCCCACAGCAGGGCGAACACCGCGCGCGGCATGTCGGGGTGCCGGATGAGGTTGTGCGGCTGGCCGACCACCTCGTCCAGGGAGTAGCCGCTCACCCGGAGGAACACGTCGTTGGCGTAGGTGATCACGCCCCGGCGGTCGGTCTTGGAGACGATCAGCTCGTCGGCGCCGAAGGTGCGTTCCTGCCCGGTCGGGACGACGGGTGACCGCGGCACGCGGGGTGGTCGCGGGCGCGCGACGGTGGTCACGGGGCCTCCACTGCTCGGGGACGGTGCACCGGAGGTCATCGGCAGTCGCCCGGTCGGATGGGACCGGGAACGCCGTCGTCACGCGGGGGTCAGAGCCAGACGCCCGCGCAGGACGTCGAGCAGTCGGTCGACCAGAACGACGCCGGCAGCGTCGCGAACCGGGTCGTCGCCACCAGGCGCTCGCCGCCGGGGCCGGTCGCCTCGGCGGGGCCCCCGGAGCCGCCGGAGCCGCCCGAGTCGCCCGAGTCGCCGGAGCCCCCGGACCCGCCGCCGGGCGTGCTGCCCGAGCCGCCGGACCCGCCCGATCCGCCGGGCGCCGGCGTGGCCGGCGTCGTGGGGGTCGTCGGGGTGGTGGGCGTGGTCGGGGCCGTCGGCGTCCCCTCCACGTACTCCAGGGCCGCGGTCAGCACCTCGGAGGTGCCGTCGAGGGCGAACACCGTGACGTCGTAGCTGCCCGCCACCCGGGCCGGCGTCCGGAACACCAGCTGGGTGGGCGAGGAGCTCAGCACGGTCGCCGGGGCCGAGGTGCCGACGAGCACCCGCGGACTGCCGGGCAGCGCCCGGCCGGTGACGGTGACGGTCGTCCCGCCGGCGACGCCGACCCGCACGGGGCTGATCGAGGTGATGCCGAAGGTGCCGGTGCCCGGGTAGGTGGTCATGCCGCCGTCCCCGCCGCCGGAGCCGCCGGGCGTGCTGCCCGGGTCGGTGCCCGGGGTCGGGCCCGAGCCGCCGGGGGTGCTCCCGGAGCCGGTGCCGGGATCGGGACCGGACCCGCCGGGGGTGCTGCCCCCGCCGGTGCCGGGGTCGCCGCCCGGGTCCGTGCCCGGGTCCGTGCCCGGGTCGCTGCCGCCGCCGGTGCCCGGGTCGCCGCCTCCGGCGCCGGGGTCGCTGACCGGGTCCGTGCCGGGGTCGGTGCCGGGATCCGTGCCGGGGTCGCTGCCGCCACCGGTGCCGGGGTCGGTTCCACCGCCGGTGCCGGGGTCGGTCCCCGGCGTCGGGGCCGGGCCGCCCGGGCCGCCCGGGGTGGTGCCGGAGCCGCCCGGCGTGCTGCCCGAGCCGGTGCCGGGACCGGTGCCCGGGTCGCTGCCCGGCGTCGGACCGCCACCGGAGCCGCCTGGGGCGCCGTCCCCGTCCGGGAGGGGGAGGGGCGCGGTGCCCACCAGCAGCGGCGCCGCGCTGGTGCGGCCCAGGGCCGCGCCGTCCCGGTGCAGCCGGACGGTCAGCACGTAGCGGCCGACGCCGAGGTCCAGCGACGGCGCCAGGGTCAGCCCGCTGAGCGAGGTCCGGCTGCCGAGGGTGAACCGGGCCGTGCCGGTGTCGTCGGTGCGCACGGTGGCGCCGGCCAGCTCGATCGGCTCGTCGGCGACCGCCCACACCTGCCCGTCGTGCGCCATGCCCAGGCCGACGTCGACCGAGAACGAGCCGGCCGGCGCGGTGCCCTCCACGGCGACCGACGGGGTGACGACGCCCGCGGCGGGGGCCGTCATGGCGGAGAAGGTGTAGCGGACGGCACCGAGGCCCGCGTCGGCCAGGCCGGCGAGCGAGAGCCGGGCGCCGGTCACGGAGCGGCCGGCCAGCGCGGGCAGCCGGTCGGCGTCGTCGAGCACGGCCTGGCGCACCTGCTGGTAGGTCGCCGACGGCATGGCCGCCCGGTACAGGGCGACCGCGCCGGCCACCTGCGGCGCGGCGATCGAGGTGCCGCTGACCAGCCGGTAGCCGCCGTCGTTCCAGACGCCGAACACCAGGGTCCCGGGTGCGAAGACGTCGACCGAGGTGGCGCCGTAGGCGGAGAAGTCGCTGATGGTGTCCGCGGCCGTGGTCGCGCCGACCGTGATGACGTTGTCCTCGGTCAGGCTCGCCGGGTAGAGGGGCGCGGTGTCGCGGTTGCCGCTGTCGTTGCCGGCGGCCACGACGACGATCGTCCCCTTCCCCGCCGCGTAGGTGACCGCCGAGCGCAGCGCCGTCAGGGCCGCGCCGGAGACCGTGCCGCCCCAGGAGGCGTTGACCACGTCGGCGCCGTGGTCGGCGGCGTAGCGGATCGCCTCGGCGCCGAGCATCACGTCCACGCCGCTGCCGCTGCCGATGACCAGCGGCATGATCGTGACGCCGGGGGCGATCCCGGCGGAGCCGCGGCCGTTGCCGGCCCGGGCGCCGACCGCACCGGCGACGTTGGCGCCGTGCGTGCCGTGGGCCCCGTTGTCCACGTCGGGCGAGTTGGTCGTGAAGTTCCAGCCGTGGCAGTCGCCGGCCTTGCCGTTGCCGTCGGTGTCGACCGAGCCGCAGGGCTCGGCCGGGTTGGTCCACAGCGCGCCGGCGAGGTCCTCGTGGTCGGAGTCGTAGCCGGTGTCGACGACCGCGACGAGCACGCCGCCGCCGTCCCCGGTGTCCCAGCCGGCCGAGGCGTCCACGTCGGCGTCGGCGGTGGCGTTCTGCTGGTAGGCGTTGGACCCGGTGTTCTCCAGGTTCCAGCCGTAGCCGCTCCAGTACGGGTCGGTGACGGTGCCCATGACCGGCACCGTCGGCGAGGGGGCCACCTCGGCCACGCCCGGCACCGCGCGCAGCACGCCCGGGGTCAGCCCGTCGGTGGCCACCAGGGCGCTGCCGTCGCTGAGCGCCTGCGCGTTCACCACGCCGGGGACGGCGGCCAGCCCGGTCAGCAGCGGCGCGGCGTCGCCGCCGGCCGCGGTCACCACGTACCGCGTGAGGCCGTCGCCGGGGCCGTAGTCGGTGGCGATCTCCACCGCCGGATCCGCCAGCGCGGTCACCGCCGCGGCACCGGCGTAGCCCGCGACGGCCGCGGCCGCGAGGACCACCACCTGCGCGCGCTTGGTCATGCTCGGCACGCCACCACTCCTCCCGGCCCGGAGTCGGTCCCCGGACGATGCACCGGCACTCCTGAGGAGCCGGCGGGACGAGATCGGCGCGCGGGTGCGGCGGCTTGAGGGCGGCCGCGGGAAGTCGACCCGGACGGGGGAGGCCCGGCATCCGGGAGGAGGCCGCGGACGGCGTCCCTAGACTCCGCGCCATGCTGCTGTCCGACCGCGACATCACGGCCGCGATCGCCGAGGGACGCCTGGGCATCGAGCCCCACGACCCGGGGCTGGTGCAACCGTCGAGCATCGACGTCCGGCTCGACCGGTTCTTCCGGGTGTTCAACAACGCCCGGTACACCCACATCGACCCGGCGCAGCAGCAGGACGACCTCACCACGCTGGTGGAGCCCGACGGCGACGAGCCGTTCGTGCTGCACCCCGGGGAGTTCGTGCTCGGCTCCACCCTCGAGGTGGTGACCATCCCCGACGACCTGGCCGCGCGGCTGGAGGGGAAGTCCTCGCTCGGGCGGCTGGGCCTGCTCACCCACTCGACGGCCGGGTTCGTCGACCCCGGCTTCTCCGGGCACATCACGCTGGAGCTGTCCAACGTGGCGAACCTGCCGATCACCCTGTGGCCGGGGATGAAGATCGGTCAGCTGTGCCTGTTCCGGCTGACCAGCCCCTCGGAGCACCCGTACGGCTCGGCGGTCTACGGCTCCCGGTACCAGGACCAGCGGGGGCCCACGCCGTCCCGCTCCTACCGCAACTTCACCCGCGCGGAGACCCGCCGGGCCGACTGACGTGCGCGGTGGCCGGCGGCTCGACCCCGGCCACCTCCAGGACGTCGGTGCACCGCTCCGCCGACGACCAGCCCGGCCGCACGCGGTCGACCTCGTCGTCGACGAACCGGTCGCGCGTCATCAGCCAGCCGGACCAGAGCAGGACGACGACCCCGGCCAGCAGCAGGACGAACATGGGGGCGTAGCTCCCCGTCGCCCCGCGGAGGACGCCCACCAGCAGCGGGCCGGCACCGGCCAGGACGTATCCCCAGCTCTGGACGTGCGTGGAGAGCGCGGCGGTGGTCTCCGGGGTGCGGGCACGCAGGCCGATCAGCGTGAGCACCATCGGGAAGCTCGCCAGCCCGATCGCCACCGCGGTCATCGACAGCCAGGTGAGGGTGCGCGGCGCGAACCACAGCCCGGCCCAGCCGGCGGCGTAGCAGGCCATGAGCCCGACCAGCAGGGGACGCTGCACCCGCCGGCGCACGACCAGCGCGGGCACCACGGCGCTCAGCGGGATGCCGATCACCTGGTTGAGCCCGAGCAGCAGCCCGGCGGTCGCCGCCGACAGGCCGGCGTCGCGCAGGTACTGGGGCACCCAGCCGACGAGGACGTAGGCCTCCAGGCTCTGGACGGCGAAGAAGACCAGCAGCGCCAGCGCCATCCGGCTGTGCCGCAGGTCGCGCAGCCGCACGCTGCGGTGGGTGCCCGGGCCGGCTCCCCTGCGGGCCGGCACCAGCAGCCAGGGCACGGCGGCGACCAGCGCGGCGACGGCCCAGACGCCGACCGCCCAGCGCCAGCCCTCGGCGCCGGCCGCGGCGGCGATCGGCGCGGTGGACACCGCCGCCACGGTGGCGCCGACCGCCATGGCGGTGCTGTAGGCGCTCACCAGCAGCCCGGTCCGCCCGGGGAAGTGCCGCTTGACCAGGCTCGGCAGCAGCACGTTGCCCAGCGCGCCGCCGACCATCGCGAGCACGGTGCCGATCAGGAACAGCCAGAACGCGGGAGCGGTGGCGCGGACGACCAGCCCGGCCGCCATCGCGACCAGCGCCGCGCTGAGCACGTGCGAGTCGCGGAAGCGCGCCGACAGCCACGGGCCGGTGAAGCCGATGAGCGCGAAGCACAGCACCGGCATCGAGGTGACCAGGCCGGCCAGCCCGCTGGAGATGCCCAGCCCCCGCTCCAGCTCCTCGAGCACCGGGCCGACGCTGGTCACCGCCGTCCGGAGGTTCAGGCCGGTGAGGACGATCGCGATCCCGATGAGCACCGGCGCGCGGCGGGAGGACGTCGGGAGCGCGGCGGCGGTGCGGGTCACCGCGCCATGGTGCTCTCCGGTCCGCGCCGCCTCCGCGGGGCACCGGGCCGGGAACGCCGACGGCGCGTGCCCACCGGGGTGGGCACGCGCCGTCGCGGGTGCGCTGGGGTCAGGCCTGCGGCCCGTGCTCCGTCGCCGCCGAGCCGAGCCCGGCGACGTCGTCGCCCTTGTCGCCGACCTCGGCACCGGACTCGGTGCCGGGGGCGCCGACCGGGGCCATCGAGCGCAGCAGGATCTGGCTGACGTCGAGCACCTCGACGTGCTCGGCGGCCTCGCCGTTCTGCTTCTTGGTGTTGAGGGCGTCGGAGAGCATCGTGATGCAGAACGGGCACGCGGTGGAGATGACGTCCGGGTCGAGGCCGAGGGCCTCCTCGGTGCGCTCCACGTTGATCCGCTTGCCGATCTTCTCCTCCATCCACATGCGCGCGCCGCCGGCGCCGCAGCAGAAGCCGCGGTCCTTGCAGCGGTGCATCTCCTGGGTGGAGAGGCCCTGCACGCTGTCGAGGATCTCCCGCGGCGGCGTGTAGACCTTGTTGTGCCGGCCGAGGAAGCACGGGTCGTGGTAGGTGACCTTGCGGTCGACCGGCGTCACCGGGGTGAGCCGGCCCTCCTCCACCAGCTGGCTGAGCAGCTGGGTGTGGTGGACGACCTCGTACTCGCCGCCGAGCTGCGGGTACTCCCGGCCCAGCGAGTTGAAGCAGTGCGGGCAGGTCGTGACGATCTTCCGCATGCCGGGGACGCGGCCCTCGAAGACGCCGTTGAGGGTCTCGACGTTCTCCGCGGCCAGCATCTGGAAGACGAACTCGTTGCCCATGCGGCGGGCCGGGTCGCCCGAGCAGGTCTCGCCCGAGCCGAGGACGGCGAACTCCACGCCGGCGGTGTGCAGCAGCTCGGCCACGGCCTTGGTGACCCGCTTGGCGCGGTCGTCGATCGCGCCGGCGCAGCCGACCCAGAACAGGTACTCGACCTCGTAGGGGAGCGGGCCGTCGGCCTGCCGGACCTCGAAGTCGAGCTCCTTCATCCAGTCCTCGCGGGTGTTGGGGCTGACACCCCACGGGTTGCCGCGGTTCTCGAGGTTGCGCAGCATGACGCCGGCCTCGGACGGGAAGCTGGACTCGATCAGCACCTGGTAGCGGCGCATGTCGTTGATGTGGTCGACGTGCTCGATGTCGACCGGGCACTGCTCGACGCAGGCGCCGCAGTTGGTGCAGCTCCACAGGACGTCGGGGTCGATGACCCCGCCCTCCTCGAGGGTGCCCACCAGCGGGCGGTGCGCCTGGGCGTCGTTGGTGCCCTCGATGCGGGCGTAGCCCGAGGCCCAGACCTGCTCGTCGCTGGGCTTGAGGATGTCGTAGTCCGGCGCGGTCTCGCTCGCCGTCTTCTCACCGAGCAGGTACGGGGCCTTGGCGTACAGGTGGTCCCGCAGGTCCATGATCACCATCTTGGGCGACAGGGGCTTGCCGGTGTTCCAGGCCGGGCACTGGCTCTGGCACCGCCCGCACTCGGTGCAGGTGGTGAAGTCCAGCATCCCCTTCCAGGTGAAGTCCTCGATCTTGCCGCGGCCGAAGACGTCGTCCTCGTCGGGGTCCTCGAAGTCGATGGGCTTGCCGTTCGAGGTCATCGGCAGCAGCGGGCCGAGGGCGACGGAGCCGTCGTCGTTCCGCTTGAAGTAGATGTTGAAGAAGGCGCTGAACCGGTGCCAGGCCACGCCCATGTTCAGGATCCGGCTGATGACCACGAGCCAGGTCAGCGACACCACGATCTTGACGAAGGCGACCACCGACAGCAGGTCGGGGCTGTCGGGCAGCACGGTGGCCAGCAGGCCGGAGACCGGGTGCGACCAGGCCGGCGCCTCGGTGAGGTCCGAGGAGATCTTCAGCGCGCGGATCAGCAGGATGCAGACGCCGACGGTGAGGACGACGGCCTCCACGAAGTAGCCGCGGCCCTCGTTCGACCCGGCGAAGCGGCTCTTGCGGCCCTGCCGGCGCGGGTGGTCCTTCTGGCGCCGGTAGATCAGGTAGAGGATCCCGAGGATCGTGCCGGTGCCGATGACGTCGGCGAACAGGTTCCACAGCGACCACTCGCCGATCAGCGGCAGGTGGAAGGCGGGGTTCCAGACCTCCCCGAAGGCCTCGACCAGCGTGAGGAACAGGCCGTAGAAGCCGAGGAAGACGAACCAGTGGGCCGCGCCGATGGCCGACCACTTGAGCATCCGGGTGTGGCCGAGCGACTCGACCACGAGGGTCTTCAGCCGCGGGCCGACCGGCCCGAAGCGGGAGTCGTCCGGCTGACCGGTCCTGATGATCCGGATCATCGCCCGCACCGCCCGGTAGGCGAAGACGACCGCGACGACCAGGAAGATGACGCTGATCGTCCCGAGGACGACCTGCAACGGGCCCATCGAGTTCCTCCCACGACGCCGTAGGCGCCGGTAGCTCTGTGTCTGCCGGGCGGCGGGGAGAGGTCCTCGCCGCCGGACCGGCCCCCGGGCCGCGGCGGACCGCTGCGGGCACCACTGCCCGAACGCTCGCACGATAGCTGGCGCCCGCTCAGGCTACTCGCCAGTAACCCCGGTCGCCGGGCGTCCCCGGGAGGCGGTGCGCCGCGTCGGTGCCGGGCGCCGGCGGGCCGGCCTCGCCGGAGCCGCGGGAACGCGTCCCGGGCCGGCGTCCGGCGTGGCGCTGGTCACTGTGGCGCCGTCGTCCCGATGACCGGGAGCTCGAGGCTCCCGCCCGTGCGCGGGTGGGCGGTGGACATGATCAGGGTCCCTGATCGTGTGGGGTCCTCCCCGGCGGTGCGCGGCCGGAGAGGACCCCGTCGGGTGGGGGTGGACGCCCGTTGTCCACAGATCCGCGACGTCCCGGCCGGGACCGGGCGCAGCTGCCGAGACTGGCGCGGTGCACCCGCTGCTCGCCGCTGCTGCCCGCCGTCGCCTCGGTGTCTTCACCGCGACGGACCTCCACCGCGCCGGCTACGACGACGACGAGATCAGGACGGCGCTGCGGACCCGCGTCTGGCACCGGCTGCGCCGCGGCGTCTACATCGAGACGGCAAAGTGGGAGCGCGCCGTCGCCGATCCCCGGAGCGAGCACCTCGTCAGGTCCGTCGCGGTGCTCGCCGTGCTCGGTGGCCGGCCGGCGCTGAGCCACGGCTCGGCCGCGCGCTTCCACCGCCTCGAGCTGCCGCGCGGACTCGATGCGGACGTGCGACTGACCGAGGCCGCCGGATGGCGCCGCGGCCGGGGCTACCGGGTGGCCGAGGCGGCGCTCGAGGCCGGGGAGGTCGCCCGGTACGGCCCGCTCCGCGTCACCTCGGTCGCGCGGACCCTCGTCGACTGCGGACGCGAGTGGTCCCTGACGGACTCGGTCATCGCCCTCGACTCCGCGGTGCAGAACCGGTTGGTCACCCGCGCGGAGGTCCGGGCCGCGGTGCTCCGGCAGACCCACTGGCCGGCCATCGGCGGGGCCGCGCGGGCCCTCTCGCTGGCCGACGGCAGGGCGGAGTCGCCGCTGGAGACGCGCGGGCGGCTGGCGATCCTGGCGGCCGGGCTGCCCCTGCCGGAGGTGCAGCCCGAGGTGTACGTGGGCGGGCGGCGGCTGGCCCGCCTCGACGGCTGGTACGAGGAGGCGGCGGTCGCCGTCGAGTTCGACGGCCGGGTCAAGTACACCGACGACGACGCGCTCTGGGACGAGAAGCGGCGGGAGGACGCCGTCCGCGCGCTGGGGATCCGCTTCCTCCGCGTCGCGTTCGAGGACGTCGTCGGCGGTCACGCCACCCTCGTGCGCCGCCTGCGGGAGCTGCTCGCCGTCCCCTACGCGAGGCCGCGGGACTTCGTCATCGTGCCGACCGTCGAGTGGGGTGCGGGCGCGGCCGACGTCGTCGCCTGACGTCGTCCTCCCGCACCGCCCGGCGTCCTCCCCGGCGTCCCACCGTCCGGGAGGTCGCCACGGGATCAGGGACCCTGATCATCTTCGCGCCCACCCCGGACCCGGGAACACGAGCGTGCACCGTGCCGTTAGGCTGGGCAGGAAAGTTGAGCGGACCCGACGCAAGGCCCTGCGGAGCCAGGAGCAGCCGGCGTCCCTCGGCTCCTGAGCAGACCAGCACCACCCTCGTACACACGGAAGAGAGGCCATCTCCATGGCTCGAGCGGTCGGTATCGACCTCGGCACCACCAACTCCGTCGTCACCGTCCTGGAGGGCGGCGAGCCGACGGTCATCGCGAACTCCGAGGGTTCGCGCACCACCCCCTCCGTGGTGGCCTTCGCCAAGAACGGCGAGGTCCTCGTCGGCCAGTCGGCCAAGAACCAGGCGGTCACCAACGTCGACCGCACCATCCGCTCGGTGAAGCGGCACATGGGCACCGACTGGAAGACCGAGGAGATCGACGGCAAGCGGTACACGCCGCAGGAGATCAGCGCGCGCATCCTGCAGAAGCTCAAGCGGGACGCCGAGACCTACCTGGGCGAGCCGGTCACCGACGCCGTCATCACCGTCCCTGCCTACTTCGAGGACGCCCAGCGCCAGGCCACCAAGGAGGCCGGTGAGATCGCGGGCCTCAACGTCCTGCGGATCGTCAACGAGCCGACCGCGGCCGCGCTGGCCTACGGCCTGGACAAGGGCGAGACCGAGCAGACCATCCTCGTCTTCGACCTCGGCGGCGGCACCTTCGACGTCTCCCTGCTGGAGATCGGCGAGGGCGTCATCGAGGTGAAGGCCACCGCCGGTGACAACCACCTCGGTGGTGACGACTGGGACGAGCGGGTCGTCAAGCACCTGGTGCAGACCTTCAACGCCTCCAACGGCATCGACCTGTCCAAGGACAAGCTGGCCATGCAGCGGCTCCGCGAGGCCGCCGAGAAGGCCAAGATCGAGCTGTCGGGCGCCCAGTCGACCAACGTCAACCTGCCCTACATCACCGCCGGGGCCGAGGGCCCGCTGCACCTCGACGTCACGATCACCCGGGCGGAGTTCCAGCGGCTCACCCAGGACCTCCTCGACCGCGCCCGCGCGCCGTTCAACCAGGCGGTCCGGGACGCCGGCATCTCCGTCGGCGAGATCGACCACGTCGTCCTCGTCGGTGGCTCGACCCGCATGCCGGCGGTCACCGACCTGGTCCGCGAGCTGACCGGGGGCAAGGAGCCCAACAAGGGCGTCAACCCCGACGAGGTCGTCGCCATCGGCGCCGCGCTGCAGGCCGGCGTGCTCAAGGGCGAGGTCAAGGACGTCCTGCTGCTCGACGTCACCCCGCTGTCCCTGGGCATCGAGACCAAGGGCGGCATCATGACCAAGCTCATCGAGCGCAACACCACGATCCCGACGAAGCGCTCGGAGATCTTCACGACGGCCGACGACAACCAGCCCTCGGTGCAGATCCAGGTCTTCCAGGGCGAGCGCGAGATGGCGATGTACAACAAGAAGCTCGGCATGTTCGAGCTGACCGGTCTGCCGCCGGCGCCCCGCGGCGTCCCGCAGATCGAGGTCGCCTTCGACATCGACGCCAACGGCATCGTGCACGTGTCCGCCAAGGACCTCGGCACGGGCAAGGAGCAGTCGATGACCATCACCGGCGGCTCGGCCCTCCCCAAGGAGGACATCGAGCGGATGATGCGCGACGCCGAGGCCCACGCCGAGGAGGACAAGCGCCGCCGCGAGGAGGCCGAGACCCGCAACCTGGCGGAGTCGCTGCAGTACCAGACCGAGAAGTTCCTGGCCGAGAACGGCGACAAGATCCCGGCCGACAAGAAGGAGGAGCTCGGCGAGGCCCTGACCGAGCTGCGCTCCGCCCTCGGCGGCTCGGACATCGCCGCGATCAAGGCCGCGCAGGAGAAGGTCGCGCGGGTCTCGCAGGAGGTCGGCGGGGCGCTGTACGCCCAGCAGGCCGAGGCGAGCGCGGCGGCCGGCGGCGAGGCGCCCGGCGCCGGTGCCGGCGCGCAGTCGGGCGCGGCGACCGGTGACGACGACGTCGTCGACGCCGAGATCGTCGACGAGGACGACGACCGCCGATGAGTTCCGGGGACGATCAGCCGCGGGTCGTGATCCGTGACAAGCGGCGCATCGACCCGACCAGTGGCGAGGTGCGGGCGCCGGCCGGCGAGCAGCCGGCCGGCGCCCCGCCGGGCCCATCGACCGCAGCCAGTGCAGCGCCAGGGGAGCAGATGAGCGAGAACGAGACGGCGGCCGAGCAGCAGCCGCCCGCCGGTCCGGCCGGCGACGACGAGCTGTCACGGCAGCTGGCCGAGCGGACCGAGGACCTCCAGCGGGTCACGGCCGAGTTCGCCAACTACCGCCGCCGGGTCGACCGCGACCGCACGCTGGTGGTCGACCAGGCCGCCGAGCGGTTCGCCGCCCAGCTGTTCCCGATCGTCGACGACATCGAGCGGGCGCGCGACCACGGCGACCTGACCGGTGCCTTCAAGGTGGTCGCCGACCGCGTCCTGGGGCTGCTCGACGGCCTGGGCGTCGAGGCGTTCGGCAAGAGCGGTGACCCGTTCGACCCGTCGCTGCACGAGGCGGTCATGCACGACACCTCCGCCGACGTGCAGGTGCCGACCGCCACGACGGTGCTGCGGCAGGGCTTCCGCCGCGGTGACCGCGTGCTGCGCACCGCCATGGTCGCCGTGACCGACCCGGAGCAGCCGGCTCCCGCCGGCGACGGCGCGGCCGCGGCGGAGCCGACCGGCGAGGCCCCGGCAGCGGGCTCACCGGCGTCCGACTGAGCTCGAGAGGGGGCGTCCGATGAGCACCCGGGACTTCATCGAGAAGGACTACTACGCCGCGCTGGGCGTCGCCCAGGACGCCGACGCGGCGGCGATCAAGAAGGCCTACCGCAAGCTCGCCCGTGACCTGCATCCGGACAAGAACCCGGGCAACACGGACGCGGAGGCCAAGTTCAAGGAGGTCTCCGAGGCCTACGACGTGCTCTCCGATCCCAAGCGTCGGGCGGAGTACGACGAGGCCCGGCGGCTGTTCGGCGCCGGTGGCGCCGGCGCCCGCGCCGGCTTCCCCGGGGGCTTCCCCGGCGGAGCCGGGGGCGGGCAGCCGTTCGACCTCGGGGACCTGTTCGGCGCGGCCGGCGGGGCCGGCAGCCGCACGGCCGGCGGCGGTCTGGGCGACATCCTCGGCGGCCTGTTCGGCGGCGGGGCCGGCCCCGGCTCGGCCCGCGCGCGCAGCCAGGCGGCGTCCGGCCCGGCCCGCGGCCAGGACGTCGAGACCGAGGCCACCCTCTCCTTCGAGGAGGCGGTGCTCGGCGTGACCGTTCCGCTGCGCATGCAGAGCCCGGGCACCTGCCCGACCTGCGCCGGCAGCGGGGCCCGGCCCGGCACCTCGCCGCACACCTGCCCGGTGTGCCAGGGCGCCGGCGTCACCAGCCGGAGCCAGGGCGCGTTCGCGTTCAGCGAGCCGTGCCGCAACTGCCGCGGCAGCGGCCAGGTGGTCGACGACCCCTGCCCGACCTGCACCGGCAGCGGCGTGACCACGCAGACGCGCACCATCACCGTGCGGATCCCGGCCGGCGTCCGGGACGGCCAGCGGATCCGGCTGGCCGGCAAGGGCGCCCCCGGCCGCCGCGGCGGCCCGGCCGGCGACCTGTTCGTGGTCGTGCACGTCAACGAGCACGAGCTGTTCGGCCGCAAGGGCGACGACCTCACGCTCACCGTGCCGATCACGTTCGGCGAGGCCACCCTCGGGACGACGCTCACCGTGCCGACCCTCAACGGCAACGTGTCGCTGCGGGTGCCGGCCGGGACGGCCAGCGGCCAGACCCTGCGGGTCCGCGGCCGCGGCGTCCCGGGCAAGGGCCGGTCCGGTGACCTGCTGGTCACCGTGGAGGTCGCCGTCCCCAAGCGGCTGTCGCCGGCGGGCGAGCAGGCGCTCAAGGACCTCGAGGCCGAGCTCGGTGACCCGCGGCCGCGGATCACCGCGGCGGTGGCCGACGGGGGGTCGCGGTGACCGCACCCACCGACGGCTCGCGCGAGCGGCGAGACGCCGGCCGCTCGCTGGCCGACGACGCCCCGGTCTTCGTCATCTCGGTGGCCGCCGAGCTGGCCGGGATGCACGCGCAGACCCTGCGCCAGTACGACCGGCTGGGCCTGGTGCGGCCGGGCCGCACCGCCGGCGGCGGGCGGCGGTACAGCCCGCGCGACGTCGCCCTGCTGCGGGAGGTCCAGCGCCTCTCGCAGGAGGACGGCGTCAACCTCGCCGGCATCAAGCGCATCATCGACCTGGAGTCCCAGGTGGAGGCGCTGCAGCAGCGCGTCACCGAGCTGATCGAGGAGCTGCAGGTGTCGGAGAACCGGCGGATCGCCGCGGAGACGGCCGCCCGCGCGGGCTACGGCGGTGACCTGGTGCCCCTGCGCCCGGCGACGTCGGCGCTCGTCGTCTGGCGGCCGAGGGAGCAGCGGTGACCGACCCCGCGGCGCCCGACCCGCTCGCGCACGAGGCGTTCATCCGCGTCGAGCGCGAGGTCGGGCTGCTGCTGCGCCGGTCGCGGGCCATCTCCGCCCGGCTGGCGAGGGAGCTGCACCCCGATCTCGACGGCGCCGCCTACGGCCTGCTCGCCCTGCTCCAGGACCTCGGTCCGCTGCGCAACAGCGACCTGGTGGCCCGCCTGGGTCTGGACAAGAGCACGGTGAGCCGGCAGGTGTCCTCGCTGGTCGACCTCGGCCTGGTCACCCGCGAGGCCGATCCGACCGACGGCCGCGCCCAGGTGCTGCGGCCCTCGCCCGAGGGCGCGGCCCGGCTGGCCCGGATCCGCGAGGCCCGGCGCGCCCGCTGGGAGTCGGACATGGCGCACTGGCCGACCGAGGACGTCGTCCGTCTCGGGGAGCTGCTCAGCGCCTTCAACCGGCTCGGTGAGGCGCGCTTCGCCGAGGACGCCGGCGAGCCCGCCGCTGCGTCCGCGCCCTGACCACCTGAGACCGCCCCCCGCCGCGCCCGGCCCTCCACGAGGGACCGGGCGCGGCGTGTTCGTGCCCACAGTCAGTTGTAAACCACAACCATCCAGATGTATGGTTGTGGTCTACAAGCAAGTGGTACGAGCAAGGGGCACGATGGCCATCACCAGCCAGACGCGGGACCGGCTCACCGCCGGTGTCGCCCGGCTGCTGCGCAGCGGGCGGCACCTGTCGGTCCGGGCCGCCGACTCCGTCTACGGCGACCTCCCGTCGTTCGGGTGGGCGCTGCTGCTGCCGCTCGAGCAGGAGGGGGAGCAGCGCTGCAGCGCCCTCGCCACCCGGGCCGGCATCGACGTCTCGGTGGCCAGCCGCCAGGTCGCCGTCCTCGAGCGGGCCGGGTACGTGTCCCGCCGGCCCGATCCGCGGGACGGCCGGGCCAGCCTCCTCGCCCTCACCGAGGCGGGTCGGACGGCCATGGCCGGCACCCGCGCGGTGCGCTCCGACTGGGCCGCCGGCGCGCTCGCCGACTGGTCGGAGCAGGACGCCCTGACGCTCAGCGCCCTCGTCGAGCGGCTCGCCGACGACATGGACCGCCTGCTGCCCACCTCGTCCCCCCGGATGGCGTCGTGACCGCCGTCCGCCGCACCGATCCCAGGAGCACCGTGACCACCTCCGTCGCCTCCACCGCCCCGGTGGAGCAACAGGGCCGGATGACGCACCGGCAGATCCTCGAGGCCCTCTCCGGCATGTTGCTGGCGATGTTCGTGGCGTTCCTGTCCTCGACCGTCGTCTCCAACGCCCTGCCCACGATCATCACCGAGCTGCGCGGCACCCAGGGCCAGTACACCTGGGTCGTGACGGCGACCCTGCTGTCCTCGACCGCCTCCACCCCGATCTGGGGCAAGCTCGCCGACCTGTTCAGCAAGAAGCTGCTGATCCAGCTGTCGATCGTGATCTTCATCGTCGGCTCGATGCTGGCCGGCCTGGCCCAGTCGGTCGAGACGCTGATCGCCTGGCGGGTGCTGCAGGGCCTGGGCCTGGGCGGCCTGCAGGCGCTCGTGCAGATCGCGATGGCGGCGATGATCAGCCCGCGCGAGCGTGGCCGGTACTCCGGCCTGCTCGGCAGCGTGATGGCCGTCGCCACCGTCGGCGGCCCGCTGCTCGGCGGCCTGCTGGTCGACACCAGCTGGCTGGGCTGGCGCTGGTGCTTCTACGTCGGCGTCCCCTTCGCCGCGGTCGCCCTGGTCCTGCTGCAGCGCACGCTGCACCTGCCGGTGACCAAGCGCGACGTGCACATCGACTACCTGGGCGCGGCCTTCCTGACCGCCGGCGTCTCCGCGCTGCTCATCTGGGTCACCCTGGCCGGTGACAGCTTCGCCTGGGCGTCGGTCGAGACGGCGCTGTTCGTCGGCGGCGGGGTGCTCGCGGTCGCCGCCTTCATCGTCACCGAGCTCCGGGCCCGGGAGCCGATCGTCCCGCTGCGGCTGTTCCGCGACCGCACCACGACCCTCGCCGTGCTCGCCAGCGTGGCCATCGGTGTGGCGATGTTCGGCTCGACGGTCTTCCTCGGTCAGTACCTGCAGATCTCCCGCGGCTACTCGCCGACGGCGGCCGGGCTGCTGACCATCCCGATGGTCGGCGGGATGCTGGTCTCCTCGACGGTCTCCGGCATCCTGATCACCCGGACCGGCCGCTGGAAGCGGTTCCTCGTGGGCGGGTCGCTGCTCGTCGTCCTCGGCTTCGGGCTCCTGGGGACCATCGACCACGAGACGTCGATGGTGCTGCTCGGCGTCTTCCTCTTCGTCCTCGGCACCGGCATCGGCATGACCATGCAGAACCTGGTCCTCGCCGTGCAGAACACCGTGGCCGCGCGGGACCTCGGTGCGGCCAGTTCCGCGGTCGCCTTCTTCCGCAGCCTGGGCGGCACGATCGGCGTCTCGGTGCTCGGCGCGGTGCTGACCGCCCGGGTGTCCACGCTGATCACCGCGGGGTTGCCGGCGGGCGCGGCCTCCTCCGGCTCGGGCAGCGTGGGCCTCGCCGACCTGGCCGACGCCCCGGCGCCGGTGCGGGAGCTGATCGAGGTCTCCTACGGCGACGCGACCGGCCGCATCTTCCTGGTCTCGGCCGTGGTGGCGGTGGTCGCCCTCCTGGCGATCCTCGCCATCCGCGAGATCGCGCTGCGCACGGAGAGCGGCGAGGAGCGGCTGCGCGGCGAGGCGGGCGACGGCGTCCCGGCGCCCGACGCCACCCCGGCCGGCGGCGTCGCCGCGGCGGTCGCCCCCGTCGTGGAGGCCCCCGCCCGGCGCTGAGCACCGGCCCCGACGACGGCGGCCCGCACCCCCTGACCGGGAGTGCGGGCCGCCGTCGTCGTCCGGGAGGTCTACTCCAGCGCGGCGTCCAGGGTGATCTGGTCGACGCCGGCGAGGGCCTTGCTCACCGGGCAGCCGGCCTTGGCCGCCTGCGCGGCCTGCTCGAAGCCGGCGGCGTCGAGACCGTCGACCTCGCCGCGCACGGTGAGCGCGATCGCCGTGATGGTCGGGGCGCCGTCCTTCTGGCCGAGGGTCACCTCGGCGGTGACCTCCAGCGACTGCGGCGTTCCGCCGGCCTTGCCGATCTCGCTGGACAGCGCCATGGCGAAGCACGAGGAGTGCGCCGCGGCGATGAGCTCCTCGGGGCTGGTGGTGCCCCCGGCCTCGTCGGCGGCGCGCTTGGGGAAGCTGACCTCGTAGGTGCCGACCTTCGAGCTGGAGAGCTCGACCTGGCCGGAACCGTCCTGCAGGGTGCCGTTCCAGGCGGTGCGTGCGGTACGGGTGGGCATGGATCTCCTCCGCGGGGTCGACGGGTTACGGCTCCCTGCAGGGTCCCGCCACGAGCCTGCGAGTGGCGGGGTGCAGGGGGTCCATTCTCAGGCGTCGGTCCGGCCGGCTGCGCCGACCCGGGCGATGAGCGTCTCCAGCTGGCTCTTCAGCGTCGCGAAGTCGGCGACGTCGAGCTGCAGGGCGCAGATCATGTCCTCGGAGATCTTCAGACCGCGGTCGCGCAGGCTCCGGCCGGCCTCGGTGAGGGCGATGGAGACCGAGCGCTCGTCCTCCACCCGGCGGTGCCGGGTGACCAGGCCGGCGGCCGTCAGCCGCTTGAGCAGCGGGGAGAGGGTGCCGCTGTCGAGGTTGAGCCGCGAGCCCAGCTGGCCCACGGTCTGGTTGTCCTCTTCCCAGAGCAGCATCATCACGAGGTACTGGGGATAGGTGAGCCCGATCTCGTCGAGCTGCGGCCGGTAGCGCGCGGTCAGGGCGCGGGATGCGGCGTACAGCGCGAAGCACAGCTGGTCCTCGAGGAGGACGCTCGGGGCCGGCAGGCGCGTCATGGCCCGAGTCTAGGACCGCCGCGCCGCAACACCCCGTTGCCGGGGGGTCACCCGGGGGCGAGGCCGATGAGGCGTACGTCACCATCGGCGGTGCACGACCGGTTCCGGCCGGGAACCTGCGGACACTGGACGCAGTGAGGTTGAGTGGAACAGACTCAACCCTGAGTTCGTTGCAACTCCCGACAGACCCGGCCGGGCCGCCCGGCCCCGCGCGAGAGGAACGACCTCCCCCACCATGCAGAGCAAGCTCACCACCCGTTCGCAGGAGGCGATCGCAGCCGCCCAGCGGCTGGCGGTCGACCGTGGCCAGGCCGCGCTGGAGCCCCTGCACCTGCTCGTCGCCCTCCTGGAGCAGACCGACGGCATCGCCGGCCCGCTGCTCAAGGCCGTCGGCGCCGACGTGGCCGACGTGCGTGCCAAGGCCGAGGCGGCCGTCCGCCGCATGCCCAGCGTCAGCGGCGCCACCGTGCCGGCCCCCTCGCCCTCGCGCGAGCTCCTCCGCGTGCTCAACGCCGCCGGGGAGCAGGCCAGCGCCCTGGGGGACGAGTTCATCTCCACCGAGCACCTGCTCGTGGGCCTGGCCGGGGTCGACGGTGAGGCCGGCACGGTGCTGGCCAGCGCCGGTGCCACCCGCGAGTCGCTGCTGGCCGCGTTCCGCACGGTCCGGGGCAACCGCAAGGTGACCACCCCCGACCCCGAGGGCACCTTCCAGGCGCTGGAGAAGTTCGCCGTCGACCTCACCGAGCGGGCCCGCGAGGGCAAGATCGACCCGGTCATCGGCCGGGACACCGAGATCCGCCGGGTCGTCCAGGTGCTCTCCCGGCGCACGAAGAACAACCCCGTCCTCATCGGCGAGCCCGGCGTCGGCAAGACGGCGATCGTGGAGGGCCTGGCCCAGCGGATCGTCGCCGGCGACGTGCCGGAGAGCCTCAAGGGCAAGCGGCTGATGGCGCTGGACCTCGGCTCGATGGTCGCCGGGGCGAAGTACCGCGGCGAGTTCGAGGAGCGGCTCAAGGCCGTCCTGCAGGAGATCACCGAGGCCGAGGGCCAGGTCATCACCTTCATCGACGAGTTGCACACCATCGTCGGCGCGGGGGCCACCGGCGAGTCCGCCATGGACGCCGGCAACATGATCAAGCCGATGCTCGCCCGCGGTGAGCTGCGGATGGTCGGCGCCACCACGCTCGACGAGTACCGCGAGCACATCGAGAAGGACCCGGCGCTGGAGCGCCGCTTCCAGCAGGTGCTGGTGGGCGAGCCCTCGGTCGAGGACACCATCGGCATCCTCCGCGGGCTCAAGGAGCGCTACGAGGTGCACCACGGTGTGCGGATCACCGACACCGCGATCGTGGCCGCCGCGACGCTGTCCGACCGGTACGTGACCGCCCGCTTCCTGCCCGACAAGGCGATCGACCTGGTCGACGAGGCGGCCTCCCGGCTGCGCATGGAGATCGACAGCCGGCCGGTCGAGGTCGACGAGGTCGAGCGGGCCGTCCGCCGGCTGGAGATCGAGGAGATGGCGCTGGCCAAGGAGGACGACCCCTCCTCGGTGGAGCGGCTGGCCGCGCTGCGGGCGGACCTGGCCGACCGGCGCCAGCAGCTGGACGAGCTGACCGCCCGCTGGCAGCAGGACAAGAGCGCGATCGTCCGCATCCAGCAGATCAAGGAGGAGCTGGAGCGGGTGCGCCAGGAGGCCGAGCGCGGCGAGCGCGACGGCGACCTCGCGCACGTCGCCGAGCTCCGCTACGGCCGCATCCCGCAGCTGGAGAAGGCGCTGCGCGAGGCGGAGGAGTCGGTCGGCAGCAGCGACTCGATGCTCAAGGAGGAGGTCGGCCCCGACGACATCGCCGAGGTCGTCCAGGCCTGGACCGGCATCCCCGCCGGCCGGCTGCTCGAGGGGGAGACGCAGAAGCTGCTGCGGATGGAGGACGAGCTCGCCGCGCGGGTCGTCGGCCAGCCCGACGCGGTGCGCGCGGTCTCCGACGCCGTCCGCCGGGCGCGCTCCGGCGTGGCCGACCCCGACCGGCCCACCGGCTCGTTCCTGTTCCTCGGCCCGACCGGCGTGGGCAAGACCGAGCTGGCCAAGGCGCTGGCGGAGTTCCTGTTCGACGACGAGCGGGCGATGGTCCGCATCGACATGAGCGAGTACTCCGAGAAGCACTCGGTGGCCCGCCTGGTCGGTGCCCCGCCCGGCTACGTGGGCTACGAGGCCGGCGGTCAGCTGACCGAGGCGGTGCGGCGGCGGCCCTACACCGTCGTGCTGCTCGACGAGGTCGAGAAGGCGCACCCCGACGTCTTCGACGTCCTGCTCCAGGTGCTCGACGACGGCCGGCTCACCGACGGCCAGGGGCGCACGGTGGACTTCCGCAACACGCTGCTGATCCTCACCTCGAACCTGGGCTCCCAGCTGATCGCCGACCAGTCGGTGCCCGAGGAGCGGCGCCGTGCGGCCGTGCTGGAGGTGGTGCGCGGGCACTTCAAGCCCGAGTTCCTCAACCGGCTGGACGACGTCGTGGTGTTCCGCGCGCTGGGCAGCGAGGAGCTGACCGGGATCGTCGACATCCAGGTCGGGGTGCTGGCCCGCCGGCTGGCCGCCCGCCGGCTGACCCTCACGGTCACCGACGCGGCCCGCGAGTGGCTGGCGCTCAACGGCTTCGACCCCGTCTACGGCGCCCGGCCGCTGCGCCGGCTGGTGCAGTCGGCCATCGGCGACCAGCTCGCCCGGGCCCTGCTGGCCGGCGACATCCGCGACGGCGACCAGGTGGTCGTCGACTGGCCGGCCGCGCTCGACGCCGAGGACACCTCCGGTCTGGTGGTCCGCCGGGCCGAGTGAGCCGCACCGACGCACGAGCCCGCCGGGTCCCCGCGACCCGGCGGGCTCGTCGTGTCCCGGAGCCGGCGCGCGCGTCAGCCTGCCCTCCGGCGGTCCCGTCGACCATGATCGGCGGGACATCCGCACAGCAGGGGAGTGGTCATGACGGCAGGACCGAGTGGGCCCGAGCAGCCGGGGTGGCAGCCCGGGTCCGGTCAGCAGCCGCCGGCGTACGGGCAGCCCGGCTCCGGTCAGCAGCCGGGCCAGGGGCAGCAGCCCGGCTACGGCCAGCAGCCCGGCCCCGGTCAGCAGCCCGGGTACGGCCAGCAGCCGGGCTACGGGCAGCAGCCGGGCTACGGGCAGCAGCCCGGGTACGGCCAGCAGCCGCCCGGCTCCCCCTACGGCTACGCCCCGGCACCCGCGGCGCCCAGCGGGTTCGGGGCGCCGGCGCACATGGAGCGGCCGGCGGCGGTGCGGATCGGCATCGGCGCGTGGCTGGCCACGACGATCCTCAGCCTGGTCGCCGGCGTGGTCACGTTCCTCAACTTCGACGAGATCGTCGACCAGGCGCTGATCGACGCCGGCTACGACCCCGCGCTGTACGGGGACGCCGAGGAGGTCATCAGCACCACCGCGATCACCGTCGGCGCGGTCTTCGCGCTGCTCTTCACGGCGCTGTACTTCCTGTTCATCTGGTTCGCCTGGAACGGGCGCAACTGGGCACGGATCGTGCTCTGGGTCCTCGGCGGGCTGGGCGTCGTCAGCGGCCTGGCCGGCCTGGCCGCGCCCACGCTGGGCTTCCTCAGCGTGCTGAACGTCTTCCAGCTGCTGCTCACGATCGCGGGCATCGTCTTCCTGGCCCTCAAGCCGGCCTCGGAGTGGTACCGCTACATGGGCTGGCGCCGGGCGACCGGCCAGCGGTGACGCCGGGTCCGGGGCGCCGTCCAGGGGCCCCGGACCCGCCGTGATCCAACTGTTATGAACCGATCGGCACCCTCGGGGCGAAGACCAGACGTGACCACCACCGAGCAGGCCCCGGCTCCCGCCGCCGGCCCCGGCGCCCCCACCCCGGCGCCCGGCCGGCGGGGGCGCCGCGCGCTCGGTGCCCTCGCCGGGCTGATCGCCGCGGCGGTCGCGCTCGGCGTCGGCGAGCTGGTCGCCGCGCTGACCGGCCGGTCCTCCTCGCCGGTCGTGGCCGTCGGCGACGCCGTCATCACGATGGTCCCGGAGCCGGTCAAGGAGTTCGCGATCCGGACCTTCGGCGAGAACGACAAGATCGCGCTCGTCGTCGGCGTCCTGGCCGTCGTCGCCCTCTACGCCGCCCTGCTCGGGGCGGTCGCGCTGCGCCGGCGCTGGATCGGCGTGGCCGGGGTCGCCCTGTTCGGCGTCCTCGGCGCCTGGGCCGCGGCCACCCGCCCGGCGGCCGGGCAGCTGGCCTTCCTGCCGTCCGTGGTGGGCGCGGTCGCGGGCGTCGTCGCCCTGCGGGCGCTGCTGCGCCCGCTCACTCTCCCGGCCGACGGCCGCGACGTCGTGCCCGAGCGGCCGCCGGCGGACGCCACCGGTGCGATCGCCCGGCACGCCGACGAGCGCCTGGTGGACCGCGTCCGGACGGCGCTGGGCTCCGGCGACCGCACCGCCATGGACCGCCGCCGGTTCTTTCTGACCAGCGGCGTCGCCGTCGGCGCCGCGGCGCTCACCGGCGGGGGCGGGCTGCTCCTCCAGCGGCGCTTCGACGTCAGCGGCGCCCGTGAGGACCTCATGATCCCGGCGCCGGCCTCGCCCGCCCCGGCGCTGCCCGCCGGCGCCGACCTCGCCGAGACCGTCGACGGCGTCACGCCGCTGATCACCCCGGCCCGCGACTTCTACCGGGTCGACACCGCGATCTCCGTGCCGCAGATCCGGCCCGACGGCTACCGGCTCGAGCTGACCGGCATGTTCGACTCGCCACGCACCTACTCGCTGGCCGACCTGTTCGGCCGCGACGACCTCATCGAGCGCGACATCACCCTGACCTGCGTCTCCAACGAGGTCGGTGGCGGCCTCGCGGGGACGGCGCGGTGGATCGGCGTCCCGCTCGGTGCCTTCCTGCGCGAGAACGGCGTCTCGCCGGACTCCGACCAGCTGGTCTGCCGGTCCAGCGACGGCATGACCATCGGCGCGCCCACCCGCTCGGCCCTGCAGGTCGAGGACGCGATGCTCGCCTTCGCGATGAACGGCGAGCCGCTGCCGATCGAGCACGGCTTCCCGGTCCGCATGATCATCCCGGGCCTCTACGGCTACGTCTCGGCCTGCAAGTGGCTCACCGGCATCGAGGCGACCACCTTCGACGCCTACGACGCCTACTGGGTGGAGCGCGGATGGGCGGCGCAGGGCCCGATCAAGGTGGCCTCGCGCATCGACACCCCGGCGCCGCTGCGCTCCTTCCGGCCCGGGCGGCGGGCGATCGCCGGCGTCGCCTGGGCGCAGACCCGCGGCATCTCGGCGGTGGAGGTCCGCGTGGACGACGGCGAGTGGATGCCCGCCCAGCTCGCCCCGGAGGTCGACGCCGACGTCTGGCGGCAGTGGATGCTGCCCTACGACTTCGAGGCCGGCTCCTACCAGCTCACCGTCCGGGCCACCGCGGCCGACGGCGAGGTCCAGACCGACGAGCGGGCCGCCCCGTTCCCGTCCGGTGCCACCGGGTGGCACTCGATCCGGGTGATAGCGGGCTGACCTGCGCCCCGTCCCCGGGGCACCCCGCACATCCCCCACAGTCCCGTCTCGGCCCTCGGCCGCAGGCGTACTCCCCATGCCCGGGAACGGGCCGGGGAGACCAGCACCAGCCCCGCGGCGCCCGTGACCCCGGCGCCGTCCGGACCGACAGAGGGAGAACCACCGTGAAGAACACCCTGACCCGCGGCGTCCTGCTGGCCGCCGCCTCCACCCTCGCGATCTCGCTGAGCGCCTGCGGCTCCGACGACTCCTCCGCCGACACCGGCGCGAGCGACAGCGGCTCCTCGAGCAGCTCGTCGTCGGACGAGGGCATGGAGAGCAGCAGCCCGAGCACCGAGATGGCCTCGGACGAGCCGTTCGGCGAGGGCTGCTCCGCGGTCCCGGCCGACGGCGAGGGCAGCTTCACCGGCATGAGCGACGACCCGGTCGCCACCGCCGCCAGCAACAACCCGGCCCTGTCGATGCTCGTGGGCGCGGTCGGTGCCGCCAACCTCGGCGACACGCTGAACAACGCCCAGGACATCACCGTCCTCGCCCCGGCCGACCCGGCCTTCCAGGCGGTGCCGGCCGACGCGCTGAACGCGCTGGTCGCCGACACCGCGCAGCTGACCGCGGTGCTCACCCACCACGTCATCGACGGCCGCCTGGCGCCCGACGAGCTGGCGGGCACGCACGACACGCTGCTCGGCGACCAGGTGACCATCGAGGGCTCGGGTGAGGACTTCACCCTCTCGGCCGATCAGACCGTCCTCGGCACCACCGAGGCCTCGGTCATCTGCGGCAACGTGCAGACGGCCAACGCGACGGTCTACATCATCGACCAGGTCCTGGCGCCGGCCCAGGGCTGAGCGCAGGGTCTCGGCCCGGCTCCCCTCGGGAGCCGGGCCGGTCCGCTGCGTAGGGTCGCCCCGTGACGTCGCCCGCTGCCATCCCCGACCGTGACCGGCTGCTCGAGCTCATCGTCGAGCTCGCCGTGGTGCACGGGAAGGTGACGCTCTCCTCCGGCCGCGAGGCCGACTGGTACATCGACATGCGCCGCCTGACGCTGCACCACGAGGGCGCACCGCTGGTCGGCCGGGTCATGCGCCAGCTGACCGGCGACCTGCGCTACGACGTCGTCGGCGGGCTGACGCTCGGCGCCGACCCCGTGGCGACGGCGATGCTGCACGCCGCCGCGGCCGGCGAGGGCTTCCTCGACGCCTGCGTGGTGCGCAAGGCCGGCAAGGCGCACGGGCTCCAGCGGCGGATCGAGGGCCCCGACGTCGCCGGCCGGACGGTGCTGGTCGTCGAGGACGTGTCCACCACCGGCGGCAGCCCGCTCACCGCGGTCGAGGCGCTGCAGGAAGCCGGGGCCGAGGTGATCGCCGTCGCCGTCATCGTCGACCGGGGCGGCCGCGCCGCGGTCGAGGCCGCGGGGCTGGAGTACCGCGCCGCGTACACGCTGGCCGACCTCGGCCTGGAGTGAGCGGCCTGCCCAGATGATCAGGGTCCCTGGTCATCTGGGGTCCTCCCCGACGGTGCACGCCCGGGGAGGACGCTGCACGATCAGGGACCCTGATCATGTGCGCGCGGGCACTACCGTGTGAGCGTGACCACACTGACCACCGCCTGGCTCGACGACCTCACCGCCGCGCTGGGCAGTGACAGCGTCCTCACCGATCCCGACGTCACCGCCTCCTACGCCCGCGACCAGGCGATGCTGGCCGAGGCCGGCACGCCCGCGGCCGTCGTGCTGCCGCGCACCACCGCCGACGTCGTCGCGGTGATGCAGGTGGCCTCCCGGCACGGCGTCCCCGTGGTGCCGCGTGGCGCGGGTTCCGGCCTGGCCGGGGCGAGCAACGCCGTCGACGGCGCGATCACGCTGGTCATGACCCGCATGGACGCCGTCCTCGAGGTGTCCCCGGCCGACCGGCTGGCCGTCGTGCAGCCCGGCGTGGTCAACAAGCAGCTGCGCGACGCCGTGGCCGGTGCGGGGCTGTTCTACCCACCGGACCCCTCCAGCTACGACTGGTGCACGATCGGCGGCAACCTCTCCACGAACTCCGGCGGCCTGTGCTGCGTCAAGTACGGCGTCACCACCGACTACGTGCTCGGCCTGGAGGTCGTCCTCGCCGACGGGCGGGTGCTGCGCACCGGCCGGCGCACCGTCAAGGGCGTCGCGGGCTACGACCTGGCCCGGCTGTTCGTCGGCTCGGAGGGCACGCTCGGCGTCATCACCGAGGCCACGCTGGCGCTGCGGCCCGCGCCGCAGCGGCCGGTCACGCTGGCCGCCACCTTCGCCACCACCGCGCAGACCGGACAGGTGGTCGAGCGGGTGGTCACCACCGGGCTGGTGCCCAGCCTGCTGGAGGTCATGGACAACACCTGCATCCGCGCCGTCGACGACCTGCTGCGCGCCGACCTGGACCGCACCGCGCACGCCCTGCTGGTGGCCCAGTCCGACACCGGCGGGGAGGCCGCGGTGCGCGAGATTGAGGCGCTGGCCCAGCTGTGCCGGGAGGCCGGCGCGCAGCTGGTGCACACCACCGACGACCCGGCCGAGGGCGACCTGCTGCTCGCCGCCCGCCGGATGGCGCTGCCGGCGCTGGAGCAGCTGGGCACCACCCTCATCGACGACGTCGGGGTGCCGCGCTCCTCGATCGCCGCGTTCCTCGACGGGTGCGACGCGATCGCCGCGCAGCGGGCGCTGACCATCGGCGTCGTCGGGCACGCCGGCGACGGCAACATGCACCCCACGATCTGCTTCGACCCCGCGGACGGCGACCAGCGCGACCGGGCGTTCGCCGCGTTCGACGACATCCTGGAACTGGGCCTGTCCCTCGGCGGCACGATCACCGGCGAGCACGGCGTCGGGGCGCTCAAGGTGGAGTGGCTGGAACGGGAGATCGGACCGGTCTCGCTGGACGTGCACCGCCGGATCAAGGACGCGCTGGATCCGCAGGGCCTGCTCAACCCGGGCAAGGTGCTGCGCCGCCTGACACGCTGAACCCATGAGCCGAGACCGGTTGCTCGTCATCGGCGGGGACGCCGCCGGCATGTCCGCCGCCGCCCAGGCCCGCCGGCTGCGACCGGCCGACGACCTGGAGATCACCGTCCTGGAGCAGGGGCCCGACGTCTCCTACTCCGCCTGCGGCATCCCCTACTGGGTCGGTGACGTCGTCCCCGACCGCGACCGGCTGATCGCCCGCACCCCGCCCGAGTTCGCCGCCCAGCAGATCGACGTGCGCACCGGCACCCGCGCCGAGGAGATCGACCTCGACGCCGGCACCGTGCGCACCTCCGACGGCGGCTCGCTGGGCTACGACCGGCTGGTGGTCGCCACCGGCGGCCGGCCGCTGCGCCCGCCGGTGCCGGGGCTGGACGCCCAGGGCGTGCACGGCGTCCACCGGCTCGCCGACGGCGCCGACATCCGCGCCGAGGTGGCGGCCGGCGCCCGCCGCGCGGTGGTGCTCGGCGGCGGCTACATCGGCCTGGAGATGGCCGAGGTGCTGCACGCCCGCGGGCTTTCGGTGACCGTCGTCCTCGCCGATCCGGTGGTCATGAGCCAGCTCGACGCCGACATGGGCGAGCGGGTCTGCAAGGCGATGGGCGACATGGGCATCGAGGTGCAGACCGGCCAGTTCGTGCGCGAGGTGGAGACCGACGCGGACGGCGTCGCGCGCGCCGTCCGCACCGACGCCGGGAGCTACGAGTGCGATCTGGTCGTGCTCGGGCTCGGCATGGGGCCGGAGGTCGCGCTGGCCCGGGCGGCCGGGCTGCGGCTGGGCGAGACCGGCGCCATCGAGGTGGACCGCACCCAGCGCAGCCGGTCGCACCCGGAGGTCTACGCCGCCGGCGACTGCTCGCAGACCTTCTCCCGCATCACCGGCGAGCCGATGCACGTCGCCCTCGGCACGCACGCCAACAAGCAGGGCCGGGTCGCCGGGTCGGTCATCGGCGGGCGCCCGGCCCGGTTCGCCGGCGTCCTCGGGACGGCGCTGACCAAGGTGGGCGACACCGAGGTCGCCCGCACCGGGCTGTGCACCACCCAGGCCGAGCGGGCCGGCTACGACTACCGCAGCGAGACGATCGAGGGCACCACGCGGGCCGGCTACTACCCGGGGGCGGAGCAGATGACGGTCAAGCTGCTCAGCGAGCGCGGCTCGGGGCTGCTGCTGGGCGCGCAGATCGTCGGCGGGCCGGGCAGCGGCAAGCGGATCGACGTCCTGGCCACCGCGATCTGGGCCGGGATGACCGCCGAGGAGCTGGCCGGTTCCGACCTCTCCTACGCACCGCCGTTCTCGCCCACCTACGACCCGGTGCTCGTCGCCGCGCGGGTGGTCAGCCGGGTCGAGCAGGGCTGAGCGGTCCCGGAGGGGGGAACGGGCTGCAGCCGCACCGGGGCCAGGCGCGATACTGACCCGGAGCTTGCGCACAAGTCGCCGACGACAGGAGTGCCCCGTGCCCATCGCGACCCCCGAGGTCTACGCCGACATGATCAGCCGGGCGAAGGAGGGCGGCTTCGCCTACCCGGCGATCAACTGCACGTCGTCCGAGACGATCAACGCGGCCCTGCGCGGCTTCGCCGACGCCGGCAGCGACGGGATCATCCAGTTCTCCACCGGTGGCGCGGAGTTCGGCTCGGGCACGCGGGTGAAGGACATGGTCACCGGCGCGGTCGCGCTGGCCGAGTTCGCGCACGTCGTGGCCGAGAAGTACCCGGTCAACGTCGCGCTGCACACCGACCACTGCCCCAAGGACAAGCTGGACGCCTACGTGCGCCCGCTGATCGCCCTGTCGAAGGACCGCGTCGACGCCGGCCAGGAGCCGCTGTTCCAGTCGCACATGTGGGACGGCTCGGCCATCGACCTCGACGAGAACCTGCAGATCGCCGAGGAGCTCATCGAGAAGTGCGCCGCGGCCAAGATCGTGCTGGAGCTGGAGATCGGCGTCGTCGGCGGCGAGGAGGACGGCGTCAGCCACGACATCAACGACAAGCTCTACACCGCCCCCGGTGACTTCATCGCCACCGCCAAGGCGCTCGGCCTGGGGGAGAAGGGCATCTACCTGCTCGCCGCCACCTTCGGCAACGTGCACGGCGTCTACAAGCCGGGCAACGTGAAGCTGCGGCCGGAGATCCTCAAGGAGGGCCAGGAGGTCGTGGCCCGCGAGCTCGGCCTCGGCGAGGGCGCCAAGCCGTTCAACTTCGTCTTCCACGGCGGCTCGGGCTCGGCGCAGGAGGAGATCCGCGAGGCGCTGTCCTACGGCGTCGTGAAGATGAACGTCGACACCGACACCCAGTACGCCTTCACCCGGCCGATCGCCGGGCACATGTTCACCAACTACGACGGCGTCCTGAAGGTCGACGGCGAGGTGGGCAACAAGAAGGCCTACGACCCGCGGCCGTACATGAAGCTCGCGGAGACCAACATGGCCGCCCGCGTGGTCACCGCGTGCGAGGACCTGCTGTCCGCCGGCCAGTCCCAGGCCGCGTGATGACGCACTCGCACAACCTGCTGGGGGAGCCGCCGGCCACGCTGCTGCCGGCGGCCCCCGAGGCCGACGCGGCGCTGGCCGCCGGCACCGACCCGGTGCAGGTGGCCGCCGACCACCCGACGGTCAGCGCCGCCTGGGCCGCGCTGGCCGAGCGGGCGCTGGAGGGGGCCGAGGGCGACCTCGCCGCGACCGTGGCCGGCTACGCCTACGCCCGCGTGGGCTACCACCGCGGGCTGGACGCGCTGCGCCGCAACGGCTGGAAGGGCTACGGCCCGGTGCCGTGGTCGCACGAGCCCAACCGCGGTTTCCTGCGCTGCCTGACCCTCCTGGCCCGCGCCGCGGAGACGATCGGCGAGACCGGGGAGCACGAGCGGTGCACCCAGCTGCTGCGGGACTGCGACCCCAGCCTGGCTGCCTGATCGGTCGGCCCACCGGCCGGCACCGGTCCACCGACACCGTGGCCGACTGGTCACCGGCGGCCGACGGTGCCCCCACCGTCGGTCACTGCCTGTGACGTCGACGTGCGGACTCCCTGGTCCGCGCTCAC
Organism: Blastococcus sp. SYSU D00820; assembly: GCF_054050695.1. NCBI lineage: Bacteria > Bacillati > Actinomycetota > Actinomycetes > Geodermatophilales > Geodermatophilaceae > Blastococcus > Blastococcus sp. SYSU D00820. The sequence goes on from NZ_JBJGZW010000001.1 coordinate 453,669, forward strand.
ACTCCGTATACCAGCGCCCGGAACGGGCGCCCAGATCGGAGGTGGGTCATGGCAACACTGCTCTGGATCCTCGCCGTCGTCCTCGTGATCGCCGGGATCGTCGCGATCGTCCGCCGCCAGCTCCTGTGGGGCATCGTGCTGATCGTCGTCGGCCTGCTCGTCGGCCCCGGCGGGGTGAGCGTCTTCACCTGACCGGGCCCGGGGCTCAGCGGTCCTCGAGCTCCGGGTGCAGTTGACGCAGGGTCTCGGTGAGGGCGGTCAGCTCCTCGCCGCCGGCCATCAGGCGCGTGAGGACGTCGGCGTCGACGTCCTCACGCGTCAGGTCCCCGGCCACCTGGCCGTGGGCCAGCAGCAGGAACCGGTCGCCGATGAGGTGGGCGTACCGCGGGTTGTTGGTCACCGCGAGCACGGCCAGTCCCCGGGCGCGGGCGGCGAGCATGGCCTGGCCGGCCAGCGTGTGCTGCGCCATCGACATCGGCGCCGTGGGCTCGTCGATGACCAGCGCGCGGGCACCGAAGTGCAGGGCCCGGGCGATCGCCAGGCTCTGCCGCTCGCCGGCGCGCAGCGTGCTCGCCGGCTGGTCGGGGTCCACCCCGGTCACCCCGACGCGGGACAGCGCCCGGGCGCTCTCCCGCCGGGCGCGCTCGACGTCCAGCCGGCGCAGCGGCCAGACGCCCACCGTGGGTTCGGCCCCGAGGAAGAAGTTCCGCCACACCGACTGCAGGGGGGCGACGGCGAGGTCCTGCCAGACGGTCGCGATGCCGGCCGTGCGGGCCGCGCGGGGCGAGCGGAAGCGCATCGGGCGGCCGTCGACGAGCAGCTCGCCCTCGCCGGGCCGGGTCAGCCCCGACAGCACCGCGACCAGCGTGGACTTCCCCGCGCCGTTCTCGCCCAGCACGCAGGTGATCTGCCCGGGCTGCAGTGCCACGCTGACCCGCGACAGCGCCGGCACGCTGCCGTGGTGCACCCCGACCCCGCGCAGCTCGAGCACCGGTGGCCGCGCCGCCGGGACGTCGTCCGGTCCGGCCTCGGGGGTCCAGGCGGTGCTCACGACCGGGGCACCGCCCGCAGCCGGGTGCGGACGACGCCGTTGGCCAGCAGCGCGATGAGCAGCAGCAGCCCGAGGAAGGCCTGGAACCAGCGCGGGTCCCAGCCGGCCAGGCCCACGCCCTCCCGGGCCACGCCGTAGACCAGCGCGCCCACCGCCGCGCCGATGGCCGAGCCGTAGCCGCCGGTCAGCAGGCAGCCGCCGATCACCGCGGCGACGATGTACTCGACCGAGGTCATGAGGGGCGCGCTGCCCTGCACGCCGTCGACGCGGACCAGCCCGAGCGTGCCGACCAGCCAGCCGGCCGCGGCGGTGCAGCAGAACAGCACGATCGTCGTCCGCCGCACCGGGACGCCGAGCTCGCGCGCCGCCCGCCGGGCGCCGCCGACGGCGAAGACGGCGTTGCCGAAGCGGGTCCGCCACAGCACCCAGGTGGCCCACGCGGTGAGCCCCAGCCACCACAGCAGCGAGACGCGGAAGGAGGCGCCGCCGACGGTCAGCGTCGAGCCGAACACGTCCTCCGCCGTCGCCCACCCCTCGGCGCCCGAGACCCCGTGGACGGCGGTGTTGCCCGTCAGCGCGCGGCTGCCGGCCAGCGCCCCGCCCTGCAGCACCAGGAACGTGGCCAGCGTGACGAGGAAGCTGGGCAGCCCGGTGGTCACCACCAGCCAGCCGTTGAAGACGCCGACCAGCAGCGCGCCGCCCAGCGAGACCAGCAGCGCCGGCCACAGCCCCCATCCGGCCTCGGCGACCAGCAGGCCGGTCGCCAGGGCGCTGGCGATGCCCACCATGCCGATGGAGAGGTCGAAGTGGCCGGCGACCAGCAGCAGCGCCACCGCCAGCGCACCGATCCCGAGCAGCGCCGCGCTCTCCAGCACGCTGGCCAGCCCGCCGGCCCGCAGCAGGTCCGGTGCCTGCAGGCCGAAGAACGCGACGACCACGGCCAGGGCGATCCACGCCGCCGTGCTCGGCCGGGTGAGGGCCTGGGCGAGCAGCCGCCGGGGCCGCGCGGCGCGCGCCGGGGCACCGAAGGCGGGCAGACGGTCGGTGGTCATCGGCACGGGCGAGGGGACGACGGCAGGAGGGCCTCCTCGGGGGGATGTGTCCCCAGTGTCCACGACAGCCCGGCGCCCGGCCTCCTGCAGGGTCCCGCCGCGAGCCGGCGAGCGGTGGGGGGCAGGAGGTCCTCCTGCTAGGGGGTGAGCCGCCACCGCACGCGGTCGTCGGCGTACCAGGTCCAGCGGCTGACCGGCCGCGGGTAGGGGACGCCGTCCCGGGTGACCTGCGCGGGGTCGCAGGCGATCTGCAGCGCCCGCCCCGAGGTGCGCCGCGGCCGGCGCATCACCTGCTCCGACACCGTCACCGTCAGCCGGTCGACGGCCGTCCAGTCGGGCCGGACGTCGATCAGCGCGATGAACCCGTCGGCGACCCGGGCGTCGTCGTGGTGCGCCTGGGCGCCGAGCCGCCGGGGCAGCAGCCGCCGCCGGGGCGCGTCGCCGGAGGTGGCCGGGGCGAGCCGGCCGTGGTGCAGCAGGACCCCGCCGTGGTCGTCACGTACCAGCGACAGCTCCCGCTCGCTGCCGGAGCCCAGCCCGAGCGAGTGCGCCAGGCCGCGCGAGGACGGGTCGTCGGCCGGCTCCCAGGCGACCGGCACCTCGGCGGTGCGGCCGGCCGCGTGCAGGGCCGCCAGGGCGCCGGCGAGGGCGGGCACCGGTCCGCGGACCAGCAGGGACGACGCGCCGGCCACCTCGGCGAGGTCGGCCCGGGCGGGGGCGGAGCCGGCCGCCAGGGCGCGCAGGTCCAACTCGACGCGGGACATGCGGATACCCTGCCACCTGGCCAAGCCGGTTCCGCCGGTGCTGCTGTCGAGGGGATCTGAACGAGCGATGCCGGCTGTCGTGCTGATCGGCGCCCAGTGGGGCGACGAGGGCAAGGGGAAGGCCACCGACCTGCTCGGTGGCCGGGTGCCCTACGTGGTGCGCTACCAGGGCGGGAACAACGCCGGGCACACCGTCATCACCCCGGACGGGGAGCGCTACGCGCTGCACCTGATCCCGTCGGGCATCCTCACCCCCGGCTGCACCCCGGTGATCGGCAACGGCGTGGTCATCGACCCGCAGGTGCTCATCGGCGAGCTCGCCGGGCTAGAGGAGCGCGGCGTCGACACCTCGAAGCTGGTCATCTCCGCCGACGCGCACCTGATCATGCCGCACCACCGCGCCCTGGACCGGGTCACCGAGCGCTTCCTGGGCAAGCGGAAGATCGGCACCACCGGCCGCGGCATCGGCCCCGCCTACGGCGACAAGGTCGCCCGCACCGGCATCCGGGTGGCCGACCTGCTCGACCTGTCGATCCTCCGGCAGAAGCTCGAGGGCACGCTCCAGGAGAAGAACCAGGTCCTGGTCAAGGTCTACAACCGCAAGGCCATCGACGTCGACGAGGTCGTCGAGGAGTACGCGGGCTACGCCGAGGCGCTCAAGCACCGCATCGCCGACACCCGCCTGCTCCTGGGCCGGGCGCTCGACGCCGGCGAGTGGGTGCTGCTGGAGGGCTCGCAGGGCACGCTGCTCGACGTCGACCACGGCACGTATCCGTTCGTGACGTCGTCCAACCCGACCGCCGGGGGCGCGGCCGTCGGCGCCGGCGTCGGCCCGACGCGCATCGAGCGCGTCGTCGGCATCCTCAAGGCCTACACGACCCGCGTCGGCTCGGGGCCGTTCCCGACCGAGCTGTTCGACGCCAACGGGGAGTACCTGCGCAAGCAGGGCGGCGAGGTCGGCGTGACCACCGGCCGCGACCGCCGCTGCGGCTGGTTCGACGCCGTCGTCGCCCGGTACGCCAGCCGGGTCAACGGCATCACCGACTACTTCCTCACCAAGCTCGACGTCCTCTCCGGGCTGGAGACGGTGCCGATCTGCGTGGCCTACGACGTCGACGGCGTCCGGCACGACGAGATGCCGATGACGCAGACCGACTTCCACCACGCGAAGCCGGTCTACGAGGAGATGCCGGGCTGGTTCGAGGACATCCGGCACTGCCGGACCTTCGAGGAGCTGCCGGCCAACGCCCAGGCCTACGTGCGCCGGCTCGAGGAGCTCTCGGGCGCGCGGATCAGCGTGATCGGCGTGGGGCCGGGCCGCGACGAGAACGTGGTCATCCGCGACCTGATCGGGTGACGGGACCTCCCGGGCCGACCGCCCCGCCCGACGGCTCCGGGGGAGCCGCCGGACGGGGCCGGACGAGCGAGTCCTGCCTCAGACCAGCGTGGGCAGGTGGGTCAGCTCGGCGCGGGCCCGGACGGCGATGTCGGGGTGGTCGGTGATCAGCCCGTCCACGCCGAGGCCCAGCAGCATGCGCGCCTCGCCCGCGCCGTCCCCGAGCTGGGTCGGGTCCTCGCCGACGCGCAGGTGGCGGGGGAGGAAGGCGTTCTCCGCGCGCAGCGTCCAGGGCACCACCGACAGCTGGGCGCGGTGCGCCCGGGCGACCAGGTCCGACACGGCGACCAGCGCGCCGTCGGCGTCGCGCTGGAGGATCCGGTGCCGGCTGGGCGCGATGCCCTGCGCGTAGGTGGAGACCTCACGCAGCCCGGAATTGCTCACGAGCACGTCGTCCTCGGCCCCGTCATCGACCAGCTGCAGCATCGTCGGGCCGTCCGGGCCCAGCTCGGCCCGCAGCGCCCGCAGCCCGGCGGCGTCGAAGGACTGCACCACGACCGGCCCGTCAGGGGACACCGCGTCCAGCCGACGCAGCTCTGCCGCGACCAGCTCGGTCATCGGCCGGCCCTGCGCCGCCGACCAGCTCGGCTTCTTCAGCTCGGCGAGGACGCGGATCCGCCGCCCGGCGGTCGAGCGCCGGCGAGCGATCTCCACGACCTCCTCGAGCGTGAGGACGCCGAGCTGGCCGTCGTAGGCGGTGTTCAACGGGCGCATCTCCGGCATCCGCTCCACCGCCCGCAGGGTGCGGATCTCGGCGAGGGTGAGGTCCTCGGCGAACCAGCCGGTGCGCTCCTTGCCGCCGACCATGCGCGTGGTGCGGCGGTGCGCGAATTCCGGCCGCTGCGCGATGTCGGTCGTGCGGGAGAGCTCGTTCTCGTGGCGGACGACGAGCGCGCCGTCCTTGCTCACCACGATGTCGGGCTCGATCAGGTCGGCACCGAGGTCGATCGCGAGCTCGAAGCTGGCGGTCGTGTGCTCGGGCCGGTAGGCCGGGGCACCGCGGTGCCCCACGATGACGGGACGGGGAAGGCGGGTCGCAGGTCCAGTTGCCTGCGACACGGTCGCGTGCATGGCTACCACAACACCCGAGCGGGGTGGCCGACGGGCAAACGCCACGCGGCTGCTTGCTCACAAATGAGAGGACACCCTGCTGACCTGCGGCGAATGATGCAGGTGTGATGGAACTCGCGCTTCTCGGCTGGATGCGGTCGCGGGCCGGGCAACTGCCGGAGGGCTGCGTGCCCGGCCGGGTCGCCCGCGTCGACCGCGGCCGGCTGACCGTCCTCACCGCCGACGGCGAGCGGCGGGTGCACCCCGCGGCCGCCGTGCACGAGGGCACCGGCCCGGCCGTGGGCGACTGGGTGGCGCTGCGCGGAGAGCTCGCGGTTGCCGTCCTGCCGCGCAGCAGCGCGTTCACCCGCACCGCGGCCGGGCGCACCTCGGCCGCGCAGGTGGTCGCCGCCAACCTCGACACCGTCCTCGTCGTCGACGCGCTCGCCGGGCCGGCCCGCAGCCGGCGGCTGGAGCGCTACCTGGCGGTGGCGTGGAGCAGCGGAGCCCAGCCGGTGGTGGTGCTCACCAAGGCCGATCTCTGCGACGACGTGCCGGGCGCCGTGGCGGAGGTGGCCGGGGCCGCACCGGGCGTGGAGGTGCTCGCGGTCAGCGTGGTGACCGGGGAGGGGCTGTCCGCGCTGCGCGCGGTGCTGGGCCCGGGCCGGACGGCGGCGATGGTCGGCCCGTCCGGCGTGGGCAAGTCCAGCCTGGTGAACGCGCTGACCGGCGCACCCGTCGTCGCCACCGCCGCGGTGCGGGCGGCCGACGGCCGCGGCCGGCACACCACCACCGCCCGCGAGCTGCACCTGCTGCCCGGCGGCGGCCTGCTCGTCGACACCCCCGGCATGCGCGAGCTGGCGCTGACCGACGACGAGAGCGGCGTCGACACCGCCTACGCCGACGTCACCGAACTCGCGCAGCGGTGCCGCTTCCGCGACTGCGAGCACCGCACGGAGCCCGGTTGCGCGGTCGCCGCGGCCGTCGCGGCCGGGGAACTCGACCCGGCCCGCGTTCCCGCCTGGCGCAAGCTGCAGGCCGAGGTGCACCGGCAGGCGCTGCGCACCGACGCCCGGGCGCGGGCCGCCGAGCACGCCCGCGTCCGGGCCCTCCACCGGGCCTACCGGTCCCAGCCGAACCGGGTGCGCTGAGTAGGGTCGCCGTCCGTGCGCGTGCTCGTGATCGGCTCCGGTGCCCGGGAGCACGCCCTGTGCGTGGCTCTGACGTCCGACCCCGCGGTGACCGCCCTGGCCTGCGCCCCGGGCAACGCCGGCACGCGGTCGGTGGCCGAGGCCGCCCCGGTCGACGTCGCCGACCCGGTCGCGGTCGCCGCGCTGGCCACCTCGTGGGGCGCCGACCTCGTCGTCGTGGGCCCGGAGGTGCCGCTGGTCGCCGGCGCCGCGGACGCCGTCCGCGAGGCCGGGATCGCCTGCTTCGGCCCCTCGGCCCAGGCGGCGCAGATCGAGGGCAGCAAGTCCTTCGCCAAGCACGTCATGGCCGCCGCCGGCGTGCCCACCGCCCGCTCGTGGCCGGTCGGCGGCCCGGCGGAGCTGGAGACCGCGCTCGACGAGGTGGGCGGGGGGCCGTACGTGGTGAAGGACGACGGCCTGGCCGCCGGCAAGGGCGTCGTCGTCACCTCCGACCGCGAGGCCGCGGTCGCGCACGGCCGCCAGGTGCTCGAGGCCGGCGGGGCGGTGCTGGTCGAGGAGTACCTCGACGGCCCGGAGGTCTCGCTGTTCGCCGTCACCGACGGGACGACGGTGCTGCCGCTGGTGCCCGCGCAGGACCACAAGCGCCGGGACGACGGCGACGCCGGCCCCAACACCGGCGGCATGGGCGCGTACGCGCCGCTGCCGTGGGCGCCGCCCGGCCTGGTCGACGAGGTGCTGGCCACGGTGCTGCAGCCGACGGTCGACGAGATGGCCCGCCGCAGGGAGCCGTTCTCCGGCCTGCTCTACGCCGGGCTGGCGCTCACCTCGCGCGGCGTCCGGGTGGTGGAGTTCAACGCCCGCTTCGGCGACCCCGAGACGCAGGTGGTGCTGCCGTTGCTGGAGACCCCGCTGGCCGGGCTGCTGCACGCCGCGGCCACCGGCACGCTGGCCGACCACCCGCCGCTGCGCTGGCGGGACGGCGCCGCGGTCACCGTCGTCGTCGCGGCACCGGGGTACCCGGAGTCGCCGCGCACCGGCGACGAGGTGACCGGCGCCGACGGGGAGGGCGTGCTGCACGCGGGCACCGCGCTGGCGGCGGACGGAACGGTCCGCTCCGCCGGCGGGCGGGTGCTCGCGGTGACCGCCGTCGGCGCGGACCTGGCCGCGGCCCGGCAGACCGCCTACGAGCGGGTCGCCGGGGTGCGGCTGGCCGGGGCGCACTGGCGCACCGACATCGCCCTGGCCGCGGTCGAGGGCCGCATCGTCCTCGGGGGCTGAGGCGCCTCAGCCCTTGACGCCCACCGCCGGCCTCGCCCGCTCGGGGCGCGGCTCGGGCGGGCGCGGCCCGTCGTGCCGCCGGGCGAGGTAGGTGCCGGCCACGTTGGCGCAGGCCACCACCGGCACCGCGATCAGCGCGCCGAAGATGCCGGCGATCAGCAGCCCGGCGGCGATCGCCAGCACGACGGCCAGCGGGTGCACGTGCACGGCGCGGCCGAGCAGCAGCGGCTGGAGCACGTGCCCCTCCAGCTGCATGACCAGGACGACGACGGCCAGCGCGATCAGCGCCTTGATCGGGCCGACCGACACCAGCGCCACCAGCACCGCGACCGAGCCGGCGAGGAACGAGCCGATGATCGGGATGAACGCGCCGAGGAAGACCAGCGCGGCCAGCGGGATGACCAGCGGCACCTGCAGGATCGCCAGCCCGATGCCGATGCCGACCGCGTCGACCAGGGCGACCGCGACCGTGGCGCGGACGTAGGAGATCAGCGTCCGCCAGGCGCGCCGGGCGGCCTCGTCCATGTACGCGCGGGCGTCGGAGGGGAACAGCCCGACCAGCCACAGCCAGATGGACCGGCCGTCCTTGAGGAAGAAGAACAGCGTGAACAGCGCGAGGACGATGCCGGTGAACACCTCGCCGACCGTCGCGGCGGTGGTGATCGCGCCGGTGGCGATCGTGTCCTGGTTGCTGACCAGGAGGTCCTGCAGCTGGCCGACGGCGTCCTCGAGCTGGCCCCGGGTGATCGGGAACGTGCGGACGACGAACGACTCGATCTGGTCCAGGCCCTCGCTGACCTGCGCGGCGAGGTCGGTGAACCCGTCGATGAACCGCTCGACGACCAGCGTGATGATCCCGGCGACGACGCCGAGGCCCACCAGCAGCATCGCGAAGGCGGCCAGCGAGCGCGGCCAGCCGTGCCGCACCAGCGCGGCGGCGCCCGGCTGCAGCAGCGCGGCCAGCAGCACGGCGACGATGACCGGCACGATCACCACCGCCACGTAGGCGGCGGCGTAGAGCAGGACGTAGGCGCCGACGAGGACGACGATCAGCCGCCACGACCAGGAGGCGGCGGTGCGCAGGCCGCTGGGCACGCTGGCGTCGCCGGACGGCTTGGGCTCGGTGCGGCGGCGGCGCGGCGTGGCGTTGGCCGGGGGCCCGCTGACCCCGCCGGGGCCGATGCCGTCGAGGTCGGGGGCGCCGGGCTCGGGACTGCCCAGCGGCGGCCGCGCGGGGCCGTCCTCCCCGGTGTCGTCGTCGAAGGCGGCGTCCTCGGCGTCGCGCACCAGGATGGCGCGGTCGTCGTCGCGCTCCGGCCACGCGTGCGGGTCGTTCTCGCTCGCGGCGCGGATGCGCTCCCGCGCCCGCTCGACCAGGTGGCTGGCCCGTCGCAGCATGCGGTACCTCCGGCGGGCGGTAGGGGGGCGTGGGTGATCACCGTAGCCCTGCGGGAGGATGACCCCGTGGTGCGACGAGCTGACCGGAAGCGGGCGATACCCGCATGATCGACCGCTACACGCTGCCGGAGATGGGGCGGGTCTGGAGCGACGAGCACAAGTACGAGCTCTGGTGCCGCGTGGAGACCCTCGTGCTCGAGGCGCACGCCGCGGCCGGGCGGGTGCCCGCCGACGTCGTCGAGCCGGTGCGCAACGCGCCGCCGCCCACGGCGGCGCGGGTCGCCGAGATCGAGGAGACGACGCAGCACGACGTCATCGCCTTCCTCAGCGCCTGGGCCGACAACACCGAGCCCCGCTCGGCAGCGGCCTACGTGCACCACGGCATGACCTCCTCGGACCTGCTGGACACCGCGCTGGCCGTCCAGCTCACCGAGGCCACCGACCTGCTGCTGGCCCGGCTGGACCGCGCGGTCGCTGTCCTGCGCGACCACGGGCTGGCCCACCGGCACACGCTCAAGGTCGGCCGCACGCACGGCGTGCACGCCGAGCCCGACGTCTGGGGCCACCGGGTCGCCGACCTCGCCTTCGCCATGGCCCGCTCGCGGGACCGGCTGCGCGCCGCGCGCGACCGCGTCGGCGTCGTCGCCATCTCCGGGGCGGTCGGCACGTACTCGCTGATCGACCCCTCGGTCGAGGTGGCCGTCGCCGAGGCGCTGGGGCTGCGGCCGGCCGACGCCTCCACCCAGGTCGTGCTGCGCGACTCGATCAGCGAGTGGGTCTCGGCGCTGGCGATCATCGCCACGGTCTGCGAGACGATCGCCCTCGAGGTGCGGCACGGGCAGCGCACCGAGGTGCGGGAGCTGTCGGAGGCGTTCGGGTCGGGCCAGAAGGGCTCGAGCGCGATGCCGCACAAGAAGAACCCCATCCGCTCGGAGCGGATCGCGGGGCTGGCGCGGGTCGTGCGCGCCGCCGTCGTCCCGGTGATGGAGGGCATCCCGCTCTGGCACGAGCGCGACATCTCGCACTCCTCGACCGAGCGGGTGTGCCTGCCCGACGCGGCGATCACCACCGACTACCTGCTGCACCTGACCACCGGGCTGGTCGAGAACCTCGTCGTCGACGTCGACCGCATGCGGGCCAACCTCGACCTCACCGGCGGCCTGATCTACACCTCCTCGGTGCTGCTCGAGGTCGTCGAGGGCGGGCTGTCGCGGGAGGACGCCTACGCGCTGGTGCAGTCGGCGGCCATGGAGACCTGGAACGCCGGCACGCCGTTCCGCGAGACGCTGCGCGCCCGGGCGGCCGCCCAGGGCGTGACGCTGGACGAGGCACGGCTGGACGAGATCTGCCGGCCCGAGCGCTACGTGACCTCGCTGGACCCGCTGTTCGAGCGGCTGGCGGCGCTGTCGTGAGCGTGGACCTCCCGCTGGTCGCCCGCGGCAAGGTCCGGGAGGTCTACGACGCCGGTGACGGTCGGCTGCTGCTGGTCGCCTCCGACCGCATCTCGGCCTACGACCACGTGCTGCCCACGCCCATCCCCGACAAGGGGCGGGTGCTGACCCAGCTGTCGGTGTGGTGGTTCGAGCAGCTCACCCCGGTGCTGGAGTCGTTCGGCGCCACCCACCACCTGCTGTCGGCCGACGACGTGCCCGACGCGGTGGCCGGCCGCGCGATGCTGGTCCGGCGGCTGGACATGCTGCCGGTCGAGTGCGTCGCCCGTGGCTACCTGTCGGGCTCCGGGACGGTGGAGTACCAGCGCAGCGGCGCGATCCGCGACGTGCCGCTGCCCGCCGGGCTGGTCGAGGGCTCGCGGCTGCCGGAGCCGGTGTTCACGCCGTCCACCAAGGCGGAGGTCGGCGAGCACGACGAGGCGATCGACTTCGCCACCGTCGTCTCCCTGGTCGGCGCCCCGCGCGCCGAGGAGCTCCGGGCGCTGACGCTGGCGCTGTACTCCCGCGGCGCGGAGATCGCACTCGAGGCCGGCATCGTGCTGGCCGACACCAAGTTCGAGTTCGGGCTCTCGCCCGAGGGGCAGCTGGTGCTCGGCGACGAGGTGCTCACCCCCGACTCCTCGCGGTTCTGGCCGGCGATCACCTGGTCGCCGGGCGCGGCGCAGCCGTCGTTCGACAAGCAGTACGTGCGCGACTGGCTCACCCACGAGTCCGGCTGGGACCGCGTCTCCCCGCCCCCGGAGCTCCCGGACGACGTCGTCGCCGCGACCCGCGAGCGGTACGTCACCGCCTACGAGCAGCTGACCGGCCGCCGGTTCGGCTGAGCCGGCGGCCGGTCCGCTCAGCGGTAGACCACCTGGGGGAAGCCGAGGCGCGACGTGATGGTGCCGCCCTGGAATGGCTGCGAACAGTCGCCGCGCGCATCGCAGACCCTGGGGCCGGTGGGGTAGCCCAGGCGGCCGTTCTCCCAGCCGGTGCGGCCCCAGGCGTCGCGGATCCACCCCGTGGTGATCTGGGCGCCGGTGGCGGGGGACGAGTGGATGGTGCCGCCCTGGAAGCCCTGCCAGCAGCCGCCGCCGCGCAGCCCGCAGACGGGGTCGGTGGTGGGGTAGCCGAGTGAGCCGTTCTCCCAGCCGGTGCGGGCCCAGGCGTCGCGGATCCACCCGTAGCTGACGTGCGCGCCGGTGGCGGACGACGAGTGGATGGTGCCGCCCTGGAAGCCCTGCCAGCAGCCGCCGAGGGCCAGCCCGCAGATCGGGTCGGTCGTCGGGTAGCCGAGGGGACCGTTCTCCCAGCCGGTGCGGGCCCAGGCGTCGCGGATCCAGCCGTAGCTGACGTGCGCGCCGGAGGCGGCGGAGGAGTGGATGGTGCCGCCCTGGAAGCCCTGCCAGCAGCCGCCGCCGCGCAGCCCGCAGACGGGGTCGGTGGTGAGGTAGCCGAGGAAGCCGTTCTCCCAGCCGGTGCGGGCCCAGGCGTCGCGGATCCACCCGTAGGAGAGGCGGGCGCCGGTGGCGGACGACGAGTGGACGGTCGCGCCCTGGAAGCCCTGCCAGCAGCCGCCGTCGCGCAGCCCGCAGACGGGGTCGGTCGTCGGGTAGCCGAGGAAGCCGTTCTCCCAGCCGGTGCGGGCCCAGGCGTCGCGGATCCAGCCGTAGCTGACGTGGGCCCCCGAAGCGGGCGACCAGTGGACGGTCGCGCCCCGGAAGCCCTGCCAGCAGCCATCGCCGCGGAGGCCGCAGACAAGGTCCGTGGTGGGGAAGCCGAGCACGCTCGACCGGCTGGAGTACACGTCGTGGACGGCGCCGGTGACCGCGTGCGACCCGGTCGCGGCGCTCCAGTACACGCCGCCGTCCTCGAACAACTGCCCGCCACCACCTGGCGACGTGAACTGGCCGGCAACCGGATAGCCCAGTGGGCCCTCCTCCCATCCGGTGGCCGCCCAGGTGTCCCGGATCAGCCCGCTGGTGGCGTGGGCGCCGGTGGTGGGGGACCAGTGGATGGTGCCGCCCTGGAAGCCCTGCCAGCAGCCGCCGCCGCGCAGCCCGCAGAACGTGTCGGTGGTGGGCAGGCCCAGCACGCCGTACGCGCCGTACGCGACGGCATACGCGCCGTAGATGGCGCCGCTCACGATGCGGGCGCCCGTCGCGGCGCTCCAGTAGACCGTGCCGTCCTCGAACTGCTGCCCGACGCCAGCGGGCACCGTGAACTGGTCGGCGACCGGATAGCCCAGTGGGCCCTCCTCCCCTCCGGTGGCCGCCCAGCCGTCCTCGATGGCCGGCCGGACGGCGAAGGCCCGGGTCGTCGCGGAGCGCCAGATGCTGCCGTGCTCGAACGACTGGACGCAGCCCCCCTGGACCAGCCCGCACTCCTGGTCCGACAGCGGGAAGCCGAGAAAGGTCGGGCCGCCTGCCACGTCGAGGGCCCGCGCGAAGTCGTTGCCGACGGAGTACGGATCGTCGCCGTCCCGCTGGAGGATTCGCCCGTTCTCGTGGTCCTGCTGGCGGCCGCCGGGGACGGCGCGCTCGGCCACGGTGACCGCTCCGAGGACGCCGCTGCGGCCACCGAGGTCGCGGAAGAGCCGGCCGATCGGGGTGACCACGCCCGGGGCACCCGTGACCGGAGTCGTCAGGGTGCTGGGCAGGAAGAGCACGATGGCCGACGACGCAGCGGTGCGCCGGACCTGGTAGCTGTACTCCCGGCCGGTGGTGAGTCCGGTGTCGGTGTACTCGCTGGCCGAGGTGCTCGCCACCAGCGCCCCGTCGCGGTACACGTCATAGGTCCCTGAGGTCGACTCGGCCCAGTCCAGGACCAGGGACGTCGGGTCGTCCGTGGGGTCGACGGTGAGCGCCCAGGGCGTCGTCTGCCGGTTCTGGCGGACCACGGTGTCGGACCAGGCGCTCTCGGCGCCGCCGCTGTTCACCGCGGTGACGCTGAACCAGTAGATCTGGCTGTCGTCGAGCCCCGTGGCGGTCCAGCTGACGTCCGTCGTGGTGCCGACGACGACACCACCGCTGTGGATGCGGTACTGCACGGCGTCCGTCACCGTGCGCCACGTGAGCGTCACGGCTCCCTCGCCGGCACTGCTGACGGTCACGCCCTGCGGCACGGTCGGGTCGTTCCACAACGTGACCGTCACGGTGGCCGTGGCGGTGTTCCCGTTGCCGTCGGACACCGTGTAGGTGAAGGAGTCCGTGCCGGGCAGGGCCCCGATGAGCGGCTGGTACCGCAGCTGGCCGCTCTCGAGGTAGGCCCGGCCGTGGGTGGCCGGGGACACCGCGGTGTAGGTCAGGCGGTCGCCGTCCGGGTCGCTGTCGTTGCCCAGGGCCCACACCGTGTGGGACTGCGGGGTGGTCGTGATGCTCACCGCGTCGTCCACGGCGACCGGCGCCTGGTTCACCGGCTCCGCCGAGGCCGGCGCAGGCAGGAGGAGCACCAGGGCGGCGGCCGCGGTCGCCGCGGACAGGAAACGCACGCACCCCTCATCGGCAGTCCGGCCAGGCCTTTCGACCCGGATCGGGCACGGTGCGTCCGCCTTGTAGCCTGGATGCCGTGCCGCGGGTGGTCGTCGACGTCGTTCTCAAGCCGGAGATCTCCGACCCCCAGGGGCAGGCGGTGCTCGGTGCACTCGGCCGACTGGGTCACGGCGGGGTGACCAGCGTCCGGCAGGGCAAGCACTTCGTCCTCGAGGTCGAGGGCACGCCCGACGAGGCGGAGCTGCGCGAGATCGCCGAGAACCTGCTGGCCAACCCCGTCATCGAGGACGTCGAGCTGCACCTCCCCACCGACTGAGAGAACTCCCTGTGCGTATCGGTGTCATCACCTTCCCGGGCTCCCTGGACGACGTCGACGCCGCGCGCGCGGTCCGGCTCGCCGGCGGCGAGCCGGTCGCCCTCTGGCACGGCGACCACGACCTGAAGGACGTCGACGCGGTCGTCCTCCCCGGTGGCTTCTCCTACGGCGACTACCTGCGCGCCGGTGCCATCGCCGCCCGCGCGCCCCTGATGCAGGACGTCGTCGAGCGCGCCCGCCAGGGCCTGCCGGTGCTCGGCATCTGCAACGGCTTCCAGGTGCTCTGCGAGGCCGGCCTGCTGCCGGGCGCGCTGCACCGCAACGCCCACCTGCACTTCCGCAACCGCGACCAGGCGCTGCGCGTCGAGCGGGCCGACACCGCGTGGACGTCGGACTACACCGGGGGCCAGCGCATCGTCGTCCCGGTGAAGAACGGCGAGGGCCGCTACGTCGCCGCCCCGGCCGAGCTGGACCGCCTGGAGGGCGAGGGGCGGGTCGCCGTCCGCTACGTCGAGGGCAACCCGAACGGCTCGATGCGCGACATCGCCGGCGTGACCAGCGAGAACGGCCGGGTCGTCGGGCTCATGCCGCACCCGGAGCACGCCGTCGAGGAGCTCACCGGCCCGTCGGTCGACGGGCTCGGGTTCTTCACGAGCGTCCTGAAGGCGGTCGTCGCAGCGTGACGACGGACGAGCGAGCATCGCAGGGAGCGCCGGCGACCGAGGAGCGGAACGAGTCCGGAGTCGCGCAGGGGCAGAGCGTGAGCGAGTCAGCCACCGCGGGCCTCTCCGACCTCGACACCGGCCCCGGCCCGCTGAGCCACCGGCTCGACACCGTCGAGCTGGCCGCCGGCACCCCCGACGTCGAGCAGCCCTACGCCGAGCTCGGCCTGAAGTCCGACGAGTACCTGCGCATCCGCGACATCCTCGGCCGCCGGCCGACCACCGCGGAGCTGGCCATGTACTCGGTCATGTGGAGCGAGCACTGCTCCTACAAGAGCTCCAAGGTGCACCTGCGCCGCTTCGGTGACCTGCCGCGCAGCGAGGCGCTGCTGGTCGGCATCGGCGAGAACGCCGGCGTGGTCGACGTCGGCGACGGCTACGCGGTCACCTTCAAGGTCGAGTCGCACAACCACCCGAGCTACGTCGAGCCCTACCAGGGCGCGGCCACCGGCGTGGGCGGCATCGTCCGCGACATCCTCACCATGGGCGCGCGCCCGATCGCGGTCATGGACTCGCTGCGCTTCGGCCGGGCCGACGCCCCCGACACCGCCCGGGTGCTGCCCGGCGTGGTGGCCGGCGTCGGCGGCTACGGCAACTGCCTGGGCCTGCCCAACATCGGCGGCGAGCTGCTGTTCGACGAGTGCTACGCCGGCAACCCGCTGGTCAACGCGCTGTGCGTGGGTGTCATGCGGCACGAGGACGTGCACCTGGCCAAGGCCGAGGGCGTCGGCAACAAGGTGGTGCTCTTCGGCGCGCGCACCGGCGGCGACGGCATCGGCGGGGTCAGCGTGCTGGCCAGCGAGACCTTCGACGAGACCGGTCCGGCCAAGCGGCCGAGCGTGCAGGTCGGCGACCCGTTCACCGAGAAGCTGCTGATCGAGGCGTGCCTGGAGCTCTTCGCCGCCGACCTCGTCACCGGCATCCAGGACCTCGGCGGCGCCGGGCTGTCCTGCGCCACCAGCGAGCTGGCCAGCGCCGGCACCGGCGGCATGCACGTCGACCTCGACCGCGTTCCGCTGCGCGACAGCACGCTGACGCCGGCCGAGATCCTTATGAGCGAGTCGCAGGAGCGCATGTGCGCGATCGTCGAGCCGGACAAGGTCGACGCCTTCCTCGCCGTCTGCCGCAAGTGGGACGTCCTCGCCGCCGTCATCGGTGAGGTCACCGACGGCGACCGCCTGACCGTCGACTGGCACGGCGAGCGGATCGTCGACGTCCCGCCGCGCACGGTCGCCCACGAGGGCCCGGTCTACGACCGGCCGATGCAGCGGCCCGACGATCTCGACGACCTCCAGGCCGACGACGCCGCCGCGCTGCCCCGGCCCACCACCCCGGCCGAGCTGCAGGCGCACTGGCTGGCCGTCGTCGCCAGCCCGGACGGCGCGGACAAGAGCTGGGTCACCGAGCAGTACGACCGCTACGTGCGCGGCAACACCGTGCTCGCCCAGCCCGAGGACGCCGGCGTCGTCCGCATCGACGAGGAGACCCACCGCGGCATCGCGCTGGCCCTCGACGGCAACGCCCGCTTCGCCCGGCTGGACCCCTACACCGGCGCCCAGCTCAACCTGGCCGAGGCCTACCGCAACGTCGCCGTCTCCGGGGCCACCCCGCTGGCGGTCACCAACTGCCTGAACTTCGGCTCCCCCGAGGAGCCGGCGGTCATGTGGCAGTTCGCCGAGGCCGTCCGCGGCCTGGCCGACGCCTGCCGCGAGCTGGGCCTGCCGGTCACCGGCGGCAACGTCAGCCTCTACAACCAGACCGGCGACGTGCCGATCAACCCGACGCCGGTCATCGGCGTGCTGGGCGTGCACGACGACGTCCGCACGCGGGTGCCCACCGGCTGGCGGCGGGCCGGCGAGACGGTGCTGCTGCTCGGCGCCACCCGCGAGGAGCTCGGCGGCTCGGCGTGGGCGTCGGTCGTCCACGGCCACCTCGGCGGCCGCCCGCCGCAGGTCGACCTGGCGGCGGAGAAGGCGCTCGGCGAGCTGCTCGCCGCGCTCGCCCGCGAGGGCCTGGTCGGCTCGGCGCACGACCTCGCCGACGGCGGGCTGGCGCAGGCGCTCACCGAGTCGGCGCTGCGCTACGGCGTGGGTGCGACCCTCGCGCTGGGTGGCTTCCCCGAGGACGTCGACCCCTTCGTCGCGCTGTTCAGCGAGTCCGCGGCCCGCGCCGTGGTGACCACGACCGACCCCGAGGCGGTCCGGACGACGGCCGAGTGGGCCGGCGTCCCGGTCACCGAGCTGGGGACGACGGGCGGGGACGCGCTCGTCGTCGAGGGCGGACCGTCCCTGCCGCTGGCCGAGCTGCGGGCGGCGTGGACGGCGACCCTGCCGGCGCTGTTCGGCGCTCCCGAGGTCACCGTCGGCAGCGTCCCGGCGGGCACCGTCCCCACCTCCTGATGCCGGCGAGCGCACCGATCCCGGCCGAGGACCTGCGGGCCGCGGTCGACCAGGTGCGCCCCTGGCTGGCCGGGGAGGCCGAGGAGCCGCCGCGCTCGGTGCTCGGTGCGGCGGTGAGGACCAGCGCGCGCTGGCTGGCCCAGCAGGTGCCGGGCCGGTCGGTGGAGGTGCGCATCCCCCCGCACGTCGCCGTCCAGTGCGTGCCGGGCCCGCGGCACACCCGCGGCACCCCGCCGAACGTGGTGGAGACCGACGCCGCGACCTGGCTGGCACTGGTCACCGGGGCACTGACCTGGGAAGCGGCGGTCGCCGCCGGGCGGGTGAGCGCCAGCGGCAACCGCGCCGACCTGAGCGCGCTGCTCCCCCTGTCGCCGCTCAGCCGGTGAACAGCGTGAGCGCGGTCTTGACCGTCTGGTACAGCCCGTAGACCAGCGGCACGCCGACCAGCGTCCAGGCGAAGGCGATCAGCCCGATCGGCGTGTGCGTGGGCCGCTGACCGTCGGACGAGGCGGACGAGCTCATCGGGTCAGGCTCCGATCTCCGGCGCCGGCGGCGGCGGTGGGGACGTCGGTCTTCTTCGGCTCGTGCCACTTGGCGGCGACCGGCCGGACCAGCAGGTTGGCGAGGAACCCGACGGCGAGCAGGCCGACCATGATGAACAGCGCCGGGCGGTAGTTGGCGGCCACCAGCGAGCCGGGCTCGCCCTGGGTGTCCAGGACGCTGTTGACGATCAGCGGGCCGGCCACGCCGGCCGCCGACCACGCGGTGAGCAGCCGGCCGTGGATGGCCCCGACCTGGTAGGTGCCGAACAGGTCGCGCAGGTAGGCGGGGATCGTGGCGAACCCACCGCCGTAGAAGCTGATGATCACGGCGGCCAGCAGCACGAACAGCCAGGTGGCGCTGCTGCCGATGGTGGCCAGCGCGACGTAGAGCAGCAGCCCGACACCGAGGTAGACCATGTAGATCGGCTTGCGGCCGATGAAGTCCGAGGTCGTCGACCAGGCGAACCGGCCGGCCATGTTGAACAGCGACAGGACGCCGACGAACCCGGCGGCCGCGGTGGCGGCGACCGTGGAGGCGTCCCCGTCGCGGAAGAAGTCCTGGATCATCGGGGCGGCCTGCTCGAGGATCCCGATGCCCGCGGTGACGTTGCAGAACAGCACGATCCACAGCAGCCAGAACTGCGGCGTCTTCACGGCGTTGTTCGCCGACACGCTCTCGGTGGTGACCAGCGCCTTCTGCTTCACCGAGGCCGGGTCCCAGCCGTCGGGGCGCCAGCCGTCGGCCGGCACCCGCACGATGAACGCGCCGAACATCATGAAGACGAGGTAGACGACGGCCAGCGTGAAGAACAGCGCGGCCACCGCGCCGCCGTTGGGCACCGAGCCGGCGACCCCGGGGTCGTAGGCGGGGTCGTAGTAGCCCATGAGCTGGCGGGACAGCGGCGAGGCGATGAGCGCGCCGCCACCGAAGCCCATGATCGCCATGCCGGTGGCCAGCCCGGGCCGGTCGGGGAACCACTTGATCAGCGTGGAGACCGGCGAGATGTAGCCGATGCCCAGGCCGATGCCGCCCAGCACGCCGTATCCGAGGTAGAGCAGCCACAGCTGCCGGGTCTCGATGCCGAGCCCGCCGACGAGGAAGCCGGCCACCCAGAAGCAGGCCGAGGTGAACATCGCCGCGCGGGGGCCGTTGCGGTCCACCCAGGTGCCGAAGACCGCCGCCGACAGGCCGAGCATCACGATCGCGATCGAGAAGACGATGCCAATCGCCGTCTGCGTCGTCTGGAAGTCCTCCACCAGCGCCGTCTTGTAGACGCTGGTGGCGTAGGCCTGCCCGATGCACAGGTGGACGGCGAGCGCGGCCGGCGGGATGAGCCAGCGGTTGAATCCCGGCCGCGCCACGATGCGCTCGCGGGCCAGGAAGCTCGGCACTGCCACGGGACCTCCGCAGGGACGCGTGCGTGACCTGTCTCACGCACCCCGGAGACGCTACGTCCGGGTCCGGCGGCCCGCCTGTCGAACAGTGGGGCGGGACCCGATCGGACGCCACGGATGTGGTCTCTCATCCGACGGAAGCCGCGTCGAGCGGCGGCCGGGGGTCGGCCTAGGCTCCGCGCATGGCCTACGAGGTGAAGGGCGTCGTCGCCCGCAGCAAGGGAGCCCCGGTCAGCGTCGAGACGATCCTCGTCCCCGACCCCGGCCCGGGCGAGGCGGTGGTGGACATCCAGGCGTGCGGGGTCTGCCACACCGACCTGCACTACCGCGAGGGCGGCATCAACGACGACTTCCCGTTCCTGCTCGGCCACGAGGCCGCCGGCACGGTCGCCGCCGTCGGTGAGGGCGTCACCAACGTCGCCGTCGGCGACTTCGTGATCCTCAACTGGCGCGCGGTCTGCGGCCAGTGCCGCGCCTGTCTCAAGGGCGAGCTGCAGTACTGCTTCAACACCCACAACGCCGCGCAGAAGATGACCCTGGCCGACGGCACCGAGCTGTCCCCGGCCCTGGGCATCGGCGCGTTCGTGGAGAAGACGCTGGTCCACTCCGGCCAGTGCACCAAGGTCGACCCGCAGGCCCCCGCCACCGCCGCCGGCCTGCTCGGCTGCGGCGTGATGGCCGGCGTCGGCGCGGCGATCAACACCGGCGGCGTCCGGCGCGGCGAGAGCGTCGCGGTGTTCGGCTGCGGTGGCGTCGGTGACGCCGCGATCGCCGGCGCGAAGCTGGCCGGGGCGTCCACGATCGTCGCCGTCGACATCGACGACCGGAAGCTGGAGTGGGCCAGGAAGTTCGGCGCCACCCACACGGTCAACTCCAAGGAGACCGACGCCGTCGAGGCCATCAAGGGCTTCACGGGTGGCTTCGGGGTCGACGTGGCTATCGACGCGGTCGGCAACCCCAAGGTGTTCGAGCAGGCGTTCTACGCCCGCGACCTGGCCGGCCGGGTCGTGCTGGTGGGTGTCCCGACCCCGGACATGCAGATCACCCTGCCGCTGATCGAGGTGTTCGGCCGCGGCGGTGCGCTGAAGTCGTCCTGGTACGGCGACTGCCTGCCCAGCCGCGACTTCCCGATGCTGGTCGACCTGTACCTGCAGGGCCGCTTCCCGCTCGACGACTTCGTCAGCGAGACGATCGGCATCGACGACGTCGACGCCGCCTTCGAGAAGATGCACCACGGTGACGTGCTGCGGTCGGTCGTGGTGTTCGACAAGTGACCGCGCGGATCGACAAGACGGTCGTGTCCGGCGTCTTCTCCCTGGACGGGCAGGACTTCGACGTCGACAACAACGTCTGGCTGGTCGGCGACGACGAGTCGGTGCTGGTGATCGACGCGCCGCACCGCGCCGAGCCGATCGTCGAGGCGATCGGCGGCCGGAAGGTGGCCGGCATCGTGCTCACCCACGGGCACAACGACCACATCACCGCCGCGGTCGACCTGCGCGCGGCAGTGGACGCGCCGATCTGGTTCCACCCGGCCGACCGGATGCTCTGGGACATGGTCCACGCCGACGCGCAGCCCGACCGCGAGCTCGCCGAGGGCACCGAGTTCCGCATCGCCGGCGCGACGCTCACCGCGCTGCACACCCCCGGGCACTCCCCGGGCAGCACCTGCCTGCACTCGGCGGACCTGAACACCGTCTTCACCGGCGACACGCTGTTCTGCGGCGGTCCCGGCGCGACCGGGCGCTCGTTCAGCGACAAGCCGACGATCCTGAACTCGATCCGTTCGAAGCTGCTCACGCTGCACGGCGACACCGTCGTCCGCACCGGGCACGGCGACGACACCACCATCGCCGCGGAGCTGCGCACCGTCTCCTGAGCCCCGCCGCACCGGCCGGCACGTCCACGGACGTGCCGGCCGGTGTCGTTGTGACGCGATCGACCTGCGAGTTCCCTGCCGGGCGCGGCAGGGCGGCCGCGCGCCGGTACCCTCGGGAAGTGCCTCGCGGTGATGGACGGCTGACGCACGACCTCGATCCCCACTCGCCCGGACCCCAGGACGCCTGCGGCGTCTTCGGCGTCTGGGCGCCGGGGGAGGAGGTCGCGAAGCTGACGTACTTCGGTCTCTACGCACTCCAGCACCGGGGTCAGGAGGCCGCGGGCATCGCGGTCTCCGACGGTGCCTCGGTCGTCGTCTACAAGGACCTCGGGCTGGTCAGCCAGGTCTTCGACGAGGCGACCCTCGGCAGCCTGCACGGCCACCTGGCCGTCGGGCACACCCGGTACTCCACCACCGGCTCCTCGACGTGGGAGAACGCCCAGCCGACGTTCCGCACCACCGACGCGGGCACCGGCCTGGCGCTGTGCCACAACGGCAACCTGGTGAACACCGCCGAGCTGGCGAGCAAGGCCGCCGACGCCGGGGTGCGCGGCGCGTTCACCTCGACCACCGACTCGGACCTGGTCACCGCGCTGATCGCCGCCCGGCCGGACCTCTCGGTCGAGGCCGCGGCCATGGAGGTGCTCCCGCAGCTGCGCGGCGCCTTCAGCCTCACGTTCATGGACGAGAACACCCTCTACGCCGCGCGCGACCCGCAGGGCGTGCGCCCGCTGGTGCTCGGCCGGCTGGAGCGCGGCTGGGTGGTCGCCAGCGAGACCGCCGCCCTCGACATCGTGGGCGCCTCCGTCGTCCGCGAGGTCGAGCCCGGTGAGCTGATCGCCATCGACGACGACGGCCTGCGCAGCCAGCACTTCGCGGCCGCCGAGCCCAAGGGCTGCGTGTTCGAGTACGTCTACCTCGCCCGCCCCGACACCACGATCGGCGGCCGCGGCGTGCACGCCGCCCGCGTCGAGATCGGCCGGCGACTGGCCAGGGAGCACCCGGCCGACGCCGACCTGGTCATCCCGGTGCCGGAGTCGGGCACCCCGGCCGCCGTCGGGTACGCCGAGGCCAGTGGCATCCCCTACGGCCTGGGGCTGGTCAAGAACAGCTACGTGGGCCGCACCTTCATCCAGCCCAGCCAGACGATCCGGCAGCTGGGCATCCGGCTGAAGCTCAACCCGCTCAAGGACGTGATCCGCGGCAAGCGGCTGGTCGTCGTCGACGACTCGATCGTGCGCGGCAACACCCAGCGGGCGCTGATCCGGATGCTGCGCGAGGCCGGCGCGCTCGAGGTGCACGTGCGCATCTCCTCGCCGCCGGTGAAGTGGCCGTGCTTCTACGGCATCGACTTCGCCAGCCGGGCCGAGCTGATCGCCAACGGGCTGGACATCGACGGCGTGCGCGCCTCGATCAACGCCGACTCGCTGGGCTACGTCTCCGAGCAGGGACTGATCGCCGCCACCGAGCAGCCGGTCAACCGGCTGTGCACCGCGTGCTTCACCGGTCAGTACCCGATCGCCCTGGGCGAGTCGGAGGTGCTGGGCAAGCACGTGCTGGAGGGCATCGGCCGCACCGCCATGCCCCGGCTGGACCCGGCGCGCGCCGACGAGCAGCGCTCGGTCACCGGCTGGACCGGTCAGCAGGCCGGCAGCGCGACGGTGCCCGGTGGCGCCGACGACGCGCTGACCCGGCCGTGAGCGCCGGCACCCCGGGGGAGCGGTTCACCTACGCCGGCAGCGGCGTCGACATCGACGCCGGGGAGCGCGCGGTCACGCTGATGCGCTCCGCGGTCGAGCGCACCAACCGGCCCGAGGTCGTCGGCGGGCTCGGCGGCTTCGCCGGGCTGTTCGCGCTGGACACCACCCGCTACCGCAGGCCGCTGCTGGCCTCCTCCACCGACGGCGTGGGCACCAAGATCGCCCTGGCCCGCGCGCTGGACCGGCACGACACCGTCGGCATCGACCTGGTGGCGATGGTCGTCGACGACCTGGTCGCCTGCGGCGCCGAGCCGCTGTTCCTGCAGGACTACGTGGCCTGCGGGCGGGTGGTCCCCGAGCGGATCGCCGCGATCGTCACCGGCATCGCGGCCGGCTGCACGCTGGCCGGCGCGGCGCTCGTGGGCGGGGAGACCGCCGAGCACGGCGACCTGATGGCTCCCGACGACTACGACCTGGCCGCGACCGCGGTGGGCGTCGTGGAGGCCGACGCGGTGCTGGGCCCCGAGCGGGTCCGCGCCGGCGACGCCGTCGTGGCGATGGCCTCCTCGGGCTTCCACTCCAACGGCTACTCCCTGGTCCGCCGGGTGGTCGCCGCGGCGGGGCTCGACCTCGCCGCCACCCCGGCCGGCCTCGGCCGGCCCCTGGGCGAGGAGCTGCTCGAGCCGACCCGCATCTACGCGCTGGACTGCCTGGCGCTGGTCGGGGCGCTGGGCACCGACGGCGTGCACGCCCTCGCGCACATCACCGGCGGCGGGCTCGCGGGCAACACCGCCCGCGTCGTCCCCGACGGGCTCGAGGCGGTGCTGGACCGCGGCACGTGGGCGCTGCCTCCCGCGGTCTCGCTGCTGGAGGAGCACGGGGTGCCGCGCGAGGAGTCCGAGCGCGCGTTCAACTGCGGCGTCGGGATGGTCGCCGCCGTCGCTCCCGAGGCGGCCCAGCAGGCCGTCGACCTGCTGAGCGCCCGCGGAGTGCCCGCCTGGGTGGCCGGCACCGTCCAGGAGCGCACGGACGGCGGTACGGGCCACGGCGCTGCCGCGGCCCGGCTGGTCGGCTCCTACCGCTGAGACGCGTGCCCGGGCGGTCGGCCCCGGCACGCGTTCCAGCGCACGGCAAGGCCCCCTACCCCACCGCCGGCGGGCCGGCGGTGGGGTAGGGGGACCTAGCTCAACGGCTGGCAGCCCAGTCGTCGTCCGCGTCGTCGTCGGCCCACCGGTCGGTGTAGTCGTCGTCGTCCTCGTCGTCGTCCTTCGCCGCCGCGTGCGACGGCGTGTAGGTCGACGGAGAACCGGCCAGCTCGCGCTGAAGAGCGGAGAGGTCCGTGTTCGGTGAGCTGTACTTGAGCTCACGGGCCACGCGTGTCTGCTTGGCCTTCGCTCGGCCGCGCCCCATCGGCTCGACCCCCTCGTTACGGAGTACGGGAGCCCAGCTCCGGGCTGAGCGGCCCGCGTGGCGACCCCGACTGAGTGACTGTGTCTCGCACGAGCTTACGACACGGATCGACGGCGGGCACGGGTCCCCACCCCGCCGTCCCCCGTCCGGGGGCGCCGGGGCCCCCGGAGCGGTCGTCGGAGGCGTCCGCGCCGGTCAGCGGGGAAGTCGGATGGTGGCCAGCCGGCCCACCGCGCGCATCCGCTCCTCGGCCAGCCGGTCGGCGGCGACCGCGGGGGAGACGCCCTCGTCGTCGGCGGCGCGGAAGACCCGCAGCGCCACGTCGTAGATCGTCGCCGCCCGGGCCTGCGCCCGCGGGAAGGAGAACCCGTGGCGCTCGTCCTCGACCTGGATGACGCCCCCGGCGTTCACCAGGTAGTCGGGGGCGTACAGGACGCCGCGGCGCAGCAGCTGGTCGGCGATGCCCTCGGTGGCCAGCTGGTTGTTGGCCCCGCCGCAGACGATCTCGGCGCCGAGGACGGCGACGGTCTCCTCGTCGAGAGCGCCCCCGAGCGCGCAGGGGGCGTAGACGTCGGCGGGGGTGCGCACCAGCGTGGCGGTGTCGGCGACGGCCTCGACCCCCGGGTGCCGGGCCAGCACCCGGTCGACGGCGGCGGGGTCGACGTCGGTGACGAGGACGTCGGCGCCGTCCTCGACGAGGCGGTCGACCAGCCAGCCGCCCACCTTGCCGACGCCGGCCACGGCGACGGTGCGCCCGGCCAGCGACGGCTTGCCCCACCGGTGCTGCGCGGCGGCCCGCATCCCCTGGAAGACGCCGAACGCGGTGAGCACCGAGGAGTCACCGCAGCCGCCGAGCGCCTCGCTGCGGCCGTGGGCGAACCGGGTCTCGCGCGCGACGAGGTCGAGGTCGGCGTTGGTCGTGCCGACGTCGCAGGCGGTCAGGTAGCGGCCGCCGAGCGACTCGACGAACCGGCCGTAGGCGCGCAGCAGCGCCTCGGTCTTGTCGGTCCGCGGATCGCCGATGATCACCGCCTTGCCGCCGCCGAGGTCCAGCCCGGCGAGGCTGTTCTTGTAGGCCATGGCCCGGGAGAGCGCGAGCGCGTCGGCGACCGCGGCCTCCTCGCTGGCGTAGGGGTGGAATCGGGTGCCGCCCAGTGCCGGCCCGAGCGCCGTGGAGTAGACGGCGATCACCGCCCGCAGCCCGGACTCCTCGTCGGAGCAGAAGACGACCTGTTCGTGTCCGGAGCCGAAGACGTCCACGACGCCGAGCGTAGGACGTCGGGCACACCGACCGATTTCTCGTCGGGACCGCTCAAGATCCCCCCGAGGAGTGACGAGAACGAGAGGGACAGATGGGGAACCGGCGCCTCGTGATCACGGAGTGGTCACTGCTCCGCGTGTTGCTCGTGTGACTCGACGTCACCGGACCACGCTGCACCGGCACCCCGCACCAGCCCGTCCCGAGGAGCTCCGTCATGCAGCAGGTCCGCGCCGGCCGACGCCGGACGAGCCCGACCCGGACGCCCGCGCGGCGACGGGGCGGCCTGCGGGCAGCGCTCGTCGGGCTCCTCGCCGGTGCGGTGCTGGTCACGACGGCCGGCCCCGCGCTCGCCGTCCCCCCGCCGCCGGTGAACCCCAGCGACGGCGAGATCAGTGCCGCCCAGGCGGCCCAGGACGCCGCCGCGGCCGAGGTCGGCCGGATCGCCGCGCTGGTCGCCGGCGCCGAGGCCGAGCTCGAGCGGCTGACCGTGCAGGCCGAGGCCGCCGGTGCGGCCTACCTGGCCGCCGAGGAGGCGCTGCTGCTGGCCCAGGCCGCCGCGGACCAGACGGCCGCGCAGCTGCAGGCGGCGGCGGCCGCCGTCGACGCCGCCATCGCGCGGATCGGCACCTTCGCCCGCGACAGCTACATGAACGGCAGCACGCTCACCACCACCCAGGCGCTGCTCGACGCCTCGGGGCCGGCCGAGCTGGTGCAGCGCGCGGCGCTGCTGGACTACGTGGCCGACACCCAGGTCGACGTCCTCGGTGAACTGGAGCTGGCCCGCGTGCAGCAGGCCAACGCCGACTCCGCCGCCCGGGCCGCCCGTGACCAGATGGCCGCCGCCGAGCACCAGGCGGCCGAGGCCAAGGCCGCCGCCGACGGCCAGGTCGCCGCCCAGCAGGCCGCCTACGCCGAGGTCGCGGCGCAGAAGGCCACCTACGACCAGCAGCTGCAGGCCGCGCAGATCCACCTGCTGGAGCTGCAGGGCCAGCGCGACGCCTACGCGGCCTGGCAGCAGCAGAAGGCCGCCGAGGAGGCCGCGGCCGCCGCGGCCGCTGCCGCCGCCGCGCAGGAGGCCGCCGCCGCTGCGGCCGCCGCACGCGGTGCCGCGGCCGCCGCCCCGAGCGGGAGCGGGGGCGGGGGCGACGGGCCCTACGTCAAGCCGACCTCCGGCCGCACGTCCAGCTGCTACGGCACGCGCTGGGGCGCGCTGCACGGCGGCGTCGACATCGCCGCCCCGATCGGCACCCCGGTCTACGCCGCCACCAGCGGGGTCGTGAAGCGCGCCGGGACGGCGACCGGCTTCGGCTACGCCGTCTACATCCTGGGCGACGACGGCGCGGTGACCGTCTACGGCCACGTCAACCGCTACTTCGTGCGGGCCGGCGAGCGGGTGGTGGCCGGCGAGCAGATCGCCGAGGTCGGCAACCGTGGCCAGTCCACCGGCCCGCACCTGCACTTCGAGGTGCACCCCAGCGGCGCGATGTACGGCGGACAGGTCGATCCCGTGCCGTGGCTGCGCGCCCGCGGGGTCAGCATCAGCGGCTGCTGAGCCGCCGGGACGACGAACGGCCCGCCACCTCTCGCAGGTGGCGGGCCGTTCGTGCGTCCGGTGAGGGCGTCAGCCGCCGGGGCAGTTGGTGGTGACGAAGTCGCTGACGTTGGTGCCGGCCGGCCCGTTGAAGGCGGTGAGGAAGTCGGCACCGCCCTGCTGGTACTGCTGCAGCCCCTCCGGGGTGCTCAGGTCGACGGAGTTGGCGACCGTCGCCCAGTTCCGCAGCGCGTCGCCGAGGGTGGCCCAGTCGGCGGCGATCTCCTGCGGCGGCTGGACGGCGTCGAAGGCGACGGTGGCCTGCTGCAGCTGCGGCGCGACCTGGGCCGGGTCGGTGGTCGACCCGAGCTGCCCGGCGGCGGCGGCGAACTGCTCGGCCTGGGAGCAGAACTGGGCGACCGCAGGGTCGCTGCTCCCCGAGCCGCCGGACTCGCTGCTGCTGGACGGCGCGCTGCTGGACGCGGAGCTCGACGAGGAGGAGGACGAGGAGGACGACGACGAGGAGGCGCCCTCGTCGTCGCCTCCGCTCCCGCACCCGGCGAGGAGGAGGACGGCGGCGGCGGTGGCCACGGTGGGACGGGCCAGGCGTCGGAGTGCGCGCATGTCCCGGAGGCTAACCGCCGCGCGCGCACGCCGCGGGACGCGCCGATAGCGTGCCGGGCGTGGACGCCCCCGTAGACCCACGCACCACGTGGGACCTCCCCGCCCTCGGCGCGATGCCGCGGACGGCGGACCTCGAGCCGCTCGTGACGCGGGTGCTGGCACCCAACCCGTCGGGTATGGCGCTGGACGGCACCAACACCTACCTGGTCGGCGCGCCGGGCAGCGGGCAGGCCGTGCTGGTCGACCCCGGGCCCGACGACCCGGCCCACCTCGCCGCCGTCGAGGCCGCCCTGGCCGCGCGCGACGCCCGGTGCGTCGGCGTGCTGGTCACCCACCACCACATCGACCACGCCGAGGCCGCCATCCCGTGGGGCGAGCACTTCGCCGCCCCCGTCGGCGCCGGCGACGCGCGGGTGGCCGGGCCGCGCGGGCGGGTGCTCGGCGAGGGCGACGAGCTGTCCTGGGCCGGGACGACGATCGGCGTCGTCCCCACGCCGGGGCACTGCGGTGACCACCTGGCCTTCCGGGTGGAGTCCGGCGCGGTGCTCGTCGGCGACCACGTGCTGGGCCGCGGCACCTCGGTGGTCACCCACCCCGAGGGCGACGTGCTCGCCTACCTGGAGTCGCTGCGCCGGGTGTACGACCTCGGCCCCAGCGCGCTGTACTGCGGGCACGGGCCCGAGCTCACCGAGGATCCGGGCGCCGTCCTGCGCTACTACCTCGACCACCGCGCCTTCCGCGAGTGGCAGCTGCTCGAGGCGCTGGCGGAGGGGCCGATGACCGTCGACGAGCTGGTCGCCACCGTGTACGCGGCGGTGCCGCGGACGCTGTGGGGTGCGGCCGCGCAGTCGACGCGGGCGACGCTGGCCAAGCTGACCGCCGAGCAGCGGGTGGTATCCGCGGACGGGGACCGGGTGCGCCTGGCATGACCGCCGTCCCGGTCGTCCGGGCCGCCGACAGCGAGCGCGACCA
The DNA here is from genome assembly GCF_054050695.1 of Blastococcus sp. SYSU D00820. Classification (NCBI taxonomy): domain Bacteria; kingdom Bacillati; phylum Actinomycetota; class Actinomycetes; order Geodermatophilales; family Geodermatophilaceae; genus Blastococcus; species Blastococcus sp. SYSU D00820. The sequence continues at coordinate 482,484 of NZ_JBJGZW010000001.1, forward strand.
GCGCCGCACGGCGGCCGCGCTGGCCGCGGCCGGGCTCACCGCGGGCGACCGGCTGCTGGTGTCGGCGGGCGCGTCGCCGGCGCTGCTGGCCGTCGTGCTGGGAGCGCTCCGCACCGGCGTCGTCCCCGTGGTGCTGGACCCCGCCCTGCCGGCGGCCGAGCGGGCGGCGCTGGCCGAGGACGCCGAGCCGCGGCTCGACGTCGGCGCCGCACCCGACCGCCTGCTCACCGGGGACGCCGAGGCCGAGCTGGCCGACGTCCCGCTGGCCCGGCCGATGCACTACACGTCCGGCACGACCGGCCGGCGCAAGGGCGTCTGGTCCGGCGTGCTCGCCGAGGACGACGCCCGCGCGCTCGCCGCCGAGGAGATCGACCTCTGGGGCTTCGGGCCCGCCGACCGGCACCTGGTGCTCTCCCCGCTGCACCACTCGGCGCCGCTGCGCTTCGCCGTCCACACGCTGCTGGCCGGTGGCTCGGTCCTGCTGCCCGGGCCGTTCGACGTGGCCCGCGCGGCAGAGGTCGTCTCGACCGAGGCGCCGACGACGGCGTTCTGCGTGCCCACGCACCTGCAGCGGCTGCTCGCGCACGGCGGCGTGGACTGGTCGTCGTTCCGCCGGCTGGTGCACGCCGGCGCACCCTGCCCCGAGCCGCTCAAGCGCGCAGTCCTCGAGGCGCTGCCCGAGGGCAGCGTCTGGGAGTTCTACGGCTCCACGGAGGCGCAGTTCACCGTCTGCTCGCCGGAGGACTGGCTGGCCCATCCCGGCAGCGTCGGCCGGGCGCGGCCCGGCCGGGAGCTCACGACCGACGAGCGCGGGCAGCTGTGGTGCCGGGTGCCGCGGTGGGGCCGGTTCGAGTACTGGCGCGCGCCGGAGAAGACCGCGGCCGCCTGGCGCGACGACCGGGTGACCGTCGGCGACCTGGGCCGGGTCGACGCGGACGGCGTGGTCTGGCTCGACGGCCGGCGGGAGGACCTCGTGATCTCCGGCGGGGTGAACGTCTACCCGGCCGAGGTCGAGGCGGTCCTCGACGGCCATCCCGGCGTGGTGGAGAGCGCGGTGGTCGGCGTCCCCGACGAGCAGTGGGGGCAGCGGGTGGTGGCCGCCTACGTGGGCGACGCCGACCCCGCCGACCTCGCCGCCTGGGCCCGCGAGCGGCTCGCCCCGGCCAAGCGCCCGAAGAGCCTGCACCCGGTCGGGGAGCTGCCGCGCACCTCCACCGGCAAGGTCCGCCGGCTCGACCTGCCGGAGGTGCTGGGGCTGGGCGGTGCCTGACTGGGACGTCGTCGTCGTCGGCGCCGGCTCGGCGGGCTGCGCGCTGGCCGCCCGGCTGGCCGACGCCGGCCGGCGGGTACTGCTGCTCGAGGCCGGCGCGCACCACCCGACGCCCGGCGACGTGCCGCCCGAGCTGCGCGACGCCACCACCATGGCCGCCGTCCCCGGTCACCCCGCCACCTGGCAGCTGCGCGCCGAGCTGACCGACACCGTGACCGTGCCGGTGGTGCGGGGCCGGGTGACCGGCGGCTCCAGCGCGCTCAACGGCACCTACTTCGTGCGCGCCACGCCCGCCGACGCCGCGGCCTGGGCGGCGGCGGGCAACGACCGCTGGTCGTGGACGCACCTGCTACCGGTGTTCCGCCGGCTGGAGACCGACCGCGACCTGCCGGGCTCGCCGCTGCACGGCGACCGCGGTCCCGTGCCGGTCGTGCGCCCGGCGGGCGGCTACGGCCCGGCGGAGGCCTTCGCCGCCGCGGCGGCCGGTCTCGGCGTCCCCGAGGAGCCGGACAAGAACGCCGGCGGCCCGCCGGGCTGCGGCCCGCTGCCGATGAACGTCGCCGGCGGCGTGCGGATCAGCACGGCGATCGCCTACCTGGCGCCGCGGGCCGGGCTGGCCGCGCTCACCGTGCGCGGCGGGGTGCGGGTGCGGCGCGTGTTGGTCGAGTCCGGCCGCGCGGTGGGAGTGGAGACCGACGCCGGCGAGGTGCGCGCCGCGGAGGTGGTGCTGGCCGCCGGCGCGGTCGGCTCGCCGCACCTGCTCCTGCTGTCGGGGATCGGCCCGGCCGACGACCTGCGCGCCCTCGGGATCGACGTCGTCGCCGACGTCCCGGGCGTGGGGGAGGGGCTGTCGGACCACCCGACGGTGCAGGTGCCCTGGCAGCCGCGGCCCGGCCTCCCGGCCGCGCCCGGCCTCGGGCTGCAGCAGGTGCTGGACACCGAGGACGTCGAGGTGCTGCCGTGGTTCCGGCCGTTCGGCTCGGTGCTGCCGCCGTGGCCGAGCCGCACGCCGCCGGACGGCGACGAGGGGCTCACGTTCGGCGTCTCGCTGGTGCGCCCGGAGGCGCGCGGCCGGCTGGACCTGGTGTCGGCCGACCCCGCAGCGGCGCCGCGGCTGCGCTACCGGTACCTGCGCAGCGCGGCCGACCGGGCGGGGCTGCGGGCGGGGGTGCGGCTGGCCTGCGACCTGCTGCGCTCGCGCGAGTTCGCCCCGCTGGTCGCCGGGGTGGGCGTGCCCCCCGACGTGGTGGCCGACGACCGTGCCCTGGACGGGTGGGTGGCCGCCGTCCTCGGCACGGCGGTGCACCTGTCCGGCAGCGCGCGGATGGGTCCCGACGGCGACGCGCTGGCGGTGGTGGACCAGGAACTGCGGGTGCGGGGGGTGGCCGGGCTGCGGGTGGCCGACACCTCGGTGCTGCCGGCGGTGCCCTCGCGGGGCACGGCGGCCACGGCGGTGATGGTCGGCGAGCGGGCGGCGGACCTGGTCCTGGAGTGACCGGCCGCGCTGCCGGGTCGTCCCGGCGGCGCGGGATCCGCAGCCGCCGGGACGCCGGGTCCGGGCGGGATCAGCGGATGGCGGTGATCTCCGAGGTGCTGGTCGACGGCTCCGACCACGCGTCGGGGTGCGGGCGCCCGGTCTGGGCCACCCACCCCGGGGCGCGGCCCTGCTTGACGGCCGGGCGGGCGCTCAGGCTGACGATGACGGCGAGCAGCACGAGCAGCCCGACGAGAACCCCGCCGATGACCAGGAGCGTCGACAACATGTACTGAACGTAAGTGGCGGACCGCTCCGTGTCACCCGATCGCGATGGGCAGATCCGTACGGACATCGGCCGCGGATTGCGCAGGTGGTGCCAGTTGACGGGGTTGCCGAGCCGCCCAGCGCGGGCAACGGGGTGGCTCCGGAAACACGGTAGGTCCCGGCCCGTGCGGTGGGTAGGGGAGGCGGGTGAGTCACCTCCCCCGCGCGGCCGGCCGCGCCGTCGCCGTCCCCCTCGGAGCGCTCGCCCGCCGGCGCCGGGGCAAGCCCATGCACCCGCGCGGGGTCGTGCTGGACGGCGTCCTCGCGCGCACCGGGGGGTCGTGGGGGGTGCCGTGGCTCGACGAGCCCGCGCGGGAGGCGGTCACCGTGCGGTTCAGCCGCGGCGTCGGCCTCCCCGAACCGTGGCCGGACCTGCTCGGCCTCGCCGTCCGGATCCCGACCGGCGGCAGCCCCGTGGACCTGCTGCTGTCCAGCACCGGCCGGGGCCGGCTGACCCGGCTGGTGCCGGCGTTCCGGCGGGACGCCGGCGGGCCGTACTGCTCGATCATGGGCTACCGGACGGCGGCCGGGACGGTGCGGCTGGGCGCCCGGATCGAGGGCGGCCCGCTGGCGCCGTCGGATCCGGAGCCGCTGGCGCGCACGGCACCGGGCCGGGTGTTCGAGCTCTCCGCCGCGGTGGGCGCCGGCGGCTGGCGGGCGTTCGGCCGGCTGGAGGTCGGGGACCCCGTCGGGGAACTGGACCCGGACCTGCACTTCGACGCCGTCCGGCATCCGCCGCCGGGCCTGGTGCCCGACGGGCCGATGGCCCGGTTCCGCGCGCCGGCGTACGCGACCGCCCAGCAGGAGCGGCAGCGCTGACCCCCTTCGGGTGACTCGAAGATCACACCCCGTCCACCAGGCGTTACTCCGGGAGACGCTTGGGGTAGCGGCTCCCAGTCGCCAGATCGCCATCGAGGAGCACCGCCCCTGCTGTCGCAGTGCTCGGCCGCAGGAGGAGTACCCCCGCGTGGAGTCCGCACGACCGTCCTGGGCACCGGAGCCCCGGATCCGCGTGGCGACGGTGCCGCACAGTGACCCCTACGTCGACGCCGTCCTGCCGCCCGACGTCGTCCGGGTCGGTCCGGCCTCGGGGCAGAGCCCCTGGCTGGACCCGGCCTACCTGACCGCGCACGCCGCCGAGGTGGACGTCGTCCACCTCCACGCCGGGTACGGCCACCTGCCCGAGGACGAGATCGTCTGCTTCACCGAGGCGATCCGCCGGACCGGCGTGCCGCTGGTGACGACCGTGCACCAGCTGCGCGACCCCGAGCAGGTCTCCCGCGGGCGGCACGACGCGCACCTGGCGGCCCTGCTGGCCACCGCCGAGGTGGTGTTCACGCTGACCGACGGCGCGGCCGACGAGATCGCCGAGCGCTTCGGGCGGACGGCGATCGTGGTGGCCCACCCGTCGATCGCGGCGCCGGTGCCCGACGTGGGCGGGGAGCGGGGGCTGGTTGGGCTGGCGCTGACGGACGGACCCGCGCTGCCCGACCCGGCGGGGATGGTGCGTGCCGCCCTGCACGGCGCGGTCAACGGCGGCGGCCGGCTGCGGGTGTTCGTGGAGCCGGGCGCGAGCCTGCCCGACCTCGCCGGGCTGCCCGGCAGGAATGCGCTGGAGATCGTCGTCCGGGACGAGGAGAACTGGGTCGCCCAGCTCCAGGAGCTGCACGTCGCGGTGCTGCCGGAGCGGTGCGGGACGCACTCGCGGACGCTAGAGGTGTGTCGGGACGTCGGCACCCGCGTGGTGGCGCCCAGCTGCGGCTGGTTCGCCGACCAGTGGTCCGACGTCGTCACGTACGGCAACGACGAGGAGCGGGGCTTCGACCCGGTGTCGCTCAACGGTGCGGTCGCGGCCGCGCTGACCCGGCCGGCGCCGCGGCCGGCCGACCGTGCGTGGCGGGAGGAGCAGCGGCGGGCGGTGCAGGAGGTGCACGCGCAGGTGTACGCCTCGGTCGTGGCCGACCGGGGGTGAGCTGCCCGTCCGGCGGCGCGGAGCGCTGCGGAGGACGGTGCGGAAGAGTGTGGGCAGGGGCGGGGTCGAACCGCCGACCTCTCGCTTTTCAGGCGAGCGCTCGTACCGACTGAGCTACCTGCCCCGACCGGTGTCTCCACCGGAGAGCGACCCTGACGGGACTCGAACCCGCGACCTCCGCCGTGACAGGGCGGCGCGCTAACCAACTGCGCTACAGGGCCTTGCTGTGTGGTGCTGGTACTGCGTGCCCCCAACGGGGTTCGAACCCGTGCTACCGCCTTGAAAGGGCGGCGTCCTGGACCGCTAGACGATGGGGGCTCGGTGTTCGCCGGAGGCAGGGAGAACTGTACATGGCCGCCCGAGGGGGTTTGACGGGGGCTCCCCCTGTGGGGTCGGTGGTGCCCGTCCTCCACAGGTCGATCAGGTGTCCACAGCCCGCTGAGCTGGGCGTTCCTGTCGTACCCGTCGGGCATCATCGATCACGTGTTCGAGGGGTTCGGGGTCGGGTTGACCGTGGCGCGGGTGCTGCCTGCCGCCGCTGCTGGCCGGGCAGCGTCCGGCGCGGTTGTCCGACGTGTTGCCGCCGGAGACGCGCACCGATGCCGAGCTGGCTGTCGAGCTGGAGCGGGTGCAGCAGTTGCGGTCGCGGTTGGCCGGCTACGAGGTGGGGCTGGTGGCTGAGCTGGCTGCGCGGCGGCCCGTCACCGACGACCCGGCACCGAACACCCTCGGGGCTGCCTCACCGACGTGGGCCGGTCATCGGACGCCGGGTGCGGTGAGCGAGTTCTTCCCCGACGAACTCGCCCTGATCGTGAACGTGTCGCGGACCGAGGCCAGCAAGCTGCTGGCGGTCGTCCTCGACCTGCGCCACCGGCTGACCGCCACCTGGGCGGCGCTGGCCGACGGGGAGCTGGACTGGCCCCGCGCCCGGGTCATCGCCCAGGAACTCGGGGTCGAGAAGGCCGGCCAGACCGCGCCGGACGTCGTGCGGGCGGTGGAGGCGCTGGTGCTGCCGACGGCGATGGAGCTGTCGGTCAGCGGGGTGCGGGCGGCGGTCCAGCGCGAGCTGCAGCGGCTGGACCAGCAGGCCGCCGACCGGCGCCGTGAACAGGCGAAGCGAGCAGCGAACGCCGTCCAGCGTCCGCTGCCCGATGGCATGGCGCGCTACGAGATCACCGGCACCGCCGAGCAGATCGCCGCCATGCGGGCGACGGTCGACCAGCTGGCCCGCGCCGCGAAAGCCGACGGGGACGACCGACCCATCGGGGTGCTGCGGGTGGCGGCGCTGCACGCCCTGATCACCCGGCCCTGGGACGACACCCGACCGCCGGTCACCGCGCACATCACCGTGCTCGCACCCCTGCCGGCACTCCAAGCCTCGGCCGAGGCCTGCTCGGTCGGTGCGGTCGACGGCCAGCCCGTCACCGCCGCCCACCTGCGCCAGGTGCTCGAGCAGCTCGACGCCCTGTGCCCCGGCGGCCTGCAGGCGCCCGAGGGCGGCAGCCTGGACATCGGCCTGGTCGACCCCGGCACCGGCGAACTGCGCGCCACCCTGACCCGCGCCACGTTGGAGCGGCTGGCCCGCCGCGGCTGCGCTCAGCATCCCGACGGTCCCTGCGGCTGCCCGGTCCTGGACAGACCCGAGCCGGTCGACGCCTACCGGCCACCGATCCCCACCGACCGGTTCGTGCGTACCCGCGACCAGCACTGCCGCATGCCCGGCTGCCACCACCGAGCCGGCTGGGCCGACCTCGACCACGTCATCCCGCACGCCTCCGGCGGCCAGACCAGCTGCGACAACCTGTGCTGCCTGTGCCGACGGCATCACCGGCTCAAGACCCACGCCCGAGGCTGGCGCTTCACCATGACCCCCGACGGCGCACTCACCGTCACCACACCCAGCGGCACCACCCGCGCCACCCGGCCACCCGGCCCCGACTGGTACCCCGGCCCCGCACCACCCGGCCTCCCCGGCCAGCAGCGCGACGCGGTGCCGGTCCCCGACCTGCCGCCGTTCTGACCGCCGCGGCGACACGGTCCCGTCTGCCGCGGTAGCGGGGGCTCCGGGTGCCAAGCTCGCGGGGTGAGCCGTACCCGTCGCTCTGCCGCCGCCCTTCCGGCCCTGCTCGCCGCCGCCACGCTGCTGGCCGGGTGCGGGAGCGACGACAGCGACCCGGCGGCCGCCACGGGGTCGGCGTCCTCCTCCTCGGCGTCCGCGTCGGGCGGGCAGAGCAGCGGGGGCGGTGACGCCGGCGGCGACACGGGTGGCGACACCGGCGGGGACGGCAGCAGCGACGCGCCGCCGTTCCCCGCGGACACCGCGGCCGACGAGCAGGCGGCCTCCGACGGGGCCCGCGTCACGGTCACCGACATCCGCACCGGCCGGCACGAGGGCTTCGACCGGGTCGTGTTCGAGGTCGACGGCGAGGGCACGCCCGGCTGGGACGTCCGGTACGTGGACGAGGCCCTCTCCCAGGGCAGCGGCGAGCCAGTCGCGGTGGAGGGCGACGCGGTCCTGCAGGTGACCCTGACGGGGGTCGGCTACCCGTTCGACACCGGCGTCGAGGAGTACAGCGGCCCCGACCCCCTGCCGGGGGAGGGCACCCAGGTGGTCACCGAGGTGGCGTTCGACGCGACGTTCGAGGGCACCACGGTCGCGTTCATCGGCACCACCGCGGAGGTGCCGTTCCGGGTCTACCTGCTGGAGGGGCCGGCGCGCGTCGTCGTCGAGGTCGCCGACCCCAGCTGAGGCCGGCTCAGTTCAGCGAGGCGCGCAGCTCCACGGAGTCATCGGTCACCGACGTGCACTCCAGGGACAGCGGGCCTGCGGCGACGCTCTCGCCCTGCCCGCAGGAGACGGTGGCGCTCCCCACGCGCAGCGTGGCGCGGCCGTTCTCGATGCCGCCGAGCGACAGCGTCTGGCCGAGGATCTCCACCTCGGAGCCCTCGCCGCTCAGCGTCACCGAGCACGAGCTGGTGTTGCAGTTGAACGAGTTCGAGGTGATCGAGCAGGCGCTCAGCGGCACCAGCGTCAGGCCTCCGGCGAGCAGCGCGGCGGCCAGGCGGGCGGTACGCGTCGTCGTCATGCGCCGAGCCTAGGACGGCCGGGTCACCCGGTCGGGGACGCCGGCGCGGTCGGGGACGTCGGAGCACCGCCGGGAGCCTCCGAGGTGGCCGGCGCGGTCGGGTCGCCGTCGCCGCCGTCCTGCGTGCCGTTCCCGTTCCCGGTGCCGCCGTCCTCGCCGTCGGCGGGCTCCTCCGCCGGCGGCTCGACCACCGTGCGCACGATGGTCACCTCGGTCTCCCCGAGCCCGCCGAGGGTGATGTCGTCGTAGGCGGTGAGCTCCCCGGTCTCCCGGTCGAAGTAGAGGACGGTGCAGGTCAGCGGCTCGGGATAGTCGCCCTGGAGGCCGCGCAGCCCGGCGCCGCCGGTGGAGCCCTGCACCATGAGCAGCGTTCCGCCGTCGAGCTCGGAGACCTCCCGCTCGTGGGTGTGCCCGGCCAGCACCAGCGGCACCTCGCCGTCCAGCGGGGTGGCCTGCTCGGGGTCGTGCACCATGGCGACGGCCGGTGGGTCCTCCAGTTCCGCGACGTACTCGGCCAGCCCCTCGCCGCTCTCCTCCAGCGAGGGCGGCTCGCCGGTGGCGTCCTGGTCGGGGGTGAAGCGCGGATCCGGGGTGCCGACGACCTCGATGCCGGCCACCGTGGTGCCCGAGTCGTCGAGCACGGTGGCGTTCGGCTGACCGGCGACCAGCGCGGCGGTGACCGCCGAGTCATGGTTGCCGCGGATGAACACGTAGGGGACGCCGAGCTGCCCCACCCGGCCGACCAGCGAGTTCTCCGGTTCGCTGCCCCAGTCGGTGATGTCCCCGGTGTCCAGCACCCCGTCGACGGCGAACTGGTCGACCACCTGCGCCATGAGGTCGAACCCGGCCGGGTTCAGGTGCAGGTCGGAGACGTGCAGCAGCGCGACGGTGTCCGACGTCCGGTCGGTGGCCGGCAGCGCAGAGAGCGCGGAGTACAGCGTGCTGACGTTGGAGACGATGTCCTCGAGCGAGGCCCGGTAGACGTCGAAGCGGGCCATGATGTCCTGCGCGCTGCCGATCAGGCTGTTGGCGTTGACCAGCAGCCCGGTGTACGTCGGCGACGACAGCGACTCCGGCCGCCAGGTCAGCCCCGCGAGGCCTCCGATCCCGGCCACCAGGACGGCGGACGTGCCGAGCGCGATGAGCGGCTCCCGCCGCCGGCGCAGCACCAGCAGGGAGGTGACCGCGGCGCCGAGCACCGCCGCCCCCGCCGTCCGCCAGGCGACGGTGACGACGGCGTCCTGGAGGTCGGCGCTGACCCGATCCACGACGCCGTCCAGCGCCGCCGGATCCGTGGCCAGGGCCTGGGCGCGCACCTCGTTGAGCCGCTTGAGCTGGATCTCGAGGTACAGCGGGCCGTCGTAGGCGTCGACGTCGAGTGCGCCCAGCGGCGGGATCTCCAGCTGGGCGCCGCCGCCGAAGGGCCGCAGCGCGACCGTCGCGTCGAACGGGCCGATCGGCGCCTCGGTGCGGCCGAGCAGCACGATGCCGACCAGCGCGCCGGCGGCCGCGACGACCACCCGGAGGGTCCAGCGGCCCAGCCCGCGGACCCGCCGGTCCTGCCGCCACGAGCGCCGTGGCGGGGTCTCGATGGGGGGCTCGGCGGTGTCCGGGGTGCCCATGCGCCGAGGTTACGGAGTCGGCGGCTCCGGAGGGGACCGAGGAAGTCAGCCGGGCTGGCCGGCGCGCGGGCGGAAGGCCCAGCGCAGCGCCAGGAAGCGCAGGCAGCCGATGGTGACGGTCACCGCGGCCACCAGTGCGAACTGGACGACCGGGTCGTCGGTGCCCGTGGTGGCGGTCAGCCAGCTCAGCGCGAGGCTGGTGGCGATCATGCCGGTGACGGCGAGCGCACCGCCCTCCCACTGGGCGGTCAGCCAGTGCACCCGGCCCTCCGCGCGGAAGGTCAGCCGGCGGTGCCACTCGTTGGCCAGTGCGGAGGTGAGCGCGGCGCCGATCAGGTTGGCCGGCACCTCGCCCAGCCCGTGGAGGGTGATGAACAGCAGTCCGTACAGGGCGCTGGTCGTGCCGCCGACCAGGACGAAGCGGGCGAACTGGCCCAGCGTGTCGTCGGCGCGCACCCGGGCCACCAGGTCACCGACGTGCTCGCCGACCGCATCGCGGCGGAGCAGCGTCGGGCAGGTCACCGGGTCCTCCTCGGGTTCATGGTCTCTTTGTCCAGCCTGCTCCTGGCAGGTTCCTGAACGCGAGCTTTATTCCCGGTGTGAGCTGCAGGTACCTGTGTGTCCGGTCACCGGGTCGACGCCCGGGCGACCGAGCGTCACCGGCGGCTTGCCCGGCGCCGCCTGCGGGTAGGGGGCGGCCATGAGCCTGATGGGTTTCCTCGACCGCATCGCGGACGTGTCGGCGATCGACAAGGTGGCCGACCCCGCCCGCAAGGCCGTGCAGGGCGCGCTCCGGCCGGGCGCGCTGAAGGACCTCCTGCACGGCACCTGGCTGGGCCATCCGCTGCACCCGGTACTGGTGCAGGTGCCGGTGGGCAGCTGGGTCTCCGCGGGGCTGCTCGACGCGATCCCGCCGATGCGGCCCGCGGCGACCGTCCTCATCGGAACCGGCGTGGCCGCAGCCCTGCCGGCGAGCCTCTCGGGGATGGCCGACTGGTCGGAGCAGGGCAGCGGCGTGCGCCGGCTGGGCGTCCTGCACGCCGCGGCCAACACCGTGGCGCTCGGTCTCTACGTCGGCTCCCTGGCCGCCCGCCGCCGCGGCCGGGGCACGCTGGGCCGGGTGCTGTCCTACGCGGGGCTGGGCATCGCCGGCGGCTCGGCGGCCATCGGCGGCCACATGTCCTACGCGCAGTCCTCCGGGGCGTCGCACGCGGCGACCGCTGCCCGCGCGCTGAGCACCGACTGGATCGACCTCGGCCCGCTGGACGACCTGCCCGAGGGGCGGCCCGCGCTGCGCACCGGGCCGGGCTCAGGCGTCGCCGTCCCGCTGGTCGCCGTCCGGCGGGGCACGCGGGTCGACGCCTTCGTCGGCGCCTGCTCGCACCTGTCCGGGCCGCTGTACGAGGGCACGGTCGAGGAGGTGCGTGGCTCGACGTGCCTGGTGTGCCCCTGGCACGACTCGGCGTTCGACCTCGACAGCGGCGAGCCGCGGCGCGGGCCGGCCGCGAACCCGCAGGAGAAGCTCGAGGTGCGCATGGAGGCCGGCCGCGTGCTCGCGCGGCTGCCCGGGCACCAGCGCTAGACCGGAGGACGAGACCGGCCCGGCCGCCCCGGGGGGAACGGGGCGGCCGGGCCGGGGCACCGGGGCGCCCGCCTCTCGGCGGGGCGCTGTCCGCGGGGAGCGGACCCCCCGGCGGAACGATGTTGACGCTACGTGACCGTCGGCGGGAGCGGCCATCCCCTGACCGGGCGACACCGGGGAGATCGACGACACAGTGTGACCGTCGGCTAGGGTGTTTCGCATGCGAAACGACGGCGAGGCCACGGGCGCGCCGCGGCTGGTGTTCGGGCTCATGGCGGCCGAGCGCTCCGTCCGCCGGTGGATCGATGCCCAGGCCGGCGGCACCGGCATCGGCGCGGCCGGCGCCGGCGTGCTGTTCCACCTCGCCGCCTCCGGTCCGGCACTCGTCGGGGAGCTCGCGGCGGCGCTGTCGGCGTCCCCGGCCGGCACCAGCGGCCTGGTCAACCGGCTGGCCGCGGCCGGCCTGGTCGAGAAGACGCCGGAGCCGCAGGACGCGCGCGCGGTACGGGTCGGGCTGACCGAGGCCGGGCGCGAGGCCGTCAGGACCGCGCGCGCCGTGCTCGACGAGCTGAACGCCCGGCTGACCGACGGTTTCACGCCCGCGGATCTCGACACCGTCGGCCGGTGGCTCGCCGCCACGATGTCCTCGCTCGCCCCGACCCCGACCCGGAGGTAGCCCAGTCATGCCGACCCTCGACCGCACGGACGACGTCTTCGTCCTCGACCTCGGCGACACCGAGAACCGCTTCTCGCCCGACTGGCTGACCGCCGTCGAGACCGCCCTCGACGAGGTCGAGCGGGCCGAGGGGCCGCGGGCGCTGGTCACCGCGGCGACCGGCAAGTTCTTCTCCAACGGCCTGGACCTGGAGTGGCTGTTCGCGCACCCCGAGGAGCACCGGGACTACGTGTTCCGGGTGCACCAGCTGCTCGCGCGGTTCCTCGCGCTGCCGGTGCCCACCGTCGCGGCGCTGCAGGGTCACACCTTCGCGGCCGGGGCGATGCTCTCCCTCGCGCACGACTTCCGCGTCATGCGCGCGGACCGGGGCTTCTGGTGCCTGCCCGAGGCCGACATCGACATCCCGTTCACGCCCGGGATGTCGGCGCTCATCCAGTCGCGACTGACTCCGCAGGTGGCGCACGAGGCGATGACCACCGCGCGCCGGTACGGCGGGGCGGACGCGCTGGCGGCCGCGATCGTCGACCGTGCGGTCGGGGAGGACGACGTCCGCACGACCGCCCTGGAGACGGCCGCCGCCCTCGCCGGCAAGGCAGGCCCGACGCTGGGCACCATCAAGGCGCGGCTGTACGCGCCGGCGCTCGACCTGCTGCGCGACCCGGCGGCTCCTCGCGGCTGAGCCGGCGCGCGGGTCGCGGCGGTAGCCTCGTCGCGGGCTGCGGGTGCCTGCGCCGCCCGGGCCTCTAGCTCAACTGGCAGAGCAGCGGACTTTTAATCCGCGGGTTGTGGGTTCGATCCCCACGGGGCCCACCCGGGATCAGCCGAGCTGCTGGGCCGACGCGACGATGATCCCGCCGGGGCCGCGGACGTAGCAGCGCCGGTGGCTGTCCCCGTACTGCACCACCTCGACGACCGGTTCCGCGCCGTGGGCGCGCAGGCCGGCGAGGGCCTCCCCGAGGTCGTCGACGACGACGCAGACGTGGTCCAGCCGCTGGACCGTCATGCCGGCTCCTCCGAGGGATCGACCACGCGGGCGATGCTCCGGGCCTGCCAGTCGTGGATGTCGGCGACCCACTCCCAGCCGGGCTCGGCCGACGGGCCGATGCGTGGGTCGTCGGGAGCGCGGCCGTCCCGCAGCGCCTCCACGTACGCCCGGTCCAGCGCGATCCGGGCGTGCACCTGTCCGGCGCCCCCGACGGATCCGTGGCCGGGGACGACGACGTCGACGTCGGCCGCCAGGTCCTCGAGCACCGCGAGTCCGGCGAGGTAGTCGGCGATCGGGTCGGCCCCACCCTCGGGGTCCGGATCGCCGAGCATCGGGATCAGGACGTCGGACAGCATGTCGCCGGCGACGAGGACCCGGCGCTCGGGGACGAGGAGCGCCGCGTGCCCCGGGGCGTGCGCCGGGTGCTCGATGATCCGCACCCGGGGGCCGCTCCACGGGATCTCCGCGGTGCCGGCGGGCAGACCGGTCACGAGGCCGAACGGGTCCAGCGGCACCTCCCCGGCGAGCTCAGGAGGCAGCGCCTCGGCGGCGCGGGCCCGCCAGTCGGCCTCCGACCGCAGGTCCCGCATGACGTCCGCGCAGCGGGCGGTGCCGTAACGGGGCACCTCGCCGAACGCGGGATGCCAGAGCACGTGGTCCCAGTCCGGATGCGTCGCGAAGCCGACCGCCACCTGCTCGCCCGCGGCGGACAGGTCGTCCGCGAGGCAGGTCATCTCGTCGTCGGTGATGCCGGGGTCGACGAGCAACACGCCCGCCCGGCCCTGCACGACGACGGCGTTGTTCCGGAGCAGCGCGCTCTGGTGGACCAGTACACCCTCAGCCACCTGCGTCAGCACGGGAACTCCCTCCGCTCGTGGTGTCCGCCGGTGCCCCGTCGTCGTACCGCCTGTACGTCGCGGCCATCGCCCCTGACGGGTCCAGTCGCGCGAGGAGAGCCTCGCCGATCTCCGCGAGCTGGTCGAGCTGCTCGTCGGTGAGCGCGTCGACGACGAGGTGCCGCACGGTCATGACGTGACCCGGAGCCGCCTCCTGCACCGTGGCCCAGCCGGCCTCGGTGAGCTGCGCGTTGGTCGCCCGCCGGTCCCCCGGGCAGGGCGAGCGCCGCACCAGCCCGCGGTCCTCCAGGCGGTGCACCACGTTCGACAGCCGCGGCAGCGTGGCGTTGGACAGCCGGGCCAGCTCGGTCATCCGCAGCGTGCGGGCGGGGGACTCCGACAGCGTGGCCAGCACCTGGTAGTCGAACTCGGTGAGCCCCGCGTCGCGCCGCAGCTGCGAGTCCAGTGCCCCGGGCAGCAGCTCCAGGACGCCGCGCAGCCGGATCCAGGCGCGCAGCTGCCGCCGGTCGAGCCAGGGTGTGTCCACCGTCACAGCGTGCTCCGGAATGGTTGTCGCTGAAACCCACTTGCCCGAGAGGATAGTTCAACCGACAACCAACGGGGAGGATCGGCATGGCCCACGTGAGCATGATCGGCGCCGGCCGCCCGTGAGCAGTCCCGTGGACCGGCGGCTGCGCCGTCCTCGACCGACCCCCGCCCGCCCCGAGGAGCTCCGATGACCACGACGACCGCCGTCGCCGACGCCCGTATCCCGGCCGCCCATCCATTCGCCGCCCACCTGCGGGAGGTCGCCGCCCGGGAGGCCGCGCAGCCGCACCGCGCCTGGACGCCGGAGGACGGCCCCCTGCCCAGCCTCTACCTCTCCCACGGCGGCGGGCCGCTGCCCTTCGGGGACCGGAGCTGGCTGGATCCGCTGCACGACTGGGCCCGCTCGCTGCCCAGGCCGCGGGCGGTCCTCGTGGTCTCGGCGCACTGGGAGTCCGCGCCGCTGTCGCTCAGCGCCGCCCGGCCCGGCGAGCTGGTCTACGACTTCGGCGGCTTCGACCCGCTCTACTACACGTTCCGGTACGACACCCCTGACGCCGGCGAGCTGGCGCGGCAGGTCACCGCCCTGCTGCCCGCCGCCGAGCGGCCGCACCAGCACGCCCGCCGCGGGCTGGACCACGGCGCCTGGGTGCCCCTGAAGATCATGTACCCGGCCGCCGACGTCCCGGTGCTGCAGCTGAGCCTGCCCACCGAGGACCCCGACCGGTTGCTCGCGCTCGGCGCGCGGCTGCGCCCGCTGCGCGAGCAGGGGGTGCTGGTCGTCGGCTCCGGGCACATGACCCACGGCCTGCCCTTCCTGACCCGCGAGATGTTCACCGAGAACCGGGTGCCCGGCTGGTCGGCCGACTTCGACGCCTGGGCCGCCGACGCCCTGGCCCGCGGCGACGTCGCCGAGCTCGCCCGCTTCCGCACCGCCGCACCGGGCATGCCCTACGCGCACCCGACCGTCGAGCACTTCACCCCGCTGTTCGTCACCCTCGGCGCGGCCACCGACCCCTCGGCGCCGGTGCGCACGACGATCGACGGCTACGGCGTCGGGCTCTCCCGGCGGTCCTTCCAGGTCGCCTGAGCCGGGTGGCGCGGATCAGGCGCCCACGTACTCCGCGAGGTGCTGCCCGGTCAGCGTCGAGCGGGCGGCGACGAGGTCGGCGGGCGGCCCCTCGAACACGATCCGGCCGCCGTCGTGGCCGGCGCCGGGGCCCAGGTCGATGATCCAGTCGGCGTGCGCCATGACCGCTTGGTGGTGCTCGATCACGATCACCGACTTGCCCGAGTCGACCAGCCGGTCGAGCAGCCCCAGCAGGTTCTCGACGTCGGCGAGGTGCAGGCCGGTGGTCGGCTCGTCGAGCACGTAGACCCCGCCCTTCTCCGCCATCTGCGTGGCCAGCTTCACCCGCTGGCGCTCGCCGCCGGACAGCGTCGTGAGCGGCTGGCCGAGGGTGAGGTAGCCGAGCCCGACGTCGGCCAGCCGGGCGAGGATCGCGTGCGCGGCCGGCGTGCGCGCCTCGCCGCTGCCGAAGAACTCCTCGGCCTCGGCCACCGACATCCCCAGCACCTCGCTGATGTCCCGGCCGCCCAGCCGGTACTCGAGCACCGAGGCCTGGAAGCGCTTGCCCTCGCACTCCTCGCAGGGCGTCTCGACCGTGGCCATGACCCCCAGGTCGGTGTAGATGACGCCCGCGCCGTTGCAGGCGGGACAGGCGCCCTCGGAGTTGGAGCTGAACAGCGCCGGCTTCACGCCGTTGGCCTTGGCGAACGCCTTGCGGATCGGCTCGAGCAGCCCGGTGTAGGTGGCCGGGTTGCTGCGCCGCGAGCCCTTGATGGCGCTCTGGTCGACCGTCACCACGCCCTCCCGGCCGGACACCGAGCCCTGGATCAGCGAGCTCTTGCCCGAGCCCGCGACGCCGGTGAGCACCACCAGCACGCCGAGGGGGATGTCGACGTCGACGTCCTGGAGGTTGTGCGCCGACGCGCCGCGCACGGCCAGCACGCCGGAGGGCGTCCGCACCGACGGCTTGAGCGCGGCCCGGTCGTCCAGGTGCCGGCCGGTGACCGTGTCGCTGGCCCGCAGGCCGTCGACGGTGCCCTGGAAGCACAGCCGGCCGCCGTTGGTGCCGGCGCCGGGACCCAGGTCGATGACGTGGTCGGCGATCGCGATCGTCTCGGGCTTGTGCTCGACCACGAGCACCGTGTTGCCCTTGTCCCGCAGCTGCAGGAGCAGGTCGTTCATCCGCTGGATGTCGTGCGGGTGCAGCCCGACGGTGGGCTCGTCGAAGACGTACGTGACGTCGGTGAGCGAGGAGCCGAGGTGCCGGATCATCTTGGTGCGCTGGGCCTCGCCGCCCGACAGCGTGCCGGCCGGGCGGTCGAGGGAGAGGTAGCCCAGCCCGATCTGGGCGAACGAGTCGAGCAGGTGCTGCAGCCCGCGCACCAGCGGCGCCACCGACGGCTCGTCGAGCTCCCGGAGCCACGCCGCGAGGTCGGTGATCTGCATGGCGCAGAGGTCGGCGATGTTCTTGCCCCGGATCTTCGAGCCCAGCGCCTCCTGGCTCAGCCGCGTGCCGCCGCAGTCGGGGCAGGTCGTGAAGGTGATCGCGCGCTCCACGAACCGGCGGACGTGCGGCTGCATCGCCTCGACGTCCTTGGCCAGCATCGACTTCTGGATCTTCGGGATCAGGCCTTCGTAGGTGAGGTTGATGCCCTCCACCTTGATCTTGGTGGGCTCGGCGTACAGGAGCTGGTGCCGCTCTTTCTCGGTGAACTCCGCGATCGGCTTGTCCATGGGCAGGCCGGCGCCGCTGAAGATCCGGCCGTACCAGCCGTCCATGCTGTAGCCGGGCACGGTGAGCGCGCCCTCGGCGAGGCTCTTGGTGTCGTCGTAGAGCGCGGTGAGGTCGAAGTCGTTGATCGACCCCATGCCCTCGCAGCGCGGGCACATGCCGCCGAGCCGGTTGAACGTGGCCTTCTCGGTCTTGGTCTTGTCGCCGCGCTCGACGGTGATGGCGCCGCTGGCCCGCACCGAGGCCAGGTTGAACGAGTAGGCGTTGGGGGAGCCGAGGTTGGGCTCGCCGAGCCGGCTGAACAGGATGCGCAGCATCGCGTTGGCGTCGGTGGCGGTGCCGACGGTCGAGCGGGGGTTGGCGCCCATCCGCTCCTGGTCGACGATGATCGCCGTCGTCAGGCCCTCGAGGACGTCGACCTCGGGCCGGGCCAGCGTCGGCATGAAGCCCTGCACGAAGGCGCTGTAGGTCTCGTTGATCAGCCGCTGCGACTCCGCGGCGATCGTGCCGAACACCAGCGAGCTCTTGCCCGAGCCGGAGACGCCGGTGAACACGGTGAGCCGGCGCTTGGGGATCTCGACGCTGAGGTCGCGGAGGTTGTTCACCCGCGCGCCCACCACCCGGATGAGGTCGTGGCTGTCGGCGCGGTGGGTCGCGGGTGCCGTGCTCATCGGGGCTCCGTTCGGTGGGCGGTTCCGGGCGCCGGACCACGCTAGGAGCGGCCCGCCGACCGGCGCTTCTCGATTCCTGACCGGTCGTCCTGACGCGCCGGATCGTGCCACGCCCCGGTGACGATCCGACACGCCGCGGCGCCGCCCGCCACGGGATGACCGCGGGCCCGGAAGGCGCTCCGCACGCTCGCGGAGCGGGGTCTTGTCGACAAGGAACCGCCTGGTGAGGGGGGTCATCGACCGGTGGACGGGGCCTGCGCAACGAATGGGTGACGGGCCGGTCCGCGGCGCGGCAAACCGTGTCGCCGCAGGGTGCCGCCGCCCTACCTTTCGTCCTGTCCGCGGCGCTTCCCCAGCCGCGGCGGTACCGCATCAGGAGAGCCCTGCGTGAACGCGCCCGCGCCCCCCGGGACAGCCGCTCGCCCCGTCCGCCACCGGCGTGGGGCGGAGGTGGCGTGATGCTCCTCTGGCCTGCCGTCGCCCTCCTGGGCTTCCTCGCCACGGCCTGTCTGGTGATCGCCCTCGGCAGGCGGTCCACCGCGCGCTACGAGTTCGAGCGCAACCGCGTGCCGGCGGCGCAGCAGCCGGCCGCGGCGGCCGTCCCCGCCGCGGCCGGTGCGGCCGCCGTGCCCTCCGGAGCGCCGCGCGCGGCGGGCGGCTCCGCCGCCCCGCAGGCCGAGCGGCGGCCGCAGGGGTCGGCCGTGGGCCTGGCCACCCACCCCGCCGGCAAGCGCTCCGGCGATCCGAGCCCGGGCGAGCACGCCTGGTGGCTGCTCGACGAGACGGCCGTGGCCATCGTCGCGGGCCCCTACGCCGACCGGGTCGAGGCCGAGTGGGCCGCGCTGGCCTCGGGCGTCGACGCGCAGCCGGTCTACGGCGTGCAGCGGGGCGACGGCACCTGGGTGCGCCGGCAGACGCCGCAGGAGCGGGCCTGGCTGTCCGCGCTCGGCGACCAGCTCGACCGGCTGGGCGAGGACTGGGACGACCTGCTCACCGACGACGACGCGCTCACCACCCTCGTGGTCGAGGTCGCGGCCGCGCTGGTCGAGGCGGGGCTCACCCTGCACGACTGCGCCGGCCGGGAGGACACCGTCGCCGGCACCGGTGGGGGCGTCTGCCTCACCCCCGACCCCCAGCTGCGCGGCGTCCTGGTCAGCTGGCAGCAGCACGACCGGATGACCCGGCAGCTGGTGCGCGGCGCCGAGGTGCACGCGGCGGTGCAGCGGTCGATGACCGGCGCGGTCGCCGGCGTGCTGGCCGACATGGGCTTCGCCGTGGAGCCGTTCGGCGCCACCGGCTGCGCGATCGTGACCGCGGCGCCGCGCTGAGGCGCACGTCACTCCACGGGAGGAACCGGCCGCAGCCGCGCTCAGGTGCCCGCGGCTGCGGCCGATCTCCGTCCCATGCACCTCTCGGCCCGGTGGTCCCGTCGCACGCCGACCCGCGGCGTCCCGCTGTCGCTCCACCTGCTCGCGCTCGTCCTCATCCCGCTGGCGGGAGTGGTGGTGCTGACCGGCGTCATCGTCCGCTCCCAGCAGGCGGAGGCCGCCAGTGCCGCGGACGCCGAGGAGGCGGTGCGGGCGATGGCGCAGCTGGACGCCGCCCGCAACGGCGTCGAGCACGAGATCGTGCCCGCGATGTGCCAGCTGCTCGTGCAGGACCCGGTGGCCGCCGCGCAGCTCGGCATCCCCCCGCTGCTGGTGGCCACCATGTACGACGAGCTGGTCGCCGCGGCGGAGGAGTCCCGCGCGGCGACCGACGCGGCGCTCGCCGCCGTGCCCGCGGGCTCGGTCGGGGCCGAGGCCGCCGAGCGCGCGACCGCCCGGCTGGCCGACCTGCGCGCCGCCGTCGACGGCGGGAACGTGCCGGTCGAGGACCTCTACTTCGACTACCTCGACATCTCCAACACCCTCATGCACGCCCAGCGCCA
This sequence comes from Blastococcus sp. SYSU D00820, assembly GCF_054050695.1. Taxonomy (NCBI): domain Bacteria; kingdom Bacillati; phylum Actinomycetota; class Actinomycetes; order Geodermatophilales; family Geodermatophilaceae; genus Blastococcus; species Blastococcus sp. SYSU D00820. The sequence continues at coordinate 502,262 of NZ_JBJGZW010000001.1, forward strand.
GGCGGCCGCCGCGGCGAGCTCCCAGGAGGTGCCGGCGGCCACCCTGCGGGCCACCCGCGACGTGGAGATCGTCTCCCAGCTGTCGCAGACCGCGAGCCGGCTGTTCCCCCTGTTCCTCGCCGGGCAGCTCGACGCCGGCGAGCTCGCCGCGGGCTCGCGACTGGCCGGGGAGTCGGCCTTCCTCGCCTACCAGGACGCGCAGCGGCAGATGGCCGACCTCTCCCAGGCGGAGCTGATCGCCGCCTGGCAGGTCACCCGCACCGATCCGCTGACCGTCTCGCTGGACGCGCTCTACACCGCGCAGGCCGACGGCTCCCTGGCCCCGCTGGCGGTACCGGACCTGATCCCGCTGCTCACCCAGGCGCCGGCGCGGGACTCCCAGCTGAACGCGCTGGTCGAGCGGGCGGTCGGCAGTGCCCAGGCACTCACCTCGGCCGACCGCGCCCACGCCCAGGACGTCCTGGAGCGGATGCTCCTGACCTGCGCCGGGCTGCTGCTGGTCGCCCTCCTCGTGGCGGTCCTGCTCGGCCGCCGGGTCGCCCGCTCGCTGCGCCAGCTGGCCGACCAGGCCCGCCGGGTGAGCGAGGGGTCCCTCGTGGCCGTCGAGGTCGCCGGGCCGCGGGAGGTGCAGACGGTGTCCACCGCGCTGGAGTCGGCCGTGGCCAGCCTGCGCCGCATCCAGGACCAGGCCGCGGCCGTCGCCCGCGGCGACCTGGACGACGCGCTGCTGGACCAGCCGCTGCCCGGGCCGCTGGGCGAGGTCGTGCACGCCTCGGTGAAGCAGATCGTCACCTCGGTGCGCCAGCGCGAGGAGCTGCAGTTCGCCCTCGCCCACCAGGCCACGCACGATCCGCTCACCGAGCTGCCCAACCGCGCCCAGGCGCTCACGCTCGTCACCTCCGCACTGCACCGCGGGGCCCGCTCGGGCGAGATGACCGGCCTGCTGTTCATCGACCTCGACGGCTTCAAGGCGGTCAACGACGGGCACGGCCACGCCGCCGGCGACGAGGTGCTGCGCACCGTCGCGGCGCGCATGACCGCCTCGGTCCGGCCGGGCGACGTCGTCTGCCGGCTGGGCGGCGACGAGTTCGTCGTCCTCGTGGAGCAGGTGCAGGACGAGCACGACCTGATGGGCCTCGCCGAGCGGCTGATCACCGCGATCAGCGCTCCCGTGGCCGTCGAGGACGCCGGCGTCCGGGTGGGCGCCAGCATCGGCGTCGCCGTCTCGCGGGACGGCGGCACCGACGCCGACCTGCTCTTCGCCGAGGCCGACACCGCCGCCTACCGGGCCAAGGCCCACGGCCGCGGCCGGGCGGAGATCTTCGACGAGACCCTGCGGGCCCAGCTGGACTCCCGAGCCGAGCTGGAGGCCGCGATCGCCGCCGCCCTCACCAACGGCGAGATGCACCTGCACTACCAGCCGGTGATGGACGTCGGCACCGACCGGCTGATGGGCTACGAGGCGCTGATCCGCTGGGACCGGCCCGGGGTCGGGATGGTTCCGCCCGACCAGTTCATCCCCGTGGCCGAGGGGTCCGGGCTCATCTGCGACCTGGACCGCTGGGTGCTCGGCGAGGCCACCCGGCAGCTGGCCGAGTGGCGGGCCACCGAGCCGGCCGCCACCGACGAGCCCGAGCCGACGATGGCGGTCAACATCTCCGGCCGGCACCTCGCCGACCGCCGGGTCGTGGCCGACGTCGCCGACGCGCTGGCCGCCGCCGGCCTGCCGTCCCGGCTGCTGGTCGTGGAGGTCACCGAGACCGTTCTGGTCACCGATCCGCTGGCGATCGGGCACCTGGCCGCGCTGCGCGAGATGGGCGTCGGCATCGCGATCGACGACTTCGGCACCGGCTACACCTCGATCGGCCAGCTGCGGCACATGCCGGTCGACACGCTCAAGATCGACCGCAGCTTCGTCGCCTCCGACGATGCCGGGCACCGCGAGCTGGTCGCGCTGATGATCCGGGCGGCGCACACCTTCGGGCTGACGGTGGTCGCCGAGGGCGTGGAGGAACCCGACCAGCTGGCCCGGCTGCGCGACGACGCCTGCGACCACGCCCAGGGCTACCTGCTGCACCGGCCGCTGCCGGCCGCCGACGCCGGCGCCCTGCTGCGCGGGGCCCCGGTGCTGCCGGTCGGCTGACCCGTGCGCGACACGCGCGCGCACCCTGTTGACGCGGGCCCGCCCGGCCGGGCACCTTCTGGCCCCGAGCCGGACCGGCGGTCGCCGTCCGCCCGACCCGAGGTGGCGCCCGTGCCGTTCCGTCCCCGCACCCGTTCGACCGGGCTGGCGGCCGCCCTCGCGGCCGCCGCCGTCCTGACCGGGTGCACCGGCCAGGTCGACGGCATCGCGACCCCCGCGGGCGGGCTGCGGATGGACGCCACGGACGCCGACCTGCGGGTCGACCTCGCCGAGGAGGGCAACGAGACCGATCGGATCGCCCGCAACGCCCTCGCCGACGTCCTCGACTACTGGGTGCAGACCTACCCGGGCGTCTACGGCGAGGAGTTCGGCGAGGTCGAGGGCGGGTTCTGGTCGATCGACCCGGACGAGACCGACGAGGCCGACCTGCCCGACAGCCCCTGCTTCGACTCGCTGGAGGAGCTGGAAGGCAACGCCTTCTACTGCTACGGCGACGACCGGATCTTCTACGACCGCGCGTGGATGGAGGGGCTGGCCGCCGACTACGGGCCGTTCGTGATCGCCGAGATCATGGCGCACGAGATGGGCCACGCCGTGCAGGGCCACGCGGACCTCGACGACCCCTCGATCGTCGCCGAGACCCAGGCCGAGTGCTTCGCCGGCGCCTGGACGAAGTGGGTCGTGGACGGCAACTCCGACCACTTCACCGTGCGCGCCCCCGAGCTGGACCCCTACCTGCTCGGCTACCTCTACTTCGGCGACCCGGCCGGCAGCGACCCCGACGACCCGAGCGCGCACGGCTCGCTGTTCGACCAGCTCTCGGCCTTCCAGGAGGGCTACGCCGACGGCCCGCAGGCCTGCGCGGCCTTCGACGAGAGCCGGCTCTACACCCTGGAGCCGTTCGAGCCGCGGTCCGAGGACGAGGAGACCGGCGGCAACCTGCCCTACGACCAGACGATCGAGGACGTCGACCACGACCTCGCCGCCTTCTGGGAGCAGGCGTTCACCACCGGCTTCCCCAGCACGCCGCCGCTGTCGGGGATGCCGACCTTCCCGGACATCGAGGAGGGCGAGGGCTCGGGCTCGGTGTGCACCGGCGAGGGCGACGAGCTCGACATCGCCTACTGCCCCGACGACGGCACGGTCCGGTTCGACGGCGAGGACCTGCTGGAGCCCGCCTACGACGCGGTCGGCGACTACGCGGTCTTCGAGCTGGTGGCGGTGCCCTACGCGCTGGCGATCCGCGACCAGCTGGGGCTGTCGACCGAGGGCGCCGAGGCCTTCTCCAGTGCCATCTGCGCCAGCGGGTGGATGGCCCGCGAGCTCTACCTCGGCGAGGTCGACGCGGTCGCCGAGGCCGGCATCGAGCTCTCGCCCGGTGACGTCGACGAGGCCGCCGTCGTCCTGCTCCAGTACGCGACCGAGGACGACGTCATCGACGACTCCGCCGGGTTCAGCGGCTTCGAGCTGGTCGACGCCTTCCGGCAGGGCTTCGTCCAGGGCGGCCGCGCCTGCGGCCTGTGACGCCGGCGGTCAGTCCTCGTCGAGGAAGCGCTCGACCACCGGCGCCAGCTCGGCCGCCTCGGTCAGCAGCGCCAGGTGCCCGCCGCGGTAGACGTGCAGCCGGGCGTCGGGCAGCAGCCGGGCCATCATCCGCGCGTTGACCACCGGCACGATCGGGTCGTCGTCCCCCGCGACGATCAGCGTGGGCTGCCGGATCAGCCGCAGGAACGGCAGGCTGCTCCAGCCGGTGCCGGCGGCCAGCTGGTAGTAGTAGCCGCGCCGCGGGCCCACCCGGGCGGCGGCGTGGAGCACCCGCGCGGCCCGGTCGGGGTCGCTGCGCATCGTGCCGCCGTAGATGTCACCGGCGATCCGCCGGGCGTACTCCGGGTCGCGGTGCCGCCGGGGGGTGAGCATCCGGCCGAGCACCCGCGGGGCGGCGGGCACCATGAGGCTGCCGGTGCCGGTCGCGGCGAGCACGAGCCGCCGGCACCGCCGGCGGTGCTGGACGGCGAAGTGCTGGGCCAGCCCACCGCCCCACGACAGCCCGAGGACGTCGACCGGCCGGTCGTAGCCCAGGCGCGACAGCATCCCGGCGACCACCGGGGTGAGCGTGCCGAGCACGTAGGGGACCACGGGGCGGGGTGAGCCGCCCACGCCCGGCACGTCGAAGCGGATCACCGTGCGCCGGGGGTCCAGCGCGTCGACGAGGGGCTGCAGCACCTCGAGACTGGCCCCGATCCCGTTCATCAACAGCAGAGGCGGCACGCCGTCGTCACCGGCGCGCACCGACACCCGCAGCGACCGCCCCGCCGCGCTGACGGTGCGGACGTCCTCGCCGCTGCCGGGCCGGGTGGCGGTCACTTCTCGAACACGTAGGTGCCCGGCGCGTCGCCCAGGACGGGCAGGTCGGCCGAGCCCAGCGTCTCCGGCGCGGGCATCTCGTCCCCGCACCGCTCGCCCAGCCACGCCGTGAAGTCCGGCCACCACGAGCCCTTGACCTTCTCGGCGGAGGCCAGCCAGCGGTCGGGGTCGGCCGGGGTCTCCGGGGCGATCTGGTAGGTCGACTTCGGATTGCCCGGCGGGTTGACCAGCGAGGCGATGTGGCCGTTCGTGGAGAGCACGAACCGGCTGCGCCCGCCGAGCAGCTGGGTGGTCCGGTAGCAGGCCTGCCACGGGCACAGGTGGTCGGCGATGCCGGCGGTGACGTAGGTGTCGACGTCGACCGCCGAGAGGTCCACCGGCGTGCCGAGCATGGTCGACGCCCCCGGCCGGGTCAGCGCGTTGCGCACCGCGATGTCGATGAAGTCGCGGTGCAGCCCGGCGGTCATCCGCGTGGTGTCGGCGTTCCAGTAGAGGATGTCGAAGGCCGGCGGCGGCTTGCCCTGCAGGTAGTTGTTGACCCAGTAGTTCCACACCAGGTCGTTGGGGCGCAGCCAGGCGAAGACCTCGGCCAGCATCGCGCCGTCGAGGTAGCCCTGCTCGCGCGACTTCTCCGTCGCCTCGCGGACGGCCTCCTCGTCCATCAGCGCGCCCACCGTGCCGGCCCGCGACCAGTCCAGGACGGTGACCGCGAAGCTGGCTGCGGCGATCCGCTGCAGCCCGCCGGTGGCCGCCAGGTGGGCCAGCAGCATCGCGGTGATGATCCCGCCGGAGCAGAACGCCTGGAGCGCGGTCCGGTCGCTGCCGGTGATCCGCTCGGCGGCGTCCATCGCGTCGAGGACGGCCTGGCCGTAGGTGTCCAGCCCCCAGTCGGCGTGCTCGGCGGTCGGGTTCCGCCAGCTGATCATGAACACCTGCTGGCCGGCGGCGACGTAGTGCTCGACGATGCTGCGGCCGGGGGCGAGATCGGTGACGTAGTACTTGTTGATCGTCGGCGGCACGATCACCAGCGGCACCTGCCGCACCCGCGGCGTCGACGGCCGGTACTGGATCAGCTCGAACACCGGCGTCCGCAGCACCACCGCGCCGGGCGTGACGGCGAGGTCCTCCCCGACGGTGAAGGCGTCGGGCTCGACCATGGAGGGCACCCGCGGCGGAGAGGTGAGGTCGCCGACCAGCCGGCGCACGCCCTCCACCGCGTTGCGCCCGCCGGTGTCGATGACCGCCTTCCAGGCCAGCGGGTTCAGCGGCGGCAGGTTGCTCGGTGCCAGCGCGTCGACGAGGTTGGTCAGGGTGAACCGGACGCGCTCGTCGTCCCGCCAGTCGAGGTCGGCGTCGTCGACCAGGCCGACGGCGGCCCGCGCGGCGGCGATGTGCGCCTGCATGGCCCGGTGCAGCAGGGGGTTGCCGCGCCAGGCCGGGTCGGCGAAGCGCTTGTCCTTGGGCGAGGCCTCGATGTCCGACCGCCCCACGGTGATCCGGGCGAGGTCGCGCACCAGCGTGCCGGCCCGGCGGGCCACCGCGTCGGGGTGCCGGGCCAGCGCCGCGCCGAACCGCGCCGTCGTCCGCGCGGGGGGCACCAGGCGCCGCAGCGGTCCGCGGGCGCCGTCCACCAGCACCATGTCCAGCCCGGTGACGGCCTCGGCGGCGGCCTCCGGTGCCTCGTCCGGCCCCGTCGCGGGTGAGCGGGTGCGGTTCGCGGTGGGCGCGGTGGTGGGGCTCGACATGCCCGGCCTCCCAGCGGTACGGCGCCGTTCTGTGACCTGCCTCCTGTGACGCGGACCACTCAACCACAGGTGCCGGGGTGCCACCCGGCGGGTGCTCAGACCAGGGCGCTCTCCCCGGTCACCGCCCGGCCGACGATGAGGCTGTTGACCTCGCGGGTGCCCTCGTAGGAGTAGATGGCCTCGGCGTCGGCGACGAACCGGCCCACGTGGTTCTCCAGCAGGATGCCGTTGCCGCCCATGAGCTCGCGGGCCCAGCCGACCGTCTCGCGCATCCGCATGGTGCTGTAGGCCTTGGCCATCGAGGCGTGCTCGTCGCGCAGCATGCCGCAGTCCTGCAGCTGCGAGGCCCGCGCGCACAGCGTCGCCGAAGCGGTGATGTTGCCGAGCATGCGGAACAGCAGGTCCTGCACGAGCTGGAAGCCGGTGATGGGCTTGCCGAACTGGGTGCGCCCCTGCGCGTAGCGCAGCGCGTGCTCGTAGGCGCCGCGCGAGCAGCCCACCGCCGACCAGGCGACGCTGACCCGGGTCGCGCGCAGCACGTTCGCGGTGTCGCGGAAGCTGTTGGCCCCCTGGAGCCGGTTGGCCTCGGGCACGCGGACGCCGTCCAGCGTGATTAGGGCGTTCTGCACCGCCCGCAGGGCGATCTTGTCCTGGAGGTCGACCGCGCTGTAGCCGGGGCTGTCCTTCTCGACGACGAACCCGAGCACCCGGTCGGTCTCCTCGTCGCGGGCCCAGACGACCACCAGGTCGGCGAAGCTGCCGTTGCCGATCCACTTCTTCTGCCCGGTCAGGACCCACTCGTCGCCGTCCCGCCGGGCGGTGGTCTGCAGGCCGCGGGCGACGTCGGAGCCGTGCTCGGGCTCGGTGAGGCCGAAGGCGCCGAGCAGCTCCATGCGGGCCATCGCGGGCAGCCAGCGCTCCTTCTGCTCCTCGGAGGCGCACAGGTGCAGGGTGCCCATGGCCAGCCCGCCGTGGACGCCCATGAACGTGGCGATCGACGGGTCGCCCCGCGAGAACTCCATGGCCACCATGCCGTCGAACAGGGCCGACCGGCCCGGGGAGCCGTACCCCGAGTACTGGGCGCCCGCGACGCCGAGCTCGGCGAGGCCGGGCACCAGGTGCCGGGGGAACTCCCCCCGCGTCCAGTACTCGTTGATGACCGGCTCCACCTGCTCGTCCATGAAGGCGCGCACCCGGTGCAGGCGCTCGCGGTCCTCCTCGTCGAGGAGCGCCTCGAGCTCGTAGAAGTCGGAGGTGACGGGCGGGGCGTCCACGGGCGGCCTCCAGGCGGGTCGGGGTCCCGCTGCCCCTACCCGGGCCGCACCGGGCCAACCGGCGCCGCGCATGACCGGCCCCGCGCGCGGGCACGGGGAGGGCAGCGTCCAGCAGTGCGCGCTGCCCCCTTGCACCAGAGAGGTACCCCGTGCCCCGATCCATCGCCGACCAGACCGTGGAGGAGCTCGGCGGCGCCGGCAGCGTCCTCGCCCGCCAGCGCCGCGACCACATCGAGCTCGACCGGCTCCTGCACGAGCTCGACGGCGCCACCGGCCGCGCCCAGGAGGAGGTGCTCACCCGCATCGACCGGCTGGTGTTCAGCCACGCCTTCGCCGAGGAGGCCGTGCTGTGGCCGGCCATCCGCCGGGTGCTGCCCGACGGCGACGCCCTGACCCTGCGGGTGGAGGAGGAGCACCAGGAGGTCAACGAGCTGGTCAGCGCCCTCGAGGAGGGCGGGCTGGACGACCCCCGCCGGCCGGAGCGGCTGGCCCGCCTGGTCGAGGTGCTCCGCGAGGACGTCCGCGACGAGGAGGACGTGCTGCTGCCCCGGCTGCAGGAGCGACTGGACCCGCACGAGCTGCGCCGGCTGGGCCGGCAGTGGGAGCTGGTCCGCCGGATCGCGCCGACCCGCCCGCACCCGACCGTGGCGCGGCGTCCGCCGGGCAACGCGGTCTCGGCGCTGCCGCTGTCGCTGCTGGACCGCAGCCGCGACCTGGTCGACGCCGGGGTGCGCCGCGCCCCCGCCGCGCTCGTCCCCGTCGGGGAGGCGGTCAGCCGCGGCCTCGCCGGCCTCGCGGGCCTGGTCGAGCGCACGCCCCCGGCCCGCCGGGGCGACGAGCCGCCGACCAGCCGCTGAGCAGACGCCAGGAGGGCCCGGCTCCCCTCGGGGAACCGGGCCCTCCTGCGTGTGCCGGGCGTCAGGTCGTCTGCTGGCGCTTGGGCTCGGCCCGCGCGTCGAGCTGGATCTCCTTCTCGGCCCGCGGCACGCCCTCCTTCAGCTCCTTGGTCCGCTCGATCTCGGCGTCGAGCTCGATGCCGAAGAGCAGGGCGACGTTGGTCAGCCAGAACCAGATGAGGAAGATGACCACGCCGGCCAGCGCCCCGTAGGTCTTGTTGTAGCTGCCGAAGTTGGCCACGTAGAAGGCGAACAGGGCCGAGGCCACCGCCCACACCAGGATCGCCACGCCGGCACCGGGGCTGACGAACTTGAAGCCGCGGAGCCGGACGTTGGGCGTGGCGTAGTACAGGACGGCGATCATCAGGGCGACCAGGACCACGATCACCGGCCACTTGGCGATGTTCCAGACCGTGGTCACGGTGCTGCCCAGGCCCAGGGCCTGGCCGATGGCGTCGGCCACGGGGCCGCTGACCACGACGGCGGCGACGATGACCGCCGCGAACAGGACGCCGATCAGGGTGACCAGCAGCTGGAGCGGCTTGAGCTTCCAGATCTTGCGCCCCTCGGGCGTCTCGTAGACCACGTTGGCCGCGCGGGTGAAGGCGCCGACGTAGCCCGACGCCGACCAGATGGCCGCGGCGAGACCGATGACCAGGCCGAAGCCGGCCGTGGCGGTGTTGCCGGCGATCTGCTGGATGACCGGGTTGATCGTCGCGGCGGCGGAGCCGGGGACGATCGTGGTGAGCGCGTCGGAGAGCGTCTGGGGGTCGACCACCAGGCCGACGATCGACACCAGGGCGATCAGCGCCGGGAACAGCGCGAGCACGCCGTAGTAGGTCAGCGCGGCGGCCCAGTCGGTGAGGTTGTCCTCGCTGAACTCCTTGAGCGTGCGCTTGAGCGTGCCGCCGGTCGTGGGCTTGGGGTCGGCGCCCTCGGGGGCGTAGTCCGAGCGCAGGCCGTTGACGCTGTCGTCCTGCGGGGCGGGGTCGCCGGCGACGTTGCCGGAGAAGCGGGTCTCCTTGTCAGCGCTGGTCGCGCTGCGTGAGCCGGTGGGGCGGGCCATCGACGTCCTCCGGTCTGGGGATGGGATCTGCGGTCCTCGATGCCCCGGACGGTGTCGTTCCATGCGGGCCCCGGCGACGACCGGCGCGTCGCGGTCAGCGCACCCCGCTGACGGGTGACCACTCCCCGGCCCGCGCGGTGGCCCGCTCGACCTCGGCCAGGGGGTCCGGCCCGGCCGGCGGCCGGCCCCGGCCCAGGTACATGCCGGCCAGCGCGACGACGGCGACCGCACCCGCCGCGCCGACGCCGATCAGGGCGACCGTGGTGAAGGCGCCGGCGCGGGGCAGGCCGGTGGCCGGCAGGACCGCGGCGGCCAGCAGGGTGGTGGTGAGGGCGCTGCCGACCGCCTGGCCGACCGAGCGGGAGATGGAGTTGACCGCGTTGGCCACCCCGGTCTCCTCCGGCGGCACCGCCTGCACGACGAGGGTCGGCAGCGCGGCGAAGGCGACGGTCACCCACAGCTGCCCGAGGAGCCCGGCGGCGACCACCAGCCACGGCTCCTCGCGCAGCAGCGCCAGCACCAGGAACCCGGCCAGGCCGAACGCCGCCCCGGCCAGCAGCGTGGGGAGCGCGCCGATCCGGGTGACCACCCGGCCGGCGACCGGCGCCAGGACGATGCCGACGATGCCGCCGGGCAGCAGGTAGACCACCGCCGCCTCGAGCACGCTCGCGCCGAAGCCGTAGCCGGTCAGCTCCGGCGGGATCTGCACGTACTGCATGACGAACAGGAACGACACGAACAGCCCGATGCCGGTCATCAGGCCGGCCAGGTTGGGCACCAACGTGCGGGGCGAGGTGAGCAGCGCCGGGCGGACCAGCGGATCGGTGCGCCGCTGCTGGAGCACCGCCCAGCCGGCCAGGACGACGACCGCACCCGCCGCGCAGCCGATCGTGGCCGGCGAGGTCCACCCCCAGGTCGCGCCCTGCGAGACCGGCAGGAGCAGCAGCACCAGGCCCAGGCCGAGCACCAGCGCGCCCCACCAGTCGACCCGGCCGGTGGCGGTGGCCGGCCGGCGGGGGAGGGCGACGACGGCCAGGGCCAGCGAGACCACCGACACCGCGAGCCCGATCCAGAACGGATCGCGGTAGGAGGAGCCGGGGTGGGTGAGCAGGCCGGTGCCGACCAGCCCCACGACCCCGCCGACGGCCAGGGTGCTGCTCACCACCGACATCGCCACGCTCAGCCGCTGCGCCGGCAGTTCCCGGCGCAGCACGCTGATCGACAGCGGGAACAGGCCGTACGACGAGCCCTGGAGCACCCGGGCGACCAGCAGCAGCGGCAGCGACTCCGCGACCAGCGCCAGGAGCGTGCCGGCCGCCACCGCGGTGAGGATGCCCAGCATCACCGGCCGCTCCCCGCGCAGGTCGCCCAGCCGGCCGAGCACGGGGGTGAACACCGCGGCGGCCAGCAGGTTGGCGGTCAGCACCCAGCCGGCCGCCGTCGCCGACACCTCGAGCTGGTCGCCGATCCGGTCCAGCACCGGCACCACGAGGCTCTGCAGCAGCGAGAGGGTGGTCACCCCGAGGGAGAGGGCCAGGACCAGCAGGCCGGCCCGCGGCGTGCGCTCGGCGGGATCGCCGCCTGCCGGGCTGGCCTCGGCGTCGGCGTCCACGCCGTCGATGACACCACGGCGGCGCGGGTGCCGGCCGGGCGGTCCCGCGCCGGGGACGAGACGTGAAGTCGATCACACACGGTCAGGTCACAACTGCATATCGACGATTGGAACGGTGCCGGACGGGGGACACACCACCCCGAACACGACGCCGCCCGCGGCACCGAGCGGGCCGGCGACGAGCACAGCAGGGGGAGTTCTCAGATGGTGTTGTGGCCGACCGTGACCCTGATCGGTTTCCTGGTCCTGACCGGCCTGGTGATCCTGATGGGCACCTCGACGACCTCCCGGTACGAGGCCGAGCAGCGCGCCGCCAGCAGCGGCAACCGCGCCGCCCGGGGTGCCGAGCGCGTGGGGGCACACGCGGCATAGCAGCAGCGCCCCCGCTCGCGAGCCCGCGACGAGCCCGAGCCGCGGCGCCTCAGAGGCAGCGCTCGTCGGTGTCCAGGACGGTCCGGTCCAGCGACTCCAGCAGGTCCAGCCAGGGGTGCACCTTCGGGAGCTCCCAGCGCTGGAAGTACCGCGCCGCGGCCCGCTTGCCGCGGGCGAAGTCGCCGTCGTCGTCCCCGGTGGCCAGCGCCTGCTCCAGCCACAGCCAGGCGACGACCAGGTGCCCGGCGGCGTCGAGGTAGGCGCTGGCGTTGGCCAGGGCCAGCGCGGGGTCGCCGGTGCCCCACAGCGTGCCGGTGACCGAGACCAGGCGGGCGACCGCGGCGTCGACGTCGGCGGCGAGGTCGGCGAACGGCGTGCCGGCCGCCCGCGCGGTCGTCGCGGTGATCGTCCCGGCCAGCAGCGCCAGCCCGGCCCCGCCCTGCATCGTCACCTTGCGGCCGAGCAGGTCCAGGGCCTGGATGCCGTTGGTGCCCTCGTGGATCGGGTTGAGCCGGTTGTCCCGGTAGAACTGCTCGACCGGGTAGTCGCGGGTGTACCCGTAGCCGCCGTGCACCTGGATGGCGAGGTCGTCGGCGACCGGTCCCCACTGCGAGGGCCACGCCTTGGCGATCGGCGTCAGGACGTCGAGCAGCAGGTGCGCGCGGCGGCGGTCCTCCTCGGTCTCGCCGGTGCGCTCCTCGTCGACCAGCCGCGCGCAGTACAGGCCCAGCGCCAGCCCGCCCTGCGCGTAGCTCTTGGCCGCCAGCAGCATCCGCCGGACGTCGGGGTGGTCGACCAGCCGCACCATCGGCGTGGACGGGTCCTTGCTGGTGGCCGGGCGGCCCTGGGTGCGGGTGCGCGCGTACTCCAGCGCGTGCAGGTAGCCGGTGTAGCCGAGGACGGTCGCGCCCATCCCGACGCCGATCCGGGCCTCGTTCATCATGTGGAACATGTAGGAGAGCCCCTGGTGCGGCTCCCCGACCAGGTACCCGACCGCGCCGGGCCGGCCGCCGGGGCGGTGCACGCCCTCGCCGAAGTTCAGCAGCGTGTTCGTCGTCCCGCGGTAGCCCATCTTGTGGTTGAGCCCGGCGAGGACGACGTCGTTGCGCTCCCCGAGCGAGCCGTCCTCGGCGACCAGCACCTTGGGGACGACGAACAGCGAGATGCCCTTCACCCCGGGCGGGCCGCCGGGGATCTTGGCCAGCACCAGGTGGACGATGTTCTCGGTCAGCTCGTGGTCGCCGGCCGAGATCCACATCTTGTTGCCGGTGAGCCGGTAGGTGCCGTCGTCCTGCGGCTCGGCGCGGGTGGTGATGTCGGCGAGCGAGGAGCCGGCCTGCGGCTCCGACAGCGCCATCGTGCCGAACCAGCGGCCCTCGAGCATCGGCCGCACGAAGGTGTCCTTCTGCTGCTGCGAGCCGTGCGCCAGCAGCAGCCGGGCGTTGCCCATCGTCAGGAACGGATAGCTCGAGGTGCCCACGTTGGCCGCCTTGAACCAGGCGAACGCGGCCTGGCCGACGGTCTGCGGCAGCTGCATGCCGCCGTACTCCTCGTCGAAGGTGCCGGCCATGATCCCCGACTCGCGGAACACCGCGAGCGCCTGCCCGACCTCCGGGATCATCTCCACCCGGCCGTCGACGAACCGCGGCTCGTGCTCGTCGGCGGTGCGGTTGTGCGGCGCGAAGTGCTCCGTCGCGATCTCCTCGGCGAGCTCCAGCACCGCGTCGAAGGTCTCGCGGGAGTGCTCGGCGAAGCGCGGCCGCTTCACCAGGCTCTCGACGTCGAGCCAGTCGTAGAGCAGGAAGTCCAGGTCGCGGCGGGACAGGATCAGCGAGGACGGCACGGGGCTTCTCCGGACGACGGCGGCGGGAGGTGCGGGGCGGCGGCGCCCGACGGCCCACGATAGGCCGGGGGCGCGCCGCCCCGCGTCGTCAGCGGGCGCCGTCCGCCGTCGCCGCGTCGCCGGGCCGGCCGACCGGGGGAGCGGTGGAGGTCGGGGCCGCCGCACCCGCGGCCTGCACGGCCTGCGCGCCGGCGTCGGCGCCCGTGGGCTCGCCCGCGGTCCCGCCGCCGGCCTGGCGGGCCTGGATGCCGGACTTGTCGCTGAGCGCCAGTTGCGGCAGGAACAGGAACACGAAGAACCCGATCGCCACGACGCAGGCGGCGATGAGGAAGACCAGGTCGATGGAGGTCGAGAACCCGGTCTTGAAGGGCGCGGCCAGGTACGGCGGCAGGGTCTGGATGAACGAGGTGTCCGACAGGTCACCGCCGCCCTGCAGCTGACCGCCGGCCAGCGCCTGCTGCACCCGCGGGTCGGTCGAGGAGGTCAGCGCCGTCTCGATGTCCACCGGGAGCCGGGAGAACAGCAGCGACAGGAACACCGCGGTGCCGATCGTGCCGCCCATCTGCCGGAAGAACGTGACCGAGGAGGTGGCCACGCCCATCTCGCGCGGCGAGACGGCGTTCTGGACGGCGAGGATCGCCGGCTGGAAGTTGAAGCCCAGGCCCAGGCCCAGCAGCACCATGAACGGCACCAGCGTCCAGACGGAGGTGTCGGCGTCGACGATGACCGACATCGCCAGCAGCGCGGCGGTCATGAACACGATGCCCACGAGCGGGAAGACCTTGTACTTGCCGGTCTTCGAGATCGCGATGCCGGAGCTCATCGCGCCGGTCATGATGCCGAGCACCAGCGGGATCATCTGCAGGCCGGCGACGGTGGCGCTGGAGCCGCTGACGATCTGCAGGTACTGAGGCAGGAGGAGCAGGCCGCCGAACATGCCGGCGCCCATGACCACGCTGCCCACGCCGACGACGGAGAAGCTGCGGTTGCGGAACAGCCGCAGCGGCAGCAGCGCCTCGTCGCCGTAGGCCCGCTCGGCCAGGAGGAACAGCACGAAGCCCACGGCGCCGATGGCGTAGCAGGTCAGCGAGCGGCCCGAGGCCCAGCCCCAGATCCGGCCCTGCTCGGCGACGATCAGCAGCGGCACGAGGAAGGTGATCAGCGCCAGCGCGCCGGGCCAGTCGATGCGGTGCTCGCGCCGCTCGTGCGGCAGGTGCAGCACCCGGAAGACGGCGGCGAAGGCCAGCACGCCCAGCGGCACGTTGATGTAGAAGATCCAGCGCCAGCCGTCGATGCCGACCAGCGAGCCCTGACCGGCGAAGAAGCCGCCGATCACCGGGCCGAGCACGCTCGAGGTGCCGAAGACGGCCATGAAGTAGCCCTGGTACCGGGAGCGCTCCCGCGGCGGCACGATGTCGCCGATGATGGCCAGGGCCAGCGACATCAGGCCGCCGGCGCCGATCCCCTGGACCGCCCGGAACGCGGCGAGCTGGTACATCGTGGTGGCCAGGCCGCAGAGCACGGAGCCGACGACGAACACGGCGATGGCGAACAGGTAGAACGGCCGCCGGCCGTAGATGTCGGAGAGCTTGCCGTACAGCGGCGTGGCGATCGTCGAGGTGATGAGGAACGCCGTCGTCGCCCAGGCCTGCAGGTCGTAGCCCTGCAGGTCGTCGGCGATGGTGCGGATCGCGGTCGAGACGACGGTCTGGTCGAGGGCCGCGAGGAACATCGCGACCATCAGCCCGACGAGGATCGTGACGATCTGCCGGTGGGTGAACGTGCCGTTCGCGTCCGGGGCGGAGGCGGCGGCGCGGGAGGCGGTGCGCTCGGCCGCCCGGCTGGTCTGGGTCATCGGTTCTCTCTCGGGGACGGAGCGGGGGCGGGCTCGCCGCTCTCGCTGGGCAGGGTGGCGGCCAGGTCGTCGACGAGGCGGCGCAGGGAGTGGGTGAGGACGGCCAGCTCGTCGGCCGACCAGCCGGCCGTGACCTGGTCGAGGTGGGCCTCGCGCTCGGCGCGGAGCTGCTCCAGCGCGGCGTGGCCGGCGTCGGTGACGACCAGCCGGCTGGCCCGGCCGTCGGTCTCGTCCGGGACGCGCCGGACCAGCCCGTCCTCGACGAGGACGGCGACGTGCCGGCTCACCGTCGAGGGGTCGGCGTGGACCTGCTCGGCGAGCGCGCCCTGGCGCAGCGGCCCGAGTCGCACCAGCGGGTAGAGCAGCACGAGCGCGGCGCGGTCCCGGCCCGGGGTGGTGTGCGCCGACTTCAGGGCCTGCACGACCCGCATCAGGCGGGGCAGCTGCTCGCCGAGGGCGCGCAGCTCGGCCTGCCGGTCCCGCTGCTCGAGGTCCTGCGAAGGGGACACGGGCACTCCGCGGGGAGGAGGGCGGCCGGACGGCCGGGAACACATGCACGGTACAACCTGTTGCTGGATGCACGCATCCAGTTGTGCGGTGCATGGATCGTGTTCTGCGCCACGGTCGCCGGAACCGGCCGGGCGCGGTGCGATCCTGGGAGGCGGTACCCCGCGCCCGTGCCCGCACTCCCGTGCCCCCGCGGCGGTGCTGCCGCCACCCCTGCCCAGTGAGAGGACCGACCGTGCCCGCCGATCCGCCCGTGGTCGCCGACGACCTGCGCGCCCGGCTGGCCGGTCTGACGCTCGAGGACGAGCACCGGCTGCGCCGCCGGCTCGACGGCACCCGCCGCACCCGTGACGCCGAGGCGCGCGCCCGCCAGCGCGCCCGCATCGCCGCCGACGTCGCGGCGGCCGAGGAGCGCATCGCCCGCCGCCGGGCCGCCGTCCCGCCGGTGAGCTACCCGCCGGCACTGCCGGTGACCGAGCGGCGCGACGACATCGCCGCGGCGCTGGCCGCGCACCAGGTGGTCGTGGTCGCCGGGGAGACCGGTTCGGGCAAGACCACCCAGCTGCCCAAGATCGCCCTCGAGCTCGGCCGCGGCGTGCGCGGCCGGATCGGGCACACCCAGCCGCGCCGCATCGCCGCGCGCACCGTCGCCGAGCGGATCGCCGAGGAGCTGGAGCGGCCCCTGGGCGACGTCGTCGGCTGGAAGGTCCGCTTCACCGACCAGGTCGGCGACGCCACGCTGGTCAAGGTCATGACCGACGGCGTCCTGCTCGCCGAGATCGCGCACGACCGGCTGCTGCGCCAGTACGACACGCTGATCATCGACGAGGCGCACGAGCGCAGCCTCAACATCGACTTCCTGCTGGGCTACCTGGCCCGCATCCTCCCGCGCCGGCCCGACCTCAAGGTCGTCATCACCTCGGCGACCATCGACGTCGAGCGCATCGCGAAGCACTTCGGCGCCGATGGCGCCGAGGTCCCCGTCGTGGAGGTCAGCGGCCGCACCTACCCGGTGGAGGTCCGCTACCGCCCGGTGGTCGACCCGGACGCGCCCGAGGGCGACCCGGCCGCCGACCCCGACCGCGACCAGGTGACCGCGATCGCCGACGCGGTCGAGGAGCTGACCGCCGAGGGCCCGGGCGACGTCCTGGTCTTCCTCGCCGGCGAGCGGGAGATCCGCGACACCGCCGACGTGCTCACCGAGCGCTTCCCCGGCGTGGAGGTCCTGCCGCTCTACTCCCGCCTGTCGGCCGCCGACCAGCACCGGGTGTTCCAGCCGCACACCGGCCGCCGCGTCGTCCTGGCCACGAACGTCGCCGAGACCTCGCTGACCGTGCCGGGCATCCGCTACGTCGTCGACCCGGGCACCGCCCGCATCAGCCGCTACAGCGCGCGTACGAAGGTGCAGCGGCTGCCGATCGAGCCGATCAGCCAGGCCTCGGCCCGGCAGCGCTCGGGGCGCTGCGGGCGCACCTCCGACGGCATCGCGATCCGGCTGTACAGCGAGGAGGACTTCCTCTCCCGCCCGGAGTACACCGATCCGGAGATCCTGCGCACCAGCCTGGCCGCCGTCCTGCTGCAGATGGCCGCCCTCGGGCTGGGCGACGTCGAGGAGTTCCCCTTCCTCGACCCGCCGGACCGGCGCGCGGTCGCCGACGGCCTGGCGCTGCTCGAGGAGCTCGGCGCGCTCGACCCCGACGGCGGGCTCACCCCCACCGGCCGCGCGCTGGCCGCGCTGCCGCTGGACCCGCGGCTGGCCCGCATGGTCGTCGAGGCCGACCGGCGCGGCGTGCTCGAGGAGGTGCTGGTCATCGCCGCGGGGCTGACCATCCAGGACCCCCGCGAGCGGCCGGCCGAGCACCAGCAGGCCGCCGACCAGATGCACGCCCGGTTCGCCGACGAGCACTCCGACTTCCTGGCCCTGCTCAACCTGTGGCGGTACCTCACCGAGCAGCAGGAGGCCCTGTCGGGCAACCAGTTCCGCCGGACGGTCAAGCGCGAGTTCCTCCACTACCTGCGCATCCGCGAGTGGCAGGACCTGCACGGCCAGCTGCGCAGCACCGCCCGCCGGCTGGGCATGGCCGTCGGCGAGCTCGCCGCCGAGCCCGACGAGCGCGGCGTGCACACCGCGCTGCTGGCCGGCCTGCTCTCCCAGGTCGGCGTCCAGGTGGAGGAGCCCCGCAAGCAGGGGACCAAGGACGGCGAGCGGCGGCGCGGCAGCCGCGAGTACCTCGGCGCCCGCAACGCCCGCTTCGTCCTCGCCCCAGGCACCCCGCTGGCGAAGAAGCCGCCGCGCTGGGTGGTCGCCGCGGAGCTGGTCGAGACCAGCCGGCTGTTCGCCCGCACCGTCGCCCGGATCGACCCGGAGGTGGTCGAGAAGCTCGCCGACCACCTGGTCAAGCGGCAGTACTCCGAGCCCCGCTGGGACGCCCAGCGCGGATCGGTGGTCGCCACGGAGCGGGTCACCCTCTACGGCATCCCGCTCGTGGTCGGCCGCCGCGTGCAGTACGGCTCCATCGACCCGGTGGTCTCCCGCGAGCTGTTCATCCGGCACGCCCTGGTGCAGGGCGAGTGGACGACGCACCACCGGTTCTGGGCCGACAACCAGCGCGCGATCGAGCGGGTCGCGGAGCTGGAGGAGCGGGCCCGCCGCCGCGACATCCGGGTGGACGACGAGACGCTGTTCGAGCTCTACGACGCCCGCATCCCCGCCGACGTCGTCTCCACCCGGCACTTCGACCGGTGGTGGAAGGCCGCCCGCCGGGAGACCCCCGAGCTGCTCACCCTCACGCCCGAGATGCTCACCAACGCGGCCGCGGCCGGGCAGGTGCGCGCCGAGGACTACCCGGACCAGGTGCCGCTGAGCCAGGGGCTGACCCTGCCGCTCTCCTACGCGTTCGCACCCGGCACGCCGGAGGACGGCGTGACCGTCGACGTCCCGCTCGCGGTCCTGGACACCGTCGCCGAGCGCACCTCCGGGGAGTCGCTGGCCTTCACCGTGCCCGGGCTGCGCGAGGAGCTGGTCACCGCGCTGCTGCGCACGCTGCCCAAGCAGCTGCGCCGGGCGCTGGTGCCCATCCCCGACCGGGTGCGCGAGGTGCTCCCCCACATCGACCCCACCGAGCCGCTGCTGCCGGCGCTGGAGCGCGAGCTGCGCCGATCGGCGGCGATCGTCGTCCCGCCGGACGCGTGGGCGCCGGACCAGGTGCCCGACCACCTGCGGGCGACGTTCCGGGTGGTCGACGACCGGCAGCGGCCGCTGGCCCAGGGCAAGGACCTCGCCGCGCTGCGCGCGCAGGTGGCGCCGCAGGCGCGAGCCAGCCTGGCCCGCGCGGCGTCGACCTACGAGCGCACCGGGCTGACCGACTGGACGATCGGCACGCTGCCGCGCACCGTCGAGGTGCAGCGCGGCGGGCACGTCGTGACCGCCTACCCCGCGCTGGTCGACGAGGGGGGAACGGCCGGCGTCCGGGTGGTGGCCACCGAGGCCGAGGCCGCCCGGCTGGCCTGGCGGGGCGCCCGCCGGCTGCTGGTGCTGGTCGCCGGGTCGCCGGTGCGGCAGGTGGTCAAGGGGCTGTCCCCGCGGACCCGGCTGGCCCTGCAGTTCAACCCGGACGGCGAGATCCCCGACCTGGTGGCCGACTGCGTCGACGCCGCCGCCGACGAGCTGGTCGCCGCGGGCGGCGGGCCGCCGCGGGACGAGGCCGCGTTCCGGGCGCTCGTCGAGCGGGCCCGCACCGAGCTGCTGCCGCTCACCCAGGACGCCGTCCGCCGGGTGGAGGCGGTGCTCACCCAGGCCCGCGAGGTCGCCGTCGCCATCGGGGCGGCGCCCGGCCGGCGGGTGCCGGAGGCGGCGGTCGCCGACCTGCGCCGGCAGATGGGCGGCCTGCTGCACAAGGGGTTCGTCGCCGCCGCGGGCCGCCGGCGGCTGCCCGACCTGGTGCGGTACCTCAGGGCGATGGCGCACCGGCTGGAGAAGCTGCCGGCCAACGCCGTCCGCGACGAGCTCTGGATGGCGCAGGTGGCCGCGGTGACCGCCGAGTACGAGCAGCTGCGCCGCTCGGTGCCGCCGACCGGGGGTCCGGACGACCCGGTGGCCCGGATCCGCTGGATGGTCGAGGAGCTCCGGGTGGGCCTGTTCGCCCAGACGATCGGCACGCCCCGGCCGGTGTCCGAGCAGCGGGTCTACAAGGCCATCGACCAGGTGCTCGACCGGGTGCCGGCCTGATCAGTCCGCGGCGGCGTTGCCCTGCTCGCGCAGCAGGGCCGAGATCCGCTGCCGGGTGACGCCGAACAGCGCCGCGATCCGGTTGATGCTGACCTGCTCGTCGTGCAGCGCGCGGGCCTGCTCGCGCCGCCAGGCGCTGCCGGCGGTGGCGAGCGCGGCGAGCACCGAGCTCACGCTCTCCACCACCAGGGGCCGGGACTCCGCGGTGACGATCTCCAGCCAGGGCCGGCCGGAGGAGCGCTGCGCGAGCAGGTCGACGGCGCGGCGGCGGGCGGTGCCCAGTTCCTCGATGCAGACGTCGATGGCGCCGACCAGGCCGGTGAGCGCGACGACCGCCGGCTCAGTGCTGGTCGTCGTCCGGGGGCTGGCGCTCACCTGACTCCTCGCCGAGGTTGGGTCGCTGTCGATACGGTTGCCCACTACACACCTGAACCCCCCTTGCGTGCAAGTCGAGGTGACACGCAATCCGACACTCCATGCAAGGGTGGTTGCACCTGCCCGGCGAGCCGGATAGGTTGCGCACAACTGATCGTACGGGTGCCGTTCCGGCGGGAGCCCCGGGCCCCGGAGGCGGCATGTCGACCCTCAGTGCCAGCGTGGACCTGCCCCCGGTGGCACGGTCCGTGCCCGTCGCGCGGCACCTCGTCGTGGACCTCCTGCGCAGCTGGCGGGCGCCGCACGACCCCGAGGACGCCGCGTTGCTGGTCACCGAGCTGGTGGCCAACGTGGTCGACCACGTCGGCGGGGCGGCCGCGCTGACCGTCGAGGTCACCCTCTCCGGCGGCTGGCTCCGGATCGCGGTCGGCGACGCCTCCCCGGTGCTGCCGGTGGTGCGCGAGCCGGAGACCGGGTCGCTGCGCGGCCGGGGCATGCGGATGGTCGCCGCGATCGCCGACCGGTGGGGCGTCGAGGAGCACCGCGGCGGCAAGCGGGTGTGGTTCGACCTGGTGTGGCCGGGCAGCTGACCTGCGGCGTGAGCCGGGGCACGCGGCCCGCGGGGTTTGCCGCGCGCGCTCCTCGGGGACCGGCGGAGGGAACCCATCCGCCAGTCGAAGGAGATGCGCGATGAGCGAGCCGAACGGCTCCGTCGAGGCCGCCGGTGCGGGCCTGTCCGACGAGGAGATGATCGAGACCGTCGCCGGGCAGACCGACAGCGCCTCGGAGAACGCCGACGTCGCCGGCAAGGACTGGGACGGCGACCCGGGCGCCGCGCCCGCCCCCACCGACCAGGCCTGACCCGACGCCCGACGCCGTCCCCCTGCCGCTGCCGCGGCGGGCCGGGGCGGCGTCGGCGTGCGGAGGGCGTCAGACCCGGGCGGGCTCCCGCTGCCCGACATCGAGCTGGGCGTCGCGCGCGGCGCCCCACCCGGCCGACGCCATCGGCGCCAGGAGCACGAGCAGCAGCAGGAGCGGCCAGGTCCAGCCCGCGGTCAGGTCGTGCAGGGCGCCGAGCGCCAGCGGGCCGACCGCGGCCAGCAGGTAGCCCACGCACTGCGCCACCCCGCCCAGCCGCGCGGCGACCAGCGGGGAGGGGCTGCGCAGCACGATGAGGGTCAGCGCCAGCGCGAACCCGGCGCCCTGGGCGACGCCGAAGGCGCACACCCACACGAGCGTGCCGTGCGCCGGGGCGACCAGCAGGCCGGCCAGGCCGACCAGGTAGGCGGCGACGACCGCGGCGATCAGCGGCCGCTGGGTGCGCATCCGGCCGGCCTGCGCCGGCGCCACCAGCGCCCCCGCGGCGCCGACGACGTTGGACAGCCCCAGCAGCAGGCCGCCCTCGCCGACCGGCACCCCGGAGTCGGCCAGCAGCGTGGGCAGCCAGGCGGCGAACGAGTAGAACTGCACGCTCTGCAGCCCGATCCAGGCGGTGACCTGCCGGGCGAGCGGCTGGCGCAGCAGGGACCACGACCCGCCCTCGGGCAGCGGCCCGGTGGCCCGGCGGTCGCGGCCGGTGCCGGCCACGGGCAGCCAGAGCACCAGCGCGCCGAGGGCGAGGAACAGCCAGAGCCCGAGCGCGGTCCGCCAGCCGACGCCCAGCGCGCCGGCCAGCGGCACGGTGGCCGCCGCACCGGCGGCCGCACCGATGTTCAGCGAGGCCGAGTACAGGCCCATGACGGCACCGGGGCGGACGAACTCGCGCTTGACGTACGCCGGCAGCAGCACGTTGGCCAGCGCGATCGCCGCTCCGGCCAGCAGGCTGCCGGCGTACAGCAGCGCGACCGGCGACAGCAGCCGCAGCGCGATGCCCGCGGCCAGGAGCAGCAGCGACGCCGCGACCGCCGTCTCCAGGCCCACCCGGCGGGCCAGGCGGGGCGCGACCGGTGCGAAGGCGCCGAAGCAGAGCACCGGCACGGTGGTCAGCAGCCCGGCCAGCGCCGACGACAGGCCGGTGTCGGCCCGCAGGTCGGCCAGCACCGGCGCCACCGCGACGACGGCCGGCCGCTGGTTGAGCGCCACCGCGACGATGGCGGCGACGAGCGCGACGCCGGCCCAGCGGCCCCGCGTCACCCTGCGGGTGTCAGCATCCCGGCGCCGACCGTGGCGTTGGTCGCCTCGTCCACCAGGATGAACCGGCCGGTCACCCGGTTGCGGGTGTAGTCGTCGACGAACAGCGGCTGGGTCGTGCGCAGCCGCACCCGGCCGATGTCGTTGAGCCCCAGCTCGGTGGCCTCGAGGTCGCGGTGCAGCGTGTTCACGTCGAGCCGGTAGGCCAGCTCCTTGACCATGCCGCGCACCGTGCGGGTGGTGTGCTTGACCGCCAGCCGCTGGCGCGGGCGCAGCGGCTCCTCGGCCATCCAGCACACCAGCGCGTCGACGTCCTGGGTGACCTCCGGCTGGTTGGCCGGCCGGCAGATCAGGTCGCCCCGGGAGACGTCGAGGTCGTCGGCGAGCCGTACGGTGACCGACATCGGCGGGAAGGCCTCCTCGACCGGGCCGCGCGGGCCGTCGATGCCGGCGACCGTGGTGGTCAGGCCGCTGGGCAGCACCTGCACCTCGTCGCCGGCGCGGAGCACGCCGCTGGCCACCGTGCCGGCGTAGCCGCGGTAGTCGTGGAACGCGTCGGACTGGGGCCGGATGACGTACTGCACCGGGAACCGGACGTCGGTCAGGTTCCGGTCGCTGGCCACGTGCACGTGCTCGAGGTGGTGCAGCAGCGTCGGGCCCTGGTACCAGGGCGTGTTCGGCGAGTGCGTGACGACGTTGTCGCCGTGCAGCGCCGAGATCGGGACGACGGTGAGGTCGGGCACCGCGAGCTTGGCGGTGAACGCGCTGAACTCGTCGCGGATCGCCTCGTAGACCTCCTCGGACCAGTCGACGAGGTCCATCTTGTTCACCGCGACGACGATGTGCGGCACCCTCAGCAGCGAGGCGAGGAAGGCGTGCCGGCGGCTCTGCTCGAGCATCCCCTTGCGCGCGTCCACCAGGACGATGGCGAGGTCTGCGGTCGAGGCCCCGGTGACCATGTTGCGGGTGTACTGCACGTGGCCCGGGGTGTCGGCCAGGATGAACGTGCGCCGCGGCGTGCTGAAGTAGCGGTAGGCGACGTCGATCGTGATGCCCTGCTCGCGCTCGGCGCGCAGGCCGTCGGTGAGCAGCGCGAGGTCGACGTACTCGCCCTTGCTGGCGCGGGCCACCGCCTCGTACTGGTCCTCGAAGACGGCCTTGCTGTCGTAGAGCAGCCGGCCGATGAGGGTGCTCTTGCCGTCGTCCACGGAGCCCGCGGTGGCGATCCGCAGGATGTCCTTGCGGGCGGTGGCGATCTCCACGGCGTGCTCGGCGACGGCGGAGTGCACGTCCACGGGCCGGGTGGTGCTGTCGTCGTGCATGTCGTCGGGAGCCATCAGAAGTAGCCCTCCTTCTTCCGGTCCTCCATGGCGGCGTCGCTGACCTTGTCGTCACCGCGGGTCGCGCCGCGCTCGGTCATCCGGGTCACCGCGATCTCGGCGATGACCTCCTCGACGGTCGTGGCCTCGGAGCGGACCGCCGCGGTCAGGTTCGCGTCGCCGACGGTGCGGTAGCGGCACGAGGTGCGGAACACCCGCTCGCCGTCGCGCGGGCGGATGAACTCGTTGACCGCGTAGAGCATCCCCTGCCGCTCGACGACCTCGCGCTCCTGGGCCAGGTACAGCGGGGGGATGGCGATCTGCTCGTGGGCGATGTACTGCCAGATGTCGAGCTCGGTCCAGTTGCTCAGCGGGAACACCCGGATCGACTCGCCCAGGTGGATCCGGCCGTTGTAGAGGTCCCACAGCTCCGGGCGCTGGTTCTTCGGGTCCCACTGGCCGAACTCGTCGCGGAAGGAGAAGACCCGCTCCTTGGCGCGCGCCTTGTCCTCGTCGCGGCGGGCCCCGCCGAACAGCGCGGTGAAGCCGTGCTCCTCGACGGCGTCGAGCAGCACCGGCGTCTGGATCCGGTTGCGCGAGCCGTTGGGCTCCTCCTTGACCGTGCCGGCGGCGATCGCGTCGGGCACCGAGGCGACCACCAGCTGGACGCCGAGCTCGGCGACGCGCTTGTCGCGGAACTCCAGCACCTCGGGGAAGTTCAGGCCGGTGTCCACGTGCATGACCGGGAAGGGGATCCGTGCCGGGGCGAAGGCCTTGCGGGCCAGCTCCAGCATGACGATCGAGTCCTTGCCGCCGGAGAACAGCAGCACCGGGCGTTCGAGCTCGGCGGCCACCTCGCGGATCACGTGGATGGACTCGGCCTCCAGGGTCTCCAGCTGGCTCAGCCGGTAGTCAGGGGTCGTCACGCGGGGGTGCTCCGGTCGTCGGGGGCAGGGCTGGGCTCCACAGGGCCCGAACCAGCACCAACCGCACCGGGACGAGCGGGATTCCCGCTCCAGTGTCCGCTACGGCTGCGAGCGCACCGCGGCCAGGAGGTCGGCCGCCAGCTCCGGGCGGCAGACCAGCAGGTCGGGCAGGGAGGGGTCCGGTTCGTTGTAGCGCAGCGGGGAGCCGTCCAGCCGGGTGGCCGACAGCCCGGCGGCCAGCGCGATCGCGACCGGCGCGGCGGAGTCCCACTGGTACATCCCCCCGGCGTGCACGTAGGCGTCGACCTCACCGCGGACCACCGCCGTGGTCTTGTAGCCGGCCGACCCCATCGGCACCAGCTCGGCGCCGAGGGCGGCTGCGGCGGGCTCGGCCTCGGCCGGCGGGCGGGTGCGGCTGACCGCGATCCGCAGCCGCCGCTCGCCGACCGGCGGGGTGCGGGGCGGGGGGTCGGTGGTGAGCAGCTCGCCGACGCCGGGCAGCGCCACCGCGGCGGCGCCCAGCCCCTCCGGCGTCCACAGCGCGACGTGCACCGCCCAGTCGCCGCGCTCGACGTCGCCGTACTCCCGGGTGCCGTCCAGCGGATCGACGATCCAGACCCGGCCGGCGGACAGCCGCCGCCGGTCGTCGGCGGCCTCCTCGCTGAAGACGACGTCGTCCGGGCGCTCGCGCCGCAGCACGCCGGTGATGGCCCGCTGGGCCGCGGCGTCGCCCGCCGCACCCAGCTCCCGGCCGGTGAGGCCGCCGGCGCGCAGTTCCAGGAGGACGTCCGCGGCCGCCTGGGCGGCGGCCGCGGCGACGGCGACGTCAGTCATCGTCGCCCACCAGCGCGGTGGAGTCCGTCGGCCGGCGCGGTGGCGCGAGGGTGCCGGCGGCGTCGGTGATGTGCCCGAAGTACGCGGCCGTCCGCTCCTCCCGCGGCATGACGAACAGGCCGCGGGCCTCCACCAGCGGGCGGTCCGGCTCGGCGGCCAGCGCGATCGACCCGGTCACCAGGGACTTGCGCCCCGCGGCCTCGGTCACGCGGGCCCGCAGCACCAGGGGCGTGTTCATCGGCACCGGCCCGCGGTAGTCCAGCTCCAGGCGGGCGGTCATGCCCCACAACCCCGCGCGGATGGTCGCCGCGCCGAGCAGCTGGTCCATCACCAGGCCGCTCATGCCGCCGTGCACGTACCCGGGCGGGCCCTCGTAGGCGGCGCCGAAGGTGGCCTCGGCGACGACCCCGCCGCCGGGGTCACCCCGGAAGAGGACCGGTGGGGCGAGCGCGCTGCCCACCCCGCTCACCGGGTTGTAGACCCTGCGGAACGTGATCGGGTCGTCCAGCTCCGGCAGCTGGTGCGGCGGCCGGGTCGAGGCCGACAGGCGCGCGGTCTCCGCCCGGGCCGTGGCCGCGGCGGCGCGCAGCTCAGCGGCGCCGACCGTGGTGAGCACGGAGGCCTCGACCAGCTCGCGCAGGGCCTGTCCCAGCTCGGCCACCGCGGCCATGAGGTCCGGGTCGTAGGGGGTGCCACCCTCGTTCGCGCTCACCGGGGGACGGTAACCACCGCGCCGGCCGGCTCACCCGGCCACCCCGGGGGCCGGGGGGCCGCTGCGCGGCAGGCGGACGGTGAACACCGCGCCCTCTCCGGGGGCGGTGCGCAGGTCCACGGTGCCGCCGTGCGCCTGCACCAGCGAGGCGACGATCGTCAGCCCCAGGCCGGTGCCGCCGGCGACGCGGGCACGGGACGGATCGGCCCGGTAGAAGCGCTCGAACACGCGCGCGGCGTCCTCGGGTGCCAGGCCGGGGCCCCCGTCGGCGACCCGGACGACCAGGAAGCCGCCGTCGTCGTCCGCGCTGCCCTCGCCGGCCGGACCGCTGCCGGGCTCCTCGGCGATGGTGACGGTGACCGGTGCATCCGGCGGCGTGTGGACGAGCGCGTTGGTGACCAGGTTGCCGATCACCTGCCGCAGCCGCGCCTCGTCCCCGAGCACCACCGGCACCTCCGTCAGTGACGGGTCGAGCACCAGCTCCAGGGGCCGGTCGGGCTGCACGGCCCGGGCGTCGTGGACGGCGTCCCCCGCGACCTCGGCGAGGTCGACCGGCGTGATCGTCAGCGGCCGCTGCTGGTCCAGGCGGGCCAGCTGCAGCAGGTCCTCGACCAGCACCCCCATGCGGGCGCCCTCGGACTCGATGCGCTGCATCAGCCGGGCGGTCTCCTCCGGATCGCGGACCGCGCCCTGCCGGTAGAGCTCGGCGAAGCCGCGGATCGAGGTCAGCGGCGTGCGCAGCTCGTGGCTGGCGTCGGCGACGAACCGGCGCATGCGGCTCTCCGAGGCGCGGGCCTGCTCCTCCGAGGCGCGCTGGGCGGCGAACGAGCTCTCGATCCGGGCCAGCATCCCGTTGAGCGCGCTGGTCAGCCGGCCCACCTCCGTGCGGGTGTCACCCGCCGGCACCCGCTGCGACAGGTCGCCGGCGGCGATCGCCTGCGCGGTGCGCTCCACCGCGGCCAGCGGGCGCAGGCTGTTGCCGACCAGCAGGTACCCGGCCCCGCCGAGCACCGTCAGCACGATGAGGCCGACGACCACCTCGATGGCCACCAGGTGCCCGATCACGGCCTGGTCGCGCTCCAGGTCGGTGGCGAGCACCAGCACGTAGCCGCCGCCGAGGTCGGCGCTCACCACCCGCCACGGGGTGCCGTCGCGGGACCACGTCGTCGTGGGGTCGCCGTGCTCGCGGATCTCCTCGGCCTTCCGGTCGCTGATCCGCGGCAGCCCGGACTCCGGCCCGGGTGGTGCCGAGACGACGACGGGGTCGTCGCCGTCCGGCGTCAGGCAGGCGACGTAGTAGGGGACCGGCAGCCGGCGGGTGCCGCCGTCCACGCACGACTGCAGGACCGCCCCGCTGCGCGCGGCGTCCTGGAGCGCCTCGACCAGCTGCTGGTCCTGCTGGCCCTCCAGGTAGCCGCGCAGCAGCTTGGTGGCGGCGAAGCCGGTCGCGGTCAGCGCGACCGCCACGAGGACGACGAGCAGCGCCACCAGGGTGATCCGCAGCGGCACCCGCGGACCGGCGCCGGTACCGCCCGTCGTCAGGCCGGCCACGGCCGGCTCCGGGTCCTCACGCGCCGCGGGGGAGTCGCAGGGTGTAGCCGACCCCGCGGATGGTGTGCAGCAGCCGCGGCTCGGTCGTGTCGACCTTGCGGCGCAGGTAGGAGATGTAGGACTCGACGACGTTGGCCTCGCCGTTGAAGTCGTAGTTCCACACGTGGTCGAGGATCTGGGCCTTCGACAGCACCCGCCCGGCGTTGGCCATCAGGTAGCGCAGCAGCTTGAACTCGGTGGGGGAGAGGCTGACGAGGGTGCCGGCCTTGAGCACCTCGTGGGACTCCTCG
Source organism: Blastococcus sp. SYSU D00820 (assembly GCF_054050695.1). Taxonomy (NCBI): domain Bacteria; kingdom Bacillati; phylum Actinomycetota; class Actinomycetes; order Geodermatophilales; family Geodermatophilaceae; genus Blastococcus; species Blastococcus sp. SYSU D00820. The sequence goes on from NZ_JBJGZW010000001.1 coordinate 530,304, forward strand.
TCGAGCTCGATGTCGGCGAAGCTCAGCCGGGGCGCCTCGGCCGCGCGCTGCTGGCCGCTGCTGCGCCGCAGCACCGCCCGGATGCGGGCGAGCACCTCGTCGAGGCTGAACGGCTTGGTCACGTAGTCGTCGCCGCCGAGCGTGAGGCCGGAGACCTTGTCCTCCGCGGCGTCGCGCGCGGTCAGGAACAGCACCGGCGTGTGCCGGCCGCTCTCCCGCAGCCGGCGGACGACGCCGAAGCCGTCCAGCCCGGGCATCATCACGTCGAGGACCAGCAGGTCGGGGCGGAAGGACGTCGCCATCGCCAGCGCCTGCTGGCCGTCGGCGGCGGTGGCCACCTCGAAGCCGGCGTAGCGGAGGCTGGCCGACAGCAGCTCGCGGATGTTGGGCTCGTCGTCGACCACGAGCAGCCGGGCCTCCGGTGCCCGTCCCGCCGATCCATGGGTGCCCGCCACGAAGCCTCCCGTCGCGCGTGCCGATGCCGTCGTCATGGATCCGATGGTCCGGACGGCGACTGCGGCCGGACTGGACGCTACCTGTGAGTCGGCTGGGAGCCGGTCACGACGAGGGGGACATCGCCCGCCCGCGGCGCCAGTACCCGATCGCGTGGTGCTGGGCCCGGCCCAGCCCCCACCGCGAGCGCAGGTCGGCGCGGATCGTGCGGACGGTCGCCGACTCCGCGGCGACCCAGGCGAAGACGTCGTCCCCGCCGGGCGGGTCCAGCGCGGCGACGGCGTCGGCGAGCAGGGTGCTCTCCCCGGGCGGGGTCCCCCCGCGGTGCAGCCAGCGCACCGCCAGCCCGGCCGGCGCGGCCAGCGGCTGCTCCTCCTCCGGCCCGGCGACCTCGACGAGCGCGACGCCCCGGGTGTCCGGCGGCGCGGCGGCCAGCAACCGGCTGATCGCCGGTAGCGCGGTCTCGTCGCCGGCGAGCAGCAGCCAGCCGGCGGGCCGCTCGCCCAGCGACCCCGCGCCGGCCACCGCCAGCTGCGCGCCGGGGGACGCGGCGGCCGCCCAGGCCGCGGCCGGCCCGTCCCCGTGCAGCACGAAGTCGATCTCCACCTCGCCGCGGGCGGGATCCTGCCGGCGGGCGGTGTAGCTGCGCAGGCTCACCCCGTGCGCGCCGGCCGGCCACACGATCCGCCCGTCCCGGGCCACCTGGGGCCACTGCGGGTCGGGGTCCCCCACCCGTGGCACCAGCAGGTTCACCGTCGGGCCCGCGGCCGCGACCGCCTCGGGGGTGCCGGACAGCAGCACCCGGCGCACGGAGGGCGTGACGTCCGTGACGGAGACGACGGTCAGGACGTCGACCGGGCGCGGGCCCCCGGGAACCGTCGGATCGGCAGCGGTCACACGGTCAGCGTAGGGAGCGCGCCGGGGCGGGCCCGGAAGGGGCCGACCCGGCCGACCCCGGGGGAATGAGGTCGACCGGGCCGGCGATCGAGGACGGCCGCCTCACCGTGGGTAGCCGGTGCGTCCACCCTCACCAGGGAGGACGCCGGAGGCGGTGCCGTCGGTGAACACGCTACGTGACGGGAGCGCGGGCGCCAGTGCACGCAGGGGTGATCGTGGGCACCGGACGGGAAATGTGTGTCGGGGCTCGCGGGCGGGCAGGGCAGCACCGGAGCGCCGAGAGGCGGCGCGACGACCGGGGAGCGGACTCATGGCCGACGAGTTCTCGAAGGGTGACCACGTCACCTGGAACAGCCACGGCAGCAAGGCCGAGGGCGAGGTGGTCCGCAAGATCACCGAGGACACCGAGGCCGCGGGCCGCAAGGTCCGGGCCAGCTCCGACGACCCCCAGTACGAGGTCGAGAGCGAGAAGAGCGGGGGGCACGCGGTCCACAAGCCCTCAGCCCTGCACGAGAAGTGAGCCCACGAGGGCACGCGCCAGCACCACCAGGAACAGGAGGCCACCCGTGAGCGAGACCGGAGACCAGTTCGCCGGCACGTCCGCACGCAGCACCAAGCACAGTCCCCGGGTCGACGAGGAGCTCGAGCACGAGATCCAGGGGATGCTCAAGGCCGAGCACGCCACCCGGTCGCATGAGTGGCGCGAGGTCGAGCCGGTCGCCGAGGGCGAGCCGGACCTCACCGCCGACCCGGCCGGCACGCTGGTCGGCGGCACCCCGGTGGGCATGGACGCCGACGCCGTCGTCGCCCGCGCCGAGCTGGCCCGGTGGCTGGACCGTGCCGACTTCCCGAACACCGGCCCCGAACTGGTCGAGGCGGCGCTGGACCACCGGGCACCCGATGCCGTGGTGGCCGAGCTGCAGCGGCTGCCCGAGGGCCAGACCTTCGAGCGGATCGGCGACGTCGTCCGCGCGCTGGGCTACCCGACCGAGACCTGACCGGCCGGCGGGGGAGCGCGATCAGGCGTCGCGCTCCTCCGCCCCGCCGTCCTCCTCCTCGTCGGCGATCTCCTCGGCGCCGCGCCGGCGGAACAGCCGCGACCCGGGGAAGCCCTTCACCAGCTGCCGCAGGTCCTGCATCGTGTCGACCAGGTCGTGCACGTCGGGGCCGACGCCCTCCATCGACTTCAGCACCGGCAGGACGTCCTCGTCCAGGTGCCCGAGCAGCGTCGGGAGCCGGTCAATCAGCGACACCATCGACTCCACCTCCTCCGGCGCGAGCGTCTCGGCCAGCCGGCGCACGGACGGCGCGAGGTCGCGCAGCGGCCCCTCGTAGCCGGCCAGCAGCGGGTCGAGCCGTGCCACCAGCCCCTCGGCCCCGCTGACCGCGTCGTCGCTCCGGCCGATCGTGCCGCCGATCGCGTCCACCGCCCGGTCGGCCTTGGCCTGCGTCTCGCCGACGCTGGCGATCGCGTCGTCGGCTTTCTGCTGCGTCTCGCCCACCCGGGAGATGGCCTCGTCGGCCTTCTGCTGGGTCTCCCCGACCCGGGAGATGGCCTCGTCGGCCTTCTGCTGGGTCTCGCCCACCCGGGAGATGGCCTCGTCGGCCTTCTGCTGGGTCTCGCCCACGGCGCTGATGGCGGCGTCGGCCTCGCTCAGCGTGCCGCCGGCCCGGTCGATGGTCTGCTCCGCCTGCCGGCGGGTGGCCTCCAGCGCGGTGACCGCGAGGTCGGCCCGGTCCAGCAGCCCCTCGACGCGGTCGACCACCGAGCCGACCCGGTCGAGCAGCCCCTCCAGCCGCCCCACCGCGGTGACCACCCGGGGCACCAGCGCCAGCGCGTCGGCCACCCCCTCCCGCAGCCCCTCCACGGCGGAGAGGACGTCGGACGGGCCCGGGATGGATGGCAACCTCACGGGCCGACGCTACGTCCGTGCACAGCGCCACGCCCGACGATCTCCGCGCGTCGGCCGTCCGGGGAGCGGCTCGGCCGTATCGTGGGAGGGCCGCGGCTGTGCGCGGCCGCCGGCGCGTGCGCCGGATCGGGGAAGTGGCGCGGACCACGACGATGGGAAGTCGACACCGGTGCGGGACGAGCGGACGGGGGGCGGTGCCGGCGACGGCACGTCGGCCCCTGTCGACCGCTCCGGTGAACCGCTGACCCTCGAGCAGCTCATCGCCCGCCAGGGCGCAGGACCGAGCGGCCGCCGCGCCGCCCGGCGCACCGGCGAGGTGCCCATCCCGCTGCTGCCGGGCGAGTCGCTGCCCGCGCACCGCGGACCGCGCCCGGCCGTGCCGGCACCCGACGCCTCGCGCCGCCCCGCCCCGGCCGAGGAGCAGGGGCCGCGCCGCGGCCTGCCGCCGGTGCCCGCCGCTGCGGCGCCGGCCGCGCCCACCCCGGCCGCGCCCGCGCCCGCCGCGCCCACGCCGGCCGCCTCCGCCGGCGTCCGGCACTCGACGCCGATCCCGCCGCTGCCCGGTGGTGACGGCGTCCGCCACTCCACGCCGATCCCGCCCCTGCCCGGCGGCGGTCCGGTGCGGCACTCCGGTCCGGTGCCCCCGCTCCCGGGTGGCGGACCGATCCGTCACTCCGCGCCGGTGCCGCCGCTGCCGGGCCAGCCGCCGCGCAAGGGCGCCCCGCTGCCGCCGATCCCCGGCCTGGACGCCCCCGGCCGCTCGGGCGCCACCGCGGCGCGCCCGCCCGGCCGCCGCGAGACCCGCGCCGCCCGCCGGGCCGCCCGCAGCCCCGCCCGGCGCCGGCTGATCCGGGCGGCCATCGGCCTGGCCGCGCTGGTGGGCGTGGTGGTCGCCTACCACGTCGGCCTCTACTTCTACGTCGACCAGAGCATCGAGCGGGTCGAGGCGCTGGCCCCCGACGGCCAGGAGGTCGTCGCCCCGGGGCTGCAGGAGGGCTCGGCCACCTACCTCGTCGTGGGCACCGGCCTGCCCGGCGCGGAGGGGCCGGCGGCGGTGGCCACGCTGCTCGCGCACGTCTCCGCCGAGGGCGACCGCGCGGTGCTGCTGAGCGTGCCGCCGACCGCGCTGGTCGACACCCCGCAGTGCCGGGACGCCGACGGCGACCTCCGCGAGCCGACCACGGAGGCCTTCGCCGCCTCGCTGCTCGACGGCGGCCCGGCGTGCATGGTGCGGGCGGTGCAGCAGCTGTCCGGCCTGCGGGTGGACCACTACCTCGGCGTCGACCTCGGCCGGCTGCCGGCGATGGTCGACGCGCTCGACGGCATCAGCGTCTGCCTGACCGCGCCGTCCCCGGCCGTCGCCGCGTCGGCACGCCCGCTGGAGGCCGGCACGACCGAGCTCGACGGCGCCGCCGCCGGCGACTACCTCCGGCCCGGGGACTCCGGCGCCGACGTCACCGGTGCGGCCACCGCGGAGCGGGCGCAGCTGCTGCTCACCAGCACCCTGCGGCGGGCCATGTCGATGGGCGTGCTCGGCAACCCCGTCACCCTCACCTCGTTCCTCACCCGCGCGGCCGACGCGCTGACCGTCGACGAGCAGACCAACCTCGGCGACCTGCGGACGCTGGCCGGCACCCTCGGGGACCTCTCCGGTGACCAGGTGCAGCGGGCCGGGCTGCCCGTGGCCCAGGTCGGCTACGTGCCGGTGGGCACCGACCAGGCCTACGTCGTCCTCGACGCCCCGGCCACCCGCGCGCTGTTCGAGACCGTCATCGAGGACGGCCGGCTGCCCGACGACCTCGTCGCCACGGACGACGCGGCGGACGACGCGGCCGCGGCCGAGACCGCGCCCGATGCCCCGGCCACCGGCGCGGAGCAGCCCCCCGCCACCCCGGCCGTCCAGCCGCTCACCGTGGCGCCGGGGGCGATCACCGTCGACGTCCTCAACGGCACCGGCACCAGTGGCCTGGCCGCCACCGTCGCCGACGCGCTGCGGGCCGGCGGGTTCGTCGTCGGCCAGGTCGGCAACGAGCCCGGTGACGTCTCGCAGACCGTCGTGCGGCACGCGCCCGGCGCCCTCGAGGCCGCCCGGACCGTCGCCGCCGCGGTGCCGGGTGCGGTGCTGCAGGCCAGCGACTCGATCGGCGACGGGGTGCAGCTGGTGATCGGGCCGGGCTACTCGACCGTCGTCCCGGTCCAGGTCGGCGCGCCCGTGGCCGCGGCGGTGCCCGAGACCCCGGCGGCCGACACCGCCGCCCAGCCGTCGACGGAGCCGGCGTCGAGCACCACGCCCGTCACCTGCTGAGACGACTCCGGCCCGCCCCCCGGGTGGGGGACGGGCCGGAGTCGGGTCGAGCGCCCGGGTCGATTCAGCCGAAGCGGCCGGAGATGTAGTCCTCGGTGGCCTTCTGCTCCGGGTTGCTGAAGATCTTCTCGGTCGGGTTGAACTCGATGAGCCGGCCGGGCTGCCCCACGCCGTTGAGGTTGAAGAAGCCGGTCGACTCGCTCACCCGGGCGGCCTGCTGCATGTTGTGGGTGACGATGACGATGGTGAACCGCTCCTTGAGCTCGGTCATCAGGTCCTCGATGGCCAGCGTGGAGATCGGGTCCAGGGCCGAGCAGGGCTCGTCCATGAGCAGCACGTCGGGCTCCACCGCGATCGCCCGGGCGATGCACAGCCGCTGCTGCTGGCCACCGGACAGGCCCGAACCGGGCCGGTCGAGGCGGTCCTTGACCTCGTTCCAGAGGTTGGCGCCGCGCAGCGAGCGCTCGACGATGTCGTCGGCCTCGGACTTCCTCATCCGCTTGCTGTTCAGCCGGTTGCCGGCGATGACGTTGTCGTAGATCGACATCGTCGGGAACGGGTTGGGCCGCTGGAAGACCATCCCGATCTGGCGGCGGACGTCGACCGGGTCGACGTCGCTGCCGTAGAGGTCCTGGCCGTCCATGACGACCTTGCCCTCGACCCGCGCGCCCGGGAGCACCTCGTGCATCCGGTTGAGCGACCGGAGGAAAGTGGACTTGCCGCAGCCCGAGGGGCCGATCAGCGCGGTGATGCTGCGCGGCTCGATGGCGACGTTGACGCCCTCCACGGCGAGGAAGTTGCCGTAGTAGATGTTGAGGTCGGAGACCTCGATGCGCTTGGCCACGGGAGATGTCCTCCTGGTCGGTCGGCGGGACTCGGTCAGCGACCGGTCTTGGGGGCGAAGAAGCGGCTGATCAGACGGGCGACGACGTTGAGCGCCATGACCAGGACGATGAGCAGGAGGGCGGCGGTCCAGGCCCGGTCGTAGAACGCCTGCTCGGCCACCCCGGGCTGGGTCAGCTGGTAGAAGGCGAACACCGGCAGCGTCGCCATGCGTCCGTCGAAGGGGTTGAGGTTGGTGCCCGTGATGAGCCCGACGGTGATCAGCAGCGGAGCGGTCTCGCCCACCACGCGGGCGATGGCGAGGGTGATACCCGTTCCGAGGCCCGCCATAGCGGTGGGGAGGACCACCTTGACGACGGTCCGCCACTTCGGCACGCCCAGCGCGTAGCTGGCCTCGCGCAGCTCGTTGGGGACGAGCTTGAGCACCTCCTCGCAGGAGCGCACGACCACCGGGATCATCAGCACCGACAGGGCGACCGCGCCCATGACGCCGGCGCGGAAGTCGTTGCCGAAGACGAGCGTGAACAGGGCGTAGGCGAACAGGCCCGCGACGATCGACGGGATGCCGGTCATGACGTCGACGAAGAACGTGATGGCCCGCTTCAGCCGGCCGGTGCCGTACTCGACGAGGTAGATGGCGGTCATCAGCCCGATCGGCACGGAGATGACGGTGGCCAGGGCCGTGATGATCAGCGTCCCGAGGATGGCGTGGTAGGCGCCGCCGCCCTCGCCGACCACCCGGAACATCGAGTTGCTGAAGAAGTCGCCGTCGAGCCGGGCCAGCCCGTTGTCCAGCACCGTGTAGACCAGCGAGAGCAGCGGGATCATCGCGATGGCGAAGGCGGTGGTCACCAGGCAGGTGACCAGCCGGTCGGTGCCCTTGCGGCGGCCCTCGACGGCCCGCGAGGCGAGGTAGACGGCCAGCGTGCCCAGGACGACGCCGTAGACCACGGCCAGGGCGATGCCGGACCCGGTGACCGCCGCCAGCGCGGCCCCCAGCGCGAGACCGGCCAGGTACAGACCCGTCGGGGCGTAGCGCGGCAGTCGGCGCTGCACCCGCACGGGCCCCCGCTGCGGTGCCTTGGCCAGGGGCGCGGACTGCGTGTCGGTGCTCATCAGTTGGCTCCGGAGAAGTCGGCGCGCCGGTTGACGATCCAGCGGGCGAGCATGTTGACCGCGAGGGTGATGACGAAGAGCACCAGGCCGCTGGCGATCAGGGTGTTGACGCCCAGCCCGGTGGCCTCGGGGAAGCTCAACGCGATGTTCGACGCGATGGTCGAGGGGTTGGAGTTGCTGATCAGGTTGATCGTCGCACCGGCACCGCCGGACAGGATGATCGCGACGGCCATGGTCTCGCCCAGTGCCCGGCCCAGGCCCAGCATCGCGCCGGCGATGACGCCGGACTTCCCGTAGGGCAGCACCGCCATCTTGATCATCTCCCACCGCGTGGCGCCGAGGGCCAGGGCCGCCTCGCGGTGCAGCGCGGGGGCCTGGCCGAAGACCTCGCGGGCGATGGCCGAGATGATCGGCAGGATCATCACGCCGAGCACCAGGCCGACGGTGAGCATCGTGCGGCCGCTGGTGGAGGCGGGGCCCGCGAAGAACGGGAGGAAGGCCAGGTGGTCGGCCAGCCACTGGTGCAGGGGCACGAGCTGGGGGGCCAGGACCACGTAGCCCCAGAAGCCGTAGACGACGCTGGGGATGGCGGCCAGCAGGTCGATGACGTAGCCCAGGCCCGCGGCGATCCGCCGGGGGGCGTAGTAGGTCACGTAGAGGGCGATGCCGACGGCCAGCGGCGTGGCCACCAGCAGCGCGAGCACGGCGCCGAGGAGCGTCCCGAGGACCAGCGGGCCGACGTAGGCGCCGAGGCCCTCGCCGCCGGGGATGTCCTCCGCGGAGGCGGTGAGCGCGGGGACCGCCTCGCTGATGAGGAAGGCGGCGACCCCGGCCAGGACGAGCAGGATGAAGATGCCGGAACCGCGGGCGGTGCCGGCGAAGATGCGGTCGCCGGGCCGGCGCACGGCGCGCGACGACGGCGGGGGTTCGGTCGGGGCCTTCGTGGCGGTCACCGCTGCTCCGTGGGGATGGCTCGTGGGTTCGGGTGCCCGGGGCCGGGCGGGGCGATGGCCCGGGGCGTCGATCCGACGCCCCGGGCCACCGCGGAGGGCCGGGTCAGCCGGCGGTGATGGCGTCGACCGCCGTCTGCGCCTGCTCGCGCAGCGTGTCGGAGATCGGCGCGTTGCCGGCGTTCTCGGCAGCCGCGGACTGGCCGTCCTCGCTGATCACGTAGGACATGAAGGCCGCCACGTTGTCGGCGGTCTCCTGGTCGTCGTAGGTGATGCAGCCGATGTGGTAGCTGACGAGGACGATCGGGTACTCGCCCGAGCCCGAGGTCTCGCGGTTCAGCTCGATGGCGAAGTCGTACTCGCCGCGGCCCTCGACGGCCGGGGAGTTCTCGACGACCGCCGCGGCCGCGTCGGGGGTCGGGGCGACGTACTCCTCGCCGACGGCGATGCTCGCCACGCCCAGGTCGCCGGCGCGGCTGGCGTCGGCGTAGCCGATGGCGCCGTCCACGCTGCCCACGACGTCGACCACGCCGGAGGTGCCCTGGGCGGCCTCGCCGCCCTCCAGCGGCCAGACGCCGTCCGGCTCGGAGGTCCACACGTCACCGGCCGTCTGGAACAGGTAGTCGGTGAAGTTGTCCGTGGTGCCGGAGTCGTCGGCGCGGTGCACGGGGGTGATGGCCGTGGCCGGCAGCGTCGCGTCGGGGTTCTCCGCGGCGATCGCCGGGTCGTTCCACGTGGTGATGGCGCCGGTGAAGATGCCGGCGATCGTCGCGGGCGACAGGTTCAGCTCGTCGACGCCCTCGAGGTTGAAGATGACCGCGATCGGCGAGATGTAGTTCGGCAGCTCGAAGACCTCGCCGCCGGCGCAGCGCTCCTGCGCGGCCGCCAGCTCCTCGTCGTCCAGCGCGGCGTCCGACCCGGCGAAGGCGGTGGTGCCCGCGATGAACTGCTCGCGGCCGGCGCCGGAGCCGGCCGGGTCGTAGCTGAAGTCCACGTCCGGGTACTCGCCCTGGAAGCCGGCCTGCCAGGCCTCCATGGCGGCCTGCTGGCTGCTCGCGCCGGCGCCGACGAGGCTGCCGCTCAGCTGCTCGGCGCTGCCGCCGCTGTCGCTGCTGCCGCCGGCGGTGTCGGTCTCGTTCGCGGCACCGCACGCGGCGAGCGCGAGGGTGCTGGCCAGCGCCGTGGAGAGGACGACGGCGCGCGACCTGGTGCTGAGCTTCAACTCAGTGCCTTTCGATGGAGCCCGGACCTCGATGCCGGGCAGGGAGTGACCAACGACAGGCACGCTAGGAAGCCGAGGTGGCCGCCTCCGGGTCGCTCGGTGAACGACCGGTGAACGGCCGCCGAGGTCTTGCCGACCGGGTGAGAACCAGGTCACGTCGAGCCGGTGAACGAGCGCGTTTCCGCTCGCCCGAGCACCCCGCGGGTGGGCAGAGTGGCCGGTTGGCCGGGCGTCTCCGGCGCCCGCCCGGCGTCAGGCGGGGCGCCGCCAGGCGACGTCGACGGCGTACCGGGTGAACCCCCGGTGCTCGTAGAGGGTCACCGCGGCGGTGTTCTCCTCCTCGACGTAGAGGAGCACCTCGGCCAGGCCGCGCCGGCGCAGGTAGGCCAGGCCGACCTCGGTGAGCGCCCGGCCCAGGCCCAGGCCCTGCGCGTCCGGGTCGATGCCGACGACGTAGACCTCGCCGATCTCCTCGTCCGCGGCGTCGCCGGGCGGGTGGACCTTGGTCCAGTGGGAGCCGAGGAGGGTGCCGCCGGCGTCGGGGTCCCCGCGCCAGGCCAGGAAGAACCCGGCCGGGTCGAACCAGGGCTCGGCCTCGCGCAGCGCGACGTCCTCGGCGGTCCAGCTGCCCTGCTCGGGGTGGGTGGCGAAGGCGCGGGCGTTGACCCGCAGCCAGGCGGCCTCGTCGCGGCCGGGCCGGAAGGTCGCGATGGTGACGCCCTCGGGCAGCGCGGGGCGGGGGTCGGGATCGACCCCGGCGAGGTCGCGGCGCATCTGGAGCAGTACGCGGGCGCGCCCGTAGCCGCGGCCGCCGGCCAGCTGGGCCGAACCGGGCAGGTCGCCGTGCGCCCACACGCGCAGCGGCCGGCCGCCGGCCAGCCGCTCCAGCTCGCCGAGCAGGGCGGTACCGACGCCGCGGCGCCGTGCCGCGGGCGCGACGACCAGCTCGGCCTCGGCGTCGCCGGTGCCGTCGCCGCCCTCGAAGCGCGCGTAGCCGGCGAGCGCGCCGGCGTCGTCGACGGCGAGCACGTCCTGGCCGCCGGCCGGGCCGCCGTGCTGCAGCCGCAGCTCGGCCTCCTCCGACAGGGGGCGCACCCCGTCGGCGGAGGTGGCCGCCCGCAGCAGGGCCAGGACGTCGGCGACCTGCCCGGCGTCGAGCCGGGCGACGGTGCGGACGACGGCCGCCGGGCCGGTGCTCAGAGCAGCGGAGCGGCGGGCTCGGCCGCCTCGGCCTCGGCGCGCGCGGCAGCCGCCGTGGCGTCGGCGACCTGCTGGTCGAGCTTGTAGCCGACGTTGCGCACCGTGCCGATCAGCGCCTCGTGCTCGGTGCCGAGCTTGGCGCGCAGCCGCCGCACGTGGACGTCGACGGTGCGGGTGCCGCCGAAGTAGTCGTAGCCCCAGATCTCCTGCAGCAGCTGGGCGCGGGAGAAGACCCGGCCGGGGTGCTGGGCGAGGTACTTCAGGAGCTCGAACTCCTTGTACGTGAGGTCGAGCGGGCGGCCGCGGAGCTTGGCCGAGTAGCTGTGCTCGTCGATGACCAGCTCGCCGGCCTGCGTGATGCCGCCGTCCACGCCGTCGGCAGGGGTGGCCGCGGCCAGCCGGCGGGCGGTGGCCCACTTCAGCCGGGCGTCGACCTCGGCTGGCCCGGCGGTGTCGAGCAGCACGTCGTCGACGCCCCAGTCGGCCGACAGCGCGACCAGGCCGCCCTCGGAGAGCACCGCAACGAGGGCCGAGGCGACCCCGGTGGAGGAGAGCAGGCCGCAGAGGGTGCGGGCCTGGATGAGGTCGTGGCGGGCGTCGACGAGGACGACGTCCCCGGAGTCGCCGTCGAGCAGGCTGGACAGCTCGGGGGCCACCACGCGGACCTGGTGGCCGAGCAGCCCGAGGGCCGGCAGGACCTCGGTCGTGGCCTGGCGCGCCGCGGTCATGAGCACGAGTCGCATGTCGTCTCCTCAGGGGAGCCTGGGACGACGGGGTCGTCCGGGGGCCCACGACGCCGCTGTCGCGTGAGTCAGCAGGATAACCGACGTGTCTCCCCCGGCCCCGGACGTCGCGATCATCCGCTCGGTGACCGCCCGGACCGAGGACGGCGTGACGCTCGCGGGCGTCGTCGTCCCCGCCGCCCGGCCGCCCGCGGCGGGGGAGCGGGCGCTCACCTTCGTCGTCGCCCACGGGTTCACCAACTCCACCGCCCGTCCGGACTTCCGCCGGCTGGCCGGCTGGCTGTCGCGGTTCGGCGAGGTCAGGGGCCTGGACTTCCGGGGCCACGGCCGCTCGGGCGGTGCCAGCGGGGCCGGCGGCGACCCCGAGATGCGCGACGTCGACGCCGCGGTGGCCGCCGCCCGCGCCGACGGCGCGGACGCGGTGGTCACCGTGGGCATGTCGATGGGCGGCGGTGCGGCGCTGCGGCAGGCGGCGCTGGGCCGGCACCGGCCCGACGCCGTGGTCAGCGTCAGCGCCGTGAGCCGCTGGTACGTCCGGGACACCGCCCCCATGCGCCGGGTGCACTGGCTGCTGGAGACGACGCCCGGCCGGCGGCTGGCCTCGCGGGTGGTGCGGCTGCGCCTGGACGACCCCTGGCTCACCCCGCCGCCGGCGCCGCTGGAGGTGGTCAGCCGGATCGCGCCGACGCCGCTGCTGCTCGTGCACGGCGACCGCGACGAGTACTTCCCGCTCGAGCACTTCCGCCTCCTGGTCGCCGCGGCCGGTCCGGCGGCCACCGCGTGGGTGGTCCCGGGCTTCGGACACGCCGAGAGCGGGGCCACCGCGCCGCTCGTCGAGCGGATCGGGCGCTGGGCGTCTGCGACGATCGGGGCGTGACTGCCGCCACGCCGGACCTGGAGCTGCCCGCGCGGGCGCACCACCTGCCGGCCGCGCTGGTGGTGGCGGCCGCCACCGCGCTGCTCGTCGTCCTGCCCGACCGGCTCGGCGACCAGGGCCGGCTGGCCGCCGTCCTGGCGCTGCAGCTGGCCCTGGTCGCGGCGTGGGGCCCGGCCACCCGCATGCGCGGCCCGGCCGGGTCGCTGGTCATCGGCCTGGCCGCGGCGGCCGCCGCCGACCTGCTGCTCGTGCTGCCCGAGCGCCCCGAGCTGGGCGCGCTGCTGGCCGTGCCGGGGGTGGCCTTCGTCGCCGCGGTGCTGCACCAGATGCTGCGGAAGGCGCCACGGGCCGACGTCGTCGGCTCGCTGGCCGGGGTGGTGCTGCTGGTCTGCGCGGTGTGCGCCGGCGCGGTGTGGCTGCGGGTGCCCGACGTCGCCGGTGGCGACGGCGCGGCGGCCACCGCGGCCCTGGTCGTCGGCGGTGCGCTGGTCGTGGGGCACCTGGTCGACACCGTCCTGCCGCGGCCGCAGGTCGCACCCGGCGTGCCGGTCGGCGTCCTGGCCCTGCTGCTGGCCGTGCTGGCCGGTGCGGCGGTCGCGCTGGTGCGGCACTCCCCGGGCGGGCTGCTGGACACGCTCTCCTCGGTGACCGTGGGCCTGGTGCTCTCCGCGGTCGCCGTGCTGATCGGCCTGGCCGCCAGCTACGTCGTCGCCGAGGGGCGCGGGCGCGGCTGGTCGCTGCCGGTGGTGCAGGCGGCGCTGCCCATCGCGGCCACCGCGCCGGTCGCGTTCTCCGTCGCCCTCCAGACGGGGTTCTGAGGCCGCCCGCGTGAAGGGTCTGCTGGTGGTCCTCGTCGTCCTGCTCGGCCTGGCGCTGGTCGCCGACCGGGTGGCCGTGGGCGTGGCCGAGGACCGCGTCGCCGAGGCCATGGCCGACCGGGGGGGCCTGTCCGGCACGCCGTCGGTCGCGATCGAGGGGTGGCCGTTCCTCACCCAGGCCGTCGCCGGCGACTACGAGGAGGTGCGCATCGCCCTCACCGCCTCCGACCTCGGCCAGCCGGAGGGCACCCGCGCCGACGTCACGCTGCGCGGCGTGCACGTGCCGCTGTCGGCGGTGCTGGGCGGCTCGGTCACCGAGGTGCCGGTCGACCGGATCGACGGGACCGCCACGCTGTCGTACGCGCTGCTGTCCGAGCAGCTCGGTGCGGACACCACGCTGACCCGGGAGGGCGACGGCCTGCGGATCACCCGGACCGTCGAGCTGCTCGGGCAGTCGTTCCCGCTGACCGCCGTCGGCCAGGTCTCGCTGGACGGGGACGAGCTGGTGATCGACGTCGAGGAGGCCGCGGGCGCCGGCATCGAGCTGCCCTCGCCGCTGGTGGACGAGGCCAGCGACCTGCTCGACCTGCGCTACCGGCTCAGCCTGCCGTTCGGCCTCCGGCTCACCTCCGTCGAGCCGGCCGAGGACGGCGTGGCCGTCGCCGTCGAGGCCACGGACACGGTGCTGCGCGGCTGAGCCGCCGGCGGGAATGCCGTCCGCGCGGCCGCGGTTGGCAGCGGGGATGGACGGGACGGGGGCGGTCGTGCTGGCCGCGGCGCTGCTGGTCGCCGCCGCGGTGGCGGTCTGGCTGCGCACCCGCAGCGGCGCGGTCCGCGCCGTCGAGGAGGGAGCCGCCGTGCAGCCGGTCGAGGTGCTCGCCGGGCTGGGGGTCCGCCCGCAGGAGGCCGACCTCACCGTCGTCCAGTTCTCGACCGCGTTCTGCGGTCCCTGCCGGGCCACGCGGGCCCGGCTGCAGCAGCTGCAGGCGACCCGGCCGGGCCTGGCCTACGTGCACGTGGACGCCGAGAGCCACCTCGAGGCCGTCCGCGAGCTCGACGTCCGGCGCACCCCCACGCTGTTCTACCTGGACCGCACCGGCGCCCTGCTCGGGCGCAGCAGCGGCGCCCCGCGGCCGGAGGAGCTGACCGCTCTCGTCGACGCCCACACGGGGGCGCGCTCGTGATCGGCTACTCTCGCCCCATGGGCACCCTGCTGACCTCGCGCCGCACAGTGGACCTGTGCCGCGTCGGCAGCTGCCTGTGTCCGGCCTCCTGAGGGTGGGCTGACCCCCGCCCAGACGTGCCCTGACCGCCGTCCGGAGACCTTGCTTCCATGCCTGCTCGCCATGCCGCCGCACCCGCGGTCGTGGACGTCCGGGGCCCGCGCTTCGCCGCGTGGGTCACCAGTGCCGTCCTCGCCGTCGCGCTGCTCACCGCCTCGGGCTGGCTGGTGGCCGCCCAGGCCGCCGTCTTCGCCGCCGGCGCCCTCGGCGGGATGCGGCGGGCGCCCTACGGCCTGCTGTACCGCGTCCTGGTCGCCCCGCGGCTGGGCCCGGTGCGGGAGCGCGAGCCCGAGGCGCCGCTGCGCTTCGCCCAGCTCGTGGGCCTCGTCTTCGCCGTCGTCGGTGCCGCCGGCTACCTGCTCGGCGCGCCCGTCGTCGGCGCCGTCGCCACCGGCCTGGCGCTGGTGGCGGCCCTGCTCAACGCGGCCACCGGCTTCTGCCTGGGCTGCGAGCTCTACCTCACCGTCCGCCGGGCCGCCCCGGCGCACACCGCCTGACCCGACCGCACCACCGACCAGGGAGGAACACCCCCCATGAGCCGCAACGACGTGCTCGTCACCGCCGACTGGGTGCAGGAGCACCTCGGCGACCCCGGCATCGTCCTCGTCGAGGTCGACGAGGACACCAGCGCCTACGACGGCGGCCACATCGAGGGTGCGGTGAAGCTGGACTGGAAGAAGGACCTCCAGGACCCGCTGCGCCGCGACTTCGTGGACAAGGCCGGTTTCGAGGCGCTGCTGTCCTCGCGCGGGATCGCCAACGACGACACCGTGATCCTCTACGGCGGCAACAACAACTGGTTCGCCGCCTACGCGTACTGGTACTTCAAGCTGTACGGCCACTCCGACGTCAAGCTGATGGACGGCGGCCGCAAGAAGTGGGAGCTCGACGGCCGCCCGCTGAGCAAGGACGCCGTCGAGCGCCCGGCGACGCAGTACACGGCGCAGGAGCCCGACCTGTCGATCCGCGCCTTCCGCGACGAGGTCGTCGCCTCGATCGGCAGCAAGAACATCGTCGACGTCCGCTCGCCCGACGAGTTCTCCGGCAAGATCCTCGCCCCGGCGCACCTGCCGCAGGAGCAGTCGCAGCGTGCCGGCCACGTGCCCTCCGCGATCAACATCCCGTGGAGCAAGGCGGCCAACGAGGACGGCACCTTCAAGTCCGACGAGGAGCTGGCCAAGCTCTACGCCGAGCAGGGCTTCGACGACAGCAAGGCCACCATCGCCTACTGCCGCATCGGCGAGCGCTCGAGCCACACCTGGTTCGTGCTGCGCGAGCTGCTCGGCAAGACCGACGTCAAGAACTACGACGGCAGCTGGGTCGAGTACGGCTCGCTGGTCGGCGTCCCGATCGAGAAGTGAGCTGACCCATGTGCGCAGCCCCGAAGCAGGGTGGTGCCCTCGTCGGCATCGACCTGAGCACGCAGACCGTCATCCAGGGCCAGGTGTGGCACGACGGAGCCCCCGTCGCCGGCGCCTACGTGCGGCTGCTCGACGGCACCGACGAGTTCACCGCCGAGGTCGTCACCAGCCCCGAGGGTGAGTTCCGCTTCTTCGCCGCTCCCGGCGAGTGGAAGCTGCGCTCGCTGGCGCAGGCCGGCAAGGGCGAGCGCGTCATCAGCGCCGAGGTCGGCCTGAACGAGACGACGGTCGTCATCGCGTAGCTGGAGGACCCCCTGTGCAGCGCCCGTCCCGGCTTCCGCCGGGGCGGGCGCTGTGCCATCCGGGCCGTGGTTACGGTGACGGCATGGCGAACCTCGGCACTCCCCGGTCGGTGGCCGACCGCTACGTCGACGCCGTCTGCGACCTCGACCCGATCGTCGCCACCTCGCTGGGCACCCGCCCCGGCGACGACGGCCTCCCCGACCCCAGCCCGGCGGGCCTGGAGGTCGAGGCGGAGCTGACCCGTCGCACCCTCACCGAGCTGGACGCCGTGCTGGCCGCCGACCCGGCCCTGGCCGACGACCCGATCGAGCGCCGCTGCGCCCGGCTGCTGCGCGAGCGGCTGGGCGCCGAGCTCGCCTCGCACGAGGCCGGCGAGGGCTTCCGGGCGCTGTCGAACCTGTTCAGCCCGGTGCACTCGATCCGCCAGGTGTTCCTGCTGATGCCGCGGGCGACCGACGACGACTGGTCGGTCGTGGCCCGGCGCATGGCGCGCGTCCCCGCGGCCTACCGCGGCTACCTCGAGACGCTGCGCGAGGGCGCCCGCCGCGACCTGCTCGTGGCGCCGCGCCAGGTCTCCACCGTGGTCGGCCAGCTCGGCGAGTGGCTGTCCGGCCCGTTCTTCGGCGGGCTGGCCGCGGCCGGCCCGGAGTCCCTCCGCGCGGAGCTCGAGGCCGCCGCCCGCGACGCCGACGCCGCGGTGGCCGAGGTGCGCGACTTCCTCCGCGACGAGTACCTGCCGCGGGCCGAGGGCACGCCCGACGCCGTCGGCCGGGACCGCTACGCGGTCGCCGCCCGCCGGTGGAACGGCTCCGACCTCGGCGCCGGGCAGGGGCTGGAGGAGGCCTACGCCTGGGGCTGGGCCGAGCACCAGCGGCTGCTGGCCGAGCAGCGGGCGGAGGCCGAGGCGCTGCGGCCGGGCGCGACCCCGCGGGAGGCGATGGCCTGGCTCGACGAGCACGGCCCCGCCGTCGACGGCGTCGAGGCCATCCGGGAGCGGCTGCAGGCGATGATGGACGAGGCGATCGCCGCGCTGGACGGCACGCACTTCGACCTCGCCGAGCCGGTCCGCCGGGTCGAGGCGATGATCGCGCCGCCCGGCAGCGCCGCGGCGCCGTACTACACCCGCCCCGCGCAGGACTTCTCGCGGCCGGGCCGCACCTGGTTGCCGACGCTGGGCCGGGAGCGGTTCCCGCTCTGGGACCTCGTCTCGATCTGGTACCACGAGGGCGTCCCGGGCCACCACCTGCAGCTGGCGCAGTGGGCCTACGTCTCGAAGGACCTGTCGACCTACCAGACCTCGCTGGGGTCGGTGAGCGCGAACGTGGAGGGCTGGGCGCTCTACGCCGAGCGGCTCATGGACGAGCTCGGCTACCTGACCGCCCCCGGCGCGCGGATGGGCTACCTCGACGCCCAGCAGCTGCGCGCGATCCGGGTGGTCATCGACATCGGCATGCACCTGCAGCTGCCCGTGCCCGGCGACGCCGACGGCGTGCTCGCCGAGCACCGCGGCCGGCCGTGGACGCCCGAGCTCGCGCGGGCCTTCGCCGGTGAGCACCTGGGCAGCGACCCGGCGTTCCTCGACAGCGAGCTGATCCGCTACCTCGGCCTGCCCGGCCAGGCGATCAGCTACAAGCTCGGCGAGCGTGCCTGGCTGGCCGGGCGGGCGGCCGCGCAGCGGGCCCGGGGCGCCGACTTCGACCTCAAGGCCTGGCACATGGCCGCGCTGTCGCAGGGCTCGCTCGGTCTCGACGACCTCGAGGCCGAGCTCGCGCAGCTCTAGCCGGCCGGCTCCTCGAACCCGGGCGGGAGCCGGTTGGGCCCGGCCTCGGGCGGCCGCGGGCGGTCCTCCGGATAGGCGCGGACCGCGACGATGGCGACGTCGTCGGCGGCGCCGTGGGGCAGCAGGCGGTCCAGCAGCCGGTCGCACAGCTCCTCCAGCGGCGACCGGCCGAGATCGGCCAGCGCCGCCTGCAGGGCGGCCAGGCCGGCGTCGAGGTCGGCGTCGCGCCGCTCCACCAGCCCGTCGGTGACCAGCAGGAGGGTGTGCTCGTCGCGCAGCTCGGCCGTGTGGTCGGACCGCGCAGCCTCCGGGTCGATGCCGAGCATGAACTCCGGCCGGCTCTCCAGGTAGGTGCTCGACCCGTCGGGGGCCAGCAGCAGCGGCGGGAGGTGCCCCGCGTTGCTCCACCGCAGCCGCCGCGCCCCGGCGACCGGCACGCCGGGGATGCGCTCCACCCGGGCGAGGACGGCGGTGGCGAGGGCGCCGACGCCCAGGCCGCGCGCGGTGCGCTCGACCCGGCGCAGCGTGGCCGCCGGCGTCTCGGCGTTGTCGAAGGCCAGCGCGCGGACCAGCCCGCGCAGCTGCCCCATGGCCGCGGCCGCGCCGCTGTCGTGACCCACCACGTCGCCGATCACCAGGGTGGTCGCGCCGTCGGGGGAGAGGAAGGCGTCGTACCAGTCGCCGCCGACCTGCGCGCCGTGCACCGCCGGCCGGTAGCGCACCGCGATCTGCAGGTGGTCGGGCTCCGGCGGCGGCGTGAGCAGCGCGGCCTGCAGGCGGTCGGCCAGGGCCCGGGTGGCGGCTGCCTCGGCGCTCAGCCGCGCCAGCTCGGCGGCCTGCCGTTGCGCGGCGATCCGGTCGGTGAGGTCGCGGAAGGAGACGACCAGGCCGGTCACCACGCCGTCCTCGATGGTCGGCACGGCGATCAGGGTGACCGGCAACGGCGTGCCGTCGGCGCGCCAGAAGACCTCCTCGTCGGCGGTCACCACCTCACCGGAGCGCAGCGCCCGCCAGACCGGGCACTCCTCGCGCGGGTACGGGGAGCCGTCGGGGCGCCGGTCGTGCAGCAGGGCGTGCTGGTCGGCGCCGAGCTGCCGGTCGGCGCGGAGCCCGGTCATGGCCACGGCGGCGGGGTTGACGAACTCGACCCGGCCGTGGCGGTCGAGGCCGTAGATGCCGTCGGCGACGTTGCCGAGCACCCGCTCGGACAGCGCCAGCGCCCGGGAGAGGTCGGCCTCGGCCGCGCGCAGCTCGGCCAGGTCGCGCTCGCGGTGCTCGGCCAGGACCCGGTCGGTGACGTCCACGCCCGTGACCAGCACGTACGCCGGCCCGCCGGGGTCGTCGGCGACCCGCTGGACCGCGAGGTCGACCGTGCGCACCTCGCCGGTGGCGGTGGTGTACGGGGTGACCGCCCGCACCTCGCGACCGTCCTCGCCGACGGCGTCGACCCACGCGTGCAGCTGCGCGCGGACGTCGTCCCCGAGGGCCCACCAGCCGGTCTCCCAGAACGGCCGGCCGAGCACGTCGCGGCGGTCGAAGCCGCAGCCCTCGACGGCCAGCCGGTTGGCGGCCAGCAGCCGGCCACCGGGGGTCAGCACCCAGGCGGACACGAAGACGGCGTCCCGGAGCGCGCGGAACCAGGGCGGCACCGCCGGCTGCCCGCCGTGCTGCTCGTCGATGTCCCCTCCTCGCCCCGCGTGTCCCGCCGCTCCCGAGCCTGCCCTACCCGGATCCGCCTCCGACCCCTTCCCCCGGCTCCCGTGCGGGTCAGAGGCCGATCAGCGCGGCCAGTTCGCCCATCGCGCGGTCGAAGTACCGGTCGCCGTCGGCCACCGACCCGACGAAGTGGCCGAACAGCTCGAAGCTGATCGTCCCGTACACCGAGCTCCAGGCCAGCAGCGCCCGCAGCCGCACGCCGTCGTCGAGGCCCGGGGCGTCCCCGCCGAGGACGGCGACCGCCTCGTCGCTCACCAGCCCCGGATCGCGCTCGCCGGCCGCCTCGGGCAGCGCCCCCGAGCGCGCGGCGTCACCCAGTATCCGGCCGAGCACGACACCGACCCGCGACGCGGCCGGCACGGTGTCGCGCGGAGCGGCGTACCCGGGCACCGGCGAGCCGTAGAGCAGCGCGTACTCGTGCGGGTGCTGCCGCGCCCAGCCGCGGACCGCCCGGCAGACCGCCAGCCAGCGCTCGCGCGGGGGAGCGGCCGGGTCGTCGGCGGCCTCGGCGGCGGCGCCCAGGGCGTCGTAGCCGTCGATGATCAGCCGGGTCAGCAGGTCGTCGCGGCTCGGGAAGTAGCGGTACAGCGCCGAGGAGGCCATCCCCAGCTCCCGCGCGACCGCGCGGAGGGACAGCGCGGCGGCGCCCACCTCGGCCAGCTGCCGCCGTGCGGCGTCGGTGATCTCGGCGGTGAGCTCGGCGCGGACGCGCTCGCGGGCGGTGGGGGACACCAGGCCAGCCTGCCGCTACGAGAGCACCGTCCGCAAGTACGAGCAGTGCTCTTGACGTAGCGGCCGGTCTTCTGCGAGCGTCGTCCGCAACCGAGAGCACCGCTCTCGGACGACCGGCAGGAGGAAGCGGATGGCACTGCACGTGATCGTGGGCAAGGGTGCGGTCGGGACGACGACGGCGGAGGTGCTGGCCGCCCAGGGGCACCGGGTGCGGGTGCTCTCCCGCAGCGGCGGCGTCTCCACCGACGCCGTGGAGCACCGGCGGGTCGACGCGGCCGATGCCGAGGCGCTCACCGAGGCCGCCCGCGGAGCCGCCGCGCTCTACAACGCGGTCAACCCGCCGTATCCGCGGTGGACCACCGACTGGCCGCCCATGGCCGCGGCCCTGCTCGCCGCCGCGGAGCGCACCGGCGCCGCGCTGGTGATCATGGGCAACCTCTACGGCTACGGGCGGCCGGACGGGTTGATGACGCCGGACACGCCGCTGGCCGCCACCGACGTCAAGGGCCGGATCCGGGCGCGCATGTGGGCCGACGCGCTCGCCGCCCACGAGGCCGGCCGGGTGCGGGTGACCGAGGCGCGGGCCGCGGACTTCGTCGGCCCGCAGGTGCCGGCCGACCACTCGCACCTCGTCCGCCAGCTGCCCGCGCTGCGCCGCGGCCGCCGCGCCTGGGTGGTGGGCGACCCCGACGTCCCGCGCAGCTGGGCCTACCTGCCCGACGTCGCCGCCACCCTCGCCGCCCTCGGCACCGACGAGCGGGCGTACGGCCGCGCCTGGCACGTGCCGAGCCCGCCGCCGCGGTCGCAGCGGCAGGCCCTGGCCGACCTCGCCGCGGCCATGGGCCGGCCGCCGGTGCCGGTCAGCGGCATCCCCTGGCCGGTGCTGCGCGCGGTCGGCGCGTTCGCTCCCGTGATGCGCGAGATCGTCGCCATCCGGCACCAGTGGGACCAGGCGTACGTGCAGGACGCCGCGGCCACCACGGCGACGTTCGGGCTGACCGCCACCCCGTGGGCCTCCGTGGTCGCGGCGACCGCGGGCGCGGCGGAGGTGGCGGCCGGCTGAGCGCCGGCGCGGGTGGCCGTCCTACGGTGGGGGTCATGGTCTCTGCCTGGGTCCTCGTCGCCCTGGCGTCGCTGGCTGCCCTCGGCAGCGGGTACGGCGCCTTCCGTCTGGCCCGCCGTCCGCGGTCGGTGCGCTCGTGAGCGACCGCACCGAGCTGCCGTTCGAGGACACCGTCGACGTCCGCACCGGCCCCGAGGTCGGGCACGAGCTGCTGGGGCTGCTGCCGCTGCTCGGCGAGTGGCACGGCGAGGGCGTGCTGGCCGCCGGGGTGGACGGGCGCGACCGCGACCGGCGGTTCGGCCAGTGGGCGCGCTTCGCCCACGACGGCCGCGGCTTCCTCGCCTACGAGTCGCGCACCTGGCTGCTGTCCGACGACGGCCGGGTCGAGGAGCCGGGGGTGCGGGAGTCCGGCTTCTGGCGGGCCCGGGGTGAGGACGACGTCGAGCTGCTCGTCGTCGATCCGGCCGGGCTGGTGCAGATCGCCGTCGGCCGGGCGCGGACCAGCACGAGCTGGGAGCTGATCAGCGACGTCCTGGCCCGGACGCCGGACGCCGCGGACGTCACCCGCGAGGTGCGGCTGTACGGGATCGTCGACGGCGCGCTGGCGTACGCCATCGACCGGGCCACCGGCGAGCAGCCGGCGCGGCCGGTGATGTCGGCGCGGCTCGAACGGATCCGGTGACGGCTCCGGCCCCGACCGCCCGGGCGGTCGCCGACCGGCACGTCGAGGCGCTCTGCGACCTCGATCCGCTGGTGGCGACCTCGCTGGGCACCCGTCCCGGCGACGACCGGCTGCCCGACCCCGGCCCCGACGGGCTCGAGGCGCAGGCCGACCTCGCCCGGGCCACCCTGGCCGCCCTCGACCGGGCCGACCTCGCCGACCCCGTCGACCGCCGCTGCGCCCGGCTGCTGCGCGAGCGACTCGGCGCGGAGCTGGCCGCGCACGAGGCCGGCGAGGGGCTGCGGGCCCTGTCGAACCTGTTCAGCCCGCTGCACGCGATCCGCCAGGTGTTCCTGCAGATGCCCGCCGACGGCGCGACGGACTGGTCCGTCATCGCCCGCCGGATGGCCCGGGTGCCCGCGGCCTACCGCGGCTTCCTGGCCAGCCTGGAGGAGGGCGCCCGCCGGGGCCTGTTCGTGGCGCCGCGGCAGGTCGCCACCGTCGTCGGCCAGCTGGACGCCTGGCTGGCCGGCCCGTGGTTCGCCCGGTTCGCCGCCGCCGGGCCCGACGCGCTCCGGCGCGACCTCGACGCCGCGGCGGCCGCCGCCGACGGGGCGGTCGCCGCCGTGCGCGACTTCCTCCGCCAGGACTACCTGCCCCGCGCCGAGGGCACGCCGGACGCCGTCGGCCGGGACCGCTACGCGCTGGCCGCCCGCCGGTGGACCGGCTCGGACCTCGGGGCCGGTGACGGTCTGGAGGAGGCCTACGCCTGGGGCTGGGCCGAGCACCGGCGGCTGCTGGCCGAGCAGCGGGCCGCCGCCCGGGCGGTCCTCGACGGCGCCGGGCCGCGCGAGGCGATGGCCTGGCTGGCGGTGCACGGGCCGGCCATCGACGGCGTGGAGGCGACCCGCGAGTACCTGCAGGGCGTGATGGACCGCGCGATCGGTGCGCTGGACGGCGTCCACTTCGACCTCGCACCGCCGCTGCGCCGGGTGGAGTCGGCGGTCTCCCCGCCGGGCAGCGCCGCCGGTGCCTACTACACGCAGCCCAGCCAGGACTTCAGCCGGCCCGGCCGCACCTGGCTGCCGGTGCTGGGCCGCGAGCGGTTCCCGCTCTGGGACCTCGTCTCGATCTGGTACCACGAGGGCGTTCCGGGCCACCACCTGCAGCTGGCCCAGTGGGTGCTGGTCTCCGGCGAGCTGTCCACCTTCCAGACGTCGGTGGGCATGGTCGGGGCGGACATCGAGGGCTGGGCGCTCTACGCCGAGCGGCTGATGGACGAGCTCGGCTACTTCGCCGAGCCGTGGTCGCGCATGGGCTACCTCGACGGCCAGCAGCTGCGGGCGATGCGCGTCGTCGTCGACCTCGGGATGCACCTGCAGCTGCCCGTGCCCGACGACGCCGACGGCGTCCTGGCCGCGCACGGCGGCCGCCCCTGGACGCCGGAGCTGGCCCGCGCCTTCCTCGGCGAGCACAGCGGCAGCACCGAGGCGTTCCTCGACAGCGAGCTGGTGCGCTACCTCGGCGTCCCCGGGCAGGCGATCAGCTACAAGCTCGGCGAGCGGGCGTGGCTGGCCGGCCGGGAGGTCGCCCGCCGGGCGCGCGGGGCGGACTTCGACGCCCGCGCGTGGCACATGGCCGCGCTCTCCCAGGGCACCCTCGGTCTCGACGACCTGGCCGCGGAGCTCGCCGCCCTCTAGCAGGACCCCCGTGGTTCCCGCCCCTATCGGCGCGGCGTCGGGTTGACCGGGTCGGTGCCGATGCCGACCGGGTCCTCGGGCCGGGCGGGGTGGGCCTCCAGCCGCGAGGTGAGCAGGGCGTCGACCACCTCGGCCGGGCCCCCGACGTAGGTGCTCATCAGCGTGGGCCCGGTCATCACGCACCAGGCGCGGTCGGCCGGCCACCACACGTGCGCGCTCTGCTCCCGGGGCTCGGGGGCGAAGTTGGCCGAGGCCAGCGTCAGGGGGCCGCCGACCAGCAGCGCCTCGCAGTCGCTCAGGGCCAGCCGCCGGTAGGAGGGGTGGGCGACGTCGTCGCAGACGCCGAACCAGCACTCCTGCGGGGTGGCGGTGGCCTCGGACAGCAGGGCGGCCAGCGCGCCGGCCACGTGCGCGGCCAGGTGACCCTCGGCGGGGCTGTCGTTCCACACCCCGGGCTGGTCGTCCTCGCCGACGTACTCCCACGCCCCGGTGATCGCCGGCCACTGCATCAGCCGGTGCGCGGTGGTGCCGTTGTGGGCGGCGACCTCGTCCCAGCGGACGTCGACGTCGTCGTCCCCGGCGTAGCGGACCGCCGGGTGCAGCACCCGGGCGTAGGTCGGGAAGACGGCGGGCACGAGCGCGGCGACGGTGCCCGGTCGCGCGGCGCGGACCTCGCGGGTCAGCCAGCCGCCGGCGGAGACGTCCGCGGCGAGGGGGCGGCCGGCGAGCAACACGGCCTCAACCTACCCAGAAAACGGACAACCCCCGGGCTGCTCCGCGGCGCCATCCCCGCAGGGACGGCAGCTCGCGGGCCGACTGGACAACGGTCGGCGGCCCGGGGGTCGGGTGACTGTCCGGTTCTCGCTCGCCGCCGTACGACGGACGGGCGATCATGCCGTCGCTCAGGTGCGGTGGGTCTTCCACGACGCCTGAACGGGCGGCCCATCTGGACGGCGGCTAGCGGACAGCCACCTCACGAGTCCGATAAGCATGCAAAGTACGGACCACCTCCTCTCTCGTGTACCTCGACGGTACGACGCCTCCGGGGGTGCGGCAACGACGTTTTGTCAGCCCTCGGCTGAATCGCCCACGGTGCGTCCCGGGGGCGGTACGCCCTTCCAGCCGGGGTCGTGGGCGGCCCGGTCGTCGACCGTCTCGACCTGGTAGACGTCGGGGATGCCGTCGGCGTCGCGGTCGACCTGCTCCTCCTCGAACATCCGGCGGTAGCGGCGGTTGCGCGTGCGCAGCACGACCGCCGCGAGGAGCGCGGCGACGA
Organism: Blastococcus sp. SYSU D00820; assembly: GCF_054050695.1. Taxonomy (NCBI): domain Bacteria; kingdom Bacillati; phylum Actinomycetota; class Actinomycetes; order Geodermatophilales; family Geodermatophilaceae; genus Blastococcus; species Blastococcus sp. SYSU D00820. The sequence goes on from NZ_JBJGZW010000001.1 coordinate 555,516, forward strand.
ACGTGCCGACGAGGATGCCGACCTTGGCGTGGTCGTACGTCGGCGAGCCGAGCCCGTAGGCCAGCTCGGTGATGAGCAGCGACACCGTGAAGCCCATCCCGCCGAGCAGCGCGAGCCCGACGACGTCCGGCCAGCCCAGGTTCTCGTCCAGCTGCGCCCGGGTGAACCGGGCGACCAGCCACGTCGCCAGGGTGATGCCGATGGCCTTGCCGGCCACCAGCCCGACGGCGATGCCGAGGGCCACGCTGTCGGTGGCGGAGGCGGCCAGCCCGGACAGCCCGCCGATGGTGACGCCGGCGGAGAAGAACGCGAACACCGGGACGGCGACGCCGGCCGACAGCGGCCGGATGCGGTGCTCGAAGTGCTCGGCGAGGCCGGGACCGGCGTCGGGACCGCCGGCGGCCTCGCTGCGCACCACCGGCACGGTGAAGGCCAGGAGCACGCCGGCGACGGTGGCGTGGACGCCGGACTCGTGCACCAGCACCCAGGTGACGGCCGCCAGCGGCAGCAGCAGCCACCACGAGCGGATCCGCTTCTGCACGAGGAACCCGAAGATCGCCAGCGGCACGAGGGCCAGCAGCAGCGGCGTCACCGCCAGGTCGCTCGTGTAGAAGATCGCGATGACGACGATCGCCAGCAGGTCGTCGACCACGGCCAGGGTCAGCAGGAAGGTGCGCAGCGCGCTGGGCAGGTGCGTGCTGATCACCGCGAGGACGGCGAGGGCGAAGGCGATGTCCGTGGCGCTCGGGATGGCCCACCCGCCCAGCGCGCCGTCGTCGCGGCCCAGGTTGAACAGCACGAAGAACAGCGCGGGCACGGCCATGCCGCCCACGGCCGCGGCCACCGGCAGCGCCGCCCGGCGGGGCTCGCGCAGGTCGCCGGCGACGAACTCGCGCTTGAGCTCGAGGCCGGCGACGAAGAAGAAGATCGCCAGCAGGCCGTCGGCCGCCCAGGTGCCCAGGGTCAGGTCGAGGTGCAGCGACGCGGGGCCCACCCGGGTGTCGCGCAGCGTCTCGTAGGCCGCGGACCACGGGGAGTTCGCCCAGATCAGCGCGACGGCCGCGCCGATCAGCAGGAGGACGCCGCCGACGGTCTCCTTGCGGAGGACGCCGGCGATCCGGGAGGTCTCGGCCCACGACCCGCGGCCGAGGAGGGTGCGGGAGGAGGTCGACGGCATGGGGCGGCTCCTGGAGGAGGGGTCCGGTCGGGAACTGCCGACCAGACTTCCCGGCGCACCGCGGGCCAGCCTACCGGCGGTGGTCCCGGCGCGCCGGGTCGGCAGGTGCGTCCGGTCCGTATGGTGGACAGCCGTGGACGCCCGCCCCGCACCGCCGCCGCGGGAGCGCTCCCTCCGGCCGGCCGAGCTCGCCGGGCAGCGGGTCGGGGTCTGGGGGCACGGCCGCGAGGGGCACGCCGCGGTGCGGGCCGCGCTGGCCGCCGGGGCCGCCGCGGTGCTGGTGGTCGACGCCCGCCCGGTGGACCCCGCCACGCTCCCCGCGGGGGTGGCCTCCTCGACCGACGTGGGCACGCTCGCCGGCTGCGACGTCGTCGTCAGGTCGCCGGGGATCAGCCCCTACCGGGACGACGCCCGCGCGCTGGCCGACCGCACCTGCGTGACCACCGGCACCGGCATGGCGCTGGCCGAGTTCGCCGTCCGCGGGGTGCCGACCCTCTGCGTCACGGGCACCAAGGGCAAGAGCACGACCAGCGCGCTGGCCGCCGCCGTCCTCACCGGCGCCGGCCGGCCGGCCGTGCATGCCGGCAACATCGGCACCCCGCTGCTGGACGTGCTGCTCGACGGCACCGCCGACGGGCGGACCCTCGTCGTGGAGATCTCCAGCTACCAGGCCGCCGCGGTGCCCGACTTCACCGGCCGCGGCGCGCTCACCTCCCTGGCGCCGGAGCACCTGGACTGGCACGGCTCGGAGGAGACCTACTACCGCGACAAGCTGCGGATCTTCGGCGCCTGCCCGCCGGGCTCGGTGGTCGTCGGCCCGCAGGCCCGGCCGCTGGCCGAGCGCTACCTGGACTCCGCACTGCTGGTCGACCCGGCCGCCGTCGTCCCCGCCGACCTGCTCGCCGCGGCCCGCCCGGAGCACCTGCCGGGCGTGCACAACCTCGGCAACACCGCCGTCGCGCTGGCCGCCTGCGCGCTGCTCGGCCTGGACCTCACCGCCGCCGCCGACGCGGTCGTGCGCGCGGTCGCGGACTTCCGCGCGCTGCCGCACCGGCTCTCGCCGGTGGCGACGCTGGGCGGCGTCACCTTCGTCGACGACACCCTGAGCACCACGCCGGTGTCGGTGCTCGCCGCGCTCGACGCCCTGGCCGGCCGGCCGATCACGCTGATCGCCGGCGGCGCCGACCGCGGCCTGGACTACACCGGCCTGGCGCGCGCGCTGGCCGACCGGCGGGACGCCGTCGCGCTGGTCACCGTGCCCGACACCGGCGCCCGGCTGGCCGCCGACGTCCGGGCGGCCGCGGACGGCACCCCGGTGGCGGTCACCGAGGCCCCCGACCTCGGCGCCGCGGTGGCCGCCGCGATCGACCGGACGCCGTCCGGTGGCGTCGTGCTGCTGTCGCCGGGCGCCCCCAGCTACAACCGCTTCCGCAACTACGAGGAGTTGGCAGCGACCTATGCGCGAATCCTGCGAGACGCCGGTGCGCAGCCGGTCTGAGCGCGCGGGCCGGCGCCCGTGACCGCCCCCGACGTCTTCACCGTCTCCGACCGCGACCTCGACCCGGCCACCGGCGAGGCTCGTTTCCGCTACCGGCTCGGGGACGACGAGTTCACCGAGACCCTCGCCCTCGACCCGGAGCTGCTGGGCGACGCGGCCCCGGTGCAGCTGGACGCCGCCCTCGACCTGGTGCACCTGGTCATGGGCACCAGCTACTACAAGCTGCGCGCGCCCGGCCGGATCGCGGTGACCCGGCCGGTGACCACGGCGCAGCTGGCGGTCGCGCGGGCGGCCTACCGCGACGGCCTCGGCGAGTTCGCCGCGGTCAACCGGCTGCCCGTGCCGCACGAGGTGAGCTGGGACGTGCAGGTCCGCGAGGCGGGCCCGACCCCGGCGGCCGGCAGCCGCGGCGCGCTGCTGCCGGTGGGCGGCGGCAAGGACTCCGCACTCGCGCTCGTCGTCATCCCGGACGGGACGGCGCTGGCCATCAACCCCACGGCCGCCCAGCGCGACGTCGTCGCCGCGGCCGGGGCCCCGCTGGTCACGGTGCGGCGCCGGCTGGACCCGCTGCTCGCCCGCCGGACGGCGGAGGGCGGCCTCAACGGGCACGTGCCGGTGACCGCCATCAACTCCGCCATCGCGACGCTGGTCGCCGTCCTCGGCGGGTGCGACCCGGTGGTCTTCGCCAACGAGCGATCCGCCGACGAGGAGACGCTGACCATCGGCGGCGCGCGGGTGAACCACCAGTACTCGAAGTCCTACGAGTTCGAGCTGCTCTTCGCCGCGGCCGCCGCCGAGCTCGGCGTCGGCTACTTCAGCCTCACCCGGCAGCTGTCGGAGCTGGCGACCGTGGCCGCGGTCGCCGGGCTGCCGCTGCGCACCTCGATCCTCAGCTGCAACCGCTCCTACACCCAGGAGCACGTCGGCGGCCGGGCCGAGCAGCGCTGGTGCCTGCACTGCGACAAGTGCCTGTTCACCTTCCTGATGTTCGCGGTGTTCCTGACCCCCGAGCAGGCCCTGGAGATGTTCGGCGGCAATCCGCTCGCCGACCCCGCGCTGGCCGACGGCTTCCGCCGGCTGTGGGCGACGGAGAAGCCGTTCGACTGCGTGGGGGAGCGGGCGGAGAGCGCCGCGGCGATGGCGCACCTGGCCGGGAGCGCGGCCTGGGGCGACCAGCCGGTGGTCCGCGAGCTCGGTCACGAGGCCACGGCCTCGGCGGCGGTCACCGGCGCCACCGTGGCGGGCTTCCTGCCGCCGCGCGGCGAGCACGCCGTCCCGGAGCGGTACCTGACCGCGCTCCAGCGGGTGCTCGCGGACGCCCGCCCGCCGGTCGCCTGACCCCCGGCCCCGCCGTGGACCCGCTGGAGCGGGCCGTGCAGCGCCCGGGGGCGCGCGACGTCACCGCCCTGGGGGCGGCGGTGGCCGGCCAGCTCGCCCGGCTGGCCGGACAGCTCGCGGAGGTCGCGCGCGCCGGCGGCCGGATCGGGCTGGTCACCGGGGTGCACATCGCCTGGGCGCCGCGGCCGGCCGCCGAGACCGACGGCCCCGTGGGCGCCGCCGTCCTCGCCCGGGCGCTGGCGCTGCTGGGGGCCGAGCCGGTCGTCGTCACCGACGAGCCCTGCGGTCCGGTCGTCGCCGCGTGCACGGCCGCCGCCGGCCTGGCCGGGCCCCTGGTGGTGCCGGTGGCGCTGACGGAGGAGGAGGCCGCCGCCGAGGTCGCCGGGCTGGACCTCGCGGCGCTGCTCGCCGTCGAGCGGCTGGGCCCCGGCGCCCGCGGCCGGGTGCTGACCATGCGGGCCGTCGACATCACCGCCACCACCGCGCCGCTGCACGCGGCGTTCGCCCTGCCGGGCCTGCTCACCGGCGCCGTCGGTGACGGCGGCAACGAGATCGGCATGGGCAACGTGCCCGCCGCGGTGGTGGCCGCCTCGATCGCGCACGGCCCGGAGATCGCCTGCCGCACGCCGGTGGGGTCGCTGGTGGTGGCCGGCACCTCCAACTGGGGCTGCTACGGCCTGGTGGCCGCCCTGGCCCGCGCGCACCCGGCCGCGGCGGCCGGCCTGACCGCGCTGCTGGACCCGGCGGTGGACGGCGCGCTGCTCGACGCGGCGGGCGCCGCCGGCGGCATCGACGGGGTGACCGGGGAGCCCGGCCGCACCGTGGACGGCATCGCGGCCGGCGACTACGCCGGGCTGCTGGCCGAGCTGGCCGACCTGGCCCGGGCCCGGGAATAGGCTCGCCGCGTGTCCGAGACGCCGCACGAGCACGGCCCCGAGGCGCCGCTCGCCGAGCGGCTGCGCGCCCAGGGCCTGCGCCTGACCACCCAGCGCCGCCGGGTGCTGGCCGCCGTCGCCGCGCTCGAGCACGCCACGCCGGAGGCGATCGGCGCGCGGCTGCGCGAGGAGGCCGGCCCCGACGGCGCCGCGCCGGACACCTCGACGGTCTACCGCAACCTGGAGCTGCTCGAGCGGCTGGGCCTGGTCTGGCACACCCACCTGGGCAAGGGCGCGCCGGTCTACCACGCCTCGGAGCACCCCCACCTGCACGTGGTGTGCCAGTCCTGCGGCGAGATCGCCTCGGCCGATCCGCACGTCCTCGACGCCGCCGCGGAACGTCTGGCGGCCGACCTGGGTTTCACCGTGGACGTGGGCCACGTCGCGCTCTCCGGAACCTGCCGGAGCTGCCGCGAGCGGGCCGGGAACGAGAGGTCATGACCGTGCGCACGTCTCCCCTGCTGACCCGTCCGGGTGCCGTCGCCGTCGACAGCGGCACGGTGGCGGCCCACTACGGCGACCCCCTGCGCGAGCAGCGGGCGCTCGCCGAGGGCGCCGGCCTGGTCGACCGCAGCGACCGCGACGTGCTCGTCGTCCGCGGCACCGACCGGCTCTCCTGGCTCAACGACCTGACCAGCCAGCAGCTGCTGTCGCTGGCCGACGGCACCGGCACCGAGGCGCTGCTGCTCTCCCCGCAGGGCCACGTCGAGCACCACATGGTGGTCGCCGGTCTCGGCGACGCCGTCTGGCTCGACGTCGAGCCCGGCACCGGCGAGGCGCTGGTGGCGTTCCTGTCCCGGATGGTCTTCATGCTGCGCGTGGAGCCCGCGCTGGTCACCGACGCGTGGGCGGTGCTCACCCTGGTCGGCCCGCGGACGGCGGACGTGCTCGCCGCGGCCGGGCTGCCGGTGCCCGACGGCGTGGTCGCGCTGCCCGGCGGCGGCTTCGCCCGCCGCCTGCCGCCCATCGGCGAGGGCGCGCCCGTGGTCGACCTGCTCGTCCCGCGCGGGGAGCTCGCCGCGGTCGCCGACCGGCTGCTGGCCGCCGGTGCCTCGCCCGCCGGCCTGGACGCGTTCGAGGCGCTGCGGGTGGAGGCCCGCCGGCCGCGGCTGGGCGTGGACACCGACCACCGCACGATCCCCAACGAGCTGGAGTGGCTGCGCACCGCCGTCCACCTGGACAAGGGCTGCTACCGCGGGCAGGAGACCGTCGCCCGCGTGCACAACCTCGGCCGGCCGCCGCGCCGGCTGGTCCTGCTCCACCTGGACGGCGTCAGCGAGGACCTCCCCGCGGCGGGCACGCCGGTCCTGCTGGGCGCGCGCGAAGTCGGCCGGGTCGGCTCGGTGGTGCGCCACCACGAGCTGGGCGTCGTGGCGCTGGCCCTGGTCAAGCAGTCCGTGCCCATGGACGCCGCGCTCGCCGTGGGCGGTTCCCGTGCCGCCATCGACCCCGACGACGCGCCCGAGGCGCTCGACGACACCCGGGTGGCAGCCCGCGAGCGGGTACAGGCGGTGCGGTCTGCGACCATCGGGCGGTGAGCAGCGGCGTGGTCGCGTCCTCCGGGACCCTCGTGACGGTGGCACCGGCGGCGGGGGACCCCGAGGACGTCGCCGCCGCCGCCCGTGACTGCCAGGCGGTCGGCGCCGCCGTGGCCGTCCTCCCCGCCGCGGACGCCGGCTGGACGGCGGAGGCCCTCGCCGCCCTCCGCGAGGACAGCGACCTGCTGGTGCAGACCCCGGTCGGCGGCTTGGACGCCGGGCCCGACCTCGTCTCCCTGCCGCTGGACCTCCCCGCCGGGCTCCTGGCCGAGCTGCACGGCGAGCTCGTCCGCCGCGGCACCCCGGCCGCCTACACGGCCACCACCGAGGCCCAGCTGACCGCCCTGGCCGCGCTGCTGGACGGAGGCGGTCCGCCCGCCGGCGGTGTCGTCGCGGTGACCCTGCTGCTCGGCGCCCCCGGCGGCCTGCCCGCCACGCTGCCCGCGCTGGCCGGCTGCCTGCCGCTCCTCCCGCCCGGCGCCGTGGTCTCGGCCACCGGCCTGGGCGCCGGGGCGCTGCCGGTGCTGCTGGCCGCGCTGTCGGCGGGGGTGCACGTGCGCGCCGGCTGCGCCGACACCCCCGACGACGCCGACGGCCCGGCCCGCGGCGACCTGCAGCTCGTGGCCCGCGCCGCGGGGCTGGCGCGGATCGCCCAGCGCCCGCCGCTGGCCCCGGCCGCCGCCCGCTCGCTGCTGGGCGCACCGCTGATCGACCTGACCGGTACCGACGCCGTCCCGACGAACCGTTCCGTGGAGGCCCTGTGAGCACCGAACCGACGCCCGCGGGCGGCGCCGCCGTCGACGCGCTGCTGGACCCCGGCTTCCTCGAGGCCGCCGTCCACCGGCCGATGGCCGACGTGCGCCGGCTGCGCCGCCAGGCCGAGCAGGAGGAGGTCAACCTCTCCTACACGCGGCGGCTGCTGCAGGGCCGGCTGGACATCGTCCGCCGCGAGCTGCAGCGCCGGGCCGAGCACGACGGCCGGTCGCTGCTGGACCTGCTGCCGGAGATCCTCGCCGAGAAGGGCCGCGGGCCCGCGCACGGGCTCGGCCGGCACCAGACCGTGCAGCCGGCCGCGCCGGAGGAGTACGAGTCCTGGGTCAACGGGCTCACCCCCGGCGTCGACCTCGTCGCGCTCGCCGACCTCCCCGACGCCGACCTCGAGCAGGCCGCCCGCGCGCTGGCCGCCGCCGAGGGCTCGCTGTCCGAGCGCCGCCGCGGCGTCCAGCAGGTGATGGACGCGCTGGCCGGCGAGCTGGCCCGCCGGTACCGCAACGGCGAGGCCGACGTCGCCGCCCTGCTGGCCGACGAGGGGCGCTGACGTCCCCCGTGCCACCCAGCACCTCGCACGGGTGGCCGGAGAACCCCGTGCTCGTGGAGGCGTGGCGGTCGGGGTTCCTGGAGTCGGTGCACCGCGGTGCCCTGGTGGTGCTCGGGCCCGACGGCGCCCGGACGGCCGCGTTCGGGGACGTCGACCGGCCGGTGCTGCCCCGGTCGTCGAACAAGCCGGTGCAGGCCACCGCGCTGCTGGCCGCCGGATGGCAGCCGCGCTCGGCGGAGGAGCTGGCGATCGGCGCCGGCTCGCACACCGGTGAGGACGGCCACCGCGACCTGGTCGCCGGCATGCTCGCCGCCGCCGGCCTCGACGTCTCCGCGCTCGGCTGCCCACCGGCGCTGCCCGCCGACGACCCCACGTTCGCCCGGTGGCTGGCCGCCGGGCGGGCGCCGGACCGGCTGGCGATGAACTGCTCGGGCAAGCACGCGGCGATGCTGTCGGCCTGCGTCGCGGCCGGCTGGCCGACCGAGGGCTACCTGGACCGCACCCATCCGCTGCAGCAGGCGATCGAGGCGCGGCTGGGCGAGGCGGCCGGCGAGCCGGTGACCGCCGTCGTCGTCGACGGCTGCGGCGCTCCGCAGCACGCCCTCTCCCTGACCGGCCTGGCCCGGGGCGTGCTGGGCCTGGTCGGGGCCGCCGAGGGCACCCCCGAGCGCGCGGTCGCCGACGCCATGCGCGCCCACCCCTGGCTGGTGGCCGGCACCGGCAAGGAGGACACCGGGCTCATGCAGGCCGTCGAGGGCCTGCTGGTCAAGGCCGGTGCCGACGGCGTCCACGTGGCCGCGCTGCCCGGCCGCGGTGCGGTCGCGCTCAAGCTGGACGACGGCGGGGAGCGCGGCCGGCAGCCGCTGCTGGCCGCCGGCCTGCGCCTGCTGGGCGTCGCCGACGACCTGCTCGCGCCCTGGGCCGCCACCCCCGTCAGCGGTGGGGACGGCGTGGTGGGGGAGGTCCGCTCGGCCGCGCTGCTCGCTCCTTGAGCCGAGCGCACCGCCTGTGAGCGGACTCACGCCCGGGTGCTAGCTGCTCCGCTTGCAGGAGCTAGCACCCGCGGTTAGCGTCGGAGACGTGCAGACACCCGGCGAGTTCGTCCGCGAGCAGGTGACCACCGTCCGCGAGAAGGTGGACGCCCTCGCGGGCAGCGTCGCGGAGACCGTCGCCGAGAAGTCCGGCGACGTCTCGGCGGTCGGCTCGCAGGTCGGGGAGTTCATCCGGGAGCAGCGCAACGCCGCCCGGGTGTCGCTCCGCGAGCTGGCCCGCACCGCCGGGGTGAGCAACCCCTACCTCTCGCAGGTGGAACGCGGTCTGCGCAAGCCGTCGGCGGAGATCCTCGCCGCCATCGCCCGCGGGCTGAAGATCTCGGCCGAGACGCTCTACGAGCAGGCCGGGATCCTCGACCGCCGGGCCGGCAACCCGGACACGGTCGCGGCCATCCGGTCCGATCCCGCGCTCTCCGAACGGCACAAGGCCGTGCTGCTGGAGCTCTACGAGACCTACGTCCGCGAGCACGCCACGCAGCCCGCCCCCGCACCCCAGACCCCCACCACGAAGGAGTCGGCATGACCCCCGCCCAGACCCTCAAGACCTACGGCGAGACCGCCGTCGCCCAGGGCCGCACCGTCGCCGAGCAGATCGCCGGGCGCGGCCGCACCCCGGTGCTCGCCCTCGTCGGCGCCGGTGACCTGGCCGTCGAGCGCGCCCGCGCCGTCGTCGGCCAGCTCGTCGCCCGCGCCGAGTCGCTCCCGGGCGAGGCCCAGGTGCAGGCCGACCTGGCCGCCAAGGAGGCCCGGACCCGCGCCGAGGAGGCCGCCGGCCGTGCCCGCGGCGCCGTCTCCCAGGCCCGCAGCACCGCCACCCAGCTGGTCTCCGCGGTGAACCCCGAGACCGTCCGCGCCACCGTGGCCGAGCTGGTCGAGACCGCCCGCACCCAGGCCGTCGCCACCGTCGAGCAGCTGGCCGAGCGCGGCGCCGGCGTCCTCGACGAGCTGCGCCGCTCCCCGGGCTTCCGCACGGTCATCGCCCGCACCGAGCGCGCCGTCGACGCCGTCGAGGACCGCCTCGAGGACGTGCTCGAGGAGACCGCCGAGACCGTCACCGAGGCCTCCAACGAGGTGACCTCGGTGGTGCAGAAGGCCGCCGCGAAGACCGCCAAGGCCGCCGGCAAGGCGGAGAAGGCCGTCGACGAGGCCGCCGACTCGGTGAAGGCCGAGCTGGCCGACGCCGAGAAGCCCGCGACCAAGCCGGTCAAGAAGAGCTCGGCGGCCAAGCGCGCCACCCCCGCGGCGAAGGGCACCTCCGCCCGCGTGACCCGCGCCCGCACCGCCAAGCGCACCGACCCCACGGCCGTTCCCGCCAAGAACGACTGACCTCGGGTCCCACGGACCAGGGCCCCGGAGCTGCGACAGCGCTCCGGGGCCCTGTCCTGTCCGGGTGAGTTCTCCGCGCGGAGGCCGGACGGAGCGCTCCCGGCGGGTACCCTCCAGGCATGTCGTTCGACGGCCTGCTGCTCGTCGGCCTGTACTACGCCACCCTCGCCCTCACTGCGTGGGCCTTCGTCGACGCCCTGATCCGCCCGGCGGGCAGCTACGTCGCCACGGGCAAGCTCACCAAGCCCGCGTGGCTGGCGATCACCGCGCTGGCCGGGCTGGTCCTCTACTGGCAGGGCCCGATGAGCTTCCTCGGGCTGCCGGCGGTCATCGCCGCGGTGGTCTACCTGGTCGACGTGCGGCCGGCCGTGCGCGGGCTGCGCCGGGGCAACACCGGCTGGTGAGCCCGGGGCCCGATGCGCCGGGCTCAGTACCGCTCGGCGGGGATGAGCACCCACAGCACGAGGTAGGCCACGATCTGCGGGCCCGGCAGGATGCAGGAGACCACGAACGCCAGCCGCAGCCGGCGGGTGGAGATCCCGTAGCGGCGGGCGATGCCCGCGCACACACCGCCCAGGACGGCGGAGCGGGGATCGCGGCGGAGTCGGCGTGCGGGCGCGGTCATGACCCGACCGTAGGCCCTCCCGGGCGATCCGGTCAGCGGTTGAAGACCCCCGGCGGCGGCGCGGGGGAGGGCACCGCGTCCGCGTCGGTGACCGGCACGGCGTCCCCGGCGAACCGGTCGAGGTCGGCGCCCTCCACCACCCGCGAGGGCATCGGGTCGCCCGCGCAGCGCCGGGTGAGCGCCGCGACCGGCAGTGGCGCGTCCGAGGCGACCGCCACCAGGTTGCCGAAGCGCCGCCCGCGCAGCGTCCCCGGCTCGGCCACCAGCAGCACGTGCGCGAAGACGGCGCGCAGCGTCGCCACCTGGCCGCGGGCGAACCGCAGCGGGGGGCCGTCGGCGACGTTGGCCGCGAACACCCCGCCCGGCCGCAGCACCCGGCGCGCCTGCGCGGCGTACTCGACCGTGGTGAGGTGCGCCGGCGTGCGCGCGCCGGCGAAGACGTCGCTGAGGACGACGTCGCAGCTCGCGTCGTGCGTCGCCGCCAGCCCCGCGCGGGCGTCGGCGGGGCGTACCCGGACCCGCGCCCCCCGGGGGAGCGGCAGGCGGGTGCGCACCAGCTCGGTGAGCCGCTCGTCGAGCTCCACCACCCGCTGCCGGGAGCCGGGGCGGGTCACCGCCACGTAGCGAGGGAGGGTGAGCGCCCCGCCGCCGAGGTGCAGCACGTCCAGCGGCCGGCCCTCGGGCGCGGCGAGGTCGAGCACGTGGCCCATCCGGCGCACGTACTCGAACTCCAGGTGGCCGGGGTCGGCCAGGTCCACGTGGGACTGCGGGGTGTCGTCGACCAGCAGCACCCAGGCGCCCTCGCGGTCGGCGTCGCCGAGCAGCTCCGCCGTCCCGCCGTCCACCTCGACCCGGCCCGGTGCCGGATCGGCGTCGCGCCGGCTCACGAGGGCGGCGCCACGGCCGACCAGCGGACCGTCACCTCGCCGTGCCGCCACCGCCGCGTGGACCCGACCAGCGGCCAGCCCTGGTCGGCCAGCGCCTGCACCGCCGCCACCCAGCGCTGGCGCGGGCCGAACGCCGACATCCCCGCCGCGGCCGCCCAGGCGGCGTCGAACGCGCGGAGGAACTCGTGCACGGGCTGCCCGGGCACGTTGTGGTGGATCAGCGCCTTGGGCAGCCGCTCGGCGAGGTCGGACGGCGCCTCCAGGTCGCCGACCCGGGCGGCCAGGGTGAGCGTCAGCGGGCCGTCGGCGTCGAGGGCCACCCAGGTCGAGCGGCGTCCCCACTCGTCGCAGGTGCCCTCCACCAGCAGGCCGCCGGGGCCGAGCGCGGCGCACATCGTCTCCCAGGCGCGCGCGGCCGAGGCCTCGTCGTACTGGCGGAGCACGTTGAACGCCCGCACCAGCACCGGCTGCAGCCCGGCCAGCTCGAACCCGCCGACCCGGAAATCCAGCCGCGGCGGATCGCGGTCGTCGGCCACCGCGGCCACCCGCTCCGGGTCGATCTCCAGCCCGACGACCTCCAGGCCGGGGACCTCCGGCGCCAGCCGCTCCGCGAGCTCCACGGTGGTCACCGCCGAGGCGCCGTAGCCGAGGTCGACGACCAGCGGGCGGGCGGCGTCGCGCAGCCGCGGCACCTGGGTGGCCAGCAGCCAGCGGTCGACCCGGCGCAGCCGGTTGGCGTTGGTGGTGCCGCGCGTGGGCAGCCCGAGCGCCCGGGCCCGCCCGGCCGCCAGCCGGGGCGCCTTCTTCCCGGGGGCCAGTGACGCCCGGCGCTTGTGGTCGTCGCCCGCGCCGCTGCGCGTCACCTGCTCACCGTCCTGCGCTCACCGGTCCCGAGGGTAGTCGCGGTTAGCGTGGGGTCGTGCAGGTCCGACGCGATGCCACCCTCGCCCAGCTCACCACCCTGGGGGTGGGCGGGCCGATCGACCGGCTGGTCGAGGTCACCTCCGCCGGCGAGCTGGTGGCCGCGGTGCGGGAGGCCGACGCGGCGGGCCGGCCGCTGCTGGTGCTCGGTGGCGGATCCAACGTCATCGGTCCCGACGAGGGGTGGCCGGGCGACGTCGTCCTGGTGCGGTCGCGGGGGATCGCCCGCACGGGCGGCGCGCTCGAGGTGCAGGCCGGCGAGCCCTGGGACGACCTGGTCGCCGCCACCGTCGACGGCGGGCTGGCCGGCATGGAGGCGATGGCCGGCATCCCCGGCTCGACCGGGGCCACGCCGGTGCAGAACGTCGGCGCCTACGGCCAGGAGGTCGCCCAGACGATCACCGCGGTGCGGGTGTACGACCGCGCCGAGGACCGCGAGCGCGTGCTGACCCCGGCCGACTGCGCGTTCGCCTACCGCGACAGCCGGCTCAAGCGGGAGCCCGGCCGGTTCGTCGTCCTCACCGTGTCCTTCGCCCTGGAGGAGAGCCTCCTGTCCAAGCCCGTGGGCTACGCCGAGCTGGCCCGCGCCCTCGGCGTCGAGCTGGGGGAGCGGGCGCCGCTGGCCGACGTGCGCGCCGCCGTCCTCGGGCTGCGCCGCGGCAAGGGCATGGTGTGGGACCCCACCGACCCCGACAGCCGCAGCGCCGGGTCGTTCTTCACCAACCCGATCGTGCCGGCGACGCGGGCCGTCGAGGGCTGCCCGAGCTGGCCGGCCGGCGAGGGGGCTGTCAAGCTCAGCGCCGCCTGGCTGGTGCAGTCGGCCGGGTTCGGCCGCGGCACCCGGGAGGGCCGGGTGGGCACGTCGTCCCGGCACAGCCTGGCGCTGACCACCGAGGACGGCGCCACGGCCGGGGAGCTGCTGGCCTACGCCGACCGCGTCGTGGCGACGGTGCGGGACCGCTTCGGGGTCACGCTGGACCGGGAGCCGACCGCCGTCCGGCCCTAGTGGAGTGGGAGGGACGCGTTCTCCGCGCCCTGGCACTCCGTCAGCCTTCCCGGTGCACCTTGTGCTGGGCCGCCTGCGCCCGCGGCCGGACGACGAGCAGGTCGACGTTCACGTGGTGCGGCCGGGTGACCGCCCAGGCGATGCAGTCGGCGACGTCCTCGGCGACCAGCGGCTCGCGCACGCCCCGGTAGACGGCATCGGCGGCGTCGGCGGAGCCCAGCCGGTTGAGCGAGAACTCCTCGGTGCGCACCATCCCCGGTGCGATCTCGATCACCCGGATCGGCCGCCCGACCTCCTCCAGCCGCAGCGTCTCGGCGAGGGTGTGCACGGCGTGCTTGGCCGCGGTGTAGCTCGCGCCGCCCTCGTAGCTGATCAGCGCCGCCGTGGAGCTCACGAACAGCACGTCGCCGGCGCCGGAGGCGCGCAGCGCCGGCAGCAGCGCCCGGGTGAGCCGCACCGTGCCCAGCACGTTGACCTCGTAGGTGCGCGCCCAGGAGTCCAGGTCGGCCTCGGCCACCGACGCGGCGTCGAACGCCCCGCCGGCGTTGTTGACCAGGACGTCGACCCGGTCCAGCGCGCCGGCGAACGCGTCGACCGACGCGGGGTCGGTGACGTCCAGCGGCAGCGCGCGGGCGCCGATCCGCCCGGCCAGCTCGGCCAGCCGGTCGGTGCGCCTCGCGGCGACGACGACGTCGAAGCCCTCGGCGGCCAGCCGGGTCGCGGTGGCCGCCCCGATCCCGCTCGAGGCCCCGGTGACGACGGCGGTGCGCCCGGCGCCGGGCAGCGCGCCGGCACCGGAGGAGGGGGCGGGGAGGGGACCGGACATGTGCCCATCCTCGCGCTGTTGCAGGATGGAGGGCCGACAGGGGTGTCCTCCCGACCCGTTCCGGGCCCGGCGACGCGCACACCGGCTCGACGACAGAGGACATCCGCAGGCGGGAGGTCGCGCGTGGCTGCTCGCCGCCGCTTCGACCGCGGGACACCCCGCCGGGTCGCCACGCTCTCGGTGCACACCAGCCCGCTGGACCAGCCCGGGGCCGGGGACGCCGGCGGCATGAACGTCTACATCGTCGAGGTCTCCCGCCGGCTGGCCGAGCGGGGCATCGCCGTCGACGTGTTCACCCGCGCCACCTCCAGCCACCTGCCGCCGGTGGTCGAGATGAGCCCCGGGGTGACCGTGCGGCACGTCAGCGCCGGGCCGTTCGAGGGGCTGGGCAAGGAGGAGCTGCCCGCGCAGCTGTGCGCGTTCACCGCCGCCGTGCTGCGCGAGGAGGCCCAGCACGAGCCCGGGTTCTACGACGTCGTCCACTCGCACTACTGGCTGTCGGGCCAGGTCGGCTGGCTGGCCCGCGACCGCTGGAGCGTGCCGCTGATCCACAGCGCGCACACCCTGGCCAAGGTGAAGAACGCCGCGCTGGCCGCCGGCGACCGGCCCGAGCCGCGAGCGCGGGTCATCGGCGAGGAGCAGGTGGTGGCCGAGGCCGACCGGC
The DNA here is from genome assembly GCF_054050695.1 of Blastococcus sp. SYSU D00820. Classification (NCBI taxonomy): domain Bacteria; kingdom Bacillati; phylum Actinomycetota; class Actinomycetes; order Geodermatophilales; family Geodermatophilaceae; genus Blastococcus; species Blastococcus sp. SYSU D00820. The sequence goes on from NZ_JBJGZW010000001.1 coordinate 570,627, forward strand.
TGATCGCCAACACCGAGGACGAGGCCCGCCAGCTGGTCACCCACTACGGCGCCGATCCGCGCCGCACGCTCGTGGTCCCGCCCGGGGTGGACCTCGACCGCTACGCGCCCGGCGACCGCGCCGCGGCCCGGCGCGCGGCCGGCGTCCCCGACGACGCCGTCCTGCTGCTGTTCGTCGGCCGCATCCAGCCGCTCAAGGCCCCCGACCTGCTGCTGGAGGCCGCGGCCCGGATGCTCGCCGACGAGCCGGCGCTGCGCGCCCGGCTGCGGGTCGACGTGATCGGCGCCCCCAGCGGGTCGGGCCTGGACGCGCCGCGCCAGCTGCAGCAGCTGGCCGACGCGCTGGGCATCGCCGACGTCGTCCGCTTCCTGCCGCCGCAGCACCCCGAGCAGCTGGCCCAGCACTTCCGCGCGGCCGACGTCGCCGTGGTCCCCAGCCACAACGAGTCCTTCGGCCTGGTCGCCCTGGAGGCGCAGGCCTGCGGCACCCCGGTGGTCGCCGCCGCCGTCGGCGGCCTGCGGACGGCGGTGCGCGACGGCGTCTCCGGCGTCCTGGTCGACGGCCGCGACCCCGCCGCCTACGCCGCGGCGATCCGCTCGGTGCTGGCCCGGCGGGAGCTGCTGGCCGCCGGCGCCCGCCGGCACGCCTGCGGGTTCTCCTGGGACCGCACGGTGGACTCCCTCGTCGCGGCCTACACCGCCGCCGCCCGCGAGATGGCCGGTGCCGCACGGCGCCGGCCGGCCGCCGAGCGGCTGTTGGGCGGCCTGCGGGCCGTGCCGGGGGCGCAGGTGGCCCGGTGAGCGTGCCCGGCCCCGAGCAGCGGCGGCGGACCGTCGAGGAGCTCGACGCGGTCATCGACCGGACGCTGCGCGACAGCGAGCTGGTGCACGAGCACCCCGCGCCGGGCCGCTGGCTGGTCGACCTGCCCGGCACCAAGAAGCTCAAGACGGTCTGCGGACTGATCGTCGGCGAGCACGCGCTGCGGGTGGAGGCGTTCGTCTGCCGCCAGCCCGACGAGAACCGCGAGCAGCTGTGGACCTTCCTGCTGCAGCGCAACGCCCGCATGTACGGGGTGGCGTTCAGCGTGGACACCGTCGGCGACGTCTACCTCACCGGCCGGCTGCCGCACGCCGCGGTCACGCCCGAGGAGCTGGACCGGCTGCTCGGCGCGGTGCTGAGCTACGCCGACGACTCGTTCAACACGATGCTCGAGATCGGCTTCGGCACCTCGATCCGCCGCGAGTGGGAATGGCGGGTCAAGCGCGGGGAGTCGCTGCGCAACCTGGAGGCGTTCGCCGCCTTCGCCGACCCCACCCGCCGGCCGGGCGCGACCTCCAGCTGACCCGTCCGGTTCCGTTTCGGCCGTCCAGGAGGCGGCGCAGCGGCTAGCGTGGACCGCGTGCAGGGCAGCAGCACCGCGCAGGAGCGCTTCGTGCGCGCCCTGGCCGGCGTGGTCGCGGCCTCGGCCCTGGTCTACCCCCTGCTGCTGTGCGCGGTGCAGCTGGTGTTCGCCCAGCTGCTCGTGCCCGACGTCTCCGCGGTGGTGCTGTGGCTGGGCGTGTCGGTGGTCTGCAGCATCGGGCTGGTGGCCGCGCTGCGCTGGGGCGCGGCGCGCCGGGTGCGCAGCCCGTGGCTGCTGCTCGGGCTCCTGCCGCCGGCGCTGTACGAGCTCTGGCTGGTCTGGCCGGCGCTCGCCGGCTGAGCTGCTCCTGCCCGCCCGCGGGGCGTCGGGCAGGATGACCGGCGTGACTGGGACGCTGGTGCTGCTCCGCCATGGCGAGAGCGAGTGGAACAAGGCCAACCTCTTCACCGGCTGGGTCGACGTGCCCCTGTCGGAGAAGGGCCGTGCCGAGGCCGCCCGCGGCGGCCGGCTGCTGGCCGAGCACGGGCTGCTGCCCGACGTCTCGCACACCTCGCTGCTGCGCCGGGCGATCATGACCGCCGAGCTGGCCCTGCACGAGGCCGACCGGCAGTGGATCCCGGTGAAGCGCTCGTGGCGGCTCAACGAGCGGCACTACGGCGCCCTCCAGGGCAAGGACAAGGCCGCGACCCTCGCCGAGTACGGCGAGGAGCAGTTCATGATCTGGCGGCGCTCCTACGACACGCCCCCGCCCCCGATCGAGGCCGGCAGCGAGTACAGCCAGGACGGCGACGCGCGCTACGCGATGCTGCCGCCGGAGGTGCGGCCGGCGACCGAGTGCCTGGCCGACGTCGTCGTCCGGATGCTGCCGTACTGGTACGACGCGATCGTCCCCGACCTGCGCGCCGGCCTGACCGTGCTCGTGGCCGCGCACGGCAACAGCCTGCGCGCCCTGGTGAAGCACCTGGACGGCATGGGCGAGCAGGAGGTGGTCGGGCTGAACATCCCGACCGGCGTCCCGCTGCGCTACGACCTGGACGACGACCTGCGGCCGCTGCAGCCGGGCGGGCAGTACCTCGACCCCGAGGCCGCCGCCGCGGCGATCGAGGCGGTCAAGAACCAGGGCAAGCGCTGACACTGTCGGCCTCCGGCCGACGACCGCGGCCAGGGGCCGTCCCCGGCCTGCGCCGAGCCGGACTCGCGGTTCCTCGGGGACCCTCCGGGCCCCCGCTCGGGGGACGGCACCTGGCCGCGGTCAGGTGGGCTGCGTCATCTCCCGCTCGCCGGTCACCAGGTAGACCACCCGGCGCGCCACGCTGACCGCGTGGTCGGCGAACCGCTCGTAGAAGCGGCCGAGCAGGGTCAGGTCGATCGCCGACTCGATGCCGTGCGGCCAGTCCTCGGAGAGCAGCTCGCGGAACAGCTGGCGGTGCAGCTGGTCCATGAGGTCGTCCTCGGCCTCGAGCTGGGCGGCGGCCTCGACGTCGAGCTTGGCGATGACCGTCGCGGTCTGGGTCACCAGGCTCTCGGCCACGTGGCCGGCCTCCAGGAAGATCGGCCGCACCTCCTGGGGCACCGCCGGGTCGGGGAAGCGCATGCGCGCCACCTTGGCCACGTGGACGGCGAGGTCACCCATGCGCTCGAGGTCGCCGACGATCCGCATGGCGGCGGTGATCGTGCGCAGGTCCGTGGCCACCGGCTGCTGGCGGGCCAGGAGGGTGAAGCAGCGCTCCTCGATGCTCTCCCGCACCGCGTCGATCCGCTCGTCGCCGGCGATCACCAGGTCGGCCAGCGCGACGTCGGCGTCGAGGAGGGCGGTGGTGGCGGTGCTCATCGCCGAGCCGACGGAGTTCGCCAGCTCCACCAGGCAGGCGTTGATGTCCTCGAGTTCCTCGCGGTACTGCTCCCGCACGGGGATCCCTCCTCCTGGCCGGGCGTGGGCCGCGGCACTGCAGTGTGGGGCACCTGTGCTCGGTGTCCCGCCGGTATCGAGGCTAGGTCGGCCCCCTGACCCGCGACCAATCCGCGAGGTGAACGCCGGTCCACGGCAACGTGAACAGTCCCGGCCCCATCGGCGCCGCCACCCGGACGGGGGATGACGCTGTCGCCACCCGGCCTAGCATCGGCCGCGTGAGCCCGCTGGTCGCCCTCGTGACCGGCCTCGTCGTGGGGGGTGCCCTGGTCGCGGTCGTCCTCTCCGTGCGGCGCCGGACGGCCGAGCCGGTGCCCGCCGTCCCCGCGTCCGTCGCCGAGCAGAGCCTGGCGCGGCGGCTGCTGGACCTCATGGACCCCGCGGTCGTCGTCCTCGACGTCGACGACGCCGTCCTGCTGGCCAACCCCGCGGCCCGCGCGCTGGGCATCGTCCGCGACTCCCGGCTGCTGGTGCCCGACCTGCTCCGGCTGTCGCGGCAGGTCCGCTCGGGCGGCAGCCGGCGCGCCGACGTCCAGCTGCCCGGCGATCTGGTGGGCGCCGGTCCCCGGCTGGTGGGGGTGCACGGGGTGCGGCTGGAGAGCGGTCCGGCGCCCGTGGCCGGGCCGGTGGCCCTGGTGCTGCAGGACGTCACCGAGGCGCGCCGGGTCGAGGCGGTGCGCCGTGACTTCGTCGCCAACGTCGGGCACGAGCTGAAGACGCCGGTCGGCGCGCTGGCGCTGCTGGCCGAGGCCGTCCAGGACGCCGCCGACGACCCCGAGACCGTGCAGCGCTTCGCCGGGCGGATGGCCCGCGAGGCCGACCGGCTGGCCCGGCTGGTGCGCGAGCTGATCGACCTCTCCCGCCTGCAGGGTGGCGAGCCGCTGCCGGAGCTGGCTCCGGTCGAGGTGGACACGGTGCTGCACGAGGCGGCCGACCGCACCGGGCTGGCCGCCGCCGCCAAGGACATCGAGCTGGCGGTCGGCGGGGAGCGCGGGCTGGTGGTCAACGGGGTGGAGTCGCAGCTGGCCACCGCGGTCACCAACCTGCTGGCCAACGCCGTCGCCTACAGCCCGCAGGGCACGCGGATCGCCGTCGCGGCGCGGGCCCGCTCCGGCTTCGCCGAGATCGCGGTCACCGACAGCGGGATCGGCATCCCGCGGAAGGACCGCGCCCGCATCTTCGAGCGCTTCTACCGGGTCGACCAGTCGCGTGCCTCGAGCACCGGCGGGACCGGCCTGGGCCTGGCCATCGTCAAGCACGTGGCCAGCAACCACGGCGGCTCGGTCTCCGTCTGGAGCGAGGAGGGGCTGGGGTCGACGTTCACCCTCCGCATCCCGCTCGCGGTCCTCGACGGCGCCGACCGCGAGACGTCCGCCGTCGAGCACGACGGCGGGGAACGAGAGGGACGGACATGACCCGGGTGCTGGTCGTGGAGGACGAGGAGTCCTTCTCCGACGCGTTGTCGTACATGCTGCGGCGCGAGGGCTTCGATGCGGTGGTGGCCGGCACCGGCCCCGACGCGCTCGCCGAGTTCGACCGGGGCGGTGCGGACATCGTGCTGCTGGACCTCATGCTGCCCGGCCTGTCGGGCACCGAGGTGTGCCGCACGCTGCGCAGCCGCAGCGCGGTGCCGATCATCATGCTCACGGCCAAGGACGCCGAGATCGACAAGGTCGTCGGCCTGGAGCTGGGCGCCGACGACTACGTCACCAAGCCCTACTCCGCCCGCGAGCTCGTCGCCCGCATCCGCGCGGTGCTCCGCCGCCGCGGCGAGCCCGAGGCGGTCGCCGAGGCCGCGCTGGAGGCCGGCCCGGTCCGGATGGACGTCGAGCGGCACGTGGTCTCCGTGGACGGCGAGCCGGTGGCGCTGCCGCTCAAGGAGTTCGACCTCCTGGAGCTGCTGCTCCGCAACGCCGGCCGGGTGCTCACCCGCGGGCAGCTGATCGACCGGGTGTGGGGCTCGGACTACGTGGGCGACACCAAGACCCTCGACGTCCACGTCAAGCGGCTGCGCGCCAAGATCGAGCCCGACCCGGCCAACCCGAAGTACCTGGTCACCGTCCGCGGCCTCGGCTACAAGTTCGAGGCCTGAGCAAGGGGACCGGCCGCGTCAGGATCCCCGGCCGGTCTCCTCCTGCAGCTCGTCGATCTTGCGCGAGGCGTCGGCCTTGCTGAGGTCGTCGGGGACCTCCTCGCCGGCCTCGCGGGCGAGGGTCTCCAGGTAGCTCTTCTGCGCGCCGGTGGCGGGCTCGCCGCCGGTCACCCAGTCCGACGGGTCCTTCTCCGCGGTGGGGTCGCCGGCCTGACCGGTGGTGCGGTTCGATTCGCTCATGTGTTCGAGCCTAGGCCGAGGCGAGCTGCTCCGCAGGTCGAGCGGCGACCGCCCGGCGGGCGTCCTCCCACCGCCGGCCGGTGCGGTAGACGTGCACGCTGCCGCACGCGGGGCACTCGACGGACATCGCCACGTGCGTGGGGTGGTTGGTGACCGATCGGATCCGCCGGTCGGCGACCAGCTCGTCGGTCCTGGTGACGGGGCAGGTGATCAGCAACATGGGACGAGCCTGGCGCGCGCGCCCGCTGCGGACGAGTGGCGGGAGTGACATCGATCGCAGGATCTCTGCCATCATGCAGCCGTGATGCCGACCGACCGTCCCGTCGTGGTGAGCGCCGTCGTCGCCGACGGCCTCGTGGGCAGCTTCGGCCTGGGCGTGGCCACCGAGTTCTTCGGCTACGACCGCCGGGCCATGGGCCTGCCGCAGTTCGACTTCGCCCTGGTCAGCGACCGGCCGGGCCTCCTGCGCACCGACACCGGCATCGGCATCACCGTCGAGCACGGGCTGGACCGGCTGGACCGCTCCGACATCGTGCTGGTGACCGCCTGGGAGCTGTTCGCGCACCGCCCGCCGGTCGCGCTGCTGGACGGGCTGCGCGCGGCGCACGCCCGCGGAGCGCTGGTGGTCAGCCACTGCACCGGCGCGTTCGTGGTCGCCGAGGCCGGCCTGCTCGACGGCTGCCGGGCCACCACGCACTGGCGCTACGCCGGCGAGCTGGCCGCCCGCTACCCCGCCGTCGAGGTCGACCCCCGGGTCCTCTACGTCGACTGCGGCACGGTCATCACCGGGGCGGGCACCGCCGCCGGCGTCGACACGATGCTGCACCTGGTCCGCCGGGAGTGGGGCGCGGCGGCGGCCAACGCCATCGCGCGCGAGATGGTCGTCCCGCCGCACCGCGACGGCGGCCAGGCGCAGTACATCGACGCGCCGGTGGCCCGCTGCGAGGACGACCTGCTCGGCGTCGTCCTGGAGTGGGCCCAGGGTCACCTGGCCGAGGAGATCACCGTCGAGCAGCTGGCCCGCCGGGCGCTGATGAGCCCGCGCAGCTTCGCCCGCCGGTTCAAGGCCGCCACCGGGACGACGCCGCACGCCTGGCTGCTCGGTCAGCGGCTGGCCGCGGCCGAGGCGCTGCTCGAGGACACCGACGCCCCGGTCGAGGAGATCGCCCGGCTGGTCGGCTTCGGCACCGCCGCGGGGCTGCGCGAGCAGTTCACCCGCCGGCGCGGTGTCTCCCCGCGCGCGTACCGGCAGACCTTCCGCCGGCCGGCCGCCCTCGCCGCGGCGGGCCGCGCGGCGGCGGAGGAGCCGGCCGCGTAGCGCCCCGCCGCCGGCGACCGGTCCTCCGGCGGTCGCGGCGGCGGTTCTTGCGCAGTTCTTGCGGAACCGCGGAGGGCAGCATGCGGCTGCGTCGCCAGCCTCGGTGCCGTGCTCCTCCGCGGACCCTCTTCCCTGCGCCGGCTCGCCCGCCGGTCCGCCCGGCGCGCCGTCCTGGTCCTCCTCGCCGCGCTCGCGCTGGTCGGCACCATGAACATCGCGACGCCGGCGGCGCAGGCCGATCCGGTCGCGACCCCGTCGGCCGAGGCCGACCCCGCCGCGACGCCGACGGCCGACCCGGACCCGGCCGCGACCCCGCCGGCCGAGGCCGACCCCGCTGCTCCGCCGACGGCCGAGCCGGACCCCGCGGCGACGCCCGCGGCGGAGCCGGACCCCGCCGCCGCGCCGACGGCCGCGGCCGATCCCGCTGCCGCGCCGACGGCCGAGCCGGATCCCGCCGCGGCGCCCGCGGCCCAGCCGGACCCCGCCTGGACCGTCACCAACCCGACCGTCTTCGGCCTCGGCGACTCGCTGTTCTGGCAGTGCGGCGACTCCCTGGGCCTGGGGGAGCGGTCCCTGGGCATGGTCGGCTGGAACGGCGGCACCGCGCGGAACATGCGGGAGCGGATGAGCTCCACCGCGCCGGACTGGCCGTTCATGACCGAGTCCTCCCACGCCGAGGAGCTCGCGCACTTCCGCAGCGCCGGCGTCCTGGTGATGGGCCTGGGCACCAACGACATCCGGGTGTCGAGCGTGGCCCAGTTCCGGGCCGACGTGGACTGGTTCCTGCAGCAGGCCCAGGGGCGGCCGGTGCTGTGGCTGAACTACTACTACCCGGACTTCGCCGCGCGGGCCGCGGAGTTCAACGCGGTGCTGCAGGGCTTCACCGCCGGCTACCCGAACCTGCGGATCGTCGACTGGAACGGCTTCGCCACCGCCAACCGCGCGGTGATCTCCGCCGACCGGCTGCACCTGGCCGACTACACCACCGGGTGCGAGAACGGCCGCTTCGCGCTCATCCGGGCGAACGTCCCGGCGGTCGCCGGCCAGCCGGCGCCGGTCTACGGCGCCCCGGCGGCCACCCTGCCCTCCCCGGACCCCATCGCGGCCGCGTACGCCGCCGCCGGCGGCACGTCCGGGCCGCTGGGTGCGCCCACGGGTGCGCCGGTCTGCGGGCTGCGCAACGGCGGGTGCTCGCAGGCCTACCGCGGCGGCCTGGTGCTCTGGAGCCCGGCCGGCGGGGCGCACGCCATCGCCCAGCCGGCGATGGTGGCGAAGTTCCGGTCCACGGGCACCGAGATGGGGCTCCTGGGGTACCCGACGGCCGACGCGGTGTGCGGGCTGCCCGGCGGGGGCTGCTCCCAGGTCTTCGAGGGCGGCACCCTCTACTGGTCGCCGGCCACGGGCGCTGCCTACACCACCGGCGTGATCGGCCGGCGGTACGCCGCCACGGGCGCGCAGAGCGGGCCGCTGGGGTACCCGGTGATGGACACCCAGTGCGACCTCACGCTGGTGAACGGCTGCTACCAGCGCTTCCAGCAGCGGATCCTCTACTGGACGCCGGCCACCGGGGCGCAGTTCGTCCACGGTGCCATCTACGACCGCTACGCCGCCGCCGGCTGGGAGCGCGGCCGGCTGGTGTTCCCGCTGACCGACTCGCTGTGCGGGCTGGTGCGGGGTGGTTGCTGGCAGATGTTCGAGGGCGGCTCGATCTACTCGTCGCCGACGGCGGGCACGCACCTCATCTACGGCGCGCTGCGCGACCGGTGGGCCGCGACGGGGTGGGAGAACGGCGGCTTCGGCTACCCGGTCACCGACTCCCTCTGCGGGCTGGTGCGGGGTGGTTGCTGGCAGATGTTCGAGGGCGGGTCGATCTACTCGTCGCCGACGGCGGGCACGCACGTCATCTACGGCGCGCTGCGCGACCGGTGGGCCGCGGCCGGCTGGGAGAACAGCGGCTTCGGCTACCCGGTCACCGACTCCCTCTGCGGTCTGGTGCGGGGCGGCTGCTGGCAGATGTTCGAGGGCGGCTCGATCTACTCGTCGCCGACGGCGGGCACGCACGTCATCTACGGCGCCATCCGCGACCGGTGGGCCGCGACGGGGTGGGAGAACGGCGGCTTCGGCTACCCGGTCACCGACTCGATCTGCGGCCTGGTCCGTGGCGGCTGCTACCAGCACTTCGAGGGCGGCTCGATCTACTCGTCCCCGACGGCGGGCACGCACACCACCTACGGCGCCATCCGCGACCGGTGGATCCGGCAGGGTTGGGAGCGCGGCCCGCTGGGCTACCCGGTCACCGACCCCATCTGCGGCCTGGCCCGCGGCGGCTGCTACCAGAACTTCGAGGGCGGGGCGATCTACTCCTCGCCGGCCGGTGGCACCCACATCGTGTACTACGGGGCGATCCGCGACCGCTGGGGCGCCAACGGCTGGGAGTTCGGCCGCTACGGCTACCCGGTCGGGGACCCGTACGCCGTCCGCGGCGGCACGGCCCAGCGCTTCCAGGGCGGCACGATCACGTACGCGAACGGCCGCGTCCGCTAGCCGGCGGCGCCCGGGATCGGCCGGGCGACGCCGACCAGCGAGTCCAGCCGGGTGACGTTGGCCGGGGCCAGCGGGTTGCGCACCACCTGGGTGAGCGCGAACCCGGCCCGGGCCAGCAGCAGCGCGTGCGTGCGCGGGGTGAAGTGCCAGATGTGCTCGGTGGGCTTGAGCGTCCACCAGCGGGTGCCGAGCAGCCGGGCGGGCAGGGAGTCGACGTAGGGCGTGGAGAACAGCACCACGCCGTCGTCGGCCACCAGCGACCGCACCGTCCGCCAGAACGCCAGCGGATCGGGCACGTGCTCGACGGTGTCCCAGGCGCAGACGGCGTCGAAGCCGCCCTCGAGCGGAGCATCGGCCAGCTGGCCGCAGAACACGTCGAGGCCCAGCGCCTCCCGGGCGTGGCGGGCGCCGGTGCGGGACAGCTCCACGCCGCTGGTGGTCCAGCCGGCGGACCGGGCGGCGTCGAGGAACAGCCCGTAGCCGCTGCCGATCTCCAGCAGCCGCCCCCGCGGCCGCCCGCCGCGGACCCGGTCGAGCAGCCGCAGCCGGCCGGCGGTCCAGGTGCGCTGCAGCACCATCGCCGGCGACCAGCGGCCGGCCTGCTCGCCGTCCGCGGCACCGGTGTCGGAGGAGACGCCGCTGCCGTAGACGCCGCCCTCGAAGTAGCCGACGTCGTCGTAGAGCCGCTGCAGGGCCTCCGGCCGCAGCCGCGGGCTGATGAAGACCAGGCCGCAGGTGGGGCAGCGCACCACCCCGAAGGGCGCGACGTCGTGCACCAGCTCGCCCGGCACGCCGCACAGGCAGCAGGCGACGTCCTCGGTGTCGGCGGCCGTCCAGGCGGCGGGAGCGCTCACGGCGCTCACCCTACGGAGCGCTCGCCCGCCGCTCCGGGACCGGCAGCGCCCACCGGCGGGGCGGCCGCCCCGGCGGCGCCGGGCTCGGCGCCGCCGGCGGTCGGGTAGCGCAGGGCCAGCAGCGAGGTGATCCGCCGGCGCACCGGGTCGGCGACCAGGTCCTCCTCGGCGTCGGGCGACAGGCCCTCGCCGGGCACGACGACGTAGCGGTCGGGTGCGGCCTCGGCCTGGGCGAGGAAGGCGCGGCGCACCGCGGCGGGGTCGGCGCCGGTCGGCGCGGCGGTGACGGGGGAGTCGACGACCACGGTGAGGTCGGGCAGCAGCCCGCGGGTGGCCCAGACCGAGGTGCGCAGGATGCGGTCGGCGTCGAGGCCCTGGCCGGCGCCGTGGAAGGCGATCGAGGTGTCCACGTAGTGGTTGCACACCACCACCTGCGCCTGCTCGAGCGCGGGGCGGATGACCGTGGCCACGTGCTCGGCGCGGTCGGCGGCGGCCAGCAGCGCGGCCGTGTAGGGAGCCACCGGCTGGTCGTCGGCGGGCCGATCGGCCGGCGGGTACAGGACGCCGCGCACCTGGCGCCCCAGCGCGGTGTCGCTGGGCTCGTGGGTGGTCATCACCGGGCAGCCGCACTCGCGCAGGTGCCGGGCGAGGTCGGCGGCGTACCGGCGGGTGAGGTCGCGGTCGGCGCCCTCGACCACCACGAACAGGCCGACGCCGCTGGCCGAGGCCGACAGGATGTCCGAGGAGCCCCACAGCAACCGCAGGAAGTCGCGCGGGCGGGTGCGGGACCGCCCGGGCGCCACCTGCCGGACGGCGTAGGCGCTGACGACCAGCGCCACCACGCCGCCGATGAGCAGGGTGAGCCCCGGGCCGGTGACGGTGAGCAGCAGGTCGCCGAGCCGCAGTTCGTGTGCACCGAGCAGGCCGGCGAGGCCCGGCCCGACGGCCACGGCCAGCAGCAGCATGATCCGCACCGAGGAGATGACGAAGGCGAACACCCGCCCACGCAGCCGGTCCTCGACCTCGAAGCCGATCAGCGTGTAGCCGATGATCCAGGAGATGCCGGCGAACAGGCCGACGAGGAAGGCCGCCGCGGTGGCCAGCACGAAGTCCTGGATCAGCGACATCGCCAGCAGCGCCAGCCCGGCGAAGCCGATCGAGCGGGCGAACACGCTGCGCCGCGGCACCGTCGGCAGGATCCGCGGGCCGACCAGCATGCCGATCGCCAGCCCGGTGAACACGACGCCGAAGAGCACGCTGTAGCCCGCGGTGCCCGCCTGCAGGGTGGCCACGTAGAGCTGGGCGACGCCGATGGTCAGGCCGCCCGCGCCGAAGGCGCCGATGACGCCGACGTAGAGCGCCCGCATGAGCGGCTGGCCGCGCAGGAAGCTGACCCCCTCGGCGACGAGGGAGAAGACGTTGGACGGCGCCTCGCGGTCGGTCGCCGTCCGCGGGATCAGCCGCCGGGACAGGAAGACCGTCGAGGCCGACAGCACGAAGGTGCTGGCGTTGAAGATGAGCGCGACCACGATCGCCGTCCGGGCCTCCCCGGCCGCGCCCTCGGACGGGAACACCCGGGCCACGGTGGAGAGCAGGGCGAACAGCACCGCGGCGACGGGGACGGCGCCGTACACGCTGAACAGCGAGATCTGGTTGGCCACCGCCAGGCGTTCCCGCGGCACGATCGCCACCCAGATCGCCTGCTTGGCGGGGTTGGTGAACAACCCGACCGCCTCGACCAGGAACTGCGCGATGTAGAGCCAGCTGAGCTCATAGCTCAGCGCGATGGACAGGTAGAGGCCGAAGGCCAGCAGCTCGCCGACGACGACGGTGGTGCGCCGGTCCAGCCGGTCGGCGAGCGCCCCCGCGAGCGGTCCCAGGAGCAGGTCGGGCAGCAGGCGGGTCAGGATGACGCCGGAGATCGCCGCGCCCTGGACCGCCGTCGACTGGTCGCGGGTGAGCTGCTGGGCCATCGCGGTGGTGGCCAGCAGGCCCAGCCAGTCCCCGAGGCTGGAGACGGTGATCGACGCCCACAGCCGCCGGAAGACCGGGATGCGCACCAGCGCCACGAAGGCGTTGTCGCCGGCCGGGGTGCTCCCGGCCGCGCTCGCGGTCGTGCCCGCCGTCCGTGCCTCGGTCACTGCCTCCGCCGTCCGTCCGGCGCCGTCCGGGACCTGCTGCCCCGGCGACTGCGCTCCGGGAAGGCTATCGGCGGGCTCGGGACCGGACGGCACGTCAGCACCCGTCAGGGGGATGCCCGCCGGGCCGGAGGCGCGGCATCGGCAGGGCGACCGGAGGGGGGCTGGCCGGGTGCGGGGCGACCAGCCCGGCGTCCAGCCGGGCCTCGGTCAGCCGGCGCAGCTCGGCGTACGCGGGCCCGCCCAGCAGGGCGGTGAGCTCGGCGGCGTAGGTGACGACGAGCGGCTCGGGGGAGACGTGCGCGGCCGGGGAGCCGGTGCACCACCAGTGCAGGTCGGCTCCGCCGGGCCCCCAGCCGCGGCGGTCGAACTCGCCGATCGTCGAGACCAGCACGGTGCTGCCGTCGGGGCGCTCCACCTCGGCCTGCTCGCGGCGCACAGGGAGCTGCCAGCACACGTCGGGCTTGGTGGTCAGCGGGTGCAGGTCCTCGCGCAGCGCCATCCGGTGCAGCGCGCAGCCGCTGCCGCCGGGCCAGCCCGGCCGGTTGAGGAAGACGCAGGCGCCGTCCACGAGCCGGGTGCGGAGGGAGCGGACGCCGCCCTCCTCGTCGGCCTCGTCCTCCTCGGTCCAGGCGCCCCGCCCGACGGGGGCGAGCTGCCAGTCCTCGTCGGTGAGGTCGGCCACGGCGGCGGTGACGCGGAGCAGGTCGTCCTCGTCGGCGAAGAACGCGCCGTGGCTGCAGCAGCCGTCGGCGGCGCGCCCGGCGACCACGCCGGCGCAGCCCTGGCCGAAGACGCAGGTCCAGGCCGAGGCCAGCCAGGTGAGGTCGGCCCGCACGCGGTGGCGGGGATCGGCCGGGTCGGGGAACTCCACCCATTCGCGGGCGAAGTCGGGGTCGACCTCGGGCGGGACGTCGTGCACGGTGCCCAGCGTAGAGAGAGGACCCCCTCCCCCCGTCCGCCTCGCTCCGCTCGGCGCGAGCGTCCGGAGGTGGCCAGGCAGACTGACCGCATGCGGCTCGGGGTGCTGGACGTCGGATCGAACACCGTGCACCTGCTGGTGGTGGACGCCCACCGCGGCGCGCACCCCACCCCCACCCACGACGACCGCTGGCTGCTGCGCCTGGCCGAGGAGATCGGGCCGGACGACCAGCTGTCCAAGGCGGGGGAGAAGGCGCTGGTCCGCGCGGTGCGCAAGGCGTGCGAGCAGGCCGAGGCGCTGGGCTGCGAGGAGCTGCTCGGGCTGGTCACCTCCGCGATCCGCGAGGCGGCCAACGGCATGGAGGTGCTCGCGCGGGTGCGCGAGGAGACCGGCGTGGACCTGCAGGTGACCAGTGGCGAGGACGAGGCCCGGCTGACCTTCCTCGCCGTCCGCCGCTGGTACGGCTGGAGCGCCGGGCGGCTGCTCGTGCTCGACATCGGCGGCGGCTCGCTGGAGATGGCCGCCGGCGTGGACGAGGACCCCGAGGTCGCGCTGTCCCTGCCGCTGGGGGCCGGTCGCATGACCCGGCGGTTCCTGCCCGACGCCGCCGCCGGCGGCCGTCCCGATCTGGCCGCGCTCGAGGAGCTCGGGGAGTACGCCGCGGAGCTGCTGCGCCCCGCGGCGGACAAGCTGTGCGACATCGGGCCCCCGGACCTGGTGGCCGCCACCAGCAAGACGTTCCGCACGCTGGCCCGGCTGACCGGTGCGGCCCCCTACTCGGCCGGGCTGCGGGTGCCGCGGCAGCTCACCACCGACGGGCTGGGCCAGCTGATCGGGTTCGTCTCCCGGATCGAGTCCGCCGCCCTGGCCGAGCTGCGCGGCGTGTCGCCCGACCGCGCGCACCAGGTGCCCGCGGGCGCCGTGGTGGCGCACGCCGCCATGCAGGCGCTGGACGTACCGTTCGTCCGCATCTGTCCGTGGGCCCTGCGCGAGGGTGTCATCCTCCGGCGGCTGGACACCTTGGGAGGCTCGTGATGGCGGACCCGCGCCGGGACCCGGAGACCGGCGGGCGCTCGCTCGCCGACATCCTGCGCGAGGCCGGCGTCGACTCCCCGACCCGCGGCCGGCGCCGGCGCTGGGACGAGACCGGTGACACCGGCGTGCGCCAGCGGGGGACCGAGCCCCGTGACAGCCCTCCCGGGGACACCGGCCGGGTCGCCGACCGGCCGGCGTTCGGCCGGCGGGCGGCCGACACCGGGCGGACGCCGCCCGCGGTGCCCCCCGCCGACCCGGTGAAGCAGCGCAGCCGCGCGGCCGATCCGCAGACCGCCGCCATCCCCGGGCTGCGGCCCTCCCGCAAGCCGGGGGTGCCGGGCGCCGCCGCGGCCGGCGAGGAGGGCCCGAGCACCGGCCCGATCCCGATCGTCCGCGCCGACGACGACCCGCCGCTGCTGGAGGACGAGGACCTCGGCGCCCGCGAGGGCGTGCTGGCCTGGGTGCGCTTCGCCGGCGAGCTGGTCGTCGCGCTCGCCGCGGGGGTGGGCATCTACTTCCTGTTCACCGTGCTTTGGGAGCAGCTGCCGCACGTGGCGGTGGTGCTCGCGCCGATCGCGGTCACCGCGCTGGTCGGCGGCGTCGGGGCGTGGCGGCACCGGTTCGGCGGCGAGCCGCTGGGCTTCCGGCTGATCGCCGTCCTCGTGTTCGCCGGGACGCTGCTGACCATCGCGCCGGCCGCCGGGCTGCTGGCCGCCACCTGAGGCGGCGGCCGGCAGCCGGCCGCTCAGTCCTCCTCGTCGTCCTCCGCCGCGTCCTCGGCCGCGGCGAACACCTCGACGATCGCGGCGCCGAAGGCGTCGAGGTCGTCGGGCTTGCGGCTGGTGACCAGGTTCCCGTCGACCACGACCTCCTCGTCCACCCAGTCGGCGCCGGCGTTGCGCAGGTCGGTCTGCAGCGACGGCCAGGAGGTCATCCGGCGGCCCCGGACGACGTCGGCCTCCACCAGCACCCACGGCGCGTGGCAGATCGCGGCCACCGGCTTGCCCGCGTCGAAGAACGCCTTGACGAAGGCGACCGCGTCGGCGTCGGCGCGCACGAAGTCACCATTGATGACGCCGCCGGGCAGCACCAGCGCCGCGTACTCGTCGGGGTCGGCCTCGCCGAGGGTGACGTCGACCTTCCGGGTGTCGCCCTTGTCGATGTGGTCGTAGGCGGTGATCGTGCCGCTCTCGAACGACACCAGCTCCGGCTGCGCGCCGGCCTCCTCCAGCGTCTGCCAGGGCCGGTCCAGCTCGACCTGCTCGACGCCGTCGGTCGCCAGGACCGCCACCCTCATCCCGTCCAGTTCTCCTGCCATGCGGCGGCGGCTACCCCGGCCCTCCGAGCAGCACACCCGCCGCGCACTACCGTTCGCCCCGTGCGAGCGCTCACCCTCCCGGCGGCCCTGGGCCCGCTGTCCCGGCACCTCCCCGGTGCCGCCCGCCGTCCCTCGGACGTCGTCCGGACCGCCGGTGACCTGGTGGCCGCCGGCCACCTCGTCGCCGTGGAGCCCGGCCCGGACGGCGCGGAGGACCCGGTGGCGCTGGCCGGCCGGCTCTCCGCCGCGGGCCTGGCCGGGTCGTGCGAGCTCACCGTCGCGGTGGATCCCGCGGCACCCGACGCCGCCGCCCGGGACGCCGCCCGGGTGCTCGAGGCCGGGCTGGGCGTCGTGCTCGCCGGGCCCGACGAGGCGGTCCGCCGGGTGCTGGACGCCGTGCCCACCGCCGGGGTCGTCGTGCCGGTGACCGAGCCGGGCGCCGAGGAGCGCTGCCGTGCCCTCGCCGGTGGCCGCGTGCGGCTGGCCGGGCGCGCGGGCTGGCCCGGGCGCGGCACCGCGGCGGCCGACCTCACCTTCGTGCGCTGCCTCAACGTGCTGATGAGCGCCGCCGGCCGCCCGGCCGTCGGCACGACCGATCCGCGGCTGGTGGCCATCGCCGGTGAGCGCGCGGCCTGGAACGACCGAGACCCCGACAGCTGGGAGTACGTGATGACCTGGGGAGTACGGACCGAGGAGCAGCGCCGGCTGCTGGCCGGCGGGTACCGCGTGCGGGTGGCCCTGCCGGCCGCCGGGAGTGCCCGGTGAGCGGCCGCAGCGGGCTGGCGATCATCGGCGGCGGCAAGATCGGCGAGGCGCTGCTGTCGGGCCTGGTGCGGCGCAGCGGGTCCGAGGGCATCGTGGTGTGCGAGCGGAGCCCCGAGCGCGGCGCGGAGCTGACCCAGCGGTACGGCGTGCCGGTGCTGGGGCTGGCCGAGGCGGCCGCCGAGGCGCGGGTGCTGCTGCTGGCGGTCAAGCCGCAGGACATCGGCACCCTGCTCGCCCTGCTCGCCCCGCACGTCGACGAGGGGCACCTGGTCGTGTCGGTGGCCGCGGGCATCCCGACGGCGCGGATCGAGGCGGAGCTGCCGGCCGGCGTGCCCGTCGTCCGCGTCATGCCCAACACCCCCGCGCTGGTCGACGAGGGCATGAGCGTGCTGTCGGCGGGAGCGCACGCCGACGAGTCGCACCTCGACGAGGCCGAGCAGCTGCTGGCCGCGGTCGGCCGGGTGCGCCGGGTGCCGGAGGCCCAGCAGGACGCGGTCACCGCGCTGTCGGGCAGCGGCCCGGCCTACTTCTTCTACCTCGTCGAGGCGATGGTCGACGCCGGCATCCTGCTGGGCCTGCCCCGCGCCCTGGCCGTCGACCTCATCGTGCAGACGGCGCTGGGCGCCGCGGTGATGCTGCGGGACTCCGGGGAGCACCCGGTGGTGCTGCGGGAGGCGGTCACCAGCCCCGGCGGCACGACGATCGCGGCCATCCGGGAGCTCGAGCGGCACGGCGTCCGGGCCGCGCTCATCGCGGCGATCGAGGCCGCGCACGCCCGCTCGGTGGAGCTGGGCGCAGGAGGCCGGTGAGGGTACCGGGTCGGGCGGGGATCCCGGGGACGTCGCGGGGTCGTCCACGGACGTGTCGCCGATGACGCGCCCGGACACATGTCGACAGGTCTCCATGGGTGCACATCTGCCGAGGACGGACCGGTCCGCATGTCCGTTTCACCCATCGCTTCTGTCCCACCCATCCCCCTACTCTCTGTATCAGCACGTGCGTGTCCCGTAGCCGGTGGGGAAGCCGGCACCCGACTCGTGCTAGTCCGGAGACGAAGACATGACCATGCCCCAGCGCCACGCCGCCCCTGCTCTCGCCCGCCCGGGCGTGCCCGGCCCGCGGCCCGTCGGCCGCCCGATGCCGGCCTCCGCCATGGCCCGCCCGGTCGCTCCGGCCCACCCGGCCTCGATGCCCGTCGGCCGCCCCGCCGTCCCCGCCCCGCGCGCCGCGGTCACCTTCCTGACCGTCGCCGAGGTCGCCAGCATGATGCGCGTCTCCAAGATGACCGTGTACCGCCTCGTCCACGCCGGCGAGCTCTCCGCCGTCCGCGTCGGCCGCTCGTTCCGCGTGCCGGAGCGCGCCGTCCAGGACTACCTGCGCGACGCCTACACCGACATCGCCTGAGTTCTGACACCGTCGTCCTGCCGGACGACACCGCGGCCACGTGCCGTCCCCCGGACGCGCTGAGCCGCTCGGTCCCGCCTACCCGGACCCCTCCGGGGCCCACTCGGCGGGACGACACCGCGGCCAGGTGCCGTCCCACGGACGCGCTGAGCCGCTCGGTCCCGCCTACCCGGACCCCTCCGGGGCCCACTCGGCGGGACGACACCGCGGCCAGGTGCCGTCCCCCGGACGCGCTGAGCCGCTCGGTCCCGCCTACCCGGACCCCTCCGGGGCCCACTCGGCGGGACCACGCAGGCCAGGTGCCGTCCCAGCACCTGTAGTTCCATCCTCGCCCGACCCGTTCGGGCGAGGGCACGACCCGGACCGGTTCCCGCGGCAGCGTCGCCGCGGGCCCGCCGGGTAGGCTCGGACGCCGAGCGTCGCCGGGGCCCCTGGCCGCGGCGGTCGCACACGAGCTGATCACCTCGCGCGGCGTCCGGCGGACCTCCTGGTCCCCCGAGGTCGCCCGCGGCACGACGTCGGGAGAGAGCACCATGGGTTCGGTCATCAAGAAGCGCCGCAAGCGGATGGCGAAGAAGAAGCACCGCAAGCTGCTCAAGAAGACGCGCGTCCAGCGTCGCAACAAGAAGTGAGCTGACGCTCGTGCCGCCCGCGGTCGTCCTCGTCACCGGCGTCAGCCGGTGGCTGGGTGGTGCGCTGGCGGCCGAGCTCGCCTCCGACCCGGCCATCGAGCGGGTCATCGGCGTGGACACCGTCCCGCCGTCGGCCGAGACGCTGCGCCGGCTCGGCCGCACCGAGTTCGTGCGCGCCGACATCCGCAACCCGCTGATCGGCAAGGTCATCGCCACCGCGGGTGTCGACACCGTCGTGCACATGAACATCAGCTCCACGCCGGCCGGGTCCGGCGGGCGGGGGCCGATGAAGGAACTCAACGTCATCGGCACGATGCAGCTGCTGGCCGCCTGCCAGCGCGCGCCCTCGGTGCGCCGGCTGGTGCTGAAGTCGACCAGCGCCGTCTACGGCGCCTCCCCCCGCGACCCCGCCGTCTTCACCGAGACGATGCAGGCGCGCGCGGTCCCCTCCGGCGGGTTCGCCAAGGACAGCCTCGACATCGAGGGCTACGTGCGCTCCTTCGGCCGCCGCCGCCCCGACGTCGGCATCGCCGTCCTGCGGTTCACCAACTTCATCGGCCCGCGGATCGACTCGCTGCTCACCGGCTTCCTCCGGATGCCCGTGGTGCCCACCGCCCTCGGCTACGACGCGCGCGTCCAGCTGCTGCACGAGGACGACGCCCTCGCCGTGCTCACCCGCGCCACCAGCGGTGACTTCGCCGGCACCGTCAACGTCGGCGGGGAGGGCACGCTGCTGCTGTCCCAGGTCATCCGCCGGCTCGGCCGGCTCCAGCTGCCGCTCCCCTCGCCGACCCTCGGCTCGCTGGGCCGGCTCACCCGCCGGTTCGGCTTCATCGACTACTCACCCGAGCAGATGCGCTTCCTCAACTTCGGCCGGGTCGTGGACACCACCGTCCTGCGCACCGAGTTCGGCTACACCCCGCGGTACAGCACCGAGCAGGCGCTGGCCGACTACGCGCGCACCGTGCCCCCGGTGCTCTCCCCGGAGACCGTCGGCGGGATCACCGCCCGCGCGGAGGGCCTGGTCAGCCGGGTGGGCAGCACGGCCACGTCGGTGGGGGAGCGGTTCCGCCCGGCTCCTGCCGCCCCCGGCCTGCGGGCGGTGCGCGATGCCTGAGGCCCGCGTCATCCCGCTGCGCCCGGACGACGACGACCAGCCGCACGTGCCGCCGCCGTCGTCCTCCAGCTGGGACGAGCAGGTCGCCGGCGGCCTGGAGTTCCTCCGCCGCCGCCTGACCGGCGAGTACGACACCGACGAGTTCGGCTTCGACCCCGATCTCACCGACCACGTGCTGCTGCCGATGCTGCGGCCGTGGTTCAACCGCTGGTTCCGGGTGGAGACCCACGGTGTGGAGAACGTGCCGTCGCAGGGCGGTGCGCTGGTGGTGGCCAACCACTCCGGCACCCTGCCGGTGGACGCGCTGATGACCACGGTCTCGCTGCACGACGACCACCCGGCGCAGCGCCGCTTCCGGCTGCTCGGCGCCGACCTGGTCTTCGAGCTGCCGTTCATCGGCGCGATGGCCCGCAAGTTCGGTGCCACGCTGGCCTGCAGCGAGGACGCCGAGCGGCTGCTCACCGAGGGCGAGCTGGTCGGCGTCTTCCCCGAGGGCTTCAAGGGCATCGGCAAGCCGTTCCGCGAGCGGTACACGCTGCAGCGGTTCGGTCGCGGGGGTTTCGTCACGGCGGCTCTGCGCACCGGGGTGCCGATCATCCCGTGCGCGATCGTCGGGGCCGAGGAGATCTACCCGATGATCGGCAACGCCAAGACGGCCGCGCGGCTGTTCGGCCTGCCCTACCTGCCGGTCACCCCGACGTTCCCGCTGCTCGGCCCCCTGGGCCTGGTGCCGCTGCCGTCGAAGTGGCTGATCGCGTTCGGCACGCCGATCGAGACGGCGCACTACGGCCCGGCCGCCGCCGAGGACCCGATGCTGGTCTTCAACCTGACCGACCAGGTGCGGGAGACCATCCAGCAGTCGCTGTACCAGCTGCTGCTGCAGCGCCGGAGCGTCTGGGGCTAGAAGGGCCAGCGGTTGCGCCGGCGCAGCGCGACCGCGCCGCCGACCAGCCCGCCCCCGAGCGTGGCCGCGGCCAGCGTGGGGACGCCGATCTTGGCGGCCTTGCGGCCGGTGCGGAAGTCGCGGATCTCCCAGCCCCGGGACCGCGCCACCGCCCGCAGCTCGGTGTCGGGGTTCACCGCGACCGCGGTGCCGGTCAGCGTGAGCATCGGCAGGTCGTTGGACGAGTCGCTGTAGGCGGTGCAGCGGCTGAGGTCCAGCCCCTCCCGCTCGGCGAGCGCGCGGACCGCCTCGGCCTTGGCCTCGCCGTGCATCAGCTCGCCGACCAGCCGGCCGGTGTACTGCCCGTCGACCACCTCGGCGACCGTGCCGAGGGCGCCGGTCAGGCCCAGCCGCTGGGCGATGATGCGGGCCAGCTCCACCGGGGTCGCGGTGACCAGCCAGACCCGCTGGCCGGCGTCCAGGTGCTTCTGCGCCAGCACGCGGGTGCCCGACCAGATCCGGTCGGCCATCAGCTCGTCGTAGATCTCCTCGCCGGCCTGGGTGATCTCGGTGACCGGCCGGCCGGCCACGAAGGCCAGCGCGTTCTCGCGGATGGTGTGCATGTCGTCGGCGCTCTCGTTGCCGGCGATGCGGAACTTGGCCTGCTGCCAGACGAACAGCGCGAGGTCGCGCGCCCGGAAGTACTTGCGGGCGGCCAAGCCGCGGGCGAACCAGAAGAGCGAGGCGCCCATCATCATCGTGTTGTCGACGTCGAAGAACGCCGCGGCGGTCGGGTCGGGCACCACCGCGGGTGGCGGTGCGACCTCGGCCGCGGCCGCCGACGCGGCACCGGCGACGTGCGCGCGCGTCTCCTCGTCGGGGACCGGTCGAGTGCGGCGGCCCCGGAACGGCAGTCGCGGCACGGGGACCTCCTGTCCGGCGGGGAGGCCCGCGTGGCCCCCGCGGAGCCACCCTAGTGGGGCCCCGTGCGCCGGGCCGCCGGAGCACCGGGTGCCCCGGCGGCCGGCCTCAGCAGATGACCAGCGGGATGCAGATCGGCAGGGGCGTGTCGATCAGCGGGGGGATCGTCGGCGTCGTCGGCGTCGGCGTCGGGGTGGACGACGAGCCGCCCGGCACCGGCAGGGGCAGCGGGTTGCGCGGCGGCTGCGGCGCCGGCGCGGTCGGTGTCGCCGGGGCCGTGCCGCCGCCGGACCCGGTGCTCCCGCCGGTCTGCGCACCGCCGCCCCCAGGGCCGGTGCCGGAGGTCGGACCGGCCGGCGGAGCGCCCGGTGCCGGGGGCGCCTGCGGCGCGGGAGCCGGGGTGGGGACGGGCGCACCCGACGTCGACGGCGCAGTGGTGCCGCCGCCCGGGGCGGCCGGGTCCGGCGCCGGGGCCGGTGCCGGGGTGGCCGGCGCGCAGGGCGCGGGGACCGGGCCGAGGTCGTCGCGGCCGGTGCTGACCGGCCCGGTCGGGCAGGCCAGCGCGCCCTGCACCGCGGCCACCCGGCCGGCGACGGCGGCCAGCAGGTCGGCCGCGGCACCGGCCTCCGCGGTGGCCTCGCCCGGCAGCTCCGGTGCCAGCTCCGCGAGCTCGGCCGACTGCCGCGCGGTCCAGTCGGCCAGCTGCTGCACCGGCGCCGGGTCGATACCGGTCAGCGCCTGCTCCACCAGCAGTGCCGCGCCCTCGGCGGTCTGGGCGTCCATGGTCTGCAGCGTCTGCACCACGAGGTCGCCGGGGGCACCGGAGGCCGCCAGGTCGGCCAGTTCGTCGAGCCGGGTGCCGGCGAACTCCAGCAGGGTGGCGCCACGGTCGTCGCCGGCCAGCGCCAGCTGCGTCTGCTCGGTGCCGCGCTTGAGGTCGTAGAGGACGTCGCCCGGCTCGGCGGACGACGACAGCGCCACCAGCGTGCCGAGCGCGCACACGGCCACCGCGGCCCCGGCCAGGCCCGCGGTCAGCCGGGTGCGCCAGCGGGAGGGCCGGGTGTCGTCGTCGGCCCGCACGGCCAGCACCCGGCGGAGCAGGGTGCGCCGCTCGGGAGCCGGATCGGCCTCCGGCTGCCGGACGGCGGCCATCGCGACCAGCCGGGCGCGGGTCGCGGCCCGGAACGCCGGGTCCGGCGCGTCGTCGAGCTCGGTCGCCAGCCGCTCCAGGCGGCCGACCAGCGCCTCCTCCCGGTCCCGCACGACCGCGCGGCGGGTGCCCCCGGGGGCGGCGCCGTCGTCGGGAGTCATCGGGGTCCTCCGGTCGGTCGGCAGCGGGCGACCGCGCCGTCCGCGGCCATCCGACGAGCCAACGACCGCTCTCCGGTGGCGGTTACGCAGTACTCATGAGTAACTACGAGATCGCCCTCTCGGGGGACGCCGGTCACCGCAGCCCCTCCGGCAGCAGGCTGGCCAGCCGCCGCACCGCCCGGTGCTGCAGCGCCTTGATCGCGCCGTCCTTCTTGCCCATCACCGCCGCCGTCTCGGCCACCGACAGGCCCTGCAGGAAGCGCAGCGAGATGCACTCCTGCTGCTCGCTGCCCAGCTGCCGGACGCAGGCCAGCAGCTGCTCGCTGGTCAGCGACGCGACGACGGCGTCCTCCGGGCCCTCGGTGACCCGGTCGGCGTCGCGCATGTCGGCGGTGGTGACCTCCAGCCGGTAGCGGCTGCTCTTCACGTGGTCGCGGATGATGTTGCGCGCGATCGTGACCAGCCAGGCGCCGACGTCGCGGCCCTGGAAGGACAGCGAGTCGATCCGGCGCAGCGCCCGGACGAACGTCTCGCTGGTGAAGTCCTCGGCCTGCGCCCGGTCGCCGACGCGGTGGTAGACGTACCGGTAGACCATGGTCACGTAGTGGTCGTAGAGCAGGCCGAACGCCTCGGCGTCCCCCTGCTGGGCGCGGGCGACCAGCCCCCAGACGTCCACCGGCTCGTCGGGCAGCGCCTCCCCGAGGGCCGCGACCTCCTCGACCAGCGCGGCGTCGTCGGCGTCGTCCTTGAGGGCGGGGTCCTCGAGGGCGGGGTCCTCGAGGGCGGGGTCCTCGCCGCCGGCCGGCTCCGGCGGCAGCTCGGCCACGATGTTGGGCTCCCGGACCGGGGGTGCGGCCTCGGTGCTCACCCTCGGGTGCGGGGTGGGCCGGGGACGCGGGCTGGGCCGTCGCGGCGGAGGGGCCACCGGGCTCCCCGTCGCGTCGACGGCGGGATCCCGCTCGCCGACGGGACGCGACTGGGCCATCCGGTGCGTCGACCTCCTCGTCGATGGGCCGAGCCCGGGACGGCTCGGTACCCCGAGCGACCCTCCCGGCCGGGTCGCGCGGTGCTGCGCGGCACCGCCCATGGTGACAACATCGGCCCAGCCCGTCCACGTCACCTGCAGGTCTGCCCTCCACGGCAGGTCCGGCGACGCCCGCGCGGGTGACCTGCACCACACTCCACCGGAGGAGGCGTCCTGTGACCGAGGCCGCACCGTCGCTGCCCGCGCTGGTCCGGGCCGCGGCGCGGGAGCGCCCCGAGGCCCCCGCCGTGGTCGCCGGGGACACCCGGCTGAGCTGGTCGCAGCTCGACGCGCTGGTCGACCGCGCGGCCGCGGGCCTGGCCGCGCGCGGGCTCGCCCCGGGGGACCGGGTCGCCGTCCAGCTGCCCAACGGGGTGGACTGGCTGCGTGCCACGCTCGGGGCGCTGCGGGCCGGGCTGGTCGTCGTCCCGGTGAACACCGCCTACACCGAGCCGGAGCTCGAGTACGTGCTCACCGACTCCGGTGCGTCGCTGCTGGTCGCCGACGGGGAGCGGCCGGCGGTGGCCGGCGTGCCGGTCTGCCCGGGTCCGCCGGACGCCGACGGCCCGCCGCCGGAGGTCGCGCCCGGTCCCGACGCCCTCGCCTTCCTGGCCTACACCAGCGGCACGACCGGCCGCCCGCGCGGCGCGATGCTCTCGGCGGCCGCGCTGCGGGCCAACCAGGAGCAGTGCCTGGCGATGCAGCCGCCCCCGGTGCGCCCGGACGACCGCGTGCTGCTGGTGCTGCCGCTGTTCCACGTCTACGGCCTCAACGCCGGCTTCGGCCTGGTCGCCGCGACGGGGGCCTGCGCGGTGCTGATGGCTGACTTCGACCCCCGGGCCGCGCTCGCCCTGATGGAGGCCGAGCAGGTCACCGCCGTCCCCGGCGCTCCGCCGATGTACCAGGCCTGGCTGGCCGCGGCCGACGCCGCCGGCAGCGACGCCGACCTGCGCCGGGCGTTCGCCGCGGTCCGGATGGCCTCCTCGGGTGCCGCGCCACTGCCGGCCGACGTCTGGACGGCGATGCGCGAGCGGGCCGCGGTCACGGTCTGGGAGGGGTACGGCCTCACCGAGGCGTGCCCGGTGGTGACCAGCACGCTGGCCACCGGCCGCGCCAAGCCCTCCTGCATCGGCGGCCCGCTGCCGGGAGTGGAGGTCGCGCTGCGCGACACGGCCGCACGGGATCCCGAGGAGTCGCCGGGGCCCCGCGAGGCGTCGGACGAGGGCCCGGGGGAGATCTGGGTCCGCGGGGCCAACCTGTTCTCCGGCTACTGGCCCGACGCGGCCGACGGTCCCGACGCCGAGGGCTGGCTGGCCACCGGTGACCTCGCCTACCGCGACGAGGAGGGCGACCTGCACCTGGTCGACCGGCGCAGCGACCTGGTGCTCGTGAGCGGCTTCAACGTCTACCCCGCCGAGGTGGAGCGGGTGCTCGACGCGCACCCCGCCGTCGCCGAGAGCGCGGTGATCGGGGTTCCGGATCCGCGCACCGGGCAGGCCGTCCGCGCCGTCGTCGCGCTGGCCCCGGGCGCGCAGGTCGGCTTCGAGGAGCTGCGCGCGCACGCCGCCGGGCAGCTGGCCCGCTACAAGGTGCCGACGTCGGTGCACTTCCTCGCCTCGCTGCCGCACTCGCTGACCGGCAAGGTCAGCCGGGCCCGCCTGCGCGAGCTGGGCCTGAGCCGGCCGGACGAGATCGCGGAGACCACCCCCGCCGAGGCGGCGGCCGCGGCCGAGGGGGTCGGCAGTGGCTGAGGGGCCGTCGGGGGTGGGGCCACGGCTGCAGCTGCTCACCCGCACCGGCTGCCACCTCTGCGCCGACGCCGAGGCGGTGCTCGCCCCGATCGCCGCGGAGGCGGGCCTGACGCCGGTTCCGGTGGACGTCGACGCCGATCCCGACCTGCAGGCCGAGTACGGCGACCGGGTGCCGGTCGTGCTGCTCGACGGCCGCGAGCACTCCTACTTCACCGTCGACGTGCCGCGGCTGCGCCGCGACCTCGGGCTGGGGTAGGCGGGCGGGGCCCGGCCCACCCGGCCGGGTATGGTCTCCACCACAGCTGGGTACGTCTGCGCTGGCCGCGGGCCCGGGGCGACCGCAGCGACTTTGTTCCTGCCTTCACAAGCGGTTACCGTGGCTGTCACCGGGTGGTTCACGCCCGGTCCCGATGTCGTCCGTCCCGGCCCAGCAGCGGCCCGCGGACCCCGGGCAGACGCAAGCGACCCAGTCCCCGAGGTCGTCGACGTGCCGTGGAGCGGCGCGCCGCCGGGGGACGCCCGCGAGGAGGGGCAGTGACCCAGCCGCGGTCCCGCATCCCCGAGGCCACGGTCGCCCGGCTGGCCGTGTACCTGCGGGTGCTGACCGGCCTGGCCGACGCCGGCCGGCGCAGCGTCTCCTCCGGTGAGCTGGCCTCCGCGGCCGGCGTCAACCCCGCGGGGCTGCGCAAGGACCTCACCCACCTGGGCCCGTGCGGCGTGCGCGGCGTCGGCTACGACGTCGCCACCCTGCGGGACCGGATCGGCGGGGTGCTCGGCGTCGAGCGCTCGCGCGGCTGCGTGCTGGTCGGCATCGGCAACCTCGGCTCCGCGCTGGCCGACTACGCCGGTTTCGGCAGCCGGGGCTTCGAGTTCGTCGGGCTGTTCGACAGCTCGCCGGCGCGCGTGGGGCAGCGGATCGGCGGCCGCAGCGTGCGCCCGGTCGAGGAACTGGACGAGGTGGTCGCCGCGACCCGCGCGACGATCGGGGTCATCGCGACACCGGCCGAGGTGGCGCAGTCGGTCTGCGACCGGCTCACCGCGGCCGGGGTGAGGAGCATCTTGAACTTCGCGCCGGTGGCGCTGGTCGCGCCCGCGGGGGTCGACGTCCGCCAGGTGGACCTCTCCGTCGAGCTGCAGGTGCTCGCCTTCCTGGACGGGCAGCGGGACGCCGCGACCGGCCACGGTGCCGGTCTGGTGCCGGCCGTCGGGGGGATGGCATGAGCCTGCTCGCGGTGGGCATCAGCCACCAGACCGCGCCGGTCGCGCTGCTCGAGCAGTTCGCGATGGGCACCGACGACACGGTCAAGGCGCTGCACGAGCTGGTCGGCAACGACCACGTCAGCGAGGCGATCGTGCTGGCCACCTGCAACCGGGTGGAGGTCTTCGCCGAGGTCGACCGCTTCCACGGCGGCGTCGCCGAGGTCAGCCGGGTGCTGGCCCGCCAGGCCGGCGCGACGGTGGAGGAGCTCTCCCCGTTCATGACCGTCCACTACGAGGACCAGGCGGTCACCCACCTGTTCACCGTGGCCGCGGGCCTGGACTCCATGGTCGTCGGCGAGACGCAGGTGCTCGGCCAGCTGCGCACCGCCTACGCCCTCGCCCGCGAGGAGGGCACGGTCGGCCGCGCGCTGCACCCGGTGGCCCAGCGGGCGCTGCGGGTGGGCAAGCGCGTGCACTCCGAGACCGGCATCGACAAGGCCGGCGCCTCCCTGGTGTCGGTCTCCCTGGACCGTGCCGAGGACCGGATCGGCTCCCTCGAGGGCCGGCCGGTGCTGGTCGTCGGCGCCGGCTCGATGGGCGCGCTGGCCGCGGCCACGCTGTCCCGCCGCGGTGCGCTGGTCACGGTCAGCAGCCGGACGGCCGAGTCGGCCGCCCGCCTGGCCGCCGCCGTCGACGGCGCCACCGCCGACCTCGAGGACCTCCCCGCCGCCATCGCCGCCGCCGACCTGCTGGTCACCTGCACCGGCGCCACCGGCCTGGTCGTGGGCACCGACGCGGTCGCGACCGCGATGGCCGGCCGCACCCACCGGCCGCTGGCCGTGGTCGACCTGGCGCTGCCCCGCGACGTCGACCCCGCCGTCGCCACCCTGCCCGGCGTGCACGTCGTCGACCTCGCGCTGCTGCAGGGCGAGCGGGCGGCCACCGACGGCGCGCCGGTCGCCGGGTCGGTCGCCGCCGACGACGTCGCCGCCGCGCACGCCCTCATCGAGGCCGAGACCGCGCTGCTGCGCGCCGAGCGGCAGGCCGCGGCCGTCGCCCCCACGGTCTCCGCGCTGCGCAGCCAGGCCGCCGAGGTGGTCGAGGCCGAGCTGCTGCGGCTGTCCACCCGGCTGCCCGACCTGGGCGCCCGCGAGCGCGCCGAGATCGCCCGCACGGTCAACCGGGTGGTCGACAAGCTGCTGCACGAGCCCACCGTGCGGGTGAAGGAGCTGGCCAGCGCCCCGGGCGGGGTCGACTACGCCGGCGCGCTGCGCACCCTGTTCGGCCTCGGCATCGACACCGACGTGCCCACCTCCGGCACCCGGCTGGCCGAGGCGGTCGCCGTCGACCCGGACGAGCTGTCGTGACCGCCGCCCCCACCCGGACCCTGCGCCTGGGCACCCGCGCCAGCCAGCTGGCCACGACGCAGTCCCGGCACGTCGCCGACGCGATCACCGCGGCCACCGGCGTGCCCGTCCAGCTGGTGCACATCAGCACCGAGGGCGACCGCTCGGCGGCGGCCATCGCGCAGCTCGGCGGCACCGGCGTCTTCGTGACCGCGATCCGCCAGGCGCTGCTCGAGGGCACCGTCGACGTCGCCGTCCACAGCTACAAGGACCTCCCCACCGCGCCGGAGCCGGGGCTGCTGCTGGCCGCCGTCCCGCCGCGGGAGGACCCCCGCGACGCGCTGGTCGCCCGCGACGGCCTCACCCTCGGCGAGCTGCCGCCGGGCGCGCGGATCGGCACCGGCGCCCCGCGCCGGGTCGCCCAGCTGCGGGCGCTGGGCCTGGGCCTGGAGGTGGTGCCGATCCGGGGCAACGTCGACACCCGCATGGCCCGGGTGGTGCCCGGTGACCTGGACGCCGTCGTCCTCGCGGGGGCCGGGCTGGCCCGGCTCGGCCGGCTCGACGCGGTGACCGAGACCCTCGACCCGCTGCAGGTGCTGCCCGCGCCCGCCCAGGGCGCGCTGGCCGTCGAGTGCCGGGCCGACGACGAGGCGACCCTCGCGCTGCTCGCCCCGCTGGACGACGCCGGCACCCGCGCCTGCGTGCTCGCCGAGCGCACCACGCTGGCCACCCTCGAGGCCGGCTGCAGCGCGCCGGTCGCCGCCTACGCCGAGATCGCCGAGGGCGAGGAGGGCCAGGAGCTGTTCCTGCGCGCCTCCGTCACGGCGCTGGACGGCAGCGACGGCGTCCGCGGCTCGGCCACCGGCCCGCTCGGCGACGCCGAGCGGCTCGGCCGCGAGCTCGCCGCCGACCTGCTCGACCGCGGCGCCGCGGAGCTCATGGCGGCCGGTCGGTGACCGGCCCCACCACCCCTGATCCCCACCACCACCACACCGCCCCGGGAGGGGCGCAGAGCAAGGAGCACGTGATGACGCGCCCCCGCAAGAAGGACGGCGCCGGCAAGGTCGTCTTCGTCGGTGCCGGCCCGGGCGACCCCGGGATGCTGACCGCGCGAGCCGCCGCCGCGCTGGCCGAGGCCGACGTGGTCCTCACCGACCCCGGCCTGCCGGCCGCCCTCGTGGACGCCGTCCGCGGAACCCGCCCCGACGTCGAGCCCTCGGCGGTCAGCGGCGAGCCCGCCGACGTCGCCAAGTCCGCGGTCGCCGCGGCCAAGAACGGCGACACCGTCGTCCGCCTGGTCACCGGCGACCCGTTCACCGACGACGCCGTGGTCAAGGAGGTGCTGGCCGTCGGCCGCACCTCCGTGCCCTTCGACGTCGTGCCCGGCGTCGCCGTCGCCACCGCCGTGCCCGGCTTCGCCGGCGTGGCGCTGGGCGGCACCTCGGTGACCGCCGACCTGCGCGGCGAGGTCGACCTGACCGCGCTGGCCGGCGCGGTCGCCACCCTCGCGGTGCCGCTGGTGCTGCAGGGCGACGTCGCCGACCTGCCCGACGCCGCCGCCCGGCTCGTCGAGGGCGGCCTGTCCGGCGCGACCCCCGTGGTGGCCACCGCCGCCGGATCGAGCACCGACCAGCGCAGCGTGACCGCCAAGCTCGCCGCCGTCGCGGAGAAGACCGCGGGCCTCGAGGCGCTGTCCGGCCGGGTCGTGGCCACCGTCGGCGCCGTCGTCGACAAGCGCGGCAAGCTCTCCTGGTGGGAGAGCCGGCCGCTGTTCGGCTGGCGCGTGCTGGTGCCGCGCACCAAGGACCAGGCCGGCGAGATGAGCGACCGGCTGCGCGCCTACGGCGCCGTGCCGGTCGAGGTGCCGACGATCGCCGTCGAGCCGCCGCGCAGCCCCGCGCAGATGGACCGCGCGATCAAGGGCCTGGTCACCGGCCGCTACGGGTGGATCGTGTTCACCTCCACCAACGCCGTCCGCGCGGTGCGGGAGAAGTTCACCGAGCTGGGCCTGGACGCCCGCGCGTTCGCCGGGGTGAAGGTCGCCTGCGTCGGCCAGCAGACGGCCGACGCCGTCCGCGCGTTCGGCATCGTGCCCGAGCTGGTGCCGACCGGTGAGCAGACCAGCGAGGGCCTGCTGGCCGACTTCCCGCCCTACGACGACGTCTTCGACCCGATCGACCGGGTGCTGCTGCCCCGCGCCGACATCGCCACCGAGACCCTCGCCGCGGGCCTGAAGGAGCGCGGCTGGGAGATCGACGACGTCACCGCCTACCGCACCGTCCGGGCGGCGCCGCCGCCGGCCGCGGTCCGCGAGGCGATCAAGGGCGGCGGGTTCGACGCGGTGTGCTTCACCTCGTCGAGCACCGTGCGCAACCTGGTCGGCATCGCCGGCAAGCCGCACGCCAAGACCGTCGTCGCGGTGATCGGCCCCGCCACCGCCGCGAGCGCGCAGGAGTTCGGCCTGCGCGTCGACGTGCAGCCCGAGACCGCCGCGGTCGCCCCGCTGGTCGACGCGCTGGCCGCCTTCGCCGCCGCCCGCCGGGCGGAGGAGGAGGAAGGCGGCACCCGATGACCGCCGGAGGGGCCACCCCCGGGTTCGCGCGCGGGCGCCGGCTGCGGTCGACGCCCGCGCTGCGGCGGCTGACCGCGCAGACCCGGTTGTCGCCCGCGGACCTCGTGCTGCCGGTGTTCGTCAAGGAGGGCATCGCCGAGCCGCAGCCGATCTCCTCGATGCCCGGCGTCGTCCAGCACACGCCGGACTCGCTGCGGAAGGCCGCGCACGAGGCGGCCGAGGCCGGCATCAGCGGGCTGATCCTGTTCGGCATCCCCGCCGAGAAGGACCCGCAGGGCAGCCAGGCCGACGCCGCCGACGGCATCGTCAACGTGGCGCTGCAGCAGCTGCGGTCCGACCTCGGCGACGAGCTGGTGCTCATGGCCGACCTGTGCCTGTGCGAGTACACCGACCACGGGCACTGCGGGATCGTCACGCCGGCCGGCGTCGTGGACAACGACCCGACGCTGGACCGCTACGCGGCGGTGGCCGTGGCCCAGGCCCAGGCCGGGGCGCACGTCATCGCCCCCAGCGGGATGATGGACGGCCAGGTCGCGGCCATCCGGAAGGCGCTGGACGGCGCGGCGTACACCGAGATCCCGGTGCTGGCCTACGCGGCCAAGTACGCCTCGGGCTTCTACGGCCCGTTCCGCGAGGCCGCCGAGGGGGCGCCGCAGTTCGGCGACCGCTCGACCTACCAGATGGACCCGCCCAACGCCGACGAGGCGCTGCGCGAGGTGGCCCAGGACCTCGCCGAGGGCGCCGACGCGATCATGGTCAAGCCCGCGCTGGCCTACCTCGACATCATCGCCCGGGTGGCCGACGAGGTCCGGGTGCCGGTGTCGGCCTACCAGGTCAGCGGCGAGTACGCGATGGTCGAGGCGGCCGCCGCGCGCGGCTGGCTGGACCGCGAGCGGGCCATCCTGGAGACGCTCACCGCCATCCGGCGGGCCGGTGCCGGCTCGGTGCTCACGTACTGGGCGGTCGAGGCCGCGCGCCTGCTGCGGTGACCGGCGAGGGGGCCGACTACGTCGAGCCCGGCGGTTCCTGGCGGACCGCCGGGCTCCTCGCGGCCTTCCTCGCCGCGCTGCTCCTGCTCGACCTGCTGCTCCCCGGGCCCGACGTGCCGCCGCTGCTGTGGCTGGTCGCGGTCGTCGCCGTCCTCGGGATCGTCGTCGCCGGCACCGCCTCGGCCCGCCGGGCCTGGACGGTCCGCGTCGAGGCCTCGGGGGAGGAACCCGCGCTCACCGTCGGCCGGGAGCGGGTGCCGCTGGCCGACGTCGACACCGGTCACCTGCGCGCCGTCCGCGAGGGGACGGCCGGTGTGGACGCCGGCGCGCCGGTGCTCGGCGGAGCCTGGTCGGTGCCCCGCGGCCGCACCGGGCTGCCGCTGCGGCTCACCGACGGCCGCACCGTGCTGGTGCCCACCCGCGACCCCGACGCGCTCGGCCGGGCGCTGCTGACCGCCACCCGCCCCCCGGAGGGGCTCACAGACGACAGGGGGACACTGGGCCCGTGACCTCGCAGGACAGTTCCCGCTACAGCTACGAGGCCCCCGTCTCGGCCGACCTGTTCGCCCGCGGGCAGCGCGTCACCCCCGGTGGCGTCAACTCGCCGGTCCGCGCGTTCCGCGCCGTCGGCGGCACGCCCCGCTTCATGGCGCAGGGCCAGGGCCCCTACCTCACCGACGCCGACGGCCGCCGCTACGTGGACCTCGTCGCCTCCTGGGGGCCGCTGCTGCTCGGCCACGCCCACCCCGCGGTCGTCGAGGCGGTCACCGCCACCGCCCGGCGCGGGCTGTCCTTCGGCGCGCCCACCGAGGGCGAGCTGGAGCTGGCCGAGGAGATCATCGCCCGGGTCGCCCCCGTCGAGCGGGTGCGGCTGGTGAACTCCGGCACCGAGGCGGTGCTCTCGGCGATCCGGCTGGCCCGCGGCGCCACCGGCCGGCCGCTCGTGGTCAAGTTCGCCGGCTGCTACCACGGCCACGTCGACGCGCTGCTGGCCTCCGCCGGCTCCGGCGTGGTCACCCTCGGCCTGCCCGACACCCCGGGCGTCACCACCGGGGCGGCCGCCGACACCCTCGTCCTGCCCTACAACGACGTCGCCGCGGTCGAGGCCGTCTTCGCCGAGCGCGGCAGCGAGATCGCCTGCGTCATCAGCGAGGCGGCCGCCGGCAACATGGGCGTCGTCCCCCCGCTGGCCGGCTTCAACCAGGAGCTGCGGCGGATCACCGCCGCCCACGGCGCGCTGCTGATCCTCGACGAGGTGATGACCGGCTTCCGGGTCTCCCGCTCGGGCTGGTACGGCCTGGACCCGACCGACGCCGACCTGTTCACCTTCGGCAAGGTCATGGGCGGGGGCCTGCCGGCCGCGGCGTTCGGCGGCCGGGCCGACCTCATGGCCCAGCTGGCCCCGGCCGGGCCGGTCTACCAGGCCGGCACCCTCTCGGGGAACCCGGTGGCCGTGGCCGCCGGGCTGGCCACGCTGCGGAACTGCACCGACGAGGTCTACGCCCGCTGCGACGAGGTGGCCGCCACCCTGCGCGGGGCGGCCAGCGCCGCCCTGTTCGCCGCCGGCGTGCCGCACCGGGTGCAGCAGGCCGGCTCGATGTTCTCGGTGTTCTTCGTGCCCGACGAGCGCCAGGTGCGCGACTTCGACGACGCCCGCAGCCAGGAGACCTTCCGCTACACCGCGTTCTTCCACGAGATGCTCGCCCGCGGCGTGTACCTGCCGCCGTCGGCGTTCGAGGCGTGGTTCGTCAACGCCGCGCTGGACGACGCCGCCGTCGAGCGGGTGCTCGACGCGCTGCCCGCCGCCGCGCACGCCGCCGCCGAGGCGCGCCCCGAGGAGGCGCCGCGGGCCATCGGTCAGGACCCCTCCGAGGTCAGCACGTGAGCGCGGAGACCACGGTGGTGCACCTGCTCCGGCACGGTGAGGTGTACAACCCGGAGAAGATCCTCTACGGCCGGCTGCCCGGCTACCGGCTGTCCGCCGCCGGCGAGGCCATGGCCCGTACCGCGGCCGGCTGGTTCGCCGGCCGGGGCGTCACGCACCTGGTCTCCAGCCCGCTCGAGCGGGCCCAGCAGACCGCCGCGCCGATCGCCGAGGCGCTGGACCTCCCGGTGGCCGTCGACGAGCGGCTGATCGAGGCCGGCAACGCCTTCGAGGGCCTGCGGGTCGCCGTCGGGGACGGCGCCCTGCGCCAGCCGCAGCACTGGTGGAAGCTGCGCAACCCGTTCCGCCCCTCGTGGGGCGAGCCGTACGTGGAGATCGCCGCCCGCATGCTGGCCGCCGTCGAGGCAGCCCGGGACGCCGCCCGCGGCGCCGCCGCGGTGTGCGTCAGCCACCAGCTGCCGATCTGGACCCTGCGGCTGCACCTCGAGGGCCGCCGCTACGTGCACGACCCCCGCCAGCGGCAGTGCGGCCTGGCCAGCGTCACCTCGGTGACCTACGAGGGGGACCGGGTGGTCGGGATCGGCTACGCCGAGCCGGCCGGCGCCACCGATCCGAACGCGGTGCCCGGGGCATGAGACGGGTCGCCGCGGGCCTGGTCGCCGCGCTCGCCCTCCTGGCCGGCTGCGCCACGGGCGAGGGCAGCGCCGTCGACGTCAACAACGGCGGCGAGTTCCGCTTCGTCGCCGGGACGCCGGCCGGTGAGGTCATCCCCGAGGCCGAGCGCGCCTCGGCGCCGGAGTTCTCGGGCACGCTGCTGGGCGGCGGCGAGTTCTCCTCCACCGAGCTGGCCGGCGACATCGCCGTCCTCAACTTCTGGGGGTCGTGGTGCCCGCCCTGCCGGGTGGAGACCCCGGAGTTCCAGGAGGTCTACGCCGAGGTGCGCGACGAGGGCGTGAGCTTCCTCGGCCTCAACGTCAAGGAGACCGACCCGCAGTTCGCGCAGGCCTTCGTCGACAGCAAGGGCATCGAGTTCCCCTCGCTGTACGACCCGCGCGGGGAGGTCGCGCTGGCCTTCCGCGACTACCCGGCCAACGCCGTGCCCTCGACGATCGTGCTCGACCGCGAGGGGCGGGTGGCCGCGGTCTACACCGCGGCCGTCGCCCAGGACGACCTGCGCAGCACCCTCGACCTGCTGCTCGGGGAGGGCTGAGCGGTGGGTGAGACCTTCGAGGCCCTGGTCACCGACGGCCCGCTGCTCGTCGCCGCCGCGGTCGCCGCGCTGGTCGGCCTGATCAGCTTCGCCTCGCCCTGCGTGCTGCCCCTCGTGCCCGGCTACCTCTCCTACGTCGCGGGCCTGGTGGGCACCGGCGCGCGCCCGGCGGTCCCGGCCGCCGGGAGCACGGACGGCGCCCCGGCCGGGGCCACCGCCACGGCGGTCCGCGCCGAGCCGCAGGTGCCGCGCGGGCGCATGGTGCTCGGCGCGCTGCTGTTCGTGCTGGGCTTCACCGCGGTGTTCGTCGCGATCAGCACCGCCTTCGGCGGGCTGGGCCGGCTGCTGCTGGTGCACAACGACGTCATCACCCGGGTCATGGGCGTGGTGACCGTGCTGGTCGGCCTCGGCTTCCTCGGCTGGCTGCCGCTGCTGCAGCGCACCAAGCGGCTGACCATGCGCCCGGCCATGGGCCTGGCCGGGGCGCCGCTGCTCGGCGTCGTCTTCGGGCTGGGCTGGACGCCGTGCCTGGGTCCCACGCTGGCCGCCGTCCAGAACCTGGCCTTCCAGGAGGCGACCGCCGGGCGCGGGGCGTTCCTCGGCGTCGCCTACTGCCTGGGGCTGGGCATCCCGTTCGTCCTGGTCGCCCTCGGCGCGCGCTGGGCCCTGGGCGCCACGACGTTCCTGCGCCGGCACGCCCGCACGGTGACCCGCCTGGGCGGGGGGCTGCTCGTGCTGGTCGGCCTGCTGCTGGTGACCGGGGCGTGGACCGAGATGATGCAGTGGCTGCGCTCCTGGCTGGCCGCCACCGGTCTGGGGGAGTCCGCGCTGTGACGACCACCGCCCCGCCGCGGCCGGCGGCCGCCCCGCCCCCGCCCGCGCGCCCCTCGGCCCTGCGCCGGCTGCGCGGCTGGCTGCTGCGCTGGTGGCGCCGGCTGACCGCGATGCGCACCGCCATCGTGCTGCTGTTCCTGCTCGCGCTCGCGGCGATCCCCGGATCGCTGCTGCCGCAGCGGTCGCTGTCCCAGAACGCCGTGGCCCGGTACTTCGCCGACCACCCCACGCTGGCGCCCCTGCTGGACCGGCTCTACCTGTTCGACGTCTTCAGCTCGCCGTGGTTCGCCGCGGTCTACCTGCTGCTGTTCGTCTCGCTGATCGGCTGCGTGCTCCCGCGGGCGGTCGAGCACGCCCGCGCCCTGCGCACCCCGCCGCCGGCGGCGCCGCGCCGGCTGCTGCGGCTGCCCGACTCCGCGGAGCTGCCCACGGCACTGCCGGGGCCCGCCGCGCTCGACATCCTCGAGGAGGAGCTGCGCGTCCGCCGGTACCGGGTGGTCCGGCGCGAGAGCGGCGCCGGCCCGGAGCTCTCGGCGGAGAAGGGCTTCTGGAAGGAGACCGGCAACCTGGTCTTCCACCTGTCGCTGATCGGGCTCCTGCTCGGCCTGGCCGGCGGCAAGCTGTGGGGCTACGAGGGCAGCATCCTGGTCACCGAGGGCCAGGGGTTCTGCAACTCCTTCCAGCAGTACGACAACTACTCCGCCGGGCCGCTGGTCGAGGGCTCCGACCTCGCCCCCCTGTGCGTCGACCTCGAGGACTTCCACGCCGACTACGAGGAGAACGGCACCGCCGCCTCGTTCACCGCCGACATCCGCTACGGCGCCCCCTTCGAGGAGGGGCAGGCGGAGACCCTCGGGGTCAACGACCCGCTGCGGGTCGACGGCAACCGCGTCTACGTCACGGGCCACGGGTTCGCGCCGCGGTTCACCGTCACGCTCCCCGACGGCACCGCGTTCACCGACGTCTCCGCGCCGTTCCTGCCCACCGACCAGGCGACGATGGCCAGCGAGGGCGCGCTGAAGCTGCCCGACCTCGGCGCCGGCGCCGACCAGCAGCTCGCGCTCGAGGGCTTCTTCGCCCCGACCGGCGTGGTGCAGGGCGGGATCCTGACCTCAGTCGACCCGCGGCCGCTGGATCCGCAGGTGGCGGTCGTGGCCTACCAGGGCTACCTCGGCCTGGACACCGGCCTGCCGCAGTCGGTCTACTCCATCGACGCCGCGCAGATCGACCGCGGCGTGCTGGAGCGCGTCGGGGCGGCCAACCTGTCGATCGGCGACACGCTCACGCTGGACGACGGCACGGCGATCACCTTCACCGGCTTCTCCCAGTTCGCCGCGATGCAGCTGTCGCACGACCCCGGCCAGATCTGGGTGCTCGTCGCCTCGATCGCCGTGCTCGCCGGCCTGCTCGGCATGCTGCTCCTGCGCCGGGAGCGCTTCTTCGCCCGCGTCGAGCCCGCCCGCGACGGCGGTACCGTGCTCACCGTCGGCTCGCTGACGCGGGGCAGCGGCGAGGGCGGCGACCGCTTCGCGGTGCTCACCGACGACCTGCGGGCCGCGCTGGCCGCGCGCGCCCCCGCCCCACCCCTCACCCCGCCGTCCGGCGGGGACGCACCGTAGACCGGAGGCCCCCCGAGTGACCGTTGACCCGTCGCTGGCCGAGCTGTCGGACACGCTGTTCTCGATCAGCGTCGGCCTGTACTCGCTCGCGGTCGTCGCGTTCTGCGCCCAGCTGGCCTTCGGTCGCCGGCCGGCCCGCCAGGCCGCTCCGGAGGCGCTGGTGCCCGCCGGCGGGGTGTCGGAGACGCCGGCCCCTCCCGTCGCCCCCGTCCCGGCCGCCGAGCCGGAGCGCTCCCGTCGCTGGGGGGTGATCGCCCTCGGCCTGACGGTCCTGGGTGGACTCACCCACCTCGCGGTCCTCGTCACCCGCGGCATGGCCACCGACCGGCTGCCCTGGGGCAACATGTACGAGTTCGCGACGGCCGTCGTCCTGGTCGCCGTCGTGGCCTACCTGCTGTTCGCCCTGCGCGCCCCCGGGCTGCGCCACCTCGGCGTCTTCGTGCTCGCCCCGGTGGTCCTCTCGCTGGTCGCCATCGGCCTGTTCCTCTACGTCGAGAGCGGCCCGCTGGTGGCCGCGCTGCGGTCCAGCTGGCTGGCCGTGCACGTCTCGACGGCGATCCTCGGCTTCGGCATCTTCTTCGTCAGCGGCATCGCCGCGGCGCTGTACCTGGTGCGCGGCCGGTACGAGGCCCGCGTGGCCGCCGGCGCCGAGGTGAACCCGAC
Organism: Blastococcus sp. SYSU D00820; assembly: GCF_054050695.1. Lineage (NCBI taxonomy): Bacteria > Bacillati > Actinomycetota > Actinomycetes > Geodermatophilales > Geodermatophilaceae > Blastococcus > Blastococcus sp. SYSU D00820. Next base: position 608,486 of record NZ_JBJGZW010000001.1, read on the forward strand.
CGGCCTCGCCGCCCGGCTGCCCAGCGCCGCCTCGATCGACCGCGTCGCCCACCGCACCGCCGTCTTCGGCTTCCCCATCTGGACCTTCGCCGTCATCGCCGGCGCCATCTGGGCCGAGGCCGCCTGGGGCCGGTTCTGGGGCTGGGACCCCAAGGAGACCTGGGCGTTCATCGCGTGGGTCGTCTACGCCGCCTACCTGCACGCCCGCACCACCGCCGGCTGGCGGGGCCGCCCCGCGGCGTGGGTCAACATCGTGGGCCTGGGCGTGATGATCTTCAACCTGCTGTACGTGAACATGGTGTCGACCGGGCTGCACAGCTACGCCGGCGTGAACTGACCGGCAGCCGCCCGCACGGATGTCCTCACTCCGGGTGATCCTCGCCCTGAACCGGTGAGCCCGTGGGTGACGTCGTCCCCGCTCCGTGCTGGGATCGGGTCATGACGACGCCCCGGGGAGGTCACTGTGGGTAGGCACGCGGCAGCCGAGGGCGCCGCGGTGCACCCGCTGGTGGCCATGGCACTCGAGCACGCCCGTTCCCAGCACCCGGAGGCGGCCGGTGCCGCGCGGCACGGCGGCCTGCGGGCCGACGGCACGCCGAGCGGCCTGGGCTGGCCGGGGCCGGAGCGGTCGGGCGAGGGGCTGGGCTGGCCGTCGTCGTCGGCCGGCGCCCGCCGCCGTCCGCCGGTCGCGCCGGCGCAGCCGGCCGCGCCGTCGCGCCCGCGGGGCTGGCGCCGGCTGTTCGGCGGCCGCGCCGCCTAGTCCTGGGCGGGCGAGCCGTCGTCGCGGCGGGCGCGCCGCTCGAGCTCGCGCAGGAAGTCGGGGTCGTCGTCGGGGGCCAGCGGCCGGGTGTTCCGGGGCGGCCGGGGACGACGCGGGGGGCGCGGTGCGCCCAGTCCGCCGTTGCCGGCACCACCCGCGTTCGCCGCCGCCCGCATGACGAGCACGACCACGGCGACCGCGACCACCAGAACCACCAGGAAAGCCACCCGGCGTCACCCCCTCGACCGTCCCCCCGTGCCTCCACAGTACGTCCGCGGCGATACTCGACGGCGGCGACGGGACGTCGCCGCTGCCGACCAGGGACGGAGCAGGTCATCGACGCGGTCGACGCCCGGCTGATCGAGCTGCTGCGCGCTAACGGCCGCGCCAGCTACGCGGAGCTGGCGCGGCAGGTGGGGCTGTCCTCGCCGGCGGTGCACGAGCGGGTGGGCAAGCTCGAGGCGGCGGGGGTCATCACCGGCTACCGGGCGGTGGTCGACCCCGCGGCGCTCGGCCTCACCGTCACCGCGCTGGTCGGCGTGATCGAGAGCGATTCGGTGGACGACACCGGCCTGGAGGCCGCGCTGGCGGCGATGCCCGAGGTGGAGGACTGCTGGCGGGTGGCCGGCAGCGAGGGCTACGTGCTCAAGGTGCGCGTGACCGACATCCCGGCACTGGAGGCGGCCATCAGCGCGTTGAACCGGATACGCGGGGTGGCCCGCACCCGCACCACGGTGGTGCTGTCGACGAAGTGGGAGGGCCGGCATGGCTGACGAGAGCAGGCCCGCCGGAGCAGGCGCGGCCGCCGGTACCGGCCCGGTGACCCCCGGCTCGCCGACCGGCGGCCCGGCGACGCCGCCCCGGGTGGGGCCGTGGCTGGCCGCCTACACGCTGGGCCGGCTGGTGATCACCGCCGCGCTGGTGGCGCTGGTGTGGCTGCTCGGCCTCCCGGGCATCCCCGCGCTGCTGTTCGGCCTGCTGCTGTCGATGCCGGTGTCCTACCTGCTGCTGCGCGGGGTGCGCGACCGGCTCACCGAGGCGCTCGCCGCCCGGTCGCTGGCCCGCAAGGCCGCCAAGGAGGACCTCCGCGCCCGGCTGAGCGGCGACGAGGAGAGCTGACCCGCGCCATGGCTGCGTCCGCGGTCGCCCGGCTGGCCGGGGACCCCTGGCTGCGGTGGCTGCTGGACACCGCCCGCACCCGCCTGCGCACCGACATCGCCTGGATCTCCGAGTTCGACGGCGACCAGCAGGTGGTCCGCGCCGCCACCGGTGACCTCGCCGCGATGCACGTGGACGTCGGCATGGCCACCCCGCTCGCGGGGTCCTTCTGCGTCCGGGTGCTGACCGGTCAGCTGCCGCCGGTGGTCACCGCCGCCGGGCGCGATCCGCGCACCCGCGACCTGCCGGTCACCGCGCAGCTGGGCATCGGCTCGTACGTCGGGGCCCCGGTGCACACCACCGCCGGCGGGCCGCCGGTCGGCATGCTCTGCTGCCTCGGCCGGGACGACGGCGCGCAGCTGGACCGGGAGTCCGCGCGGTTCGTCGAGTTCCTCGCCGAGCTGGTCGGCGAGCACCTCCGCCGGGGCGAGGCCGGCGAGCCGGACACCGGGACGACACCGCGCGAGCGGGTCGCCGCGGTGCTGCGCGAGCGCACGGTGCAGCCGGTGTTCCAGCCGGTGGTCGAGCTCGACGGCGGGCGGGTGGTCTCCTACGAGGCGCTCGCGCGGTTCTCCGGCGCCGACCCCGAGCGGGTGTTCGGGGACGCGCTGCGCGCCGGGCTGTCGGTGGAGCTGGAGGAGCTGGCCGCGCGCACCGCGCTGGCCGCGGCCCGGGACCGGCCGCACGAGGTCCGGGTGGCGGTGAACCTCTCGCCGGCCGCGCTGCTCACCCCGTCGGTGCTCGACATGGTGCTCGCCGCCGCCGGCGACGGGATCGGCGTCGAGATCACCGAGCACGCCCGGGTGGACGACTACGCCGGCCTGCTGCGCGCCCGCCGGCTGCTGCGCGAGGCGGGGGTGACGGTCAGCATCGACGACACCGGCTCGGGCTACTCGTCGCTGCAGCACGTGCTCCGGCTCGAGCCCGACGTCATCAAGCTCGACGCGGCCCTGGTCAGCGGCGTCGACCGGGATCCCGCCAAGCAGGCGCTGGTGGCCGCGATGCAGACCTTCGCCGGCGAGGTGGGGGTGCGGGTGGTCGCCGAGGGCGTGGAGACCGCCGCCGAGCGCGACGCGCTGGCCGCCCGCGGCGTGCGCTACGGGCAGGGCTTCCTGTTCGGCCGGCCGGAGCCGTTCGGGCCGGCCGGCGTCAGCCGCTGAGCGCCAGCCCCAGGCCGAGGAGGACGCCGCTGACCAGCGTCAGCCGGCCGGTGGCGCCCAGGGCCCCGATGAGCACCGGCCCGCGGCCGCCGGTGAGCACGGCCCGGGCCGGCGGCACCGCCAGCGGGACGGCGAACAGCGCCAGCAGCGCCCAGGGCCGCGCGACGCCGATCGCGACCACCACGGCGAACGCGACGACGATCAGCCCGGTGAAGGTGAGCCGGGTGCCCCGGTCGCCGAGCAGCACCGCGAGCGTCCGCTTGCCCACCGCGGCGTCCCCGTCGAGGTCGCGCAGGTTGTTGACCACCAGGATCGCCACGATGAGCAGGCCCACCGGCACCGAGGCGGCCAGCGCCAGGCCCTCGACCGAGCGGGTCTGCACGAACGTCGTCCCGGTGACGGCGACCAGGCCGAAGAAGACGAAGACGAACACCTCGCCCAGCGCCCGGTACCCGTAGGGCACGGGCCCGCCGGTGTACGTCCAGGCGGCGACGATGCAGACCGCCCCCACGGCCACCAGCCACCAGCTCGACAGCGCGGCCAGCGCGAGACCGGCGACCCCGGCGACGGCGAAGGACAGCAGCGCCGCGGTCAGCACCTGTCGCGGCGTCGCCGCCCCGGACCCCACCAGCCGCATCGGCCCGACCCGGTCGGCGTCGGTGCCGCGCCGGCCGTCGGAGTAGTCGTTGGCGTAGTTGACCGCCACCTGCAGGGCGAGCGCCACCAGCAGGGCGAGCACCGCGGGCACGGGCCGGAAGCCGTCGAGGGCGACGGCCGCACCGGTGCCGACCAGCACCGGGGCGACGGCGGCCGGCAGCGTGCGCGGCCGGGCGCCGGCGATCCACTGCGCGGGGGTGGCCATCAGCGCGCCGTCCCGAGGACGGCGGCGGCGACGCCGCGCCGGTCGGGCTTGCCGGTGTGCAGGGTGGGGACGGCGTCCACGAGGTGCAGCTCCTTCGGTGCGGCGGGTGCGCCCAGCCGCTCGGTCACCCACGCGCGCAGGTCCGCGAGCGTGGGCACGGCGCCGGCCGCCGGGACGACGGCGGCGACCACGCGCTGGCCCCACTCCTCGTCGGGCCGGCCGAACACGACCGCGTCGGCGACGTCGGGGTGCTCGCGCAGCGCGCCCTCGACGGCGGTGGGGGCGACGTTGACGCCCCCGGTGACGACGACGTCGTCCAGCCGGCCGGTGACGGTGAGCCGGCCGCCGGCGTCCAGCGTCCCGGCGTCGCGGGTGCGGAACCAGCCGCCGGCAAAGGCGGCCGCGGTGCCCTCCGGGTCACGGCGGTAGCCCAGCGCCAGCACCGGGCCGGCCAGCGCGACGCCCTCGCCGTCCACCCGGACCCGGACGCCGGCCAGCGGCCGGCCGTCGTAGACGCAGCCGCCGGCGGTCTCGGTCATGCCGTAGGTGGTGACCACGGCGACGCCGGCCGCGCGGGCGCGGGCCAGCAGCGCGGGGTCGGTGGCGGCGCCGCCGACCAGGACCGCGTCGAAGCCGCGCAGCGCCTCGGGCTCGGCGTCGAGCCACCGGCGCAGCTGGGTGGGCACCATCGCCGTGTAGCGCCGTCCGCCGCGGACCCGGTCCAGGCCGGCGGCCAGCGGCTCCCCCGCGGCGAGGACCGCGGGCTCGGTGCCGGACAGCACCGAGCGGACGAGCACCTGCAGCCCGGCGATCGCCGACACCGGCAGCGCCAGCAGCCAGCCGCCCGGCCCGCCGAGCGCGTCGAGGGTGGCGGTCGCCGAGGCGTGCAGCGCCGACGCGGGCAGCAGCACCCCCCGGCCGCCGCCGGTCGACCCGGAGGTGACGACGACGAGGTCGGCGCCGTCCTCCAGGGGCTCGCCGGGGGCGAGCACCGCCCGGGCGGCCTCGACCGCGGCCGGCGGGCCGGCCGGGAGCACCGCGAGCGGGCGGTCGCCGTCCAGCGCGGCCCGGAGGGCGGGGAGGAGCTCGCGGGGATCGGCCGGCGCGGGCACGAGGGTCAGCTGCCGGGCCACGAGGGTCCACGGTATCGGCCCCTCGGCAGGGGCCCGCCGCGAGCGGGCGAGCGATGGGGCCGCGGGGTCCTTCTAGGGTGGCCACCGTGACGACCGCGGCGGACCCGACTGCGGTGCACGTCTACTGCGTGCCGCTGCGCACCCGCTTCCGCGGCATCGACGTCCGCGACGGCGTGCTCGTGCGCGGCCCGGCCGGCTGGGGCGAGTTCTCCCCGTTCTGGGACTACGACGTCGCCGAGAGCCGCCGCTGGTGGGCCGCGGCGCGGGAGGCGGCGGTCGACGGCTGGCCGGCGCCGCTGCGCGACGCCGTCCCGGTGAACGTGACGGTGCCCGCCGTGGACGCCGCGCGGGCGCACGCGATCGTCGCCGGCTCGGGCTGCCGCACGGCCAAGGTCAAGGTGGCCGAGCCGGGGCAGGCGCCGGCCGACGACCTCGCGCGGGTCGAGGCGGTGCGCGACGCCCTGGGCCCCGACGGCGCGATCCGGGTCGACGCCAACGCCGCCTGGGACGTCGACACCGCCGTCGCCCGGCTGCGCGAGCTGGACCGGGTGGGCCTGGAGTACGCCGAGCAGCCGTGCGCCTCGCTGGCCGACCTCGCCGCGCTGCGGCGGCGCACGGACGTGCGGATCGCCGTCGACGAGGGGGTGCGGCGCTCGGCCGACCCGCTGCGGGTCGACCTGCGGGAGGCCGCGGACGTCGTCGTCCTCAAGGTGCAGCCGCTCGGCGGGGTCCGGGCCGCGCTGCGGGTGGCCGAGGCACACGGCCTGCCGTGCGTGGTGAGCTCGGCGCTGGAGTCGTCCGTGGGGATCGCCGCCGGCGTCGCGCTGGCCGCGGCGCTGCCCGAGCTGCCGTTCGCCTGCGGGCTGGCGACGGTGGCGCTGTTCACCGACGACGTCGCCGGCAGCCCGCTGCTTCCCGTCGACGGGGCGCTCCCGGTCATCCGGCCCGAGCCCGACCGGCTGGCCGAGGTGGCCGCCGATCCGGCGACCGAGGCGCGCTGGCGGGCGCGGCTGGCCGCGGTGAGGGCGGCGTGAACCCCTCGACCGCGTGCGCGCGGGTGCTGGTCGACGAGCTGCTCCGCGGCGGCGTCACCGACGCGGTGGTGGCGCCGGGCTCCCGGTCGGCTCCCGTCGCGCTGGCCCTCGCCGACGCCGAGCGGGCCGGGCGGCTGCGGCTGCACGTCCGGATCGACGAGCGCACCGCGGCGTTCCTCGCCCTCGGCCTGGCGCGCGGCACCGGCCGTCCGGTCCCGGTGCTGACCACCTCCGGGACGGCGACCGCGCACCTGCACGCCGCGGTGCTCGAGGCCGACGCCACCGGCGTGCCGCTGCTGGCGCTGACCGCCGACCGGCCGCCGGAGCTGCGGGCCACCGGGGCCAACCAGACGATCGACCAGCCCGGCCTCTACGGCGGCGCGGTGCGCTTCGCCGCGGACGCCGGGGTGCCCGAGGCCGGCCGCGAGGAGGCGCAGAACCGCTACTGGCGGGCGCTGGTGTCGCGGGCGCTGATCAGCGCCCGCGGGGATCTCTCCGGCGACCCCGGCCCGGTGCACCTGAACCTGCCGTTCCGCGAGCCGCTGCTGCCGGACCTCCCGGTCGACCTCGGCGGCCCGTGGGCCGGCCGTCCCGACGGTGCGCCCTGGACCGCCGCGGCTCCCGCCGCCCGCCCCGCTCCCGTGCCCGACCAGGGGCCGGCCCGCACGCTGGTGGTCGTCGGCGACGCCCCGGCGGCGCTGGGCCGCGCCGCCGCCGACCTCGCCGCCGCGCAGGGCTGGCCGGTGGTGGCCGAGCCGAGCAGCGGCGCGTGGGGTGCCTCGGTACGCGGCGGGGCGCTGCTGCTGGGGGCCGCGGACTGGCTGGCCGCGCACCGCCCCGACCGGGTGCTGGTCGTCGGACGGCCGACGCTGTCGCGGCCGGTCTCCCGGCTGCTGGCCGACCCCTCGGTGCGGGTCGAGACCGTGGCGGCGTCGCCGCGGTTCGCCGACGCCGGCCGCACGACCGCGCTCGTCGGCAGGCTGCCGGCACCCGGTGTCGCCGCGGACCCCGCCTGGCGGGCGGCCTGGACCGGTGCGGCCGACCAGGTCGGGACGGCCGTGGACGGCCTGCTCGACGCTGCGCCCGCGCTGACCGCGGCCCGGCTGGCCCGCGACGTCGTCGCGGCGCTGCCGGCCGGCGCGCTGCTGGTGCTGGGGTCCTCGACGCCGGTGCGCGACGTCGACCGGCTGGCGGTGCCGCGGGGGAACGTCCCGGTGGTGGCCAACCGCGGCGTCGCCGGCATCGACGGCACGCTGTCGACGGCTGTCGGGGCGGCGCTCGCCCACGGCGGGACGGCGGTGGCGCTCATGGGCGACCTGACGTTCCTGCATGACCTCACCGGGCTGCTGACCGGCGAGGGGGAGCAGGTGCCCGACCTCACCGTCGTCGTCCCGGACAACGACGGCGGCGGCATCTTCGCCCAACTGGAGCCCGGGCAGCCCGCGCACGCGGACAGCTACCGCCGGGTGTTCGGCACCCCGCACGGCCGCGACCTCGTCGCCGTCGCCGGCGCGCTGGGGTGGCCCGCGACGCGGGTCACCGCGCCCGAGGAGCTGGCCGGGGCGCTGGCCCCCGGCGGGCCGCGGGTGGTCGTCGTCGGCACCGACCAGCGGGCCGAGGCCGACCTCGCCGTCCGGCTGCGGGAGGCCGCCGTCCGGGCGCTCTGACCGCCGGCCCGAGATCGGTCGTGCGCCACCGGGTTGTCCGGTGGCGGGGCGGGTAGGGAGCGGGGGAGTGTGCAGCAGGGCGCACGGGCGTCCGCAAGCCTGCCCGGAGCCCGGAGGTGGCCCGTGCCGACGTGGGCGTGGATCGTCCTCGCGATCGTGCTGATCGGCGGGATCCTGGCCTTCTGGGTGGCCAACGCCGCCCGGCTGGCGCGCAAGAACAAGCAGCTGCACCGGCGCGGTCCCACGGCCGCCGAGCAGCGGGCGGACGTCCGCTCCGACGACGACTAGGTCGCCGGAGCCGCCTGCAGCAGCGCGGTGAGGACCTCCCGGCCGCGGGTCCACAGCAGGGCCCCGCCCTCGTCGGCCAGCACGGTGTGCCGGGACCCGGGGACGGCGCGGTGCAGCCGGGCACCGGCGTCCGGCGCGTGCACCGGGCTGGTGTCGAGGGCGCCGTACCAGAGGTGGACCGGGACGTCGATCGCGTCGGCGGCGAAGGGCCACGGGCGCATGGACAGCAGCGTGTCCGTCGCGTAGCCCTCGGGCCCCTGCACGAACGCCTCCTCCATGGCCTGCCGGTAGGCGGCCGCGAAGGACGCCTCCTCGTACACCGCGCGGTCGGCCGGCCCGCTCATGCCGAGGACCATCTGCCACATCGCGTCGGTGGTCGCGAGCTGCGCGAACACCGCGGCCGCCGCGGCGGGGTCGGCGCCGCCGAGCTCCACCAGCCGCGCGACGTCGGGCACGAGCGCCGGCCGCACCTCCGGAGCGGCGAGCTCGTCGGTGCCGGAGACCACGGCGAGGGCGGACAGGACGCCGGCCGCCGCGCAGGCCAGCCCGAACGGCGCGCCCTGCGAGAACGCCACGCCGGCCGGGCGGCCGAGCTCCCGCAGCGCGACGAAGGCCGCGACGTCGTCGGCCCAGGTGCCGAGCGTGCGCCCGGGATGCGGATCGGAGCCGCCCAGCCCCGGCCGGTCGATCGACATCAGCCGGACGTCGAGCCCGGACAGCGCGCCGGCGGTCAGGCCGAGGTGCCGGCTGGTGGCCGCGCCGGGGAACAGCAGGACCGGGCGCCCCGTCTCCGGTCCCCACTCGGACCAGGCGAGCCGCCGGCCGTCCGGCAGGCGGGTGGACCCGAGACGCTCGGGCGCAGGGATCACGATGTCGGACGCTGCGGACACGCCGTGATCATGACGTGCCGGGCTCAGCCCTCCAGCGCCGCCTGGAACGCCGCGAACTTCGACTGGGTCTCGGCCAGCTCGGCCGCCGGGTCGGAGCCGGCCACGATGCCGCAGCCGGCGAACAGCCGGGCGCTGGCCGGATCGGCCGGGTCGAGCTGGGCGCAGCGCAGGGCCAGGCCGAACTCGCCGTCGCCGCGGGCGTCGAGCCAGCCGACCGGGCCGGCGTAGCGGCCGCGGTCCATGCCCTCCAGCTCGCCGATCACCGCGGCGGCACGGTCGGGCGGCGTGCCGCAGACGGCGGCGGTGGGGTGCACGGCGGCGACCAGGTCGAGCAGCCCGGCCCGTCCGCGCTCGCCGGACCGGCGCTGGGTGCCCACGACGTCGGTGGCCAGGTGGCGCACGTTGGCCAGGGTGAGCAGCGAGGGCTCGGCGGGCACCGAGAGCGCGGTGCAGAAGGGGTCGAGCTCGCGGACCAGGGACTCCACGGCGAGCGCGTGCTCGGCACGGTCCTTGGCCGAGCCCAGGAGGGCGGCGGCCAGCCGGTCGTCCTCGGCGCCCGCGCCACGCGGCGCCGTGCCGGCCAGCACGCGGGAGGACAGCTGCCGGCCGGTACGGCGCAGCAGCAGCTCGGGGGTGGCGCCGAGCAGGCCGTCGACGGCGAAGGTCCAGCAGTCGGGGAAGCGCGCGGCCAGCCGGTCGAGCAGCCGGCGCGCGTCGAGCGGTGCGTCGGCGGTGACCAGCAGGTCGCGGGCGAGCACCACCTTGGCGAGGTCGTCCTCGTCGATCCGGGCGACCGCGGCGGCGACCGCGGCCTGCCAGCGGACCGGGTCGAGCGCGCCGTCGGCGTAGCGCAGCCGGCCGGGGGCGGCGGTGCGTGCCGGCGCTGCCCGCAGCGCGCCGACCGGGTCGGTGTCACCGACGGCGGTGACCCAGGCCCGGCCGTCGCGGCGGCCGACGACCACCTCGGGGACGACGAAGACCGACGTCCCCGCTGCGGGGTCGAAGGCGATGCTGGCGAACACGACCGGACCCGAGCCCGGCACGCGCACCGGGTCGTCGGCGGCCAGGTCGTCCGACAGGGCCGACCACCAGGTCGCCGCGTCGGCGAGCGCGGTGGGGCCGGTGACCTCGAGCCGGGCGGCCTCGCCCCAGCCGACCAGGCCCTCGCCCCGGCGGACCCAGGAGAGGGCGCCCTCGGCCGGGAGGAGGGGGAGCAGCTCGGGGAGGTCGGGCAGCTCGACCGTGGTGACGACGGGCGCGACGGCGTCCATCGAGGTCACGGCTGCCGCGGTCACCTCCCCAGCGTAGGCAGGCCGGTAGCGTCGGCGCCGTGGGAGACCGGCGAGACAGCGCACACACCGCGGGCCTCCGGGCCGGGCTGGACAAGCAGCCCGCCGACGTCGCGGCGATGTTCGACCGGGTCGCGCGCCGCTACGACCTCACCAACACGGTGCTCTCCGGCGGGCGGGACGTCTCCTGGCGACGCGCCACCCGCGAGGCGCTGGGGGCGCGGCCGGGGCAGACGGTCCTCGACGTCGCGGCCGGCACCGCGGTCTCCACGGTGGAGCTGGCGTCGGGCGGGGTGACCGCCATCGCCTGCGACTTCTCCCAGGGGATGCTCCGGGCCGGCGCCGCCCGGCCGGTGCCCAAGGTGGCCGGCGACGCGATGGCGCTGCCGCTGGCCGACGAGAGCGTCGACAGCGTGGTCATCTCCTTCGGGCTGCGCAACGTCGCCGACCCCGACGTCGCGCTGCGCGAGTTCCGCCGGGTGACCCGTCCGGGCGGCACGCTCGTCATCTGCGAGTTCTCCTCGCCGACGTGGGCGCCGTTCCGGACCGTCTACACCGAGTACCTGATGAGGGCGCTGCCGCGGATCGCACGGGCGGTGAGCAGCAACCCCGAGGCCTACGTCTACCTGGCCGAGTCGATCCGGGCCTGGCCCGACCAGGCCGCGCTCGCCGGGCGGGTGCAGGCGGCCGGCTGGACGGACGTCGCGTGGCGGAACCTGACCGGGGGGATCGTGGCGCTGCACCGGGCGCGGCGGAGCTGAGGGCTCTCTCGGATCCACAGGCAAGACCCTGTCCACAGCAGCCTGAGCTGCGCGTTCCTGTCGTACCCCTCGGCATCATCGATCACGTGTTCGAGGGGTTCGGGGTCGGGTTGACCGTGGCGCAGGTGCTGCCTGCCGCTGCGCGTCCGCCGCTGCTGGCCGGGCAGCGGCCGGCGCGGTTGTCCGACGTGCTGCCGCCGGAGACGCGTACCGATGCCGAGCTGGCTGTCGAGCTGGAGCGGGTGCAGCAGTTGCGGTCGCGGTTGGCCGGTTACGAGGTGGGGCTGGTGGCGGAGCTGGCTGCCCGGCGGCCCGTCACCGACGACCCGGCGCCGAACACCCCGGGTGCGGCGTCTCCGGGCTGGGCCGCGGATCCGCTGCCCAGCGAGGTGAGCGAGTTCTTCCCGGACGAGCTGGCGTTGGTGCTGCGCTGTCATCGGGCGACCGCGACCGGGTTGCTGGGGTTGTCGCTGGACCTGGTGCACCGGCTGCCGGCGACCTGGGCGGCGCTGGCCGACGGGGAGCTGGACTGGCCCCGCGCCCGGGTCATCGCCCAGGAACTCGGGGTGGAGAAGGCCGGCCAGACCTCCCTCGACATCATCCGCACGGTCGAGGCGCTGGTACTGCCGACGGCGATGGAGCTGTCGGTCGCCGGGGTGCGGGCAGCGGTGCAGCGCGAGCTGCAGCGGCTGGACCAGCAGGCTGCCGACCGGCGTCGGGAGCAGGCGAAGAAGACCTCGAACGTGGAGCACCGGGCTCTGGGCGACGGGATGGCGCGGCTGGAGGTCACCGGCACCGCCGAGCAGATCGCCGCCATGCACGCCACCGCCGACCAGCTGGCCCGCGCCGCCAAGGCCGACGGGGACGACCGACCCATCGGCGTGCTGCGCGTGGCGGCGCTGCACGCCCTGATCACCCGGCCCTGGGACGACACCCGACCGCCGGTCACCGCACACATCACCGTGCTCGCCCCCCTACCCGCGCTCCAAGCCGCTTGCGAGGGCGGCGCGGTCGGTGCGGTCGACGGCCAGCCCATCACCGCCGCCCACCTGCGCCAGGTCCTCGAGCAACTCGACGCCCTGTGCCCCGGCGGCCTCCGAGCACCCCAGTGCGGCAGCCTGGACATCGCCCTGATCGACCCCGACACCGGCGAACTGCGCGCCACCCTGACCCGCGCCGAGCTCGACCGCCTCGCCCGCCGCGGCTGCCGCGACCACCCCGACGACCACACCGACCGCAGATGCGCCTGCCCGCTGCTCGACCGGCCGGCCCCCGTCGACGCCTACCGGCCACCGAACCCCACCGACCGGTTCGTGCGCACCCGCGACCAGCACTGCCGCATGCCCGGCTGCCACCACCGGGCCGGCTGGGCCGACCTCGACCACGTCATCCCCCACGCCGCCGGCGGCGCCACCGCCTGCCAGAACCTCTGCTGCCTCTGCCGGCGCCACCACCGCCTCAAGACCCACGCCCGCGGCTGGTCGTTCTCGATGACCCCCGACGGCCACCTCACCGTCACCACACCCAGCGGCATCACCCGGATCACCCGCCCACCCGGCCCCGACTGGTACCCCGGCCCCGCACCACCCGGCCTCCCCGGCCAGCAGCGGCGTGCGGTCACCGCCGATGCTGAACCGCCGCCCTTCTGACCGGCTGCGCCCACCGACCCGGGCGGCGGTCCACCCCGACCCCGTGGACCGCCGCCCGCCGAGCGCCCCGGCCGGCGTCCGCTCAGAGCGCAGCGCGCGGCCGCGCCAGGGGGTGGTCTCGACCGGGACCGGGTCCTAGCGTCGGTCCATGACGATCCCGCCGCCCGGCCCCCAGCCGCCGTCGCCGTCTCCCTCGCCGGTCGACCCGATGCCGCCGCCGATGCCCGCGCCCTACCCGACGCCCGACCCGGCCGATCCGGTCGCGCCACCGCCGGCCCCCTCGCCGGAGCCGCTCTGACCGCGGCCTGCTGAGCCGGCGGAGAGCCGTGTCCGCGCCCCGGTTCGCCGACCGCCGCGACGCCGGCCGGGTCCTGGCCGAGCAGGTCGCCGCCGCCTGCCCGCCGGCGGACCGGGCGGCCGGCCCGGAGATGGTCGTCCTCGGCCTGCCGCGCGGCGGCGTCGTCGTCGCCGCGGAGGTGGCCCGCGCCCTGGCCGCGCCGCTCGACGTGCTGGTGGTCCGCAAGCTGGGCCTGCCCGCCCGTCCCGAGCTCGCCATGGGCGCGATCGCCGCCGTCGGCGACGGGATCGAGACGGTCCGCAACGCGCACGTCCTCGCCCGCGCCGGCGTGGACGAGGCCACCTTCGCCGCGGTGCAGGAGCGGGAGCTCGCCGAACTGCGCCGGCGCACCGCCGCCTACCGCGGCGACCGGCCGCCCGTCCCGGTGGAGGGCCGCACCGTCGTCCTCGTCGACGACGGCATCGCCACCGGAGCCACCGCCCGCGCCGCGGTCGCCGCCATCCGCCAGGGGCGCCCCGCGGCCGTCGTCCTGGCCGTGCCCGTGGCCGCGCCGAGCGCGTGCGCCGACCTCGCCGCGCAGGTCGACGCCCTGGTCGTGGCCGGGGCGCCCGCCGGCTTCCGGGCGGTCGGTCAGGCCTACGCGGACTTCGGCGAGACCTCGGACGAGGAGGTGCGGGCGGCCCTCGACGGGGTGTGACGCAGGCCTCCCCGGAGGGGGTCTTGTTCCGTTGCTCACACCCCGGCCTAGACTCGGAGCAGCCGACTTTGTGAATCTCTTCACAAGGCGGGTGGGAACTCCGAGGGGGGTGCCGACGTGCCGGGGACGAACGAGGTGCCGCGCGGGTCCGACCTGCGGGCGGACGTCGTCGTGGTCGGCGCCGGTCCCGCGGGGTCCGCGGCCGCCCGCACCCTCGCCGCCGCGGGCCTCGACGTCGCCGTCCTCGAGAAGGCGGCCTTCCCGCGCGAGAAGGTCTGCGGCGACGGCCTCACCCCGCGCGGGGTCAAGGCCCTGCACGACCTCGGCGTCGACACCACCGGCTGGATCCGCCACCGGGGGCTGCGGGTGCACGGCGGCGGCCAGGTCGTCGAGGTCGACTGGCCCGCGCTCGACTCGTGGCCCGGCTACGGCCTCATCCGCACCCGCAGCGACCTCGACTCGCTGCTCGCCGCGCACGCGGAGGCCGCCGGTGCCCGGGTCACCACCGGCGTCACGGTCACCGAGCCGCTCCTCGACGACGCCGGCCGCGTCGCCGGCGTGCAGGCCCAGGTCGGCCCCGACCGGGAGCCGGCCACCTGGCGCGCCCCGCTGGTCGTCTCCGCCGAGGGGCTCTCCGGGCGCCTGGCCAAGTCGCTGGGCCTGGTCCGCCGCGAGGACCGCCCGCTGGGCGTCGCCGTCCGCCGCTACGTGCGGACGCCGCGCACCGCCGACCCGTACCTCGACATCTCCTTCGACCTCTCCGAGTCCGGCCCCAGCGCCGACTCCATGCCGGGCTACGGCTGGTCGTTCGGCATGGGCGACGGCACCGCCAACGTCGGCTTCGGCCTGCTCGACACCCGCCGCGGCACCGGCGCCGAGCCGCGCACCGTGCTGCGCCGCTGGCTGGCCACCCTCCCCGAGGAGTGGCAGCTGGGCGAGGAGCACGCGGTCACCCCGCTGCGCGGCGCCGGACTGCCCATGGCCCTGCACCGCCAGCCCGCCTACACCCGCGGCCTGCTCCTGGCCGGCGACGCCGCCGGGGTGGTCAACCCGTTCAACGGCGAGGGCATCAGCTACGCCCTCGAGACCGGGCGGATGGCCGCCGAGACGGCGGCCGAGGCGCTCGCCGCCCCGGAGGGCCCGGCCCGCGAGGCGGTCCTGCGCCGCTACCCCGCGCGCCTGGCCGAGGAGTACGGGCGGCACCACCGGCTCGGCATGGGCTTCCTCGCCCTGCTCGGCCGGCCGGGCGTCGTCCGCTTCAGCACGGCACACGGGCTCAAGCGCCCGGCGCTGGTCAACGCGGCGCTGCGGCTCATGGGCAACCTCTCCGACGGCCGGGACGGCGACCGCTTCGACCGTGCCGTCGCCGTCCTGACCCGGCTCACGCCGGCGGTGTGAAGGTGGTCAACACGATGAGCAGTCGAATCGACACGGCGAGTACAGATCGTGACCTCGATGTGACCTGCACCACCGTAGGGTGCCGCTGATGCTCTCGATGTACGTGCCGATCGTCGGCCTGTTCGCCCTGGCCGCGGCGTTCGCGCTCTTCTCGGTCACCATGGCGCCGTACGTCGGCCCCCGTCGCTACAACCGCGCCAAGCTGCAGGCCTACGAGTGCGGCATCGAGCCGGTCGACCAGCCGTTGACCGGCGGCCGCTTCCCGGTCAAGTACTACCTGACGGCGATGCTCTTCATCGTCTTCGACATCGAGATCGTCTTCCTCTACCCGTGGGCGGTGGCCAACGAGGCGCTGGGCGTCTTCGGGCTGGTCGAGATGGTCGTCTTCATCGGCACGGTGTTCCTCGCCTACGCCTACGTGTGGCGTCGCGGCGGGCTCGAGTGGGACTGAGGTAAACGGACCATGGGTCTCGAGGAGAAGCTCCCCAACGGCGTCCTGCTGACGACGGTGGAGAAGCTCGTCAACTGGACGCGGAAGTCGTCGTTCTGGCCGGCCACCTTCGGCCTGGCCTGCTGTGCCATCGAGATGATGGCGACCGGCGCCGGCCGGTACGACCTCGCCCGCTTCGGGATGGAGGTCTTCCGCGCCTCGCCGCGGCAGGCCGACCTGATGATCGTCGCGGGCCGGGTGAGCCAGAAGATGGCGCCGGTCCTGCGCCAGATCTACGACCAGATGCCCGAGCCGCGCTGGGTGCTGGCCATGGGCGTGTGCGCCAGCTCCGGCGGGATGTTCAACAACTACGCGATCGTGCAGGGCGTCGACCACATCGTGCCCGTGGACATGTACCTGCCCGGCTGCCCGCCGCGGCCGGAGATGCTGATGGACGCGATCCTCAAGCTGCACTACAAGATCCAGCACGAGCCGCTGGGCCCCAAGCGGCAGAAGGCGCTGGCCCGCGCGCAGGAGGAGGGGACCGCCCCCGACCTGCTGGTCGAGATGCCCTCCAGCGTCCGCGCCGACAAGGCCGCGCGTCGCGCCTACGAGCAGGCCGCCGCCGAGGGCCGCACCGGCCAGTTCGCCATCGAGCAGCGCGGCGGCACCGCGGTGCCGTGGCCGCAGAAGGCCGGGGCGCAGTCATGAGCAACGACGGCGGCGAGGTCGTCCCCGGCCGCGAGGAGGCCGGCTACGGCGCGAGCACCGCGGGCTCGGGGGGCTTCCGCAAGGGCGCCTTCGGGGTCAGCGGCAGCGGCGACACCTCCGGCTTCGGCGGCCTGGTGCGCGTCGAGCCCGGGGGCGCGGTCGCGCTGCACTCCACCGACCGGCCCTACGGCGGCTGGTTCGACGAGGTCACCGACGCGCTGATCGAGGCCGTCGGCCAGGCGACCTACGACGCCGCCGTCCCGCGGGTGCTGGTGGACCGGGGGGAGATCACCTACTTCGTCGTCCGCGAGCACCTGCTCACCCTGGTGCAGGCCCTCCGGGACGACGAGGCGCTGCGCTTCGAGCTGTGCAGCAGCGTCTCCGGCGTCGACTACCTCGACAGCGGCGGCCCGGCGGCCACCCCCGACCGGCCGCGGCTGCACGTCGTCTACCACCTGACCTCGATGACCTACCGCCGGCGGATCCGGCTCGAGGTCGCCGTCACCGCCGAGGACCCGCACGTGCCCTCCGTGACCGGCATCTACCCGACGGCGGACTGGCACGAGCGCGAGACGTGGGACATGTTCGGGATCGTCTTCGACGGCCACCCGTCGCTCACCCGGATCCTCATGCCCGACGACTGGGACGGCTTCCCCCAGCGCAAGGACTACCCGCTCGGCGGCGTCCCGGTGGAGTACCACGACGCGACGATCCCGCCGCCGGACACCCGGCGCGCGTACCGGTGAGGGGCACCCGATGACCACCACTCACGACCCGTACGCCGGTTCCCGGGAGACCACCGAGGGCCGCGTCTACACGGTCACCGGCGGCGACTGGGACCAGACCTTCGGCGTCGACCTGGACGGCGAGGAGCGCCTCGTCGTCAACATGGGGCCGCAGCACCCGTCGACGCACGGCGTCCTCCGGCTGGTCCTCGACCTCGAGGGCGAGACGGTGACCAAGGCCCGGGTCACCATCGGCTACCTGCACACCGGCATCGAGAAGAACACCGAGTACCGCAACTGGACGCAGGGCACGACCTTCGTGACGCGGATGGACTACCTGGCGCCGCTGTTCAACGAGGCCGGCTACTGCATGGCGGTCGAGAAGCTGCTGGGCATCGAGGTGCCGCAGCGGGCGCAGACGATCCGCGTGCTGGTCATGGAGCTCAACCGGATCGCCTCGCACCTGGTCGCGCTGGCCACCTTCGGCATGGAGATGGGCGCCCTCACCGGCATGACCAACGGCTTCCGCGAGCGGGAGCTGGTCCTCGACCTGCTCGAGGAGATCACCGGGCTGCGGATGAACCACGCCTACATCCGCCCCGGCGGCCTGGCCCAGGATCTCCCGCCCGGCGCGGTCGAGCACATCCGCGAGTTCCTCGAGGTCATGCCGGAGCGGGTGACCGGCTTCCACCGGCTGCTCACCGGCCAGCCGATCTGGCAGCGCCGGCTCAAGGACGTCGGCTACCTCGACGTCACCGGCTGCGTGGCGCTCGGCGTGACCGGGCCGATCCTGCGCGCCGCGGGCCTGCCCTGGGACCTGCGCAAGGTCGAGCCCTACCTGGGCTACGAGACCTACGACTTCGAGGTGCCCACCGCCGACACCTCCGACGCCTGGGGCCGCTACCTGGTCCGCATGGCCGAGGTGAACGAGTCGATGCGGATCATCGCCCAGGCGCTGGACCGGCTGGAGCCGGGCCCGGTGATGGTCGAGGACCGCAAGATCGCCTGGCCCGCGCAGCTGTCGCTGGGGCCCGACGGCATGGGCAACTCCCCGCAGCACGTCGCGCACATCATGGGCACCTCGATGGAGGCCCTGATCCACCACTTCAAGCTGGTCACCGAGGGCTTCCGGGTGCCGGCCGGCCAGGTGTACGTGCCGATCGAGTCGCCCCGCGGCGAGCTCGGCTACCACGTGGTCAGCGACGGCAGCACCCGCCCGTGGCGCGTCCACGTGCGCGACCCCAGCTTCGTGAACCTGCAGGCCACGGCCGCGATGAGCGAGGGCGGCATGATCGCCGACGTCATCGCCGCGGTCGCGTCGATCGACCCCGTCATGGGGGGAGTGGACC
Organism: Blastococcus sp. SYSU D00820; assembly: GCF_054050695.1. Classification (NCBI taxonomy): domain Bacteria; kingdom Bacillati; phylum Actinomycetota; class Actinomycetes; order Geodermatophilales; family Geodermatophilaceae; genus Blastococcus; species Blastococcus sp. SYSU D00820. The sequence continues at coordinate 626,745 of NZ_JBJGZW010000001.1, forward strand.
GCTGATGAGCGCCCTTCCTGGTTCCGCCGAGGGGACGGCGGTCACCGGGCTCGACTCGAGCCCGGTGCTGCCCGCCCCGGCCGACCTGCCACCGCTGACCGAGCAGACCCGGCTCGAGGCGCGGGAGATCATGGCCCGCTACCCGGTCGCCCGCTCGGCGCTGCTGCCGATGCTGCACCTGGTCCAGTCGGTGCAGGGCTACGTCTCCCCGGAGGGCGTGGCGCTCTGCGCCGAGGAGCTCGGGTTGACCAAGGCCGAGGTCGGCGCGGTCGCGACCTTCTACACGATGTACAAGCGCCGCCCCACCGGCCGGCACCTGGTCAGCGTCTGCACCAACACGCTGTGCGCCGTCCTCGGCGGGCAGCGGATCTTCGACGCGCTCTCGGCCGACCTCGGCGTCCACCACGACGAGACCGCGCCCGACGGCTCGGTCACCCTCGAGCACGCCGAGTGCCTGGCCGCCTGCGACTACGCGCCGGTGGTCACCGTCGACTACGAGTTCTACGACCAGCAGGACGTCGACAGCGCCCGCGAGCTGGTGGCCGCGCTGCGCCGCGGCGAGAAGCCGCACCCCACCCGCGGCGCCCCGCTCACCGACTTCCGTGGCATCTCCCGCCAGCTGGCCGGCTTCTCGCAGTACGACGACCCGGCCGCCGCCGTCGACGCGCCCGGCGCGCTGGAGCCCACGCTGGCCGGCGTCCGGCTGGCCGCCGAGCGCGGGGAGTCCGCCCCGCCGATGGACGGCCCGCAGGCCCCGGCGCCCGACGCCGACGAGCCGGCCGAGACCGTCGCGCCGTCCGGTCGGACGGGCGAGACGCCGGGGCAGGAGGCCGCCGACGCCCGGGTCGCGGCCGCCGACACCCCCGCGGAGCGGGCCGGCGCCGCGGGCTCGCACCCCGACGCCCCCGAGCCCGCCGGTCGGCGGCTGCCGGACGGGCGCACCGGCACCGAGCAACGCGGCTCCAGCGAGACGTCCACCGAGCGGGAGGCCTGACATGCCCCTCACCCCCGTGCTCACCTCGCGGTGGGGCGCCGAGCAGCCCTGGCGGCTGGCCACCTACGAGCGGCTGGACGGCTACTCGGCCCTCCGCACCGCGCTGACCATGGCTCCCGACGAGCTGGTCACGCTGGTCAAGGACTCCGGCCTGCGCGGCCGCGGCGGCGCCGGCTTCCCGACCGGCATGAAGTGGAGCTTCATCCCGCAGCCGAAGCCGGGGGAGACGCCCACCGGCCCGGCGGCGATGCCCAAGTACCTCGTGGTCAACGCCGACGAGGGCGAGCCGGGCACCTGCAAGGACCTCCCGCTGATGATGACCGACCCGCACTCCCTGGTGGAGGGCGTGATCATCTCGGCGTACGCGATCCGCTGCCGGTTCGCCGTCATCTACGTCCGCGGCGAGGCGGTGCACGCCCACCGCCGGCTGGTCTCGGCCGTGGAGGAGGCCTACGCCGCCGGCTACCTCGGCCGCGACATCCTCGGCTCGGGCTACGACCTGGAGCTGGTCGTGCACGCGGGCGCGGGGGCCTACATCTGCGGCGAGGAGACGGCGCTGCTGGACTCCCTCGAGGGCTACCGCGGCCAGCCGCGGCTCAAGCCGCCGTTCCCCGCGGTCGCCGGCCTCTACGGCGCCCCCACGGTCATCAACAACGTGGAGACGCTGGCCACCGTGCCGTTCGTCGTCCGCGGCGGGGCGGACTGGTTCAAGCGGTTCGGCCCGGAGAAGTCCCCGGGCCCGAAGATCTACTCGCTGTCGGGTCGCGTCGTCCGGCCGGGCCAGTACGAGGCCCCGATGGGGACGACGATGCGCGAGCTGCTGGAGATGGCCGGCGGCGTCCGGCCCGGCCACCAGCTCAAGTTCTGGACGCCGGGCGGCTCGTCGACGCCCTACTTCACCGCCGAGCACCTCGACGTCCCCCTGGACTTCGACTCGGTGGCCGCCGCCGGCTCGATGCTCGGCACCACCGCGCTCATGGTCTTCGACGAGACCGACTCGATCGTCGAGGCCACCCTGCGGTTCACCGAGTTCTACGCGCACGAGAGCTGCGGCAAGTGCACCCCGTGCCGGGAGGGCACCTACTGGCTGGTCCAGATCCTGGAGCGGATCGTGCACGGCCGCGGGACGGCAGCCGACCTGGACCTGCTCACCGACACCTGCGACAACATCCTGGGCCGCTCCTTCTGCGCCCTCGGTGACGGCGCCACCAGCTGCATCGCCAGCTCGCTGAAGTACTTCCGGGACGACTACGTCGCACTGCTCCCGCCCGAGGAGCAGGGCCGGCTGGGCCGCTCCCTCCGCCTCGAGCCCGTGGGGGCCGCCTCGTGACCATGACGCCTGCCAGCCCACCGCCGGCGGCCGCGGTGCCGCCGGGCGCGCCCGGACCGCACACCCCGGCGGACGCCGTCCACTGCGTGATCGACGGCTTCGACGTCGCCGTGCCGAAGGGGACGCTGATCATCCGGGCCGCCGAGATGATCGGCGTCCAGATCCCGCGGTTCTGCGACCACCCGCTGCTGGAGCCGGTCGGCGCGTGCCGGCAGTGCCTGGTCGAGGTGGAGGGCCAGCGCAAGCCGGTGGCCTCCTGCACCATGCCGGTCACCGACGGCATGGTGGTGAAGACGCAGCTCACCAGCCCGGTCGCCGACAAGGCGCAGCAGGGCACGATGGAGCTGCTGCTGATCAACCACCCGCTGGACTGCCCGGTGTGCGACAAGGGCGGCGAGTGCCCGCTGCAGAACCAGGCGATGAGCAACGGCCGCGCCGAGACCCGCTTCGTCGACGTCAAGCGCACCTATCCCAAGCCGCTGCCGATCAGCAGCGAGGTGCTGCTGGACCGCGAGCGCTGCGTGCTGTGCGCGCGGTGCACCCGGTTCTCCCAGCAGGTGGCCGGCGACCCGTTCATCGAACTGTTCGAGCGCGGCGCCCTGGAGCAGGTGGCGATCTACGAGGACGAGCCGTTCACCTCCTACTTCTCCGGCAACACCACCCAGATCTGCCCGGTCGGCGCGCTGACCAGCGCCCAGTACCGCTTCCGTTCCCGGCCGTTCGACCTGCGCAGCGAGCCCAGCGTCTGCGAGCACTGCGCGTCGGGCTGCGCCCAGCGCACCGACTACCGCCGCGGCAAGGTGCTGCGCCGGCTGGCCGGCGACGACCCCGCGGTCAACGAGGAGTGGAACTGCGACAAGGGCCGCTGGGCCTTCCGGTACGCCACGGCCAACGAGCGGCTGATGACGCCGCTGGTCCGCCGCGACGGCCGGCTGGAGCCCGCCTCGTGGCCCGAGGCCTGGGCCGCGGCGGCCGAGGGCCTGGCGGCCGCGCGCGCGGCCGGCGGCGTCGGCGTGCTGCCCGGTGGCCGGCTCACCGTCGAGGACGCCTACGCCTACGCGAAGTTCGCCCGGGTCGCGCTGGGCACGCACGACGTCGACGCCCGCGCCCGCGCGCACTCCGCCGAGGAGGAGGCCTTCCTCGCCGCGCACGTGGCCGGCCGGTTCCCCGGCGGCGGGGCGGTCACCTACGACGACCTCTCCGCGGCGCCCGCCGTCCTGCTCGCGGGCCTGGAGCCGGAGGAGGAGTCGCCGATCGTCTTCCTGCGGCTGCGCCGCGCGGTGCGCACCCGCGGCCTGCCGGTGTTCGACCTCGCGCCGTTCGCCACCCGCGCCGCGGCCAAGCTGCAGGCCACCGTCCTGGGCACCGTGCCGGGCACCGAGGCCCGCTCGCTGGCCGCGCTGGCCGCCGGCACCTGGGGCGGCCCCGCGGTGGAGGCGCTGCGGCAGCCCGGCGCGGTCGTCCTCGCCGGTGAGCGGCTGGCCGAGCTGCCCGGCGCGCTGTCGGCGCTCACCGAGCTGGCCCGCGCGACCGGCGCCCGGGTCGCCTGGGTGCCCCGCCGCGCCGGTGAGCGGGGCGCGGTCGAGGCCGGCGCCCTGCCGGGGCTGCTGCCCGGCGGGCGCAGCGTTCCCGACGCCGCGCACCGCGCCGACGTCGCCGCGCGCTGGGGCCTGGCCCCCGGCGCGCTGCCGGCCGCGCCCGGCCGCGACCTCACCGGCATCCTCACCGCCGTCCGCGACGGCGTGCTGGGCGGCCTGCTGGTCGGCGGCGTCGACCCCGCCGACCTGCCCGACCCGCGGCTGGCCGAGGCGGCGCTGGCCGCGGCCGGCTTCGTGGTCAGCCTCGAGATGCTGCCGAGCACGGTCACCGAGTACGCCGACATCGTCCTCCCGGTCGCCGCGGCACCGGAGAAGGCCGGCAGCTACCTGGACTGGGAAGGCCGGGTGCGCCCGTTCGACGCCACCCTCCACGGCACCGGGCTGCTGACCGACGGCCGGGTGCTGCACGGCCTGGCCGACGCCCTGGACGTCGACCTGCGGCTGCCCACGGTGGAGGCCGCGCGCGCCGAGCTCGCCGCCCTGGGCGCGGTTCCGCCGCCGGCGCGGGTCGCCGGGCTCGACGTGCCGCCGCCGGCCGATCCCGAGCCGGCCGACGACGAGGCGGTGCTGGCCTCCTGGAGGCAACTGCTCGACGTCGGCACCCTGCAGCGCGACGAGCCCGAGCTGGCCGGCACCGCCCGGCCGCCGGTCGCCCGCGTCGGCCGCGACGTCGCCGCCCGCCTCGGCCTGGCCGACGGCGACCGGCTCACCGTCACCGGCGCGACCGGGGCGATCACCCTGCCGGTGCAGGTGACCGAGATGCCCGACCGGGTGGTGTGGGTGCCGATGCGCTCGCCCGGCAGCGAGGTGCGCGCCCAGCTGGGCACCGCGCCCGGCTGCGTCGTCCGCCTGACGGTGGCCGGAGGTGCCGCATGAGCCTGCTCGCCAGCCCCGACCAGCCCACGCTGGAGGACTTCGGGCACGACGTGTGGTGGATCGTGCTCATCAAGATCGTCGGCGTCTTCGTCGTGCTGGTCCTGATGACGCTGTTCGCGATCGTCTTCGAGCGCAAGGTCGTCGCGCGGATGCAGCAGCGCAGCGGCCCCAACCGGGTCGGTCCGCGCGGCTACCTGCAGAGCCTGGCCGACGGGCTGAAGCTGGCGTTCAAGGAAGACATCATGCCGGCGCTGGCGGACAAGCCGGTCTACTTCCTGGCCCCGGTGATCGCCGCCGTCCCCGCGTTCCTGGCCTTCTCGGTCATCCCCATGGGGCCGACGGTCAGCATCTTCGGCGAGCGCACCCCGCTGCAGCTCACCGACGCCCCCGTCGGGGTGCTGGTGGTCCTGGCCTGCTCGGCGATGGGCGTCTACGGCATCGTGCTGGCCGGCTGGGCCTCGGGGTCGACCTACCCGCTGCTCGGCGGGCTGCGCAGCGCCGCCCAGATGGTCAGCTACGAGATCGCGATGGGGCTGTCGATCGTCGCGGTGTTCCTGTACGCGGGCTCGATGTCGACCTCGGAGATCGTCGCCGCCCAGGCCGACGGCAACCAGCTGTCGTTCTTCGGCCTGGAGTTCACCGGCCCCAGCTGGTTCGCCGTCCTGCTGCCGGTCAGCTTCGTCATCTACGCCATCGCCGTCGTCGGCGAGACCAACCGCGCGCCCTTCGACCTCCCCGAGGCCGAGAGCGAGCTGGTCGGCGGCTTCCACACCGAGTACTCGTCGCTGAAGTTCGCGCTGTTCTTCCTCGCCGAGTACATCAACATGGTCACCGTCTCGGCCCTGGCCGCGACGCTCTTCCTCGGCGGCTGGCGGGCCCCGTGGCCGCTGTCGATCTGGGACGGCGCCAACTCCGGCTGGTGGCCGATGCTCTGGTTCTTCCTCAAGGTCGTCGTCGCGCTGTTCGTCTTCATCTGGCTGCGCGGCACGCTGCCCCGGCTGCGCTACGACCAGTTCATGCGCTTCGGCTGGAAGGTGCTGGTCCCCACCGCGCTGGTGTGGATCCTGGTCGTCGCCACGATGCGGACGGTCTCCCGCGAGGCCGACCTCTCCGCCGGTCAGGTGGCCGTCTTCGTCGGCGTCCCGATCGCCCTGCTGGTGCTCGCCGCGCTGCTGATCGCCAGCCGGATGAGCAACCGCACCACCCGGATCGCCGCGGAGAAGGCCGCCGCCGGCTCCAACCACCCGACCGAACCGGAGCCCCAGGTGCTGCCCCCGGCCGGCCCGCGGCGCCGGCCGGCCCAGCGCACCGGCCCCAGCCGCGCCGAGGGGGGCTTCCCCGTCCCGCCGATGGACCTCGTCGTCCCGCCCTCGCCGCGGCTGCGCCGCAGCGAGCCGGTGGGGGCCGGCGCGCGTCCCGAGGGGGGCGTCGTGAGCACCGGCCGCCGCGGCTCCGGCAGCACCCGCGTCCAGGAGGACGGCGATGTCTGAGCAGCACCCCGCCACGAGCGGGTCCGAGAAGGGGCTGGCGCAGGCCGCCGCGGGCGGCGCGGTCGAGCGCGCCGGCCGGCCCGGCGAGGTGCCGGCGCAGCGCAGGAGCCTCCTGCCGGCGCCCGGCCAGGGGTTCGGCGTCACCTTTGCGCAGATCTTCAAGAAGGTGACCACCGAGCAGTACCCCGAGACGCCCAAGGTGACCAAGCCGCGCTACCACGGGCGGCACGTGCTCAACCGGCACCCCGACGGGCTGGAGAAGTGCGTCGGCTGCGAGCTGTGCGCCTGGGCCTGCCCGGCCGACGCCATCTACGTCGAGGGCGGGGACAACACCGAGGACGCCCGCTACTCGCCCGGTGAGCGGTACGGCCGCGTCTACCAGATCAACTACCTGCGCTGCATCTTCTGCGGGCTGTGCATCGAGGCCTGCCCGACCCGCTCGCTGACGATGAGCAACGACTTCGAGCTGGCCGACGACAACCGGCGCGACCTCATCTACACCAAGGAGCAGCTGATGGCCCCGCTGCTGCCGGGCATGGAGGCGCCGCCGCACCCGATGCGCCTGGGCACGGACGAGAAGGACTACTACGTGCAGGGGGAGCGCGCATGAGCGTGCTCGCCGCGGCCGCGGACACCGGCGTGGAGCTCGGCGGGGGAGAGGCCGTCGTCTTCTGGGTGCTGGCGCCGATCGCCCTGGCCGGCGCGCTGGGCATGGTGCTCTCGCGCAACGCCGTCCACTCGGCGCTGTGGCTGGTCAACACCATGCTGTGCCTGGGCGTCTTCTACGTCGTCCAGGAGGCGCCGTTCCTCGGCGCGGTGCAGATCATCGTCTACACCGGCGCGATCATGATCCTCTTCCTGTTCGTGCTCATGCTGGTCGGGCGCGACTCGTCGGACTCGGTCGTGGAGACCCTCCGCGGGCAGCGGGTGGCGGCGATCGTGCTGGGCATCGGCTTCGCCGGGCTGGTCGGGGCGGGCATCGCCCGGGCCACCCAGGAGCTGCCCGCCGCCGGGCTGGCGGCGGCGCAGGGCGACGAGAGCAACATCCGCGCGATCGCCGAGGTGCTGTTCACCCGGTACCTGCTGGCGTTCGAGGTCACCAGCGCGCTGCTGATCACCGCAGCCGTCGGCGCGATGGTGCTCGCCCACATCGAGCGCGAGCCCGGCACCCGGCGCACACAGAAGGAGCTGTCGCGGGCCCGGTTCCTCGACGGCGACCGGCCGCAGACCCTCCCCGGCCCCGGCGTCTACGCCCGCGCCAACTCCGTCGCCGCACCGGCGCTGCTGCCCGACGGCCGGCTGGCCGAGGACAGCTTCGCCACGGGCATCGAGCCCCAGGAGGTCGACCAGATGCCGCGTCCCACCGGCCGGGCCCAGCTCGGCAGCCCCGACGCGGCGCTCGGCACCCAGGACGGCGCCTCGGGCGGTGACCCGCGGTGACGCTCACCCACTACCTGGTGCTCGCCGCGATCCTGTTCACCATCGGCGCGGTCGGCGTGCTGGTGCGGCGCAACGCGATCGTCGTCTTCATGTGCGTCGAGCTGATGCTCAACTCGGTGAACCTCACCCTGGTCACCTTCGCCCGGGCCACCGGCACCATCGACGGCCAGATCATGGCCTTCTTCGTGATGGTCGTCGCCGCGGCCGAGGTCGTGGTCGGCCTGGCGATCATCATGTCGATCTACCGGACCCGCCGCTCGGCGTCGGTCGACGACGCCAACCTCCTGAAGTACTGACCTGCGAGGGACGGGGAACCCGGGGATGGACATCACGTCCGCAGAGCTGGCCACCGTGCCCGCCGAGGGCCTGCTGGGCTCCGCGTGGCTGCTCATCGCGCTCCCGCTGGCCGGCGCCGCGGTGCTGCTGCTGGGCGGCCGGGCCACCGACCGCTGGGGTCACCTCCTGGGCACCGCCACGGTGGCCGCGGCGTTCGTGCTCGGGCTGGCCTGCACGCTGCAGCTGGCCGGGGCGGAGGAGGGCGAGCGGTCGGTCGCCGTCCACCTGTTCACCTTCGTCGCCACCGGCTCGCTGGACGTCTCCGCCGGGCTGCTGTTCGACCCGCTGTCGGCGGTCTTCGTCCTGCTGATCACCGGGGTCGGCGCGCTGATCCACGTGTACTCGATCGGCTACATGAGCCACGACCCGCGGCGGCGCCGGTTCTTCGCCTACCTGAACCTGTTCGTCGCCGCGATGCTGCTGCTGGTCCTCGGCGACAACTTCGTGGCGCTCTACGTCGGCTGGGAGGGCGTGGGCCTGGCCTCCTACCTGCTGATCGCCTTCTGGCACGACCGGCCGAACGCGGCCACCGCGGCCAAGAAGGCGTTCATCATGAACCGGGTCGGCGACGTCGGCCTGGCGCTGGCGATCTTCCTGATGTTCACCCAGCTGGGCACCGTCTCCTACGAGGGCGTGTTCGGCGCGATCGGCACCCTGGCCGGCGGCACGATCACCGCGATCGGCCTGCTCCTGCTGCTCGGCGCCTGCGGCAAGTCCGGCCAGTTCCCGCTGCAGGCGTGGCTGCCCGACGCCATGGAGGGTCCCACCCCGGTCTCCGCGCTGATCCACGCCGCGACCATGGTCACCGCCGGGGTGTACCTGATCGCCCGCTCGGCGCCGATCTACGACCTCACGCCCACCGCGCGCACCGTCGTCCTGGCCATCGGGGCGATCACCCTGATGATCGGCGCGATCGTCGGCTGCGCCCACGACGACATCAAGAAGGTGCTGGCCTACTCCACGGTCAGCCAGATCGGCTACATGTTCCTGGCCGTCGGGCTCGGACCGGTCGGCTACGCCGCCGGCATCGCCCACCTGCTCACCCACGGATTCTTCAAGGCCGGGCTGTTCCTCGGGGCCGGCTCGGTCATGCACGCGATGAACGACCAGGTGGACATGCGCCGCTTCGGCGGGCTGGCGAAGAAGCTGCCGGTCACCTTCGTGACCTTCGGGCTGGGCTACCTGGCGCTGATCGGCTTCCCGCTGCTGTCGGGCTACTGGACCAAGGACGCGATCATCGAGGCCGCGCTCGACCGCGGCGGCGTCTCCGGATGGGTGCTCGGCGGGGTCGCCGTCCTCGGCGCCGGGCTGACCGCCTTCTACATGACCCGGCTGATGCTCATGACCTTCTTCGGCCGGCCGCGCTGGACCGAGGACGTGCACCCGCACGAGTCGCCGTCGGTGATGACGCTGCCGATGGTGGTGCTCGCCGTCGGCTCGGTGGCCGCCGGCTTCCTGCTGGTGCAGGCCTTCCCGCTGCAGGACTGGCTGGCCCCGGTGTTCGGCGAGCCGGAGGAGGCCGCGCACGTGGTCGCCCCACTCACCGTCGGCATCGTGGTGACCGTCGTGATGCTGCTCGGCGTCCTCGCCGCCTGGCTGTTCGTGGGCCGGCGCGAGGTGCCGGAGGTCGCGCCGGCGCGGGTCTCGCCGGTGGTGCGCGCCGCGCGCAAGGCGCTGTACGCCGACACGGTCAACGAGTCGCTGTTCATGCGCCCGGGCCAGTGGCTCACCCGGGCGCTGGTCTGGGTGGACAACCGCGGGGTGGACGGCGCGGTCAACGGCCTGGCCGCCACGCTCGGCGGCTCCTCGGCCCGGCTGGGCCGCGCGCAGACCGGCTTCGTGCGCACCTACGCCCTCGGGATGCTCGGCGGCGCGGTGCTGGTGGCCGGGGCGCTCCTGGCGGTGACGGCGGGATGAGCGGCAGCCCCCGAGCAGGCACGACGACGTCGGAAGAGGTGCCCCGAGCGTGAACGGCTTCCCGTACCTGCTGGCCATGATCGCCGTCCCGGCGGTGGGCGCCGGCGTCGTCGCCGCCCTGCCGCGCGGCCGCGACGTGCTGGCCAAGCAGCTCGCGCTGGGGATCTCCCTGGTCGTGCTGGTGCTCGCCGTCGCGGCGACGGTCGCCTTCGACACCGACGGCCCGCGCTTCCAGCTGACGACGTCGGTCTCCTGGATCCCCGACTTCGGCGTGTCCTTCGCCCTCGGCGTCGACGGCATCGCGCTGGTGATGCTGCTGCTCATCGGCGTGCTGGTGCCCGTCGTCGTCGGCGCCTCGTGGGAGGACACCTCGACCGGCCACCGGTCGATGAAGACGTTCTTCGCCTGGCTGCTGCTGCTCGAGGCGCTCATGGTCGGCGTCTTCGCGGCCACCGACGTCTTCCTGTTCTACGTCTTCTTCGAGGCGATGCTCGTTCCGATGTACTTCCTGATCGGCAGCTTCGGCGGGCCGCGACGGCAGTACGCGGCGGTGAAGTTCTTCCTGTACAGCCTGGTCGGCGGGCTGGTCATGCTGGCCGCGGTCATCGGCCTCTACGTGGCCGGTGCCCAGGCCGGCGAGGGCACCTTCGCCTTCGAGGCGCTCAACGCGCTGACCTTCGACCCGGCCGTGCAGAAGCTGCTGTTCCTCGGCTTCTTCGTGGCCTTCGCGATCAAGGCGCCGCTGGTGCCCTTCCACACCTGGCTGCCCGACGCCGGTGCCGAGGCCCCGATCGGCGGCGCCGTGCTGCTGGTCGGCGTCCTCGACAAGGTGGGCACCTTCGGCTTCCTGCGCTACTGCCTGCCGCTGTTCCCCGACGCCTCCCGCGACCTCGCGCCGCTGGTGCTGGTGCTCGCCGTCGTCGGCGTGCTCTACGCCGCGCTGCTGGCGATGGGGCAGAGCGACCTCAAGCGGCTGGTCAGCTACACCTCGATCGCCCACTTCGGCTTCATCGCGCTCGGCATCTTCGCCTTCACCACCGAGGCCGGCACCGGCGCGGTGCTGTACATGGTCAACCACGGCATCGCGACCGGCCTGCTGTTCCTGGTGGTCGGCATGCTCATCGCCCGCGGCGGATCGCGGCGGATCGTCGACTACGGCGGGGTGGCCTCGCGGGCGCCGCTGCTGGGCGGGGTCTTCCTCGTCGCCGGCCTCGCCTCGCTCGCGCTGCCCGGCACCAACAGCTTCGTCAGCGAGTTCCTCGTGCTGATCGGCTCGTTCCCGACCCGGCCGGTGTACACGATCCTCGCGACGGTCGGCATCATCCTGGCCGCCCTCTACGTGCTGCTGGTCTACCAACGGACGATGCACGGCCCGCCCCGCGGCGTGCTGTTCCCGCCGGACGCCGCCGGTCAGCCGTTCGCCGAGGGCATCGGAGGCGGGGGCACCGGTGGCGGTGCGGCCGCCGCCACGCTGACCGCCCCGGCGCCGGCCGCCACCCGGCCGCTGCGCGACCTCTCCCGCCGGGAGATCGCCGTGGTCACCCCGATGGTCGCGCTGATCATCGCGCTCGGCGTCTACCCGCAGCCCCTGATCGACCTCATCGAGCCGTCGGTGGCCGCCACCGTCGAGGACGTCGGCGGCGATCCCGACGGGGTCACGCCCGCCGCCGGCGACGCCGCTCCCAGCCCGGAGAACGAGGGGACCACCCCATGATCGAGGCCCCCGACCTCTCGCTGGCGGCCCTGACGCCGCTGCTGTTCCTGTTCGGTGCCGCGTGCATCGGCGTCCTCATCGAGGCGTTCGCGCCCCGGGAGAGCCGCCACCCCGCCCAGGTCGGGGTGGCCCTGGTCGGCACCGTGGGCGGGCTGGTCAGCACCCTGCTGCTGGCCGGCACCGGTGAGGTCGGCCAAGTGACGGCCGCCGGAGCCCTGGCCGTCGACGAGGCGGCGCTGTTCCTGCAGGCGACGATCGCCGGCCTCGGCGCGCTCTCGGTGCTGCTGTTCGCCGAGCGGGCGCTGGACCCGGCCCGCTCGGCGTTCGTCGCCTCGGCCGCCGTGCCGGCCGGCAGCGTCCGCGACCGCGAGCTGCTGACCGAGCCCCGGGTGCAGACCGAGGTCTACCCCCTGGCCACGTTCGCCATCGGCGGCATGATGCTGTTCGTCGCGGCCAACGACCTGCTGGTCATGTTCGTCGCGCTCGAGGTGCTCAGCCTGCCGCTGTACCTGATCAGCGGCCTGGCCCGCCGCCGGCGGCTGCTGTCGCAGGAGGCCGCGGTCAAGTACTTCCTCCTCGGCGCCTTCGCCTCGGCCTTCTTCCTCTACGGCCTCGCGCTGGTCTACGGCGCCACCGGCACCATCCGCCTGGGCGGTATCCGCGACGCGGTGGCCGGCGGCGGCGGCGACGTGCTGCTCGTGCTCGGGCTCGGCCTGCTGATCGTCGGCCTGATGTTCAAGGCCAGCGTCGCCCCGTTCCACAGCTGGACGCCGGACGTGTACCAGGGCGCCCCGACGCCGGTGACCGCGTTCATGGCCGCCTGCACCAAGGTCGCGGCCTTCGGCGCCATCCTGCGGCTGCTCTACGTCGCCTTCGGCACCAGCGAGTGGACCTGGCGGCCGCTGGTCTACGGCATCGCGATCGTCTCGATGGTCGTCGGCGCCGTGCTCGGCCTGACCCAGACCGACCTCAAGCGGATGCTGGCCTACTCCTCGATCGCGCACGCGGGGTTCCTGCTCACCGGCGTCATCGGCTTCGGCGGCGGCGCCGACGGCACCGGCCTCGCGGCCACGATGTTCTACCTGCTCGTCTACGGCCTGACCACGCTCGGGGCGTTCGCCGTCCTCACCATGGTCCGGGACGGCGACGGCGAGGCCACCCACCTCTCGCAGTGGGCCGGGCTCGGCCAGCGCTCACCCCTGCTGGCCGCGGTGATGACGCTGTTCCTGCTGGCGCTCGCCGGGATCCCGCTCACCAGCGGCTTCACCGGGAAGTTCGCCGTCTTCCGCGCCGCGATCGAGGCCGGCGCCTGGCCGCTGGCGGTGGTGGCCCTGCTGGCCAGCGCGGTGGCCGCCTTCTTCTACCTGCGGGTCGTCGTCCTCATGTACTTCTCCGAGCCGGCCGCCGACGGCCCCACCGTCGGCGTCCCGGGTCTGCCCACCACGATCGTGGTGGCGATCAGCGCCGCGGCGACACTCGTCCTGGGGATCGTGCCCGGGGCGGTGCTCGACCTGGCCGAACAGGCGGCTAGATTCGTCGGTTGATGACCGGAGCCAGCGCCGCAGTCGACGGCGTCCCGAGCGGCGACGTCTGGCACCGGGGGTCCTCCCCGGCGTCGACGATCGGTCCCTGGCTGCCCGAGGGTGCGCTGGGGACCGCGCTGGCCGACGGCCTGGCGCGGGTCGAGACCGCGCTCGTCGCCGCCGTCGACAGCCCCCACCCCTTCGTGCAGGAGGCGGCCGGGCACCTCATGGCCGCCGGCGGCAAGCGCTTCCGGCCGCTGCTGGCGCTGCTGGCCGCGCAGTTGGGCGACCCGGACGCGCCGGAGGTCACCGACGCCGCGGTCGTCTGCGAGCTGACCCACCTGGCCACGCTGTACCACGACGACGTCATGGACGAGGCCGCCGTCCGCCGGGGTGCGCCGAGTGCGAACACCCGCTGGACCAACAGCATCGCCATCCTGACCGGCGACTTCCTCTTCGCGCGGGCGTCGGACCTGCTGGCCGACCTCGGCCCGGAGGCGGTGCGGATCCAGGCGCGCACCTTCGAGCGGCTGGTCACCGGCCAGATCCGGGAGACCGTCGGCGCCGCGCCGGGCGAGGACCCGATCGCCCACTACCTCGAGGTGCTGGCCGACAAGACCGGCTCGCTCGTGGCCACCTCGGCCCGCTTCGGCGCCTCGTTCGCCGGTGTCGACGACGCCTTGGTCGCCGAGCTGACCACCTTCGGCGAGGAGGTCGGCGTCGCCTTCCAGCTGTCCGACGACCTGCTCGACATCGTCAGCGAGGGCGGCGCGTCCGGGAAGTCGCCGGGCACCGACCTGCGCGAGGGCATCGCCACGCTGCCGGTGCTGTTCGCCCTCGCCGGCGACGACCCGGCCGAGGCGCGGCTGCGCGAGCTGGTCGCCCGGCCGATCACCGACGACGGCGAGCACGCCGAGGCGCTGGCCCTGCTGCGCTCCTCGGCCTCGCTGACCCGCGCCACCGGGGTGCTGCGCCAGTACGCCGACCGGGCCCGCGGCCGGCTCACCGCGGTGCCCGAGGGGCCGGTGCGCGAGGCGCTGGCGGCGCTCTGCGAGTACGTGGTCACCCGCACGAGCTGAGTAAGGACCCCCGTGCCCCCCACCGCTCGCAGGCTCGCGGCGGGACCCTGCACGGGGGCCGGGGCGGTGCCCCCCACCGCTGGCAGGCTCGCGGCGGGACCCTGCACGGGGGCCGGGCTCGCTCTCCTGCTCGCGCTGACGGGCTGCTCCGACGCCGCGCCGGCCGCCGAGCCGCCCGAGGGGTCGCCCGCGCTGCGCGTGGAGGTCGTCGCCGAGGGCCTGGACCACCCGTGGGACGTCGCCCAGGCCCCCGACGGCACGCTGCTGCTCGACGAGCGCGGGGGCGGGCTGACCGCCGTCCGGCCCGACGGCGCGGTGCGGGCCGTCGACGCCGACTTCGACGACCTGTTCGCCGACGGGGAGACCGGCCTCATGGGCCTGGTGCTCGACCCCGGCTTCGCCGACAGCCGCCGCTTCTACACCTGCCAGGGCGTGCAGGACGGGACCGGCGCCTCGATCGCCGTGGTCGCCTGGACCGTCTCCGCCGACTGGACCAGCGCCGAGCGGGTCGCCGATCCGCTGGTCGGCGGCATCCCGGCCAACGAGGCGATCGGCCGGCACGGCGGCTGCCGGCTGCGCTTCGACCCCGACGGCGCCCTGCTCGTGGGCACCGGCGACAACGCCGTCGGCAGCCATCCGCAGGACCTCGGAACCGCCGCCGGCAAGGTGCTCCGCGTCGACCCGGCGACCGGGCAGGCCTGGCCGGGCAACCCGTTCGCCGGCCAGCCGGGCGCCGATCCGCGGATCTGGACGACGGGGCACCGCAACGTGCAGGGGCTGGCCGTGCGCCCGGGCTCCGGCCAGGTCTACGCGGTCGAGCAGGGCACCGGCCGGGACGACGAGGTCACCCTGCTGCGGGCCGGCGGCAACGGCGGCTACGACCCCGACGGCGCGGGCGGCGGGTACGACGAGAGCGTGCCCATGACCGATCCGGCCATCTCCGGCGTGCTGCCGGCGGCCTGGGCCTCCGGCGACCCGACGATCGCCACCTCCGGCGGCACCTTCCTCGAGGGCGACGACTGGGCCTCCTACGAGGGGCTGCTCGTGGTGGGCGTGCAGAAGGACACCGGCCTGCTGGCGCTGCGGCTGGCCGACGACGGCACCCTCGAGGAGGCCTTCCGGATCCCGGAGCTGGAGGATGCCTACGGCCGGCTGCGCACCCCGCAGCTGGGCACCGACGGCGCCCTCTACGTGACCACGGACAACGGCGGCGGGGAGGACCTCCTGCTGCGGGTCACGCCGGAGGCGGGCTGACCGTCCGGTCGTGCACCCGGGCCGGCACCGGGACGCCGTCGGGCAGGAGCGGGCAGGGCACCGGCTCGCCCGCGACGGTGCGCAACGGGAGCACCCCGGCCCAGACCGGCGCGGTCAGGTCGCGCTCGTCGTCGCCCGGCGGGCCGGTGCGCACCTTCACGCTGGCCTCGGCGAGGTCCAGGGCGAGCACGGCGGTGGCGGCGAGCTCCTTGCGGTCGGGCTGCCGCGTCTCGGTCCACGAGCCCGGGGCGAGGTGCTCGGTGAGCACCTCGAGGCCCAGCAGCCGCTCGTCGGGGTCGGTGAGCACCCGCGCCGTGCCGTGCACGACCGCGCAGCGGTAGTTGACCGAGAAGTGGAACGAGGAGCGGGCGTAGACGATGCCGTCGAGGTGGGTGACGGTGAAGCAGACCGGCGCGCCGGCGGCGGCCGCGCGCAGCGTCGTCGCACCCGTCGAGCCGTGCAGGTACAGGGTGTCGCCGCGCCGTCCGTAGCCGGTGGGCAGCACCACCGGCGCGCCGCCCAGGACGACGCCGAGGTGGCCGACCAGCCCGGCGTCGAGGACGGCGTACAGGTCCGCGCGGTCGCTGCGGGCACGCTCGGCGAGCCGGGTCAGGGTGCTGCGGGGAGTGGGGGAGAGCGGCGGCGCGGCGGTGTCCATGCCGACGATCCTGGAGCAGCCGGTGGCCTCCTCCCAGGGCCAATCCCGTAGCTTTCCGGCAGGCCACTAACGAGGGGGTGCCGTGCTGGACATGCCGCCGGTCGTGCTGGACCGCACCTCGGGCACGCCGCTGCCGGTGCAGCTGGCCGACGCGCTGCGTGCCGCGGCCACCGACGGCACCCTGCGCCCCGGCGACCGGCTGCCGTCGACCCGCGCCCTGGCCGCCGCGCTGCGGCTCAGCCGCACGGTGACCGCGGCGGCGTACGACCAGCTGCTCGCCGAGGGGTGGGCCGGCAGCCGGCGCGGCGTGGGCACCTTCGTGGTCGGCTCAGTGGCCGGGCTTCCGACGGCGCCCGCGGCTGCCCGGCGGCCGGCACCCGCCGGCCCCGGGCCGGTGGACCTGCGGGCCGGGACGCCGTGCCTGGAGGTGCTGGACCGGGCCGCGTGGCGGCGGGCGTGGCGGGCCGCCGGCGACGCCGCCCCGGACGCCCACCCCGTTCCGGAGGGCGATCCCGTCTTCCGCGCCGCGGTGGCCGAGCACCTGCTGCGCCACCGCGGCCTGGTCGCCGGGCCCGGCGACGCGCTGGCCACCGCCGGCACCTCGGCGGCGGTCGCCGAGGTGGCCGGGCTGCTCCCCCCGGGCAGCCGGGTGGCGGTGGAGGACCCGGGCTACGGCCGGGTGGTGGGCGCGCTGCGGGCGGCCGGCGTCGAGCCGGTGCCGGTGCCGGTGGACGACGAGGGCCTGGTGGTCGAGGCGCTCCCGGCCGGGCTGGCCGGCGTGTACTGCACGCCGGCGCACCAGTACCCGAGGGGACGGCGGATGTCGGCGTCCCGGCGCGTGGCGCTGGTCGCCCGGGCCCGCGCCGAGGGGCTGCTGGTGCTCGAGGACGACTACGACGGCGAGCTGCGCTACGACGTCGCCCCGCTGCCGCTGCTGGGGGCCCTGGGCCGGGACGTCGTCGTGCACCTCGGCACGACGAGCAAGATCGTCAGCCCGACGCTCGGGGTGGGCTGGATGGTGGCCCCGGCGGAGCTGCGGGACCGGCTGGTCGAGCGGCGCACGGTCACCGCCACCCGGCCGGCACGGGCGGGGCAGCGGGTGTTCGGGGCGCTGGCCACCAGCGGTGACCTGGCCCGGCACCTGCGGCGGCTGCGCCGCGAGCTGGCCGGCCGGCGGGCGGAGGTGGCCGAGGCGATCGTCGCGGCCGGCCGCCGGGTGGAGGGCGACCCCGCCGGGGCGCACGTCCTCGTGCCGTTGCCGGACCGGGCCACGGAGGAGGACGTGCGGGCCCGGGCCGCCGCAGCCGGCCTGGCGCTGGACGGCCTGGCCCGGCACTCGCTCGCGGCGACCGGCGCGGGCATCGTGCTCGGCTTCGCCTCGCCCGCCCGCGACGAGCTGCGCCGGGCCCTGCCGGTGCTCACCGGGGTGCTGCGGGCGGGATGACCCGGGAACGCCACCGGCCCGCCTCCCTGCGGGAGGCGGGCCGGTGCCGGTGATCAGGCGCTGACGGTCCAGGTGTCCCCGCCGGCCAGCAGAGCGTCGAGGTCCGCCGGGCCCTGGGCCCGGGCGTCCTCGAGCTGGTCGGCCATCAGCCGGTCGTAGGTCGGCTTCTGCACCGCGCGGAAGACGCCCATCGGCGTGTAGCGCAGGTCCTGGCTGGACAGCCGGGAGAGCGCGAACGCGTAGGAGGGGTCGGTGCGGTGCGCGTCGTGCACCACGATCTCCGAGGCGTCGACCTGGTTGGTCTCGGCGATCCGCAGCCCCCCGGCCTCGTCGCGGACGACGCACGAGGCGCCGTCCGGTCCGAACACCAGCGGCTGCCCGTGCACCAGCGGGATGGTCCACATGGGGCCGGTCGCCGGGTCCTTGAGCAGCTCGAACGCGCCGTCGTTGAAGATGTTGCAGTTCTGGTAAATCTCCACCAGTGCCGTGCCCTGGTGCTCCGCCGCCTGGCGCAGCACCTCGGTGAGGCCCTTGCGGTCGGAGTCCATGGCCCGGCCGACGAAGGTGGCGTCGGCACCGATCGCCAGCGACACCGGGTTGAACGGGTGGTCCAGCGAGCCCATCGGCGTGGACTTGGTGACCTTGCCGACCTCGCTGGTGGGCGAGTACTGGCCCTTGGTGAGCCCGTAGATCCGGTTGTTGAACAGCAGGATCGTCATGTTCACGTTGCGGCGCAGCGTGTGGATCAGGTGGTTGCCGCCGATGGACAGCGCGTCGCCGTCCCCGGTCACGACCCACACCGACAGGTCCGGCCGCGAGGCGGCCAGGCCGGTCGCGATCGCCGGCGCGCGGCCGTGGATCGAGTGCATCCCGTAGGTGTTCATGTAGTACGGGAAGCGCGACGAGCAGCCGATGCCCGAGACGATGACCATGTCCTCGCGGGCGATGCCGAGGCTGGGCAGGAAGCTCTGGACGGCGTTGAGGATGACGTAGTCACCGCACCCGGGGCACCAGCGCACCTCCTGGTCGGTCTTCATGTCCTTGGCCTTGAGGGCGGTCTGCTTCTCGCCCTGGCTGGCCACGGACGCGGCGATGGCGTCGGCGATCGGACCCTCGGGCATGCCGAGGTCGACGGTGCTCACTGGGTTCCTCCGGTCGTGGAGTCGATGACGTCCTGGATGACGGCGGCGAGCTCGGCGGCCCGGAAGGGCAGCCCGCGCACCTGGGTGTGGCTCTGGACGTCGACGAGGTACTTGGCGCGCAGCAGCAGCGCCAGCTGGCCGAGGTTCATCTCCGGGCAGATCACCCGGTCGTAGCGACGCAGCACGTCGCCGAGGTCGGCCGGCATCGGGTTGAGGTGGCGGAGGTGGATCTGCGCCACGGACCGGCCCGAGCGGCGGATCCGCCGGCAGGCCGCCCCGATGGGGCCGTAGGTCGAGCCCCAGCCGATGACCGCGACGCGCGCGTCGCCGTCCGGGTCCTCGACGTCGGTGGGCGGGATGGACGCCGCGATGCCGTCCACCTTCGCCTGCCGCGTGCGGGTCATGAAGTCGTGGTTGGCCGGGTCGTAGGAGATGTTGCCGGTGCGGTCGGCCTTCTCCAGCCCGCCGATGCGGTGCTGCATGCCCGCGGTACCCGGGATCGCCCACGGCCGGGCGAGGGTCTCGGGGTCGCGCAGGTAGGGGAGGAACTCGCCGTCCTCGCCGTTGGGCGCGGTGGCGAACTCGACCCGCAGGTCGGGCAGCTCGTCGACGGCCGGGATGGACCAGGGCTCGGCACCGTTGGCGAGGTAGCCGTCCGACAGCAGGATCACCGGCGTGCGGTAGGTCAGCGCGATCCGCGCCGCCTCGAGGGCTGCGTCGAAGCAGTCACCGGGGGAGCGGGGCGCGATGACCGGCAGCGGCGCCTCGCCGTTGCGGCCGAACATCGCCTGCAGCAGGTCCGACTGCTCGGTCTTGGTCGGCAGGCCGGTGGACGGGCCACCGCGCTGCACGTCCACGACGACCAGCGGCAGCTCGGTCATGACCGCCAGGCCCAGGGCCTCGGACTTCAGCGAGACGCCGGGCCCCGACGTCGTGGTCACGCCCAGGGCGCCGCCGAAGGAGGCGCCGATCGCCGAGGCGATGCCGGCGATCTCGTCCTCGGCCTGGAAGGTGCGCACGCCGAAGGACTTGTGCCGGGACAGCTCGTGGAGGATGTCCGACGCCGGGGTGATCGGGTAGGCGCCGAGGAACACCGGCAGCCCGGAGCGCTGCCCGGCCGCGACGATGCCCAGGGCCAGCGCCTGGTTGCCCGAGATGTTGCGGTAGCGGCCCGGCGCCATCGGCGCGGGCTTGATCTCGTAGGAGACCGCGAACGCCTCGGTGGTCTCGCCGTAGTTGTAGCCGGCCCGGAAGGCGGCGATGTTGGCCGCGGCGATCTCGGGCTTGCGGCGGAACTGGCGCTCGAGGAACCGGACGGTGCCCTCGGTGGGCCGGTGGTACATCCACGACAGCAGCCCGAGGGTGAACATGTTCTTCGAGCGCTCGGCCTCCTTCTTCCCCAGGCCGGACTCGGCGAGCGCGTCGAGGGTCATCGACGTCAGCGGGACGGCGACGGTCTGCCACCCGTCGAGCGAGCCGTCCTCGAGCGGGTTGGTCGCGTAGCCGACCTTCGCCAGGTTGCGCGGGGTGAACTCGTCGGAGTCGACGATCAGCAGCCCGCCGCCGGGCAGGTCGGAGAGGTTGGCCTTGAGCGCGGCCGGGTTCATCGCCACCAGGACGTCGGGCGCGTCGCCCGGGGTCATGATGTCGTGGTCGGCGAAGTGCAGCTGGAAGGAGCTGACGCCGGGGAGGGTGCCCGTCGGCGCCCGGATCTCGGCGGGGAAGTTGGGCAGCGTCGACAGGTCGTTGCCGAAGGACGCGGTCTCGCTCGTGAAGCGGTTGCCGGTCAGCTGCATGCCGTCGCCGGAGTCGCCGGCGAGCCGGATCACGACCCGGTCCAGTTCGACGACGCTCTTCACGAGCCCGCCGGGAGCCGAGCTGCCGGCCACGAGGGCGGGGTCGGTCGCAGTCATCAGTGGTGTACCTCCACCGGCCGAGATTACGTGCGTGGATGGTGCGCGTCGTGTGGCCCCGGACACGCCTGGGGCGATACTGCCCGGACGGGCGTCGCGCCGTCCTCTTCCGAAACCCGCGGCGGTGCCGGTGCATTCCGCGGGTGACGCACCTGACGCCGCGATGGCCCCCGGGGAACGGCCCCCCGCGGGCCGGCGTTGGACCGGACGTGCACCGCTGGAACAACGGACTCAAGACGGCCCTGCTCCTGGGCCTGATGGGAGGTCTCATCGTCGCCGCCGGCGGGCTGATCGGCGGCCGGACGGGCCTGTTCCTCGCGCTGCTGATCGCACTCGGCGTCAACGGGTTCGCCTACGTCAACTCCGACAAGCTGGCGCTGCGCGCGATGCGCGCCTTCCCCGTCACCGAGACGCAGGCCCCGCAGCTCTACGCGATCGTCCGGGAGCTGGCCACCGAGGCCCGCCAGCCGATGCCCCGGCTCTACGTGAGCCCCACCGACCAGCCCAACGCCTTCGCCACCGGCCGCAACCCGCGCAACGCGGCGGTCTGCTGCACCCAGGGGATCCTCGAGCTGCTCGACCGGCGCGAGCTGCGCGGCGTGCTGGCCCACGAGCTGTCCCACGTCTACAACCGCGACATCCTCATCAGCTGCGTCGCCGGCGCGATGGCCACGGTGGTGACCTACCTGGCGCACATGGCGATGTTCGCCTCGCTGTTCGGCGGCCGCTCCGACGACCGCGGCGGCGGCAACGCGCTGGGCAGCCTGCTGCTGGTCGTGCTCGGCCCGCTGGCCGCCGGGCTGGTGCAGATGGCGGTCAGCCGCAGCCGCGAGTACCAGGCCGACGCGACCGGCGCGGCGCTCTCGCGCGATCCGCTGGCGCTGGCCTCGGCGCTGCGCAAGATCGAGCGGGGTGCCGCGGCCCGGCCGCTGCCGCAGGACGACCGGCTGGTCACCCAGAGCCACCTGATGATCGCCAACCCCTTCCGGGGGCAGGGGCTGGCCTCGCTGTTCTCCACCCATCCGCCGATGCCCGAGCGGATCGCCCGGCTGGAGCAGTTGGCCCGCGAGCTCGGCCAGCGCTGAGGCGGCCCGCGGCCGTCAGGCGGCCGCGGCGAGGATGGCCGGCCCCACCGTGCTGCGGGGCGGGAAGGCCAGGAAGTTGAAGCCGTGGACGGTGTCGGTCTTGATCCGCGCCACGTCGTCCAGTCCGCCGATCTCGACCGGTCCGTTCCCGGTGCAGGCGTAGACCCGGAAGCCGAGACCCTCGAGCACCGCCCGGGTCGAGGCGTGCTCGGCGTCGCTGCCGTGGTCCTCGTAGATCAGCACCACGTCGCGGTGGGCCAGGGTGTCCGCGCCGCCGGCGAGCGCGGCGGACTCGGCGCCCTCGACGTCCAGCTTGATCAGCAGCGGCCGCCCGTCGGGCCAGTGGCGCTGCGCCACGCGGTCGATCGTCGTGGTGGGGACCTGCGTCGTGTACTGGCCCTCGGCCGCCGCTCGGGGGCCGTGCAGCACGCCCGAGCCGGCGTGCCACTGCGGGTGGCTGGCCATGGTGACCTCCGCGTCCGGCTCGGACCACAGCGCCGCCTGCTCGCACACGAAGCGGTCGTCGTTGAGCCGCGCGTTCTCGCGCAGCCGGGCGAAGATGGCCGGCACGGGCTCGACGGCGACCACGCGCCCCGGCTCGTCGCACTCGCTGCTGGCGACGACGCTCCAGTAGCCGAGGTTGGCGCCTCCGTCGAGGAACGCGCAGCCGGCGCGCATGGCCGCGGTGAAGTACGGCTCCAGCTCGGGCTCGTAGTGGTAGGCCGGGTCCAGCAGCTTGACCGCGTACCCGTCGCCCAGCGGCACGAGGAAGCGGCCGTGGTCGGTGTCGACGACGGCGTCGTTGCCCGGCCGGAACAGGCGGGCCAGCCGCCAGGTCACCCGGTGCGCGCCGCGCTGGCCGAGCGGGCGGGCGGCCAGGACCACCGCCCGGAGGATCCCGAGCTGCACCTGCGCCTGCAGCCCACCACGGACGTCGTGCACGCGCCGCCACGGGCGGGGGACGCGGCGGATGCGGTCCCGCAGGACCTCGAGGCGCTCGGGAAGGGGTCGAGGCACGTGCGGGGCCTCCAGCGTCGTTCGACCGGCAGCGGACGCGGTCACCCTACGGTCGATCCACCGTTCCCCGCCCGCCGCTCCGGACCCGGCGGCCCGCGCCGCCCGGGGTCCGGCCGCGGACGGGATCAGCGGTAGTTGTCGAACTGCAGCGCGACGTCGAGGTCGGCGCCACGCAGCAGCTGCTGCACCGCCTGCAGGTCGTCGCGCTTCTTCCCGCTCACCCGGAGCTGGTCGCCCTGGATCTGCGCCTGCACGCCCTTGGGGCCCTCGTCGCGGATCAGCTTGGCGATCTTCTTGGCGACGTCGGACTCGATCCCCTGCTTGATGCGCGCGGAGATCTTGTAGGACTTGCCGGAGGACTGCGGCTCGTCGGCGTCGAGCGACTTGAGCGAGATGCCCCGCTTGACGAGCTTCTCCTTGAAGACGTCGAGCGCGGCCGACACGCGCTCCTCGGTGTCGGCGGTGAGGGTGACGCCCTCCTCGCCGGCCCAGGCGATCGAGGCGTTGGTGCCGCGGAAGTCGAACCGCTGGGAGAGCTCCTTGCCCGCCTGGTTGAGCGCGTTGTCGACCTCCTGGCGGTCGACCTTGCTGACGACGTCGAAGGACGAGTCGGCCATGTGCGTGGCTCCTTCCTCTCGCGCGCGACGCGCGGGCGGGCCCGGCAGAACCCCGTCGGGCCGTCTTGTATCCTCTTCCGGTACCACCACGGCGGGTTGCCCGAGTGGCCAATGGGAGCGGACTGTAAATCCGTCGGCTTAGCCTACGAAGGTTCGAATCCTTCACCCGCCACCGGTACGAGACGGCCCCCGACCTTCCGGTCGGGGGCCGTCGGCGTTCCCGCCCCCGGTCAGCCGGCGGTGGGCGCCCGCGCGCTCGCGACGGCGGTGCGCTCGAGCGGCCGGCCGGCCAGGAACAGCCAGCCGAACGCGATCTCGACCGACCGGGTGCAGCGCACGGTGACCTCGACGCCGTCGGTCTCCACCGACCAGGCGTCCAGCCGGGTTCCGCCGTCGGCGAGCTGGTCGGCGACGGCCGCCTGGGCGCCGGCGCGGGTGAGCGGCACCGTGCCGTCGACGCCGCGGGCGTAGACCGCCGCCTCGTCGGCGCGGTTCGCCGCGGCGAGGGCGGCGCCGTCGCAGACCGACTGCACCTCCTGCTGCTCGAGGAACGCGTCGGAGGCGGCGATCGCGCCCAGCGCCATAAGCGCGGCGACCAGCCAGCAGACGAGGACGAAGGGGAGCGTCGAGCCCCGCTCCGCCGTCCGGTCGTCGTCGCGCACGCCGCGGAGGCTAGGCCGCCGTCCCCGTTGTCCACGAGCTGTGGACGGGGCTGTGGACGGATGTGGACACGATCGGGTGGATCCCCGGTCGCCGGGCGGTCGCCCTGTGGACACCGGGTGGCCACCTCCGGGGGCGCCGGCGTGCTCCTCCTGGTCTCGGCGGCCCGCCCGTCCGGCGGCACCGCCGGCTCCCGCCGGGCCCGCGTTCCCCCATCCGCCTCACCCGTCACGCGTACAGGTGACGGATCGGTGATCTTGCATGACGCACGGTGATGACATGACGACGCGTCACTCTTCCGTGATGGTCCGTGCTTGTCCCGAACGGGTGACGGGAAGCAATGTCTCGGGTGCGGTCCGTACCGACAGACGCTCTGCCCCCGCGCCCGGGTGACCCGCATCGAAGAGAGCAGTTCTTCGTGCCTGAGGAGGCGTCGTGAGCATCGAGCGTGCCGGCAACAAGTGGAGCCGTGGGAACAAGTGGAGCCGTGGCAACAAGTGGAGCCGCGGGAACAAGTGGAGCTGATCTCCACCGCGGGCTGAGTTCCGCGAGTCCGACGTCGGCGGGTCCGGGGGCGCAGCACGCGTCCCGGGCCCGCCGACGCCGTCTCCCGGCCTGACTCCTTGGGGGTGGGCGGAGCCGTCGGACCCCTCGGCGGGCGCTTCTCCGCTGTTAGCCTCGGCGCGCCCTTTCCCCCGGCTGATTGCAGGTAGCAGTGGCCAAGCAGGACGCCCCGGCGCCCCGACGGGCCGTCCCCACGCTGGGGCCCTCCGTCGTGGCGTGGACGAGCGTGGCGCTCACCCTGCCCGTCGCCCTGCTCGTGCTGCCCGCCCGCTTCGACCCGGTGGCGCCGCTGGCCCTGCTCGGCGTGCTCTTCGCCCTGGTCATCGCCGAGTGCTACAACCTGACCTTCGAGTTCCGCCGGCACGGCGTCTCGCTCTCGGCGACCGAGCTGGCCTTCGTCGTGGCACTCGTCGAGATGGGCCCCACCTGGACGGCGCTGGCCCGCGCGGTCGCCGTCGGTGGTGTCTGCGTCGCCCAGCGCTTCGCCCCCTCCAAGGTGGCGGTCAACGCCGCGGTCGCCGTCCTCGAGGTCTGCGTCGCCACCGCCGTCGGCTGGGTGCTGCCGCTGGGCGCGGTCTCCTCGCCCTCGACGTGGGTGCACGCGCTGGTCGCGATCGTCCTGGCCACGCTGGCCGGTGGCGGTGCCATCCGGCTGGCCATCATCGCCACCCAGGGCTACCCGGGCCGTGCGCTGTGGACCAGCCTGCTCCTCACCACGTTCACGGTCACGCCGATGGCGGTGCTGGTCGGCCTGTCGGTGCTCCTGCTGGTGAGCGTCACGGCCTGGTCGCTGCTGCTCATCGCCCCGCTCTTCGCCGGCCTGGTGCTGCTCTACCGGCGGTTCGCCGCCGTCACGCGCGAGGGGCAGGACCTGGAGAAGGTCTACGAGTTCGCCCGCGAGGTCGAGCAGGTCACCCCCGACGAGGACGGCGCCCGGCAGATCGTCGTCGCCGTCCGGGAGCTGCTCAACGCCGAGCGGGTGGCGCTGTGGCTGCCCCCCTACCTCGACGAGGGGCCCCGCCTGGTCGTCGCCTCGGACAACGAGGAGTGGTACGACGGCCCGGGCGACCCCGACGACCTCTTCCGCCGCCGCGCGACCAGCAGCCCCACCGGGGTGCCGCTGCTCGTGTCGGCCGCCCGCGCCGACGAGCAGGAGGCCCAGGCGCTGGCCCGCCGCGGGGCCTCCGACCTCCTCGGTGCCGCCATCACCACCGCGGCCGGCGAGCCGGGGTACCTGGAGGTCTGCGACCGGCGCCACGAGACCCTGTCGTGGGGCGACGGCGACCGCAGCGCGCTGGTCTCGATGATCACGCACATCAACGCGGCGATCCGGCAGCAGCAGCTGCTCACCCAGATCCGCTACGACGCCGACCACGACCGGCTGACCGGCCTGCCCAACCGCCAGCGGCTGGCCGCCGAGATCGACGCGATGCTGGCCACCGACCCCGTGTCCGCGCGGGCCGGCCTGATCCTCGCCGCGCTGGACAACTACACCGAGGTCACCGACACCCTCGGGCACGCCGCCAGCGACGAGCTGCTGCTGGTCACCTCCGGGCTGCTGCGCGAGCACGCCCCGCCGCAGGCCCTCGTGGCCCGCATGGAGGGCGAGCAGTTCGCCGTCCTGCTGCCCGGGCTGTCGCTGGCGGCCACCGAGCGCGCCGCCCGCCGGCTGCGCGAGGCCACCTCGACCCGCGCGAGGGTGGCCGGCCTGGACCTCGAGGTCACCCTGACCATCGGCGTCGCCGCCGCCCCCGTGCACGGCACCGACAGCGGCACCCTCATGCAGCGCGCCGACGTCGCGCTGCTCGCCGCCGCCGCCGGCAACGGCGTGGCCAGCTACCACCCGGTGCTCGACCAGCAGAGCCTCCGCCGGCTGCAGCTGGGCACCGAGCTCGAGCAGGCGATGGCCGACGGCCAGATCAGCGTCGTCTTCCAGCCGATCATCGACGCCCGCACCTCCGACATCGTCTCGGTGGAGACCCTCGTGCGGTGGGCGCACCCGCGCTACGGCGCGATCGCCCCCGACGAGTTCATCCACCTGGCCGAGCAGATCGGCCGGATCGGCCCCCTCACCGACCACGTGCTCGACCTGGCGCTGGCCCGCTGCCGCCGCTGGCTGGACGAGGACATCTCGCTGTCGGTCGCGGTCAACCTCTCGGCGCGCTGCCTCACCGAGCCCGACCTCGTCGAGCGGGTGCGCCGGGCGCTGCGCCGGCACGGCGTGCCCGGGGAGCTGCTCACCCTGGAGCTCACCGAGGGCAGCGTCGTCGACGACTCGGTGCGCAGCAGCACCGTCCTGGCCGACCTGCACGCCCTCGGCCTGCGGCTGTCGATGGACGACTTCGGCACCGGCTACTCGTCGCTGTCGCAGCTGCGCCAGCTGCCCATCGACGAGGTCAAGATCGACAAGTCCTTCGTGCTGGGCATGTCGACCAGCCAGGGGGAGTCGTTCATCGCCCGCTCGATCATCGAGCTGGCGCACAACCTGGGCCTGCGCGTGGTGGCCGAGGGCGTCGAGGACGAGCTCACCCGCAACGCGCTGGCCGACATGGGCTGCGACAAGCTGCAGGGCTTCCTGGTCAGCCGGCCGCTGCCCGACGACCGGCTGGAGAGCTGGCTGCTGGCCCGGGCCGGCGTCCGCTCCGCCGCTCCGGGAGCCACGCACCGGCGGCTGTTCGTGCGGACCTGAGCCACCCGGAGGACCCCGCTGCAGGACCCCCGCGGACGTCGGGTACAGTTCTCGACGGCTCGCAGAGCACGCCCCTTTAGCTCAGTCGGCAGAGCGTCTCCATGGTAAGGAGAAGGTCTACGGTTCGATTCCGTAAAGGGGCTCTAGCATCAGAAGTGACCAGCCGGTCCAGTCGCGAGACCGGGCCGCGCGGTCATCCCGGCGGTGTAGCTCAGCCTGGTAGAGCAAGCGGCTCATAATCGCTGTGTCACCGGTTCAAGTCCGGTCACCGCTACTGCAGACGGACCCCGGTTCCCCGGGGTCCGTCGTCGTGTCGGCAGCAGCCGCCACGAACCGACAAGGCTAGGAGAGCCTCCATGGCAGCCACCGACGTCCGTCCGAAGATCACCCTGGCCTGCCAGGAGTGCAAGAACCGCAACTACATCACCCGCAAGAACCGGCGGAACGACCCCGACCGGCTCGAGCTGAAGAAGTACTGCCCGACGGACCGGAAGCACACGGTCCACCGCGAGACCCGCTGACCGAGCGGCCCTGACGCGGCGGCCGGGGACGGCAGGAGGGCGGGAGCATGGCGCTGGATGCAGGACTGGTCGGGCGCAGCTACCCGCCCTCCGCCGTCTACGAGGTCGGCCGGGTCAAGCTCGCGGAGTTCGCCGCGGCGATCGGTGAGACCGACCCGGTGCACACCGATGCCGAGGCCGCCCGCGCCGCCGGCCACCCCGACGTCGTCGCGCCGCCCACCTTCGCCATCGTGCTGACCCTCGAGGCCGCCCAGGTGGTGCTCGCCGACCCCGACGTCGAGCTGGACTACAGCCGCGTCGTCCACGGCGAGCAGCGCTTCACCCACCACCGGCCGATCCGTGCCGGTGACCGGCTGGTGGCCACCACGACCGTCGAGGCGGTGCGCACCGTGGCCGGCAACGACATGCTGACCACCCGGGTCGACGTCGTGGCCGAGGACGGCGAGGCCGTCTGCACCGCGATCTCGATGCTCGTGGCCCGGGGGACGGCGTGAGCGTCCGGGCCGGCGACGTCGAGGTCGGCACCGAGCTGCCCGAGCAGACCTACCGCGTCACCCGGGCCGACCTGGTCCGCTACGCCGGCGCCTCGGGCGATTTCAACCCCATCCACTGGAGCGACCGGGTCGCCACCTCCGTCGGCCTGCCGGGCGTCATCGCCCACGGCATGTTCACGATGGCCCTCGCCGGCCGCGCGGTGACCGCCTGGGCCGGCGGCCCCGGCGCGATCGCCGAGTACCAGGTGCGGTTCGGCCGGCCGGTCGTCGTGCCGGACGACGACACCGGCACCGAGGTCACCGTGCGCGGGCGGGTGGCCGCCGTCCTCGACGGCGGGCGGGTCCGCGTCGACCTCACCGTCACCAGCAACGGGGAGAAGGTCCTCTCCCTGGCCCGGGCCGTGGTGCAGCTCGGGTGAGCGGCCGCCGCCGCACCCTCGCCGTCCTCCCGCTCCTGCTGGTGCTGCCCGGCTGCGGGGTGACCTCCTTCGCCGACACGCTGGCCGCCGAGGCCGCCGCGTCCGCGACGCCGTCGGCCGAGGCCCCGCCGGCCGCCGAGGAGGGCGGCTGCCCGGCCGAGCGCGCCGAGCCCGACCCGGACCGGCCGGTCGTCGACCTCGAGTACACCCTCGCCGACGACCTGCGCACGGTCACCGGCACCGAGACCGTCGTCTTCACCCCCGACGTCGCCACCGACGAGCTGGTCTTCCGGCTCACGCCGAACGGGCCCTCGGAGCAGGAGGGCAACGGCCTGACCGTCGACGACGTCCGGGGCGACGACGTCGCGGCCGCGGGCTACGAGTCCGCCGGCGCCGCGGAGCCCGGCGGGCTCTACGTCATCGCCCTCGACGACGAGCTGCAGCCCGGCGACCCGACCGAGGTGGAGCTGGACTTCACGCTGACGCTGGGCAGCGGCGGCTTCGAGCGGTTCGGCACCGCGCCCGGGGTCTCCTGGTGGGCCAGCGGCGCCCCCCTGCTGGCCTGGGAGCCCGGCGTGGGCTGGGCCCGCGACCCGTTCGTCGACGTCCTGGGGGAGACCTCGAGCAGCCCGGTCGCCGACACGACGATCAGCGTCACGGCGCCCGAGGACCTCACCGTGCTCATGACCGGCGACCAGGACGACCCCTCCGAGCCCGAGGACGGCCGGCGCACCTGGACGTCGGAGGAGCCGGTGGCCCGCGACGTCAGCGTCGCCGTGGGCGAGTTCGACACCGCCACGGTCACCACGCCCGGCGGGGTGGAGGTCACGGCCGGCGTCCTGCCCGATCCCGACGCCACCGCCGAGCAGATGGCGCAGTGGACCGTCGAGTCCATCGCGGCCCTCGAGGAGCGCTTCGGGCCCTTCCCGTACGCGACGCTCACCGTGCCGCTGCTGCCCGACTACGGCGGCGGGATCGAGTACCCGAGCTCGATCCTGATGGCCGGGGCCAACCAGCAGGTGCTGCTGCACGAGGTCGCCCACATGTACTTCTACGGGATGGTCGGCGACTCCCAGTTCCGCGACCCGTGGCTGGACGAGGGCTTCGCCACGTACGCGGAGTCGGTCGCCGGCCAGCCCTCGCAGGCCGGCATCGAGCGCGCCCTGGCGGTGCCCGGCCCGGTCGGGGCCCCCATGACCGCCTTCGACTCCGGCCGCCAGTACGGCAACCAGGTCTACGCCAAGGGCGGCGCGGCGCTGCTGGCCGCCCGGGAGGCCGCCGGCGCCGAGGCGTTCGACGCCGCGATCCGCTGCTACGTGGACGCCAACGCCTGGACCACCGCGACGCCGGACGACGTCGCGGCGGCCCTGGCCGACCTCCCGGCGGCGCTGCAGGTCCTGCTCGACGCCGGTGCCCTCACCGAGGACGACCTGCCCGAGTAGGCCCGCACCGGGGGCCCGCTCGCTCAGCTCGCGGCGCCCAGCAGCCGCTGCATGCGGGAGACGCCCTCGATCAGGTCGTCGTCACCGAGGGCGTAGGACATCCGCAGGTAGCCCGGGGTGCCGAACGCCTCGCCCGGGACGACGGCCACCTCGGCCTCCTCCAGGATCAGCCCGGCGAGCTCCACGCTGGTCGACGCGGTACGGCCGTTGATCGGCCGGCCCAGCAGGCCCTTGACCGACGGGTAGACGTAGAAGGCCCCCTGCGGCTCGGGGCAGGCCACCCCGGGGATCTCCCGCAGCATCGACACGATGGTCTGCCGGCGCCGGTCGAAGGCCTCCCGCATCGTGGCCACCGCGGACAGGTCGCCGGTCAGCGCGGCGATCGCCGCCGCCTGGGAGACGTTGGCGACGTTCGAGGTGGCGTGCGACTGCAGGTTGGTCGCGGCCTTCACCACGTCGGTGGGGCCCACGATCCAGCCCACCCGCCAGCCGGTCATGGCGTAGGTCTTGGCGACACCGTTGACGACCACGCAGCGGTCGGCGAGCTCGGGCACGACCACGGGCATCGACGGCGCGGTCACCCCGCCGTAGGTCAGGTGCTCGTAGATCTCGTCGGTGAGCACCCACAGGCCGTTCTCCAGCGCCCACCGGCCGATCTCCTCGACCAGGTCGGGCGGGTAGACCGCGCCGGTCGGGTTGGACGGCGAGCAGAACAGCAGCACCTTGGTGCGCGGCGTCCGGGCGGCCTCGAGCTGGGCGACCGACACCAGGTACCCGCTCTCCTCGTCGGCGACCACCGGCACCGGCACGCCACCGGCCAGCGCGATGGCCTCGGGGTAGGTCGTCCAGTACGGCGCGGGCACCAGCACCTCGTCGCCCGGGTCCAGCATCGTGGCGAAGGCCTCGTAGACCGCCTGCTTGCCGCCGTTGGTGATCAGCACCTGGGCGGGGGAGACCTGCAGGCCCGAGTCGCGGGCGGTCTTGGCCGCGACCGCCTCCTTGAGCGCCGGCAGCCCGCCCGCGGGGGTGTACCGGTGCATCGCCGGCTGCCGGCAGGCGGCCACGGCGGCCTCGACGATGTAGTCGGGGGTCGGGAAATCCGGCTCGCCGGCGCCGAACCCGATCACCGGCTTGCCCGCCGCCTTGAGCGCCTTGGCCTTGGCGTCGACCGCCAGCGTGGCGGACTCCGCGATCGCGCCGATGCGGCGCGAGATCCGGCGCTGGGCCGGCGGCAGGTCGGACGGGGCGGCGGGCTCCGGCGAGGAGACGGCAGTCATGGGCCCCATCGTGTCAAAGCCGGGCCGCCCCGGTCGCCCCGATACCCGGCCGGTCCCCGCCCCGGCCGGCGCCGGGCGACCCGCTCGGCGTGGCCGGTCGGGAGGACGTTGGCCCCACCCTCCGGCGGTCCCGTACACTGGCTGTCCTGGGGCAGTTGACCCCGCCACCGGCGTGCCCCGGATCCCCTCGGGGCCCGGCGCGGTCGCGGCGGGCACAGCGTCCCCACAGGGGTGTAGCTCAATTGGCAGAGCAGCGGTCTCCAAAACCGCAGGCTGCAGGTTCAAGTCCTGTCACCCCTGCCCGTGCCGCCGGCGTCGACGCCGGGGGCGAGCACGCGCGAGACCACGAGCACGACCAGCGACACCGGACCGAGGGCCCCTCCGGCGGCCACCACCACGAGGCGAGCGAGGCGCAGTGAGCGACGAGAAGCGGGGACCCGGGGACGACCCCCGTGCCTCCTCCGACGCCGAGCTGACCGACGAGCAGCTCGACCGCGAGGCCCCCGGGGTCGACGACGCCGCCGAGCTCGAGGCCGCGGAGGCCGAGCTGGCCGCCGAGGCCGAGGCCGACGAGGACAAGGTCGTTCCCCGTCCGGCGCGCCGCCGCGGTGGCCGGATCACCGCCGGTGACGACGACGAGGACGACGACGAGCCGGCCGCCCCGCGCATCCGCCGCGCCGCCCGCGAGCGCACCCCCTCCCGCCCGGCGGGCCGCAGCGCCGAGGGCGCCGGCACCCGGTCGCGCGCGGCCGCCGAGCGCGCCCGTGCCGACGAGATCCGGCAGAAGCGCAGCCTGCGGCGCTTCCTCCGCGAGGTCGTCGCGGAGCTGCGCAAGGTCATCTGGCCCGGCCGCCGGGAGCTGATCACCTACACGACCGTCGTCATCGTCTTCGTGGCCTTCATCGTCGCGCTGGTGGCCGGCCTGGACCTGCTCTTCGCCCAGGGCGTGCTGGCCGTCTTCGGCTGACCCACGCCCGACGCACCACACGAGACGACAAGGAAGAGATCCCCGTGACCGACCCCCGCGAGCCCTTCGAGACCGACAGCGCCGTCCCGGCGACCGACCTCGACGACGCCCGGATCGACGAGCGCGGCAGCGTGGACCTCGAGACCGGCGCCGGCGAGATCGGTTCGGCCGAGGGGTCCTCGGACACCGCCGACCAGGACACCGCCACCGAGGTCGCCGACGTGGTGCCGGAGGTGGAGAGCGGCGACCCCGCCAGCCTGGCCACCGACCCGCTGGCCGTCCCGGCGACCGAGGAGCCGGCGGAGGACGAGGACCCGGTCGAGGCGCTGCGCAAGGCGCTGCGGATCGCGCCCGGCGACTGGTACGTCGTGCACTCCTACGCGGGCTACGAGAACAAGGTGAAGACCAACCTCGAGTCCCGCATCCAGTCGCTGGACATGGAGGACTACATCTACCAGATCGAGGTGCCCACCGAGGAGGTCACCGAGATCAAGAACGGCAAGCGCACGCAGGTCAACCGGAAGGTCTTCCCCGGCTACCTGCTGGTCCGCATGGAGCTCAACGACGAGTCGTGGGGCGCGGTGCGCAACACCCCCGGCGTCACCGGCTTCGTCGGCGCGACCTCGCGGCCGTCCCCGCTCACCCTCGACGAGGTCGTGAAGATCCTGGCGCCGGCCACCACGCCGCAGGCGCCCAAGGCGGCGGAGGCCCCGGCGGCCGCTGCGGCCCCGGTCGCGGTCGTCGACTTCGAGATCGGTGAGTCGGTGACCGTCATGGACGGCCCGTTCGCCACCCTCCCGGCGACCATCAACGAGATCAACGCCGAGCAGCAGAAGCTGCAGGTCCTGGTCTCCATCTTCGGGCGCGAGACGCCCGTCGAGCTGTCCTTCACCCAGGTCAGCAAGATCTGATCCGGGCCCCGTACAGGCAGGCCACAGAAGAAGAAGGAAGTCATGCCCCCCAGGAAGCGGTTGACCGCGGTCATCAAGCTCCAGATCAACGCCGGTGCGGCCACCCCCGCCCCGCCCGTGGGTCCGGCGCTCGGCCAGCACGGCGTCAACATCATGGAGTTCTGCAAGGCGTACAACGCCGCCACCGAGTCGCAGCGCGGCAACGTGGTCCCGGTCGAGATCTCGGTCTTCGAGGACCGCTCGTTCACCTTCGTCACCAAGACCCCGCCGGCCGCGCGCATGCTGCTCAAGGCCGCCGGGATCGAGAAGGGCTCCGGCGAGCCGCACAAGACCAAGGTCGCCACGGTCACCCGTGACCAGGTCCGCGAGATCGCGCAGACCAAGATGGCCGACCTGAACGCCAACTCGCTCGACGAGGCGGAGAAGATCATCGCCGGCACCGCCCGGTCGATGGGCATCACCGTCCAGTAACGGCCTCGTTCCGAGGCTCGCCCCCAGCGTGTGCGGGGCGAGGAGGACGAGGTCCTTCCAGTCACCACGTGGGAGGGCCGGCCAGGCCCGTGCACCACGCGATCCCCGGCAGTGTCCGGGGGAGAGGAACCACCATGGCGAAGCACGGCAAGAAGTACCGCGAGGCGGCCGCGAAGGTCGACCGCGAGAACCTGTACTCCCCGCTCCAGGCCGCCACGCTGGCGAAGGACACGTCGCCGACGGCCTACGACGCCACCGTCGAGGTCGCGATGCGCCTCGGTGTCGACCCCCGCAAGGCCGACCAGATGGTCCGCGGCACGGTCAACCTGCCGCACGGCACCGGCAAGACCGCCCGCGTCATCGTCTTCGCGACCGGTGACAAGGCCGCCGAGGCCGAGGCCGCCGGCGCCGACGTCGTCGGCTCGGACGACCTGATCGAGCGCATCCAGGGCGGTTTCCTGGACTTCGACGCGGCGATCGCCACCCCCGACCAGATGGCCAAGGTCGGCCGGATCGCCCGCATCCTCGGCCCCCGCGGCCTGATGCCGAACCCGAAGACCGGCACCGTGACCCCCGACGTCACCAAGGCCGTCAACGACATCAAGGGCGGGAAGATCAACTTCCGCGTCGACAAGCAGGCCAACCTGCACCTGGTGATCGGCAAGACCTCGTTCGACGAGACCAAGCTGGTCGAGAACTACGCCGCCGCGCTCGACGAGGTCCTGCGGGCCAAGCCGGCCGCGGCCAAGGGCCGGTACCTGAAGAAGGTCACCATCTCGACCACCATGGGCCCCGGCATCCCGGTCGACCCGAACCGCACCCGCAACCTGACGGTGGACGAGCCCACCGCCTGAGGAAGGACCTCCTCGCCCCCTGCGAGGAGGCCTCCGGGTTCGTCGCTGAGGGCCCCGCTGCGCATCGCGCGGCGGGGCCCTCGGCGTTCGCGCGACCGGGGTGGCCGCCGCCTCCGTCCGGAGATGGCGTACTCTCGACGTCGTTCATCCCACGACCGCTGGTCGTCGCACGTCCGCGTGCGATCGAAGGTCCCGGAACACCGGGCGGCCCGCGCAGGAGGACGGTTCGATCGCCGGGCGCCACCGCGTGCCCGCCCTCGCCCCGTGCGCCCTGCGCCGGGGCGTTCCTCGTCTCCGGGGCCGTGGATCGCCCGCCGTCGTGCACCGGCCGGTGGTCGCCCGACAGACGAGAGGAGGCCCATGCCCACGCAGGCGAAGGCCGCGGTGATCGACGAGATCACCGAGCGGTTCCAGAAGTCCAGCGCGGCCGTGCTCACCGAGTACCGCGGGCTGACCGTGGCGCAGCTGACCCAGCTGCGCCGTTCCCTCGGTGCGGGCAGCAGCTACGCCGTCGTCAAGAACACCCTGACGAAGCGTGCGGCGGACGCGGTCGGTCACTCCGACCTCGCTCCGCTGCTCAACGGCCCCACCGCGATCGCCTTCATCGAGGGTGACCCGGTCGAGGCCGCCAAGGCGATCCGGGACTTCGCGCGCGCCAACCCGCTGCTCGTCATCAAGGGTGGCGTCGTCGAGGGCCGCACCGTCGACGCCGGTGAGGTCACCGCCCTCGCCGACGTCGAGCCGCGTGACGTGCTCCTCGCGAAGCTGGCCGGCGCGATGAAGGGCAACCTCACCAAGGCCGCCGGGCTGTTCCAGGCCCCGCTGTCGCAGGTCGCCCGCCTCGCCGCCGCGCTGCAGGAGAAGAAGCCCGCCGAGGGCGCCGACTCCGCTGCTGCTGACACCACCGACACCGACACCGCTGACGCCGCGGACGCCGCGGCCAGCACCGACTGACCCCAGAAGGAGAGATCATGGCCAAGCTGTCCACCGCGGAGCTGCTCGACGCGTTCAAGGAGATGACGCTTCTCGAGCTGTCCGACTTCGTCAAGCAGTTCGAGGAGACCTTCGAGGTCACCGCCGCTGCCCCGGTCGCCGTCGCGGCCGCCCCGGCCGCCGGTGGCGGCGGTGGCGACGCTGCCGCTGCCGAGGAGCAGGACGAGTTCGACGTCATCCTCGAGAGCGCCGGCGACAAGAAGATCCAGGTCATCAAGGAGGTGCGCGGCCTGACCTCGCTCGGCCTCAAGGAGGCCAAGGACCTGGTCGACGGCGCGCCGAAGCCGGTCCTGGAGAAGGTCGCCAAGGACGCTGCCGAGAAGGCCAAGGCCGCCCTCGAGGGCGCCGGCGCCACCGTCACCGTCAAGTGAAGGACCCCGTCCTGCCCACCCTTCGCTAGCTCAGGGTGGGACCCGGGACGGGGCCCGCACACGGAGTGCTCCACAGGGGCCGTCCTCCTCCGGGAGGGCGGCCCCTGTGGCGTCTGCGGGGGCGGGTGTCCCCTGGCCGGGCGACCCGCGTCACTTCTCCGGCGTGACGCACGTAACCTCTGCACCGTCATCGTCGTTACTGGCGAGTAGAGAAGGGTCGCAGGGCCTCCGACGTGCGCGTTCGTCCGGGGGATTGCAGACTGCCCTGCCGGGATCCGGCGATGGCGGCACGGAACCGGCAGCGGAGCCGGAGCAGGAGGAGGGCCACGGTGGGCGTCGCGGTCGAGGTCGAGGGGCTGACGAAGTCCTTCGGCAGCCAGAACATCTGGAGCGACGTCACGCTCACCCTGCCGCCCGGCGAGATCTCGGTGCTGCTGGGCCCCTCGGGCACCGGCAAGTCGGTGTTCCTCAAGTCCCTGGTCGGGCTGCTCAAGCCCGAGCGCGGCTCGATCGTCATCAGCGACACCGACATCGTGACCTGCAGCGAGCACCGGCTCTACGAGATCCGGAAGCTGTTCGGCGTCCTCTTCCAGGACGGCGCCCTGTTCGGCTCGATGAACCTGTTCGACAACATCGCCTTCCCGCTGCGGGAGCACACCAGGAAGAGCGAGACCGAGGTCCGCCGGATCGTCCTCGAGAAGATGGACATGGTCGGCCTGCAGGGCGCCGAGGGGAAGCTGCCGGGCGAGATCTCCGGCGGCATGCGCAAGCGCGCCGGTCTGGCCCGCGCGCTGGTGCTCGACCCGGAGATCATCCTGTTCGACGAGCCGGACTCCGGCCTCGACCCGGTCCGCGTCGCCTACCTCAACCAGCTGATCGTCGACCTCAACGCCCAGATCGACGCGACGTTCCTCATCGTCACCCACGACATCGGCACCGCCCGCACCGTCCCGGACAACCTCGGCCTGCTCTTCCGCCGGCACCTGGCCATGTTCGGGCCGCGCGAGCAGCTGCTGACCAGCCAGGAGCCCGTCGTCCGCCAGTTCCTCAACGGCCGCCGCGAGGGGCCGATCGGCATGAGCGAGGAGAAGGACGTCGCCCAGGTGGAGGCCGAGATGGCCGCCCTGGAGGCGCGCGGCGGCGACCAGCACAACGGCGTGGGCCCCAAGGGCGCCACCGGCGGGGACGCCGTCCCGCCGCAGCTGGACCCCTCGCCGGGGCTGCCCGAGCGCCGCGCGGTCCGCCGCCGGCAGGAGCGCGTGGCCCGGATGCTGCACACCTACGACCCCGACACCGCCGAGGCCATCCGCGGATCCCTGCCCGACGACCTGCTCGCCCAGGCCGACGCCGGCGTCTTCCAGCCGACGGCCGGCGACGGCGGCCGGCACTGGGCCACCGACGGCGCGCGCCGGCCTGCCGGCGCGCACACGAGCGTCCTGCCCGGCCCGCGGGGCGGCTCGTGACGGCCACGCACGAGCCGAAGGCGCCGGGCCTCCTCGACGGGAAGCTCTCGCCGCTGCGGCCCATCCGGGCCAGCGGCAACCTGTTCGCCTTCGCGCTGGACACCTTCCGGGCGATGCCCAAGCGCCCGTTCCAGCTGCGCGAGTTCATCCAGCAGACCTGGTTCGTCGCCAGCGTCACGATCCTGCCCACGGCGCTGGTCGCCATCCCCTTCGGCGCCGTCATCGCCCTGCAGCTGGGCTCGCTGACCCGCCAGCTGGGTGCCCAGTCGTTCACCGGCTCGGCCTCGGTGCTGGCGGTGCTGCGCGAGGCCAGTCCGATCGTCACCGCGCTGCTCATCGCCGGCGCCGGCGGCTCGGCGATCTGCGCCGACCTCGGGGCGCGCAAGATCCGCGACGAGATCGACGCCATGGAGGTGCTGGGGATCAGCCCCATCCAGCGCCTCGTCGTGCCGCGGGTGCTGGCCGCCATGCTGGTCGCCACGCTGCTCAACGGCCTGGTCAGCGTCGTCGGCGTCGCGGGCGGCTACTTCTTCAACGTCATCCTCCAGGGCGGGACGCCGGGGGCCTACCTGGCCTCGTTCGGCGCGCTGGCCCAGGTCGAGGACTTCTGGTCCGGCGAGATCAAGGCGCTGGTCTTCGGGTTGATCGCGGGCATCGTCGCCTCGTACAAGGGTCTGCGCGCCGGAGGTGGGCCCAAGGGCGTCGGCGACGCGGTCAACCAGTCGGTCGTCATCACGTTCCTGCTGCTGTTCGCGGTGAACTTCGTGATGACGGCCATCTACTTCCAGCTCGTGCCGCCGAAGGGGCAGTGATGGCGCTGCTCAACCCCGTCGACCGCGTGCGGGTCGGCGTCCGCAAGCTGGTCAACACCGTCTACAAGCGGCCGATGGGCACGCTGGAGGACCTCGGCGACCAGCTGTCGTTCTACGGCCGGGCGCTGGGCTGGACCCCGCGGACCCTCCGCCGCTACAAGAAGGAGACCGCGCGGCTGCTGGCCGAGGTCAGCTTCGGCTCCGGCGCGCTGGCCGTCATCGGCGGCACGGTCGGCGTCATCGGCTTCCTGTCCTTCTTCACCGGCACCGAGGTCGGCCTGCAGGGGTACGCCGCCCTCGACCAGCTCGGCACCTCGGCCTTCACCGGCTTCCTCTCCGCGTACTTCAACACCCGGGAGATCGCGCCGCTGGTCGCCGGGCTGGCGCTGTCGGCGACGGTGGGCTGCGGCTTCACCGCGCAGATCGGCGCGATGCGGATCAACGAGGAGATCGACGCCCTCGAGGTCATGGGCGTGCCGTCGCTGCCCTTCCTCGTCACCACCCGCATCGTGGCCGGCTTCGTCGCGGTCATCCCGCTGTACGTCATCGGCCTGCTGTGCAGCTACTTCGCCACCCGCACCATCACCACGACGGTCTACGGGCAGTCCGCCGGCACCTACGACCACTACTTCAACCTCTTCCTGCCGCCGCAGGACGTGCTGTGGTCGTTCGTGAAGGTGCTCGTCTTCGCCGTGGTGATCATCCTGAGCCACTGCTACTACGGCTACCGCGCCGCGGGCGGCCCCGCGGGCGTCGGCCTGGCCGTGGGCCGGGCGGTGCGGTTCTCGATCGTCGCCGTCATGGTCATCGACCTGTTCCTGTCGCTGGCCATCTGGGGCTCCACCACCACCGTCCGGATCGCGGGGTGAACCGTCGATGAGCAGTGGAAAGGGCCGGGTGCTCCGTCGCCGGCTGCAGGGTCTGGCCTTCCTCGTCGTCCTGGCGCTGCTGCTGGGGCTGACCGTCGCGCTGTACCAGAAGGCGTTCGTCTCGACGGCGACCGTGCTGCTCGAGACCGACACCGCCGGCAACCAGCTGCAGGAGACCTCCGACGTCAAGGTGCGCGGGATGATCGTCGGGGAGGTGCGCGAGGTCGAGGCCAGCGCCGACGGCGCCACCATCGAGCTGGCGATCCGGCCGGAGTTCCTCGAGCAGATCCCGGCCGACGTCACCGCCCGGCTGCTGCCCAAGACGCTGTTCGGCGAGCGGTACGTCGCCCTGGTGCTGCCCGAGCAGCCCAGCGCCGAGCGGCTGGCCGACGGCGACGTCATCGGGCAGGACCGCACCGAGAACGCCATCGAGCTGCAGCGGGTCATCGACGACCTGCTGCCGATCCTGCAGGCGGTCGAGCCGCAGGACATCAGCTACACCCTGGGCGCGGTGGCCGGCGCGCTGCGGGGCCGCGGCGAGTCGCTCGGGCAGAACCTGGCCTCGGTCGGGGGCTACGTCGGGGAGCTCAACACCGTGCTGCCCGAGCTGCAGGCCGACATCTCCGGGCTGGCCGACTTCGCCGACACCTACGAGGCCGCGGCCGACGACCTGCTCGACGTCCTCGACGACCTGTCGGTCACCGCGACGACGCTGGTCGACCAGGAGGAGCAGCTGCGCCGCACCTTCACCGTCGGCGACGCGGCCGGTGCCACCGCGGCGGACTTCCTGGAGCGGAACGAGGCCAACCTCATCTCGCTGGCGGAGACCTCGCTGCCGGTGCTGTCGCTGCTGGCCGAGTACTCGCCGGAGTACCCGTGCCTGCTCAACGGCCTGACCCGGTTCAACCCGATGATCACCGAGGCCTTCGGCGGGGACGGCGACCCGGCGCTGAACCTGAACATCACCGTCTCCTTCCCGCCGCGGAACCCCTACCAGCCCGGCGACCAGCCGGCCTACATCGACCGGTCCGGGCCCGACTGCCAGGGCCTGGACGACATCGACGGGCTCATCGCGGCGGCCGAGCGCGGGGAGTACTACTGCCCCACCCCGCCGGAGGACGGCGTGGACTCGGTGGACAACCCGGTCACCGGCAACCCGAACTGCCTCGGCGGCCGCGGTCCCGACGACGTCCCCGACGGCGCCGGCGACCCGAACCCGGGGAGCGCGGGCAACTCGCTGCCCCCCGACCTCGCGGGGTCCACCGCGGAGCTGGACTTCGTCCGGAGCCTCATGGGCTACCAGGCCGGCACCGACCCGGGGGAGATCAGCGACCTGGGCGCCTCGGTGCTGACGCCGCTGCTGCGCGGCACGGAGGTGCTGGTCCGATGACGACGACGGCGAACCGGGGAGCGGGGGTGACGACGTGAAGAGCCTGGCCGGGCCCCTCACCAAGCTGGCGATCTTCGCGCTGGTCACCGTGCTGGCCAGCTACGTGCTGGTCGCCACCATCACCAACGCCGGCTACGGCGACCAGCTGGCCTACAAGGCGCGGTTCACCGACGTCGCCGGGCTGGTCGAGGGCGACGAGGTCCGCATCGCCGGTGTGCGGGTGGGCCAGGTGACCGGCATCGAGCTGGTCCAGGACGGCGACCAGCCCCTGGCCGAGGTCGGGCTGGAGGTGGCCGCCGACGTGCCGCTGCCGGCGGGCGTCCAGGCGACGATCCGCTACCGGAACCTGGTCGGGCAGCGCTACATCGCGCTGACCGAGGGCGACGGCTCGGCCGGCCGCCGGCTCGAGGAGGGCGGGGTCATCCCGCTGTCGCAGACCCGCCCGGCGCTGGACCTCACCACCCTGTTCGGGGGCTTCCAGCCGCTGTTCCAGGCCCTGTCGCCCGAGGACGTCAACCGGCTGTCGTTCGAGATCATCCAGGTCTTCCAGGGCGAGGGCGGCACGGTGGAGAGCCTGCTCGGCCACGTCGCCTCGCTGAGCACCTCCCTGGCCGACCGCGACGCCGTCATCGGCAGCCTGATCGAGAACC
Organism: Blastococcus sp. SYSU D00820; assembly: GCF_054050695.1. Taxonomy (NCBI): domain Bacteria; kingdom Bacillati; phylum Actinomycetota; class Actinomycetes; order Geodermatophilales; family Geodermatophilaceae; genus Blastococcus; species Blastococcus sp. SYSU D00820. The sequence continues at coordinate 667,989 of NZ_JBJGZW010000001.1, forward strand.
TCACGACCGTGATGAGCACCGTCGCCGACCGCGACCAGCAGCTGTCGTCGCTGATCGTGAGCCTCCAGCAGTTCGTCACCGGGCTCAGCGAGGACCGCGACGCGATCTTCGACTCGCTGCAGACCATCGACGGGCTGGCCGTCTCGACCACCCAGCTGCTCGAGGACGCCCGCCCCCCGCTGGCCGCCGACATCCAGGCCCTCGGCGACCTGGCGGGCAACCTCGCCGACACCGGGGACGTGCTCGAGGGCTTCCTCCAGCTCGCGCCGACCAAGATCGACCTGATCACGCGGACCGCGGTGAACGGCAGCTGGTTCAACTTCTACATGTGCGGGGCGTCGGGCTACGTCGTCCTGCCCGGCCAGACGCAGGGCAGCGAGGTCCCCGCCGGCGGCCTGAACAGCGGCGCAGGGGGGTGCGGGTGATGGCCCGGCACGGCAAGCCGTTCCGCGACCGGAACCCGGTCACCATCGGGGCGATCAGCCTCTCGGTGATCGCGCTGCTGGTGCTGCTCGCGTTCAACGCCCAGTCGCTGCCGATCATCGGCGGCGGCGAGGTCTACCGCGCCCAGTTCTCCGAGGCCGCGGGCCTGAAGCCCGACGACCCGGTGCGGGTGGCCGGCGTGAAGGTCGGCCAGGTGGAGAGCCTGTCGCTGGAGGACGGCGCGGTCACCGTCGAGTTCCGGGTCCGGGACGCCTTCGTCGGCGACCAGTCGCAGGCGGCCATCAAGATCGAGACCGTGCTCGGCGCCAAGTACCTGGCCCTCGTGCCCCGGGGCACGACGCCGCTGGACCCCGGCGAGCGCATCCCGCTGGAGCGCACCGCGTCGCCCTTCGACGTCGTCGAGGCCTTCACCGGGCTGTCGACGACCGTGGACCAGATCGACACCGCCCAGCTCGCCGACTCCTTCGAGGTGCTGGCCGAGACCTTCGCCGAGACCCCGGAGGAGGTGCGGACCTCCCTGCAGGGGCTGGCCCGGCTGTCCGAGACGATCTCCTCCCGGGACGCCGAGCTCGAGCAGCTGCTGTCGGCCACGCGCGACGTCACCGCCGTCCTCTCCGACCGCAACGGCGAGTTCACCCGGCTGATCGTGGACTCCAACACCCTGCTCACCGAGGTGCAGGAGCGGCGGGCGCTGATCGACGCGATCCTCACCAACACCCAGGAGCTGGCCGAACAGCTCTCCGGGCTCGTGGCCGACAACCGCGAGGCCCTGACCCCGGCGCTGCAGCAGCTGGCGACGGTGACCGACATCCTGTCCCGCAACCGCACCCAGCTGGGGGAGACGGTGGCCAACTTCGCCCCGTTCGTCCGGGTGTTCACCAACACCCTGGGCAACGGCCGGTGGTTCGACAGCTTCGTCGAGAACCTCCTGCCGGGCGTGGTGGCCTCCGTGGTCTGCGGCACCACCGAGCAGATCCCCGGCGGCCTCGTCACCTGCGCGGACACGCCGTGAGCGGCACCCTGCAGCGCGGCGTCGCGCTGGCCGCGGCGCTGGTGCTCCTCGGGGCGCTGGGCTGGACGGTGCTCCGGCCGGCCGATCAGTTCCGGGTGACCGCGTACTTCACCCAGGCCATCGGCGTCTACCCGGGTGGTGACGTGCGGATCCTCGGCATCGACGTCGGCGAGATCACCGACGTCGTCCCCGAGGGGGACCGGGTGCGGGTCGAGATGCTGATCGACGAGGACTACGACATCCCGGCCGACGCCGACGCGGTCATCCTGGCCCCGTCGCTGGTCTCCGACCGGTACGTGCAGTTCGCCCCCGTCTACAGCGGGGGGCCGACGATGGCCGACGGCGCGGAGCTGGGGCTGGACCGCACCGGCACGCCGGTGGAGCTCGACTCGGTGTACAGCGCCCTCGACGAGCTCTCCGCCGCCCTCGGGCCCACGGGGGCCAACAGCGACGGCGCGCTGCAGGACCTGCTCGCCGTCGGCGCGGACAACCTCGAGGGCAACGGCGAGGCCCTCAACCGCACGCTGACCGGGTTCTCGCAGGCGGTGGAGACCCTCGCCGAGAACCGCGAGGACCTGTTCGGCTCGATCGACAACCTGCAGACCTTCACCACCGCGCTGGCCACGATCGACGCCCAGGTGTCGCAGTTCAACGACAACATGGCCGCGGTCACCGCCCAGCTGGAGGCGGAGCGGGCCGACCTCGCCGCCGCCGTGGCGCTGCTGTCGCAGGCGCTGGGCGAGATCGCGACCTTCGTCCAGACCAACAGCGCGCTGCTCACCACGAACGTCGACCGGCTGGCCGACGTCACCCTCACCCTGGTGCAGCAGCGGGCCGCGCTGGCCGAGATCCTCGAGGTCGCACCGGCGGCGCTGGGCAACGTCGCGCACGCCTACAACCCCGACTACGGCACGCTCGACACGCGCGACAACTCGCTGGGCGCGACCAGCCCGGAGATCGTGGTGTGCCAGCTGCTGCAGACCGCCGGCCGGCTGCAGGTCGCCGGGGTCGACCTCACCGACCTGACCCAGTTCCTCACCCTGCCGCCGACCGAGCAGATCTGCCTGCGGCTGCTCTCCGGCGACCCCGGCAACGACGGGCAGCTCGACGACCTGAACGGCAACGGGATCCCCGACCTCCAGGAGCTGCTCGGCACGCTCTTCGGCGGCGGCGCCCCGTCGCCCGGCACCGGCGGCAGCGTCATCGGCCTGCCGGACCTGGGAGGGAACCGGTGAACGCACTGACACGGCGGCTCGGCGCGCTCGGCGCCGGCCTGGTGCTGCTCTCGGGCTGCGGCTTCCGCGGCGCCTACTCGCTGTCGCTGCCGGGCGGCGCCGACCTCGGCGACGACCCGTACACGGTGCAGATCCAGTTCGCCGACGTCCTCGACCTGGTGCCGCAGGCCGGCGTCCGGGTGGCCGACGTGCCGGTCGGCCGGGTCGAGGCCATCGAGCTCGGCGACGACTGGACGGCGCTGGTGACCGTCGAGGTCAACGGGGACGTCGACCTGCCGGCCAACGCGGTGGCGATGATCCAGCAGTCCTCGCTGCTGGGGGAGAAGTACGTGGAGCTGGCCGCCCCCGGCAGCGAGCAGCCCCAGGGCGAGCTGGCCGACGGCGCGCTGATCACCCTCGACCGCACCAACCGCAACGTGGAGGTCGAGGAGCTGCTCGGGGCACTGTCGCTGGTGCTCAACGGCGGCGGCCTGGCCCAGCTGCAGACGATCAGCCGGGAGCTCGCCGACGCGATGGAGGGCCGGGAGGACGACATCCGCGCCACCCTGGAGCAGCTCGACACGCTGATCGGCGGGCTGGACGAGCAGCGCGCGGAGATCGTCCGGGCGATCGAGAGCGCCAACGCGCTGGCCGAGACCCTCGCCGCCCGCACCGGCACCATCGAGACGGCGCTGGACAGCATCGGCCCCGGGCTGGACGTCATCAACTCCCAGCGCGACCTGCTGGTGCAGATGCTCGACAGCCTGGCCCGGCTCGGCGAGGTCGGCACCCGGGTGATCAACGAGGCCGGCGCGAACACCGTCGCCGACCTGGAGCAGCTGCAGCCGATCCTCAGCCAGCTGGCCGCGGCCGGCCCCGACCTGGCCGGCTCGCTGGACCTGCTGCTGACCTATCCGTTCCCGGCCAGCTCGCTGGGCGCGCTGAACTACCGGCCGGACATGCGCACCGGCGGGTACGGGCTGTTCACCAACATGACCGCGACGCTGAACTTCGACCTGCGCGAGCTGCTCTGCCGCTACGTGGTCGACCCGGTCACCGGCGCCCTGGAGACCCTCGAGCCCCAGGACGTCGCCGGCGGCAGCTGTGGCGTCGCCGGCACCCCGCCGGGCAACGCCACGGCCGGTGGCAGCGGCACCACCGGGGGCAGCACCGCGCAGGGGAGCACCGGCGGCACCGGGCAGGGCACGGGCGTCATCCCGGGCCTGGACGGCATCGGCCCGCTGCCCGGCACGACGGGGGGCCAGCCGTGATCACGCGCCGGACCAAGCTCCAGCTGCTGGGCTTCGCCCTGGTGGCGCTGCTCGGCATCTCCTACGTCGGCTTCAACTACGTGGGCCTGGACCGGCTGCTGCTGGGCAGCGGCTACGACGTGGAGGCCGACTTCGTCGACTCCGGCGGCATCTTCGTCAACGCCGAGGTCACCTACCGCGGCGTGGCGGTCGGCCGGGTCAGCGACATGGCGCTGATCGACGACGGGGTGCGGGTCACCCTCACCATCGACCCGGACGCCGCGCCCATCCCCGCCGACACCGCGGCCGTCGTCGCCAACCGCAGCGCGGTCGGCGAGCAGTACGTCGACCTCCGGCCGCCGGACGGCGAGGGGCCCTTCCTGGCCGACGGCGACGTCATCCCGCAGTCCCGGACGTCGATCCCCATCCCGGTGGAGCAGCTGCTGCTCAACGTCGACGAGCTGGTCACCTCCCTGGACCCGGAGGACCTGCGGATCGTCGTCGAGGAGCTCGGCGAGGCCTTCCAGGGCGCCGGCGACGACCTCGCCCGGCTGATCGACAACGGCGACCTCCTGCTGGCCCGGGCCGAGGAGTCGCTGCCGCAGACGCTCACCCTCATCACCGACGGCCGGACGGTGCTCGAGACGCAGGTGGCCGGCCGCTCGGCGATCGAGCAGTGGGCCGAGGACCTCCGGCTGATCAGCGAGACGCTGGTGCAGATCGACCCGGACCTGCGCTCGCTCGTGGTCAACGCCCCCGACGCCGGCGAGGCCCTGCAGCAGCTGGTGGACCGGGCCGGTCCCGGGCTGGGCTCGCTGGTGCGCAACCTCGACATCCTCAACGGCGTCTACATCCCGCGCCTGGACGGCGTCGAGCAGCTGCTGGTCACCTATCCCGACGTCGTCTCCGGCGGCTTCACCGTCGTCCGCAACGACGGCGGCACGATGCGGGCGCACTTCGGCTTCGTGCTCAACGCCGACGACCCGCGGGCCTGCACCAGCGGCTACGTCTCCACGGGGCAGACGCCGACCCCGGCGTCGGTGGCGACCGTCGACGTCGACTCGGTGTCCTGCCAGGTCGTCAACGGTGTCGACCCGGACCCGGGCGACGGCCTGGACGAGTCCGGGTCGAACCTGCGCGGCGAGCAGAACATCGGCCGCGACGGCGGCGTCGGCGCCCCCGGCCCCCAGGGCCAGGGCGGCGGCGGTGGCCCGATCACCGGGGCCCTGGACCCCGTCACCGGGATCGTCGACGGCGTCCTGGGCACGATCCTGGGTGCCACGCCGTTCTCCCGCACCGTGGGCTGACCGCGGCACCGGCCGCCGGCCCGACCAGACCGACCGACGAGAGGACAGACGCGGGTGACGAGCAAGGCGCGAGCGCGCCGCGGCACGACCGGGGGTGCGCCCTCCGGCGCGCCCACCACGGGCCTTGCCGAGGCCGACGAGCCGGCTGCGGTCACGGGGGAGGACGGCGGCCGGACGACCCTGACCGAGGCGCCGGAGGCCGGCGCCGCGGAGGAGGACCGACCGGGGCCCGGGGACGCTGCGCCCGAGGCGCCGGCGGCCCGCGGCCCCCGGCGGCGCCGCCGGGGTGCGACCGCGGCACCGGTGGCGGACACCCCCGGCGAGGCCGACGAGGATCCCGCGGACGACGACGCCGAGAAAGCCCCCCGCGCACGTACCCGGGGGCGCCGGCCGGCGGTGCCGCTGGTGCCGCTCCTGGCCGTCGTCCTCGTGCTGCTCCTGGCCGCGATCGGCTGGCTGCTGGCCCCGCGCCTGTTCGCCGAGGAGTCCGCCGTCCGCACCGACTCCTACGTGGGGGTGCTGCAGGCCGCCCGCGCCAACGTCGTCGACCTCACCTCGTTCGACCACCTGACCCTCGACGACGACATCCAGCAGGCCCGGCGGGTGACCACCGGCGACCTGCGGGAGGAGTCGGTGGCCCGGCTGGAGGAGCAGCGCGACGCGCTGGTCCAGGGCCAGGTCGTCGTCAACACCGAGGTGGTCGGGGCCGGCGTCACCCGCGCCGGCGAGGAGGAGGCGACCGTCCTGATGGTCATCCAGGCGACGACTGCGTCCGCCGGCCAGCAGGGGCAGGTGACCCGCTACCGGATCGAGGTCGAGATGACGCGCGAGGACGGCCGCTGGCTGCTCTCCGGGATCACGGGGCGGTGACGCGGTGGTGAGCGAGACCCCCGACGAGCGGCCCCGGCCCACCCCGCGGCCCAGGCCCGCATCCGGCCCGCGCCCCAGCCCGCGCCCGCGGGTGGCCGGCAGCCGCCGCGACCGCGACGAGGCGGGCGGCGAGCCGGCCCGCACCTCCCCGCGCCCGCAGCCGCGGCCCGCACCGCGCAGCGGCACCGGGCGGCCGGCGGCGTCCGCCGAGGAGCCGGTGTCCCTGGCGAAGCCGGCGCCGGCGCGCAGGCCCGCCGCCCGCCCGGCCGCCCGGCGCAGCCGGCCCGCGCCGGCGCGCCCGGCTCCCCCCGCGGCCCGCAGCCGGCGGGTGCCCGTGGGCGCCGTCCTCGCCGCGCTGTGCGTGCTGGCGGCCGCCGCGGTCGGCTACCTGCTCTGGAAGCCGGTGGACCGCACGTTCGTGACCCCCGACGTCTTCGACGCCGCCCGCACCAACGTCGAGGCGCTCTACGCGTTCGACTACCGGGACGCCGACGGCAGCGTCGCCGGCCAGCTCGACGTGCTCACCGGCGACCTGCGCGACCAGTACGAGGCCGAGACGCAGAGCTCGATCATCGCCACCTACGAGCAGGTCTCGGCCACCACCCGGTACGAGGTCGTCGACGTGGGCCTCCAGCAGGTCAACGACGACCAGACGGCGGCCACGCTCGTCGTCTTCGGCCAGCTGGTGGTGGAGTCGGTGAACAGCGGCACGCAGCCGGCGCCGGAGGGCTCGGAGTGCGTCGTCACCGAGGAGGGCGAGCAGTCCTGCACCCAGACGGTGCGGATCGACATGGTGCAGGTCGACGAGGCCTGGAAGATCAGCGACCTGACGCTCCTGACCACCGGGTGAGGACCCCGCCCGGCCCGCCCGCGGCGGCGCCCGGCGGGGTCCTCACCCGGCGTGGCAGCTGACCGGAGCCGGCCGGGCTGGCATCATGGCCGCGGCAGTCGCCCACCCCCTCGGGCGGTCGCTGTCCTTCCCGGTGTGTTCCTGGTCGCTCCCGGACACCCGACGTGGACAGCCCTCCGAGTCAGGGGTAGGGTTCCCTGTTGCGCTGCCCCCTGACTGCATGCCCGCCGAGACGGGTCGCCTGGGGTGCCCGGGGAACCCTGCTCCGAGCACCCGTCGACCGTCGGTCGGGCCGGTCAGCAGCCCAGTGGGCAGCCCCGCCGAAACCGACGACGACCCAGGACGAACCAGCACCGACCGCCCGCACGTCGTGAGGTCCTTGGAAGGACGCATCTTGGCAGGCTCTCGCCCCACCAGCATCTCCGCCAGCACCACCGAGTCAGGCACCACCCAGAACACCCCGCAGGTCCCCCAGCCCGGCCCGCACACCGGCGGCGCCGACGCGCAGAAGATCCCCGGTGCCCCGCTCCGCGTCTCCTTCGCCAAGATCCGGGAGCCCCTCGAGGTCCCGGACCTGCTGGCGCTCCAGACCGCGTCGTTCGACTGGCTGATCGGCAGCCCCGAGTGGCGCGCCACCCTCTCGCCCGAGGAGCAGGCGACCGCGGTCGGCGGTCTGGCCGAGATCCTCGAGGAGATCTCCCCGATCGAGGACTTCAGCGGCTCGATGTCGCTGTCCTTCTCCAACCCGCGCTTCGAGGACGTCAAGGCGTCCCTCGAGGAGTGCAAGGACAAGGACATGACCTACGCGGCGCCGCTGTTCGTCACCGCCGAGTTCATGAACAACACCACCGGCGAGATCAAGAGCCAGACGGTGTTCATGGGCGACTTCCCGATCATGACGAACAAGGGCACGTTCGTCATCAACGGCACCGAGCGCGTCGTCGTCTCGCAGCTGGTCCGCAGCCCGGGCGTCTACTTCGACAAGACCCTGGACAAGACGTCGGACAAGGACGTCTTCAGCGCCAAGGTGATCCCCAGCCGCGGTGCGTGGCTGGAGTTCGACGTCGACAAGCGCGACACCGTCGGCGTCCGCATCGACCGCAAGCGCCGCCAGCCGGTCACCGTCCTGCTCAAGGCCCTGGGCTGGACCGAGGACCGCATCCGCGAGCACTTCCAGTGGTCGCCCACCGTGCTGGCCACCCTGGAGAAGGACCACATCGCCGGCCAGGACGAGGCGCTGCTGGACATCTACCGCAAGCTGCGGCCGGGCGAGCCGCCGACGCGGGAGAGCGCCCAGGCGCTGCTGGAGAACCTCTTCTTCAACCCGAAGCGCTACGACCTGGCGAAGGTCGGCCGCTACAAGGTGAACAAGAAGCTCGGCGTCGAGGTGCCCCAGGCCACGCTGACGCTGACCGAGGACGACATCGTCGCCACCATCGAGTACGTCGTGCGGCTGCACGCCGGCGAGCCCGACCACGGCGTCGACGACATCGACCACTTCGGCAACCGCCGGCTGCGCACCGTCGGCGAGCTGATCCAGAACCAGATCCGGGTCGGCCTCTCCCGCATGGAGCGCGTCGTCCGCGAGCGGATGACGACCCAGGACGTCGAGGCGATCACGCCGCAGACCCTGATCAACATCCGGCCGGTCGTCGCCTCCATCAAGGAGTTCTTCGGCACCAGCCAGCTGTCCCAGTTCATGGACCAGACCAACCCGCTGGCGGGCCTGACCCACAAGCGCCGCCTGTCGGCGCTGGGCCCCGGTGGTCTGTCCCGCGAGCGGGCCGGCATGGAGGTCCGTGACGTCCACCCGAGCCACTACGGCCGCATGTGCCCGATCGAGACGCCGGAAGGCCCGAACATCGGCCTGATCGGCTCGCTGTCCTCGTTCGGCCGGGTCAACGCGTTCGGCTTCATCGAGACGCCGTACCGCAAGGTCGAGAACGGCCGGGTCACCGACCAGATCGACTACCTGACCGCCGACGAGGAGGACCGCTTCGTCGTCGCCCAGGCCAACTCGCCGCTGGACGCCCAGGGCCGGTTCGCCGAGGACCGCGTCCTGGTCCGCACCAAGGGCGGTGAGGTCGACTACCTCGCCCCCGAGAGCGTCGACTACATGGACGTCTCGCCGCGGCAGATGACCTCGGTCGCGACGGCGATGATCCCGTTCCTCGAGCACGACGACGCCAACCGCGCGCTCATGGGCGCGAACATGCAGCGCCAGGCCGTCCCGCTGCTGCGCAGCGAGGCGCCGCTGGTCGGCACCGGCATGGAGCTGCGGGCCGCCGTCGACGCCGGCGACGTCGTCGTGGCGGAGAAGGCCGGTGTCGTCGAGGACTCCACCGCCGACTACGTCACCGTCATGGCCGACGACGGCACCCGGCAGACCTACCGGCTGCTGAAGTTCCGCCGCTCGAACCAGGGCACCTCGATCAACCAGACCCCGGTCGTCGACGAGGGCCAGCGGGTCGAGGTCGGCCAGGTCATCGCCGACGGGCCGTGCACCGACCAGGGCGAGATGGCGCTGGGCAAGAACCTGCTCGTCGGGTTCATGCCGTGGGAGGGCCACAACTACGAGGACGCGATCATCCTGTCGCAGCGCCTCGTGCAGGACGACGTCCTGTCCTCGATCCACATCGAGGAGTTCGAGGTCGACGCCCGCGACACCAAGCTCGGTGCCGAGGAGATCACCCGGGACATCCCGAACGTCTCCGAGGAGGTCCTCGCCGACCTCGACGAGCGCGGCATCATCCGCATCGGTGCCGAGGTCGTCCCCGGCGACATCCTCGTCGGCAAGGTCACGCCCAAGGGCGAGACCGAGCTGACCCCCGAGGAGCGGCTGCTGCGGGCGATCTTCGGTGAGAAGGCCCGCGAGGTGCGCGACACCAGCCTCAAGGTCAAGCACGGTGAGTCGGGCAAGGTCATCGGCGTCCGCGTGTTCTCGCGCGAGGACGGCGACGAGCTGCCGGCCGGCGTCAACGAGCTGATCCGGGTCTACGTCGCCCAGATGCGCAAGATCTCCGACGGTGACAAGCTCGCCGGCCGCCACGGCAACAAGGGCGTCATCGCGAAGATCCTGCCGCAGGAGGACATGCCGTTCCTCGAGGACGGCACCCCGCTGGACATCGTGCTCAACCCGCTCGGCGTCCCCGGCCGCATGAACGTCGGCCAGGTCCTGGAGACCCACCTCGGGTGGATCGCCAAGTCCGGCTGGCAGGTCGAGGGCACCCCCGAGTGGGCGGCCAACCTCCCGGAGCAGGCGCGGCAGGCCGGGCCCGGCACCCGGACGGCGACGCCGGTGTTCGACGGTGCCCGCGAGGAGGAGATCATCGGGCTGCTCGGCTCGACGACCCCGAACCGCGACGGCAAGCGGATGGTCCAGGAGACCGGCAAGGCGCGGCTGTTCGACGGCCGCTCCGGCGAGCCGTTCCCCGAGCCGATCTCGGTGGGCTACGTCTACATCCTCAAGCTGCTGCACCTGGTCGACGACAAGATCCACGCCCGGTCGACCGGCCCCTACTCGATGATCACGCAGCAGCCGCTGGGTGGTAAGGCGCAGTTCGGTGGCCAGCGGTTCGGCGAGATGGAGTGCTGGGCCATGCAGGCCTACGGCGCGGCCTACGCGCTGCAGGAGCTGCTGACCATCAAGTCCGACGACATCCTCGGCCGCGTCAAGGTGTACGAGGCCATCGTCAAGGGCGAGAACATCCCCGAGCCGGGCATCCCGGAGTCGTTCAAGGTGTTGCTCAAGGAGCTGCAGTCGCTCTGCCTGAACGTCGAGGTCCTCTCCGGCGACGGGCAGGCGATCGAGCTGCGCGACACCGACGACGAGGTCTTCCGGGCCGCGGAGGAGCTGGGCATCGACCTGTCCCGCCGCGAGCCCTCCAGCGTCGAGGACGTGTGATCGGCCGCCGGCCGGCCCCGCCCGGGGCCGGCCGGCGCCCCCGACTTCCATTCGAGAAAGTGCAGTAACCGAGCCCCGGGAAAGGGGTCCACTCAGTGCTCGACGTCAACTTCTTCGACGAGTTGCGCATCGGTCTGGCCACCGGCGACGACATCCGCCAGTGGTCGCACGGTGAGGTGAAGAAGCCCGAGACCATCAACTACCGGACGCTGCGTCCGGAGAAGGACGGTCTCTTCTGCGAGAAGATCTTCGGTCCCACGCGGGACTGGGAGTGCTACTGCGGCAAGTACAAGCGGGTCCGGTTCAAGGGCATCATCTGTGAGCGCTGCGGCGTCGAGGTGACCCGGGCCAAGGTCCGCCGCGAGCGGATGGGCCACATCGAGCTGGCCGCGCCGGTCACCCACATCTGGTTCTTCAAGGGCGTCCCGTCGCGCCTGGGCTACCTGCTCGACCTGGCGCCCAAGGACCTCGAGAAGATCATCTACTTCGCGGCCTACCTGATCACCTCGGTCGACGACGAGGCGCGCCACCGCGACCTCCCGACCATCGAGGCCGAGATCAGCGCGGAGAAGTCCAACCTGGAGAACCGCCGCGACGCCGACGTGGAGGCCCGCCAGCAGAAGCTGGAGGCCGACCTCGCCGAGCTCGAGGCGGAGGGCGCCAAGTCCGACGTCCGCCGCAAGGTGCGCGAGGGCGGCGAGCGCGAGATGCGCCAGCTGCGCGACCGCGCCCAGCGGGAGATCGACCGCCTCGAGGAGGTGCTCGACACCTTCCGCAAGCTCGAGGTCAAGCAGCTCATCGCCGACGAGGGCCTCTACCGCGAGCTGCGCGACCGCTTCGGTGAGTACTTCGAGGGCGGCATGGGTGCCGCGGCCCTGCAGAAGCTGCTGGCCGACTTCGACCTCGACGCCGAGGCCGCCTCGCTGCGCGACACCATCCGCAACGGCAAGGGCCAGCGCAAGCTGCGCGCGCTCAAGCGGCTGAAGGTCGTCGCGGCGTTCCAGCAGACCCGCAACTCGCCCATGGGCATGGTGCTGGACTGCGTCCCGGTCATCCCGCCGGACCTGCGCCCGATGGTGCAGCTCGACGGTGGCCGCTTCGCCACCAGCGACATGAACGACCTGTACCGCCGGGTGATCAACCGGAACAACCGGCTCAAGCGGCTGCTCGACCTCGGCGCGCCCGAGATCATCGTGAACAACGAGAAGCGGATGCTCCAGGAGTCCGTGGACGCGCTGTTCGACAACGGCCGCCGCGGCCGGCCGGTCACCGGCCCGGGCAACCGCCCGCTGAAGTCGCTGTCGGACCTGCTCAAGGGCAAGCAGGGCCGGTTCCGCCAGAACCTGCTCGGCAAGCGCGTCGACTACTCCGGCCGTTCGGTCATCGTCGTCGGCCCGCAGCTGAAGCTGCACCAGTGCGGTCTGCCCAAGCAGATGGCCCTGGAGCTGTTCAAGCCCTTCGTGATGAAGCGGCTGGTCGACCTCAACCACGCGCAGAACATCAAGTCCGCCAAGCGGATGGTGGAGCGCGCGCGGCCGGTCGTGTGGGACGTGCTCGAGGAGGTCATCACCGAGCACCCGGTGCTGCTGAACCGCGCGCCGACCCTGCACCGTCTGGGCATCCAGGCCTTCGAGCCGCAGCTGGTCGAGGGCAAGGCCATCCAGATCCACCCGCTGGTCTGCACCGCGTTCAACGCGGACTTCGACGGTGACCAGATGGCGGTGCACCTGCCGCTGTCGGCCGAGGCGCAGGCCGAGGCCCGGATCCTGATGCTGTCCAGCAACAACATCCTGAGCCCGGCCGACGGCCGCCCGATCACCGCGCCGACCCAGGACATGGTGCTGGGCCTGTACCACCTGACGACCCTGGTGCCGAGCCGGCACGAGGCCGACGGTGGCAAGCCCGCGGCGTTCTCGTCGACGGCCGAGGCGATCATGGCCTACGACAAGGGCGCGCTGGGCCTGCAGGAGCGGGCGCTGATCCGCCTCGACGAGGTGTTCGGCGTCGACAACGGCAAGGTCAACGAGGCGTGGGAGCAGCCGGAGGACTGGACCCCCGGTGGCCCGGCCACCGTGGTCACCAGCCTGGGCCGCGTGCTGTTCAACGAGGCACTGCCCGAGGACTACCGCTTCGTCAACTACCAGGTGCCGAAGAAGGAGCTCGGGGCGATCGTCAACGACCTCGCCGAGCGCTACCCCAAGGTGCAGGTCGCGGCGACGCTGGACGCCCTCAAGTCGGCCGGTTTCCGCTGGGCCACCCGCTCGGGTGTCACGATCGCCATCGACGACGTCGTCACCCCGCCGGCCAAGCAGGAGATCCTCGACCGGCACGAGAACGAGGCCCGGCAGATCGAGCGCCAGTACGAGCGCGGCGTCATCACCGACGCCGAGCGTCGCGGTGAGCTCATCGAGATCTGGACCCGCGCGCGGGCCGAGGTCAGCCAGGCGATGGTGGACAACTTCCCGACCACCAACCCGGTCTGGGTCATGGTCAACTCGGGCGCCCGAGGCAACATGATGCAGATCAGCCAGATCGCCGGTATGCGTGGCCTGGTCGCCAACCCGAAGGGCGAGATCATCCCGCGGCCGATCAAGGCCAACTTCCGGGAGGGTCTGTCCGTGCTGGAGTACTTCATCTCCACGCACGGTGCCCGCAAGGGTCTGGCCGACACCGCCCTGCGGACCGCGGACTCCGGATACCTCACCCGGCGGCTGGTCGACGTCTCCCAGGACGTCATCATCCGCGAGGAGGACTGCGGCACCGAGCGCGGCGTGATCATGCCGATCGCCACGGTGGTCGACGGTCAGCTGACCCGCGACGCGCACGTCGAGACCGGTGTCTACGCCCGCGCCCTGGCCGCCGACGTGGTGGCCGAGGACGGGACGGTCATCGCGCAGGCCGGCGCCGACCTCGGCGACGTCCTCATCGCCGAGCTGGTCGAGGCCGGGGTCTCCGAGGTCAAGGTCCGCTGCGTCCTGACCTGCGAGTCGCTGCTGGGCACCTGTGCCACCTGCTACGGCCGCTCGCTGGCGACCGGCAAGCTGGTGGACGTCGGCGAGGCGGTCGGCATCATCGCCGCCCAGTCGATCGGCGAGCCCGGCACCCAGCTGACGATGCGCACCTTCCACACCGGTGGTGTCGCGGGTGAGGACATCACCCACGGTCTGCCGCGTGTCGTGGAGCTCTTCGAGGCCCGTGTCCCCAAGGGCAAGGCCCCGATCGCGGAGCTCGCCGGCACCGTCCGGATCGAGGACGGCGAGCAGTTCCGGAAGCTCACCATCACCCCGGACGACGGCTCCGACGAGGTCGTCTACGACAAGCTGTCGCGCCGGTCGCGGCTGCGGGTCGAGGACGGTCAGCACGTCGAGGTCGGCGAGCAGCTCACCGAGGGTGCGGTCGACCCGCACGAGGTGCTGCGGATCATGGGCCCGCGCGAGGTGCAGCTGCACCTGGTCCGCGAGGTCCAGGAGGTCTACCGCAGCCAGGGCGTGTCGATCCACGACAAGCACATCGAGGTGATCATCCGTCAGATGCTGAAGCGGGTGACCATCATCGACTCGGGCGCCACGGAGTTCCTCCCCGGTGCGCTGGTCGAGCGGACGCTGTTCGAGACCGAGAACCGCCGCGTCGTCGCCGAGGGCGGCGAGCCGGCCTCGGCCCGTCCGGTCCTGATGGGCATCACCAAGGCCTCGCTCGCGACCGAGTCCTGGCTGTCGGCCGCCTCCTTCCAGGAGACGACCAAGGTCCTGACCGACGCCGCGATCCAGGGCAAGAGCGACAGCCTGCTCGGCCTCAAGGAGAACGTGATCATCGGCAAGCTGATCCCGGCGGGTACGGGCATCAGCCGCTACCGGAACATCACGGTCGAGCCGACCGAGGAGGCCCGCGCCGCCGTCTACACGATGGCCGGGTACGACGACGGGCAGTACTACAGCCCGGACGTCTTCGGCAGTGGCTCCGGCGAGGCCGTGCGCCTCGAGGAGTACGACTGGCGGGGCTGATCCCCGATAGGCAGTGACGAAAGGGCCCCCGAGTCTCCGGACTCGGGGGCCCTTCCATCTGTCGTCTCCCGGACGACACCGCAGCCAGGTGCCGTCCCCACCTGCCCGGAGCCGCTGCCCGTGTCCCCGTCGGGGACCCTCCGGGCCCCGCGACGGGTCCACCCCGGCCCGCCGGCCGTCCCCGGCCGGTGCGGACCGGTCACGGCCCCCGGTTCAGTCGCTCAATCCCTTCATCGTCTCGACGGTGCGCAGGCGGGCCTCGCGGCTGCCGTCGAGGGGCTGGAGCATCAGGGTGGTGACGCCGGCCTCGGCGAACGCCGCGATCCGCTCGGCGACGTAGCCCTCCGGGCCGATGAGGGACGACGCCCGGACCAGCTCCAGGGGCACCGCGGCCGCGGCCTCGTCCTTCCTGCCCGCGAGGTAGAGGTCCTGGATCGTGCGTGCCTCGGCCTCGTAGCCGTAGCGCACCGCGAGGTCGTTGTAGAAGTTCTTGCCGCGGGCGCCCATGCCGCCGATGTAGAGGGCCAGTGCCGGCCGCACGAAGTCCAGCAGCGGCTCGACGTCGTCCCCGATGGCGACGGGCACCCCGGTGACCACCTGGAGGTCGCCCAGCTCCGGAGCCCGCTTGGCCCGGCCGGCGGCCAGCGCGTCGCCCCAGACGGCGGAGGCCTTCTCGGGCACGAAGAAGATGGGTTCCCAGGCCTCGGCGATCTCGGCCGCGAGCTCCACGTTCTTGGGGCCCAGCGCGGCCAGCATGACCGGGATCCGCTCCCGCACCGGGGTGTTGATCAGCTTCAGCGGCTTGCCGAGGCCGGTGCCCTGCTCCGGGGGCAGGGGGACGTCGTACTTCGGCCCGTGGTGGTCCAGCCGCTCACGCCGCCACACGGTGCGGCAGATGTCGACGATCTCGCGGGTCCGCTGCAGGGGCGCGTCGTAGGGGACGCCGTGCCAGCCCTCGATGACCTGCGGGCCCGAGGCGCCCAGGCCGAGGGTGAAGCGCCCGCCGGAGACGAAGTCCAGGCCGGCCGCGGTCATGGCGGTCAGCGCCGGCGTGCGGCTGTAGATGGGGAAGATGGCGCTGAGCAGCTCGACGCGCTCGGTGACGGCCGCCAGGTAGCCCAGCTGGCTCACCGCGTCGAAGGTGTAGACCTCCGCCACCGCGGCCACGTCGAGGCCCGCGGACTCCAGGTCGCGGATCTCCGCCGCGGTCTCCCGGAAGCCCCCGGCATAGCTGGCCTGGATGCCGATGCGCACGTGCACTCCTCAGGTCGGCGGCGCCACCGTTGACGCCCCGCCGACCGTAGCGGCCGGGCTCAGAGCGGGCGGATCGTCCCGACGACCTGCGTGACCACGCGGACCCCGTCGACGTCGGCGGGCACGCGCCGGGCGGCCCGGGGATCGGCGAGGTCGACCTTCACCACGTAGCCCGAGCCGCGGCGGGCCAGGCCGATGCCGACGACCTCGGGCACCGCCGCGAGCTGAGCCGTCAGGGCGCTCTTGGCGGCGCGGGCGGACGCGCGGTCGGTCATGTTGCCCATGGTGCTCCTCCGAACGCCCTGGAGGGAGCCCCTGCGCCCCGGGGAGCGGGGGAGGGGTCAGCCGGCCACCCAGGTGGCGTCCAGGACGTCCAGCACGGTCGCCAGGGGAGCGGCGAAGGTGACCCCGCCGCCGTTGCTGCCGCCGACGTCGCTGCCGGCGAACAGCAGCCCCAGCGGCGCCCGGTCCGCGCTCCGCCAGATGACCGACCCGCTGTCGCCACCGGCGCTGAACGACCCGATGAGCCCCTCGATCTCCACCTGCCCGTCGAAGGTGTGGACGACGTCGTCGTACTGCACCGCCACCCCGTCGACCTCCACGGCGGTGACCCGCCCGCGGGTGTGCCCCGTGGTCCGGCCGATCTTCTCCACGAGGTCGTCGGGGTCCACGTCGTCCTCGGCGAGCACGGCCCCGGTCAGCGGGCCCCCGGGCACCGCCCCCGGCTCGGCCGCCACCCCCGGGTCGAGGACGGCGACCGCGGCGTCGACCCGGTTGGGCAGGCCGGCCGCGAAGCGCTCGAAGCGGGTCAGCGTGCCGATCCGGTCGGCCGCGACGCCGCCGTCGGCCGGCCCCGGCTGCAGCACGGGGTCACCCACGGCGGCCGCGTCGCTGGCGGCCAGCACGTGGTTGTTCGACAGCACCGCCAGCCGGCCGTCCAGGCGCACGAAGCCACCCAGGGTGCCCGCGGTGACCGTCGGGTGCGCGACGGACACCCCGGGCCGCAACGGGCGGGTGCGCCGCTGGAGGACCTCCGGCGGAGGAGCGGTCAGGGCACGCACCGGCCCGATCACCCGGACGTCGACCTCCGCGCGCACGCTGGCGGGCAGGCCCGCCAGCAGCACCTCCGCGTCGTCGGGGAGGGCGACCCGGATCGCCAGCCGCGCGGCCCCGGCGCTCCCGGGCGCCAGGCCCAGCGCCGGGCGGAACCACGGCCGCCCCGGCCCCAGGGAGCTGGCGCTGACCGGGACCGGCCAGCCGGCCAGCCGGGTGGACAGGCGCGCCTTGAGCTCGCGCGCCGAGTCGATGTGCACGGGGTGTCCGCCTCTCCCGGCTGGTGGCCGTGGGTGTGTGTCGTGCCACTCACGGTAGGAGCGGGGTACGACAGATCGCGTCCGCGCGCCGTGTCGGCGGGTCTCCCGCGACCGCCGGGGACGGCGGTACAGTCGCCGCCACCGCCGCGCCGGGCCCCCGGAGTGGCGCACGACACGGGAATGCCCGTCCAGACCCCCCGGTTGACCCGGACAGTGCAGGCTTCCGGCGGGGTGATCGACCGCCGCCCGGAGGGGTTGGGGACCCGGCTTTGACCGGCCCCCAGCACGCGGGTATCGTGGTCTGCCGTGCCCAGGGTGCCCTGGGCCTGCTCCCGTTCGCGGTGCGCCTGGGTGTCCAGAGGTCCGGCCTCTGAGCCACCGGGTTCCGTCCCAGGGCTGCTCAGGCGGCCGGGGGTGGCGGCGCCGAGTCGCGGGGGGCGACCGATCCGGTTCCACCAGCCGGCCGGTCCTGGGAAGGGCGACACGCCCGACCGCGGGGGCCGGACGGAGGCGTGCGCCAGGATCGGGGTGGCCCTCCTTGCAGGACCGGCACCCGGTACGACCGACATCGCACCATCCACAGAGCACGACCCAGCGCAGGTAGGAGATCCAGGCCACCCATGCCCACGATCAACCAGCTGGTCCGCAAGGGCCGCGAGGACAAGGTCGAGAAGACCAAGACCCCGGCGCTGAAGGGCTCCCCTCAGCGTCGCGGCGTGTGCACCCGCGTGTACACGACGACGCCGAAGAAGCCGAACTCGGCGCTCCGCAAGGTCGCCCGCGTCCGTCTCACCAGTGGCATCGAGGTCACCGCCTACATCCCCGGTGTGGGCCACAACCTGCAGGAGCACTCGATGGTGCTCGTGCGCGGCGGCCGTGTGAAGGACCTCCCGGGCGTGCGCTACAAGATCATCCGCGGTTCGCTGGACACCCAGGGCGTCCGCAACCGCAAGCAGGCTCGCAGCCGCTACGGCGCGAAGAAGGAGAAGAGCTGACATGCCGCGCAAGGGCCCCGCTCCGCGCCGTCCCCTGGTCTCCGACCCGGTCTACCAGTCGCCGCTGGTCACCCAGCTGGTGAACAAGGTGCTCGTCGACGGCAAGCGTTCCGTCGCCGAGTCGATCGTCTACGGCGCCCTCGAGGGCTGCCGGGCCAAGACCGACACCGACCCGGTGGTCACGCTCAAGCGCGCGCTGGACAACGTCAAGCCGGCCCTCGAGGTCCGCAGCCGCCGTGTCGGTGGCGCGACCTACCAGGTCCCGGTCGAGGTCCGCGCCTCCCGCAGCACCACGCTGGGCCTGCGCTGGCTGATCCAGTACAGCCGCGCCCGCCGCGAGAAGACGATGACCGAGCGCCTTATGAACGAGCTGCTCGACGCCAGCAACGGCCTCGGTGCCGCGGTCAAGCGCCGCGAGGACACCCACAAGATGGCCGAGTCGAACAAGGCCTTCGCCCACTACCGCTGGTAGTCGCCCCCCGCTGGTGGCATCCGTCCACCAGCGCCCCGCCGGCGGGAACGCCGGGCCAACCCCGGAACCCGCACGCGGACCCGAAGCACAGAGGAGTGAGGAATGGCCGACACCCAGGCCCAGCTCGCCAAGACCCGCAACATCGGGATCATGGCGCACATCGACGCCGGCAAGACCACGACGACCGAGCGCATCCTCTTCTACACCGGTATCAACTACAAGATCGGTGAGGTCCACGACGGCGCGGCCACGATGGACTGGATGGAGCAGGAGCAGGAGCGCGGCATCACCATCACGTCCGCCGCGACGAAGTGCTCCTGGAACGGCTACGACATCAACATCATCGACACCCCCGGGCACGTCGACTTCACCGTCGAGGTGGAGCGGTCGCTGCGGGTGCTCGACGGTGCCGTCGCCGTCTACGACGGGGTCGCCGGCGTCGAGCCGCAGACCGAGCAGGTGTGGCGGCAGGCCGAGAAGTACGGCGTCCCGCGCATGTGCTTCGTCAACAAGCTCGACCGCACCGGTGCCGACTTCTTCCGCTGCGTCGACATGATGGTCGAGCGGCTGGGTGCCAACCCGCTGGTGCTCCAGCTGCCGATCGGCGCCGAGGCCGACTTCCTCGGGGTCGTCGACCTGGTCCAGATGCGCGCGCTCACCTGGCGTGGTGAGACCAAGATGGGCGAGGACTACGCCGTCGAGGAGATCCCCGCCGAGCTCGCCGACCAGGCCGCGGAGTACCGCGAGAAGCTCATCGAGGGCATCGCCGACTTCGACGACTCGATCATGGAGGCCTACCTCGGTGGCGAGGAGATCTCGGTCGAGACCATCAAGGCCGCGATCCGCAAGGCCACGATCGCCGCGCAGGTCAACCCGGTCCTGACCGGGACGGCGTTCAAGAACAAGGGCATCCAGCCCCTGCTCGACGCGGTCACCGACTACCTGCCCAGCCCGCTGGACATCGAGGCCATCGTCGGCACCGCGCTGGACGGCGAGACCGAGGTCCTCCGGCACGCCGACGAGAGCGAGCCGTTCTCCGCGCTGGCGTTCAAGATCCAGACCGACCAGCACCTGGGCAAGCTGACCTACATCCGCGTGTACTCCGGCCGGCTGGACGCCGGGTCCCCGGTGCTCAACAGCACCAAGGACCGCAAGGAGCGGGTCGGCAAGATCTACCAGATGCACGCCAACAAGCGCGAGGAGCGCGACGGCGTGGGCGCCGGCCAGATCGTGGCGGTCAACGGCCTGAAGCAGACGACGACGGGTGACACCCTCTGCGACCCGCAGAAGC
The DNA here is from genome assembly GCF_054050695.1 of Blastococcus sp. SYSU D00820. Classification (NCBI taxonomy): domain Bacteria; kingdom Bacillati; phylum Actinomycetota; class Actinomycetes; order Geodermatophilales; family Geodermatophilaceae; genus Blastococcus; species Blastococcus sp. SYSU D00820. Next base: position 688,166 of record NZ_JBJGZW010000001.1, read on the forward strand.
CGGTGATCCTGGAGTCGATGACCTTCCCCGCCCCGGTCATCTCGGTCGCGATCGAGCCCAAGACCAAGGGCGACCAGGAGAAGCTCGGCACCGCCATCCAGAAGCTGGCCGAGGAGGACCCGACCTTCCAGGTCCGCCTCGACGAGGAGACCGGTCAGACGGTCATCTCCGGCATGGGCGAGCTGCACCTGGAGATCCTGGTCGACCGCATGCGGCGCGAGTTCCGCGTCGAGGCGAACGTGGGCAAGCCCCAGGTCGCCTACCGCGAGACCATCCGCAAGGCGGTCGAGAAGGTCGACTACACCCACAAGAAGCAGACCGGTGGGTCGGGCCAGTTCGCCAAGGTCCAGGTCAGCCTGGAGCCGCTGGAGATCAGTGGCGACTCGGCGACCTACGAGTTCGTCAACGCCGTCACCGGTGGTCGCATCCCGAAGGAGTACATCCCCTCGGTCGATCAGGGCATCCAGGACGCCATGCAGTACGGCATCCTCGCCGGGTACCCGATGGTGGGCGTCAAGGCCACTCTCGTCGACGGCCAGTACCACGAGGTCGACTCGTCCGAGATGGCGTTCAAGATCGCCGGCTCGATGGTCTTCAAGGAGGCCGCCCGCAAGGCCAGCCCGGCCCTGCTCGAGCCGCTCATGGCCGTCGAGGTCGTCACGCCCGAGGACTACATGGGTGACGTCATCGGCGACCTGAACTCCCGGCGCGGGACGATCCAGGCGATGGAGGAGCGCTCCGGCGCCCGCGTCGTCCGGGCCCTGGTCCCGCTCTCGGAGATGTTCGGCTACGTGGGCGACCTGCGCAGCCGCACCCAGGGGCGGGCGAGCTACACCATGGTGTTCGACTCGTACGCCGAGGTCCCGCAGAACGTGGCCAAGGAGATCATCGCCAAGGCCACCGGCGAGTAATCCGGCCGGCGGGCCCCGCGGGGCCCGCCGCCACCCGAGCACTGCCCACCCCAGAGCACGCACCACCTGCGTAACCACGAGGAGAGGAACCCAGTGGCCAAGGCCAAGTTCGAGCGGACCAAGCCGCACGTCAACATCGGCACCATCGGGCACATCGACCACGGCAAGACGACGCTGACCGCGGCGATCACCAAGGTCCTGCACGACAAGTACCCGGACCTCAACGAGGCGTCCGCCTTCGACCAGATCGACAAGGCGCCCGAGGAGAAGGCCCGCGGCATCACGATCTCGATCGCGCACGTCGAGTACCAGACGGAGAACCGTCACTACGCGCACGTCGACTGCCCCGGGCACGCCGACTACATCAAGAACATGATCACGGGTGCGGCGCAGATGGACGGCGCCATCCTCGTGGTCGCCGCCACCGACGGCCCGATGCCGCAGACCAAGGAGCACGTCCTCCTGGCCCGCCAGGTCGGCGTCCCCTACATCGTCGTGGCGCTGAACAAGGCCGACATGGTCGACGACGAGGAGATCCTCGAGCTCGTCGAGCTGGAGGTCCGCGAGCTGCTGTCCGAGTACGAGTTCCCGGGCGACGACGTCCCCGTGGTCCGCGTCTCGGCGCTCAAGGCCCTCGAGGGCGACGCCGAGTGGGGCAACCGCCTCATGGAGCTCATGGACGCCGTCGACTCGGCCATCCCCGAGCCGCAGCGTGAGATCGACAAGCCGTTCCTCATGCCCGTCGAGGACGTCTTCACCATCACCGGCCGCGGCACCGTCGTGACCGGTCGCGTGGAGCGCGGCATCGTCAAGGTGTCGGAGGAGGTCGAGATCGTCGGCATCCGCCCGTCCTCGACCAAGACCACCGTCACCGGCGTCGAGATGTTCCGCAAGCTGCTCGACCAGGGCCAGGCCGGTGACAACGTCGGTCTGCTGCTGCGCGGCATCAAGCGCGAGGACGTCGAGCGCGGCCAGGTCGTCGTGAAGCCGGGTTCCATCACCCCGCACACGAACTTCGAGGCCTCGGTCTTCATCCTCTCCAAGGACGAGGGTGGCCGTCACACGCCGTTCTTCAACAACTACCGTCCCCAGTTCTACTTCCGGACGACGGACGTGACGGGCGTCGTGACCCTGCCCGCCGGCACCGAGATGGTCATGCCCGGCGACAACACCGAGATGACGGTCGAGCTGATCCAGCCGATCGCCATGGAGGAGGGCCTCAAGTTCGCCATCCGCGAGGGTGGTCGGACCGTGGGCGCCGGCCGCGTCACCAAGATCCTCAAGTAAGTCCCCGCAGACGGGCGGCGGCCGGTTCGGCCGCCGCCCGTCTCCCGGGTCCGGCCCAGTCCGTGACCCGACCCCGCTGGAACGAGACCGGCTCACGGTTTTCGACCACCGGCTCGAGACATCCAGACAGACACACCGATCGGCAGGAGCGAAGACAGGCGATGGCGGGACAGAAGATCCGCATCCGGCTGAAGGCCTACGACCACGAGGCGATCGACGCCTCGGCGCGGCGCATCGTGGACACCGTCACGAAGACCGGTGCGCGCGTCGTCGGCCCGGTGCCGCTGCCGACGGAGAAGAACGTGTACTGCGTCATCCGGTCCCCGCACAAGTACAAGGACTCGCGGGAGCACTTCGAGATGCGTACGCACAAGCGCCTCATCGACATCCTCGACCCGACGCCGAAGACGGTCGACGCGCTCATGCGCATCGACCTGCCGGCCTCGGTCGACGTCAACATCCAGTAAGGGCAGTCAGCAGACATGGCGAGCACATTTCGTGGTCTCCTCGGCGAGAAGCTGGGGATGACCCAGGTCTTCGACGAGAACAACCGCATCGTGCCGGTGACCGTCGTCAAGGCGGGCCCGTGTGTGGTGACCCAGGTGCGCACCCCCGAGGTCGACGGCTACTCCGCCGTCCAGCTCGGTTTCGGTGAGATCGACCCGCGCAAGGTGAACCGGCCCGAGGGCGGGCACTTCGCCAAGGCCGGCGTCACCCCGCGGCGGCACCTGGTCGAGCTGCGCACGAAGGACGCCTCGAACTACACGGTCGGCCAGGAGCTGACGGCCGAGCTGTTCGACGGCGTGGCCAAGGTCGACGTCATCGGCACCAGCAAGGGCAAGGGCACCGCCGGTGTCATGAAGCGTCACGGCTTCAAGGGCCTCGGCGCCGCGCACGGCACGCAGCGCAAGCACCGGTCGCCCGGCTCCATCGGTGGCGCGTCCACCCCGGGGCGCGTGTTCAAGGGCCTGCGCATGGCCGGCCGCATGGGCGCGGTCAAGACGACGACGCTCTCGCTCGCCGTCCACAAGGTGGACGCCGAGCGCGGGCTGCTGCTGATCAAGGGCGCCATCCCCGGCCCGAAGGGCGGCCTCGTGCTGGTCCGCTCGGCCGTCAAGGGCGGCCCCGTGGGGAGTGACGACCAGTGACCCAGTCCACCGACACGCGCACCGACCGGCAGGTCGACGTGCGCACGCCGGCGGGGGAGACCTCCGGCAGCGTGACGCTGCCCGGCGAGCTCTTCGACGCCTCGGCCAACGTGTCCCTGATGCACCAGGTCGTGGTGGCCCAGCTGGCCGCCGCGCGCCAGGGCACGCACGCGACCAAGACCCGTGGTCTGGTCAGCGGTGGTGGCGCCAAGCCGTACCGCCAGAAGGGCACCGGCCGCGCCCGTCAGGGCTCGACCCGCGCGCCGCAGTTCGCCGGCGGTGGCACCGTCCACGGCCCGCAGCCGCGTGACTACACGCAGCGGACCCCCAAGAAGATGAAGGCCGCCGCCCTGCGTGGCGCCCTGTCCGACCGGGCCCGTGAGAACCGCGTGCACGTGGTCAGCACCTTCGTCGAGGGCGACGCCCCGAAGACCAAGGCCGCCCTGGCCACGCTGGACGCCATCACCCAGGCCAAGCGCGTGCTCGTGGTCCTCGACCGCGACGACGTCCTCAACTGGGTGAGCCTGCGCAACGAGCCCCGCGTGCACCTGCTCGAGGCCGGCCAGCTCAACACCTACGACGTGCTCCTCTCCGACGAGGTCGTCTTCACCGAGGCCGCGCTGGCCGAGTTCGTCGCCGGCCCGCACTCCGCTCGCGGTGGCGCCGAGCTGCCCGACGTCGGCACGCACCTGACCCCGGGTGGCGTCCCCTCGATCGCCCCCGCCGAGGGCGAGGGCACCGTCGAGGCCGTCACCGGGGCCGAGCCGGTCCTGACCAAGCGCACGGCCAAGGCCGCCCCGGCCGAGGACGCCGCGCCGGCCACCGCCGCCGAGGCGGCGAAGGCCCCCGCGGAGCAGGCGGAGGTGGCCGACGCCGGCCCCGACGCCACCGCTCCCACCGAGGACGGCACCACCGACGCGAGCACTGAGGAGAAGGCATGAGCGTCCGCGACCCCCGGGACGTCCTGCTGTCGCCGGTCATCTCGGAGAAGAGCTACGGGCTGCTGGACGACAACCAGTACACGTTCATCGTGCTGCCCGAGGCGAACAAGACCCAGATCAAGATCGCGGTGGAGCAGGTCTTCAACGTGAAGGTGCTCGGGGTCAACACGATCAACCGCCAGGGCAAGCGCAAGCGGAGCAAGGGCGCGCGGATGGGCAAGCGCAAGGACACCAAGCGCGCCATCGTCTCGCTCGCTCCCGGCGACCGCATCGAGATCTTCGGCGGCCCGGGCGCCTGAGGCGCCCGGTTCACCACGGACCAGAGATAGAGGACTGAGTCAGCAATGGCTATCCGCAAGTACAAGCCGACGACGCCGGGCCGCCGCGGCTCCAGCGTCGCCGACTTCGCCGAGGTCACCCGCGACCATCCCGAGAAGTCGCTGGTCCGGCCGCTGCACGGCCGCGGTGGGCGCAACGTGCACGGCAAGGTCACGGCGCGGCACCAGGGCGGCGGGCACAAGCGCGCCTACCGGGTGATCGACTTCCGTCGGGCGGACAAGGACGGCGTGCCGGCCAAGGTCGCGCACATCGAGTACGACCCGAACCGCACCTCGCGCATCGCGCTGCTGCACTTCGCCGACGGCGAGAAGCGCTACATCATCGCCCCGGCCCGCCTCAAGCAGGGCGACACGGTGGAGTGCGGCCCCGCCGCCGACATCAAGCCGGGCAACAACCTGCCGCTGCGGAACATCCCGGTGGGCACCGTCGTTCACGCCATCGAGCTCCGTCCCGGTGGCGGCGCGAAGATCGCCCGCTCGGCCGGCACCAGCGTCCAGCTGGTCGCCCGTGAGGGTCGCTTCGCGCAGCTGCGGATGCCCTCCGGTGAGATCCGCAACGTCGACGTGCGCTGCCGCGCGACCGTCGGCGAGGTGGGCAACGCCGAGCAGTCCAACATCAACTGGGGCAAGGCCGGCCGCATGCGGTGGAAGGGCAAGCGCCCGACCGTCCGCGGTGTGGCGATGAACCCGGTGGACCACCCGCACGGTGGTGGTGAGGGCAAGACCTCCGGTGGTCGCCACCCGGTGAACCCGAAGGGCAAGCCGGAGGGGCGTACGCGCAAGCGGAAGCCCAGTGACGCCATGATCGTGCGCCGCCGGCGCACCAACAAGAAGCGCTGAGCGGGTTAGAGGAGTTCGACAGACATGCCACGCAGCCTGAAGAAGGGCCCGTTCGTCGACGACCACCTGCTCGCGAAGGTGGACGCCCAGAACGAGAAGGGCACCAAGACCGTCATCCGCACGTGGTCGCGGCGCTCGACGATCATCCCCGACATGCTCGGGCACACGATCGCCGTGCACGACGGCCGCAAGCACGTCCCGGTCTTCGTGACCGAGGCGATGGTCGGGCACAAGCTCGGCGAGTTCGCGCCCACCCGGACCTTCCGTGGGCACGTCAAGGACGACCGCCGCTCGCGGCGGGGCTGACGGCCCGGCCAGGAAGAGAAGAGATCTCACGATGACCTCCCAGTTGGGACAGGAGACGCCGGTCGCCCGGGCCACCGCCCGGTTCGTCCGCGTCACCCCCATGAAGGCCCGCCGGGTGGTGGACCTCATCCGCTACCTGCCGACCGACGAGGCGCTGGCGCTGCTGCGCTTCGCCCCCCAGGCGGCCAGCGAGCCCGTCGCGAAGGTGGTCGCCAGCGCGGTCGCCAACGCCGAGCACAACCTGCAGCTCGACCGCAACGCGCTGGTCGTCAGCGCCGCGTACGTCGACGAGGGCCCCACGCTCAAGCGGATCCGTCCGCGGGCGCAGGGCCGGGCGTTCCGCATCAACAAGCGGACCAGCCACATCACCGTCGAGGTCAGCGAGGTCGCCTCCAGCGCCGAGCTCGCCCAGAAGTCCCGCAAGGCCCGCCGCGACACCGGCCAGTCCGGCCCGGCGGCCCAGCAGAAGACCAACACGAGGGGAGGGACCCGCTAGTGGGTCAGAAGGTCAACCCGCACGGGTTCCGACTCGGCATCACCACCGACTACAAGTCCCGGTGGTACGCCGACAAGCTGTACAAGGACTACGTCAAGGAAGACGTGGCCATCCGCAAGCTCATGAGCAAGGGCATGGAGCGGGCCGGCATCTCCAAGGTGGAGATCGAGCGCACCCGTGACCGCGTCCGCGTCGACATCCACACCGCCCGGCCGGGCATCGTCATCGGCCGTCGCGGCGCGGAGGCCGACCGCATCCGCGGCGAGCTGGAGAAGCTGACCGGAAAGCAGGTGCAGCTGAACATCCTCGAGGTGAAGAACCCCGAGGCCGACGCCCAGCTGGTCGCCCAGGGCGTCGCCGAGCAGCTGTCCAGCCGCGTGAGCTTCCGTCGCGCCATGCGCAAGGCCATGCAGTCGGCCCAGCGCAGCCCGCAGGTCAAGGGCATCCGGGTCCAGTGCTCCGGTCGCCTGGGTGGCACCGAGATGAGCCGGTCGGAGTTCTACCGCGAGGGTCGTGTGCCGCTGCACACGCTGCGCGCGAACATCGACTACGGCATCTACGAGGCCCGCACGACCTTCGGCCGCATCGGCGTGAAGGTGTGGATCTACAAGGGCGACGTGAGCGGCTCCCGTGCCGAGCGCGAGGCCCTCGAGGCCCTCGCCGCCCGCCAGCAGCGCCGCGAGCGGGCCCAGCGTCCGCAGCGCCGGTCCGGCTCCAGCGGCACCACCGCCGGTGGCACCGAGGCCGGCCGCGCCGCCGCCGAGTCCACGACCGGTCCGGCCGTGGACACCGCCGAGTCGACCGTGGCGGTGACCTCCGGTGAGGTCGCGCCCGAGACGACCGTCGCCGAGGTCGCGGGCCCCGAGGGCACCGCTGCCGCCGAGGCGACGGCCACCGAGAACACGGAGGGCTGACACGTGCTGATCCCCCGGCGCGTCAAGCACCGCAAGCAGCACCACCCGAGCCGGTCCGGCCGCGCCAAGGGCGGTACCGCGATCAACTTCGGCGAGTACGCCATCCAGGCGCTCGAGCCGGCGTACGTCACCAACCGGCAGATCGAGTCGGCCCGTATCGCCATGACCCGGCACATCCGCCGTGGCGGCAAGGTGTGGATCTCGATCTACCCGGACCGTCCGCTGACCAAGAAGCCGGCCGAGACCCGCATGGGTTCCGGTAAGGGTTCGCCCGAGTGGTGGGTGGCCAACGTCAAGCCCGGCCGCGTGCTCTTCGAGCTCTCCGGTGTCGCCGAGCCGGTGGCCCGCGAGGCCATGCGCCGCGCGATCCACAAGCTGCCCATGAAGTGCCGCTTCATCACGCGTGAAGGAGAGGTGTGATGGCCGCCGGTCTGACCGCTCCGGAGCTGCGCGAGCTCTCGGCTGACGAGCTCGCCTCCCGCCTCCGCGAGTCCAAGGAAGAGCTGTTCAACCTGCGGTTCCAGGTGGCCACCGGCCAGCTGGACAACAACCGGCGGCTGCAGACCGTCCGCCGCGACATCGCCCGGATCTACACGATCATGCGCGAGCGCGAGCTGGGCCTGTCGGTCGCCCCGAACGAGGGTGTGGCATGAGCGAGCCCCAGTCGGCGACGACCGACAACAGTGCCACCGCGTCGGGCCCCGGCCTGGCCGGCCGTGGCTACCGCAAGGTCCGCGAGGGCCTCGTGGTCAGCGACAAGATGGACAAGACCATCGTCGTCGAGGTCGAGGACCGCGTGAAGCACGGCCTCTACGGCAAGGTCATCCGCCGTACCAGCAAGCTCAAGGCCCATGACGAGCAGCAGGTCGCCGGCATCGGCGACCGGGTGCAGATCATGGAGACCCGGCCGACGTCGGCCACCAAGCGGTGGCGGCTGGTCGAGGTCATCGAGAAGGCCAAGTAAGGGTCGAGTCCAGGCGGCCCTCCGGGGCCGTGGACCGAAGAGGTACTCTGGACGACTGGCGCGCCCTCCGGGTGCGCGCCGCATCCCGGTACCCGTGCTCGGGGCGCACCGGCAGCCCGTTGCTGCCGGTGCGCCCGCACGTGGGTACCGGACAGCCGGTTCACCGTTCCGGCCCGGCTGTCACCACTGAGATTTGGGAGTAGGACGTGATCCAGCAGGAGTCGCGGCTGCGGGTCGCCGACAACACCGGTGCGAAGGAGATCCTCTGCATCCGTGTTCTCGGCGGCTCCGGGCGACGCTACGCGGGCATCGGCGACGTGATCGTCGCCACCGTGAAGGACGCGCTGCCCGGCGCCGGCGTGAAGCGCGGTGACGTGGTCAAGGCCGTCGTCGTCCGCACCGTGAAGGAGCGCCGTCGTCCCGACGGTTCCTACATCCGCTTCGACGAGAACGCCGCGGTGATCATCCGCGACAGCGGCGACCCGCGCGGTACCCGCATCTTCGGCCCCGTCGGCCGCGAGCTGCGCGACAAGCGGTTCATGCGGATCATCTCGCTCGCCCCGGAGGTGCTCTGACCATGTCGACGCAGAAGCAGCCCAAGAAGGCGCCGTCGATGAAGGTGAAGAAGGGCGACACGGTCGTCGTGCTGTCCGGCAAGGACAAGGGCGCGAAGGGCCGGGTCATCGCCGCCTACCCGCAGGACCAGAAGGTCCTCGTGGAGGGCGTGGGCCGGGTCAAGAAGCACACCCGGATCAGCTCGACCCAGCGCGGCGCCCAGCAGGGCGGGATCGTCACGCAGGAGGCGCCCATCCACGTGAGCAACGTGATGGTGATCGACTCCGAGGACAAGCCGACCCGGGTCGGCTACCGCAAGGACGAGGAAGGCCGCAGCATCCGGGTCTCGCGGCGCACCGGTAAGGACCTCTGAGCGACATGAGTGCACCCACCCGTGAGCTGCCCCGCATGCTCGACCGGTACCGCGAGGAGATCGTGCCGGCGCTGCAGCAGGAGTTCGGCTACGCCAACGTCATGCAGATCCCGCGGCTGACCAAGATCGTGGTCAACATGGGCGTCGGCGAGGCGACCCGTGACGCGAAGCTGATGGACGGCGCGGTCCGCGACCTCACCGCCATCACCGGTCAGAAGCCGGCCGTCGTCCGTGCCCGCAAGTCCATCGCCCAGTTCAAGCTGCGCGAGGGCATGCCGATCGGTGCGAAGGTCACCCTCCGCGGCGACCGCATGTGGGAGTTCCTGGACCGGCTGCTGTCGCTGGCCCTGCCCCGCATCCGTGACTTCCGCGGCCTGAGCGCCAAGCAGTTCGACGGTCACGGCAACTACACGTTCGGGCTGACCGAGCAGTCGATGTTCCGCGAGATCGACGTCGACAAGATCGACCGTCCGCGCGGCATGGACATCACGCTCGTCACCACCGCCACCACCGACGAGGAGGGTCGCGAGCTGCTCCGCCTGCTCGGCTTCCCCTTCGCCGGCCAGACCGTCGTGAACACGACCCGCTGAGCCGGGGCGAGGAGACACCGAGATGGCCAAGAAGGCTCTGATCAACAAGGCGGCCCGCAAGCCGAAGTTCGCGGTCCGCGGCTACACCCGCTGCCAGCGGTGCGGCCGTCCGCACGCCGTCTTCCGCAAGTTCGGCCTGTGCCGGATCTGCCTGCGGGAGATGGCGCACGCCGGGGAGCTCCCCGGCGTGAGCAAGTCCAGCTGGTGAGGGACCCGGCTGCTCCCCGGCAGCCGGGCCGCTCCGGTAACACCCCACTCGAGCAGTACTGATCGCCGAGAGGCCCTGCGCCAAGTCCCCGAGACCCAGCGCACGAGGAACCGCGGCGAGAGAGGCACGACACCCATGACGATGACGGACCCGATCGCGGACATGCTCACGCGTATCCGCAACGCCAACCAGGCGTACCACGACTCCACCACGATGCCGTCCTCGAAGCTGAAGACGCACGTCGCGGAGATCCTCCAGCAGGAGGGGTACATCGCCGGCTGGAAGGTCAACGAGGTCGAGAAGGACGGCACCACCCGCAAGGAGCTGGTGGTGGACCTCAAGTACGGCCCCAACCGGGAGCGGAGCATCGCCGGCGTCCGGCGGGTGTCGAAGCCTGGCCTGCGGGTGTACGCCAAGTCGAACGCGCTGCCCAAGGTGCTCGGCGGGCTCGGTGTGGCGATCATCTCGACCTCCACCGGGCTGCTGACCGACCGGCAGGCGAACAAGAAGGGCGTGGGTGGGGAAGTCCTCGCCTACGTCTGGTAAGAGGAGCAGCAGACATGTCACGGATCGGACGACTCCCGATTCCGGTGCCCAGTGGTGTCGATGTCGCCATCGACGGTCAGACGGTCAGCGTGAAGGGCCCCAAGGGCCAGCTGTCCCACACCGTCGCTGCACCCATCACGGTCGCGCGGGACGAGGACGGCACGCTGAAGGTGGCGCGCCCGGACGACGAGCGGGAGAGCCGGGCCCTGCACGGGCTGTCGCGCACCCTCATCGCCAACATGATCACCGGTGTCACGGACGGGTACAGCAAGGTCCTCGAGATCGTCGGCGTCGGCTACCGGGTCCAGGCCCGCGGCACCGACCTCGAGTTCGCGCTGGGCTTCAGCCACCCGGTCGTCGTGAAGGCCCCCGAGGGGATCTCCTTCACCGTCGAGGCCCCCACCCGCCTGCGGGTGAGCGGGATCGACAAGCAGCAGGTCGGTGAGGTCGCCGCCAAGATCCGCAAGATCCGCAAGCCCGACCCGTACAAGGGCAAGGGCGTGCGGTACCAGGGCGAGGTCGTGCGGCGCAAGGTCGGGAAGACGGGTAAGTGATGGCACAGGCCGAGAAGACCGCTCGGGTGCACAAGCCCGTCGGCACCGACATCAGCACCGCCCGCCGCGTCTCGCGGCTGCGCCGGCACAACCGCCTGCGCAAGCGCGTCTCCGGTACGCCGGAGCGTCCGCGCCTGGTGGTCAAGCGCAGCTCGCGGCACATCCACGTGCAGGTGGTCGACGACACGGTCGGCCGCACGCTGGTCAGCGCCTCGACGCTCGACGCCAGCCTGCGCACGGCCGAGGGGGACAAGTCCACCCTGGCCCGCCAGGTGGGCGCCCTGGTCGCCGAGCGTGCCAAGGCCGCCGGCATCACCGCCGTGGTCTTCGACCGCGGTGGCAACCGGTACCAGGGGCGGATCGCCGCGCTGGCCGACGGCGCTCGCGAGGGCGGTCTGGACTTCTGATGAGCAGCACGCATATCGAGATCGAGAGGGACGTCTGATGCCAGGACCACAGCGACGCGGCGGCGGCGCCGGCGGCGGGAACGACCGCCGCGACCGTCGTGACGGCGGGCGGGGGCCCGGCGGCGCGCCTGCCGAGAAGAGCAACTTCATCGAGCGCGTGGTGGCCATCAACCGCGTGTCCAAGGTCGTCAAGGGTGGTCGTCGCTTCAGCTTCACCGCCCTGGTGATCGTGGGCGACGGCGACGGCACCGTGGGCGTCGGCTACGGCAAGGCCAAGGAGGTGCCCGCGGCGATCGCCAAGGGCGTCGAGGAGGCCAAGAAGCACTTCTACAAGGTGCCGCGGATCGCCAGCACCATCCCGCACCCGGTGCAGGGTGAGGCGGCGGCCGGTGTGGTGCTGCTCAAGCCGGCCAGCCCCGGTACCGGTGTCATCGCCGGTGGGCCGGTGCGTGCCGTGCTGGAGTGCGCGGGCATCCACGACGTGCTCTCCAAGAGCCTGGGTTCGTCGAACCCGATCAACATCGTGCACGCGACGATGCAGGCGCTGAAGGACCTCGTCCGCCCCGAGGAGATCGCGGCCCGCCGCGGTCTGCCGCTCGAGGACGTCGCCCCGGCCGCCATGCTGCGGGCGCGTGCCGGCCAGGGGGTGTGACGTGGCGCAGCTGAAGGTCACCCAGGTCCGGTCCGCCATCGGCACCAAGCCGAACCAGCGTCAGACGCTGCGTTCGCTCGGGCTGAAGGGGATCAACGACTCGGTCGTGCAGGAGGACCGTCCCGAGATCCGCGGGATGGTCGCGACGGTGCCGCACCTGGTCGCCGTCGAGGAAATCTGAGCAGGGACTCGTCATGACTCTCAAGGTCCACCACCTGCGCCCGGCCCCGGGCGCCCACACCCCCAAGACGCGCGTCGGCCGGGGTGAGGGCTCCAAGGGCAAGACCGCCGGTCGCGGCACCAAGGGCACCGGCGCGCGCGGTAACACCTCCGCGCGGTTCGAGGGCGGGCAGACGCCGCTGCACATGCGGCTGCCCAAGCTCTCGGGCTTCAAGAACCCGAACAAGGTCGTCTTCCAGGTCGTCAACCTCGACCGGATCGCGTCGCTGTTCCCCCAGGGCGGCCGCATCGACCCCGACACGCTGGCCGACGCCGGCGCCGTCCGCCGTGGCCAGCCGGTCAAGGTGCTCGGCACCGGCGAGCTGGGTGGCGTCGCGGTGGACGTGCAGGCGCACGCCTTCTCCGCGTCCGCTGCCGAGAAGATCGCCGCGGCCGGGGGCAGCACCTCCCTGGTCTGACGAAGGACCCCCCTGCTCCCCGCCGCGCACCCGCGCGGCGGGGCCCGGCAGGGGGGCCTTCCTCTTCCCGGGCCGGGCGTCCCTGTGCCCGGCCCGACCCGTGGCCGGCGGGGGACACCCGGCCTGACGGGTGTCAGCCGTCCGGCGCACCCTCGTTGCTAACCTCACACGACCGACTCGGGGAGGGCACGTGCTGCAGGCGTTCGCCGCGGCGTTCCGGACGCCAGACCTCCGGCGCAAGCTGCTGTTCTCCCTGGCGATCATCGCCGTGTACCGGCTCGGCGCCGCCGTCCCGGGGCCCGGGGTCTCCGTCGAGGCGATCAACCGCTGCCTCGAGGCCGCTCAGCGCTCCGACCAGCGCGACATCTACTCGCTGGTCAACCTGTTCTCCGGTGGTGCGCTGCTGCGCCTGTCGGTCTTCGCGCTCGGGATCATGCCGTACATCACGGCGAGCATCATCGTGCAGCTGCTGGTCGTGGTCATCCCGCGCTTCGAGCAGCTGAAGAAGGAAGGGCAGGCCGGGCAGCAGAAGCTGACCCAGTACACCCGCTACCTGACGATCGCGCTCGCCGTCCTGCAGAGCACCGGCATCATCGCCCTGGCGCGCAGCGGCCAGCTCTTCCCAGGCTGCACCGAGGACATCATCCCGGCCGACTCGATCTGGTCGACGGTCATCCTGGTCATCGCCCTGACCGCCGGCACCGCCGTCATCATGTGGCTGGGCGAGCTGCTCACCGAGAAGGGGATCGGCAACGGCATGTCCGTGCTGATCTTCACCTCGATCGCCGCGCGCATCCCCGCCGAGGGCGGCTCGATCCTGCAGAGCCGCGGCGGCTTCGTCTTCGCGCTCATCTGCCTGCTGGCCCTGGTGATCATCGCGTCGGTGGTCTACGTCGAACAGGCCCAGCGCCGCATCCCCGTGCAGTACGCCAAGCGCATGGTCGGCCGCCGCATGTACGGCGGGACGTCGACCTACCTGCCGCTGAAGGTGAACCAGGCCGGCGTCATCCCGGTCATCTTCGCCTCGTCGCTGCTGTACCTGCCGCAGCTGATCACGCAGCTGCAGGGTGACGAGACCGGTCCGATCCGCCGTTTCTTCGAGCGGCACGTCATCGACCAGAGCAGCCCGGTCCACATCGCCATCTACTTCGGCCTGATCGTCTTCTTCACGTACTTCTACGTGTCGATCACGTTCAACCCGGAGGAGCGGGCCGACGACATGAAGCGCTACGGCGGCTTCATCCCCGGCATCCGCCCGGGCCGGCCGACGGCGGAGTACCTGCAGTACGTGTTGTCCCGGATCACCCTCCCCGGGTCGATCTACCTGGGTCTGGTGGCAGTGCTGCCCAACCTGTTCCTGTCGGTCACCCAGCAGGGGCAGAACCAGAACTTCCCGTTCGGCGGGACCGCAGTGTTGATCATGGTCGGAGTGGGGTTGGAGACGGTGAAGCAGATCGAGACGCAACTCAACCAGCGCAACTACGAAGGGTTCCTGAAGTAGTGCGCGTCGTGCTGCTCGGCCCTCCGGGCGCGGGCAAGGGAACGCAGGCGCAGATCATCGCCGGCCAGCTGGGCGTGCCGGCCATCTCGACCGGCGACATCTTCCGGGCCAACGTGAGCGGCCAGACCGAGCTGGGCCTGGCGGCCAAGGTCTACATGGACGCCGGCGACCTGGTGCCCGACGAGATCACCGTGGCGATGGTCAAGGACCGGCTCGCCGAGCCCGACGCCAAGGCCGGGTTCCTGCTGGACGGCTTCCCGCGCACGATCGCCCAGGCCGAGCAGCTGCGGGCCTCGCTCACCGAGCTGGGCCACGGCCTCGACCGCGTGCTCGAGCTCGTCGTCGACGAGGAGGAGCTGGTCCGGCGGCTGTCGGGCCGGCGCATGCTGGTCGACGGCGAGTGGGTGCAGCGCGAGGACGACAAGCCCGAGACGGTGCGGCACCGGCTGCAGGTGTACCGGGAACAGACCGCCCCGCTGTCCGGGTTCTACGAGGGTGAGGGGCTGCTGGCCCGCATCGACGCCATCGGCGCGGTGGACGAGGTCACCGAGCGGGCCCTGGCCGCGCTCGGTCACCCGGCACCGGCCGGTCCCGACGCGGCGGCCGGCCGGCCCGCAGGGGACTGACGAGAGGCGGCGGCACGGATGACGTCCGGGATCCTGGGCCGCCTGCCTCTGCTGGCGAAGTGGAGTGGACGCATGATCCAGGTCAAGACACCGCACGAGATCGAGCTCATGCGCGCCTCCGGGCTGGTGACGGCCGGTGCGCTGAAGGCCGTGCGGGCCGCGGTGCGTCCCGGCGTCAGCACCAAGGAGCTCGACGCCGTCGCCGAGGACCACATCCGGTCCTGCGGCGCGGTGCCGAACTTCCTCGGCTACCACGGGTTCACCGGCACGATCTGCGCGTCGATCAACGACGAGATCGTGCACGGCATCCCCGACCCCGACCGCCGGCTGGCCGAGGGCGACAACATCTCCATCGACTGCGGCGCGATCCTCGACGGCTGGCACAGCGACTCGGCGATCACCGTGACGGTGGGGGAGCCGTCACCCGAGGACGCCGCCCTGCTGGAGGTCACCGAGCGGTCGATGTGGGCGGGCCTGGCCCGCGCGATCGCCGGCGGCCGGCTGACCGACATCAGCCACGCGGTCGAGGAGACGATCACCGCCGAGCAGCACCGCTACGGCATCGTCGACCACTACGGCGGGCACGGCATCGGCACCGAGATGCACCAGGACCCGCACGTCCTGAACTACGGCCGCCCGGGCCGGGGGCCCAAGCTCGTCCCCGGGCTCGCCCTGGCGATCGAGCCGATGGTCACCGTCGGCGACCCGGCCACCGTCGAGCTCGAGGACGGCTGGACGGTGGTCACCAAGGACGGGTCGCGCGCGGCCCACTTCGAGCACACCGTCGCCATCACCCCGGAGGGCCCCTGGGTCCTCACGGCGGAGGACGGCGGCGTCGCGGGGCTCGCCCCGTTCGGCGTCACCCCGCGCACCTGACGCGGGCGGGGCGGGGATCACTCCGCCCCGGTGTGGAGAGCCCCGCAACGGCGGGGTACAGTGGCCGATGGCGTTCGCGCCGTCCCGTCGTCGTGCTGTGGCCGCATGACCCGGGGCGCCCTCGCGAGAGCGTCTGCACCACCTGTTCTGCGAATCCACGTGGATACCCGCCGGGCACCGGTGTGGGACCACACGGACCACACCAGCACCACAGACACCAGCACCACCGAGTCAGGGAGGCCGTGTAGGGCATGGCGAAGAAGGACGGGGCCATCGAGGTCGAGGGTCGCGTCGTCGAGCCGCTGCCCAACGCGATGTTCCGGGTGGAGCTGCAGAACGGGCACCGGGTGCTCGCCCACATCAGCGGCAAGATGCGGCAGCACTACATCCGCATCCTGCCCGAGGACCGCGTGGTCGTGGAGCTCTCGCCCTACGACCTGACCCGCGGTCGCATCGTCTACCGGTACAAGTAACCGCCGGTCCGCACCCCCTCCTCCGAGGGCGGCGGGCGGACGGCAACACGATCGACAGGAATGAGGGGCGGCACCGGTGAAGGTCCAGCCGTCGGTGAAGAAGATCTGCGACAAGTGCAAGGTGATCCGCCGGCACGGCCGGGTCATGGTCATCTGCGACAACGCCCGGCACAAGCAGCGCCAGGGCTGAGGGAGTTTCGAAGTGGCACGACTGGCCGGCGTCGACCTGCCCCGCGAGAAGCGGATGGAGATCGCGCTCACCTACATCTATGGCATCGGCAAGGCCCACGCCAAGGAGACCCTCGCGGCAACGGGCGTCAGCCCCGACCTGCGCGCGAAGGACCTCTCCGACGAGGACCTGCTGAAGCTGCGTGACTACATCGACGAGCACTTCCGCGTCGAGGGTGACCTGCGCCGTGAGGTGGCCGCTGACATCCGCCGCAAGGTGGAGATCGGCTGCTACCAGGGCCTGCGTCACCGTCGCGGCCTGCCCGTCCACGGGCAGCGGACGCGTACCAACGCGCGCTCCAGCAAGGGCCCGCGCAAGACCATCGCCGGCAAGAAGAAGGCCGGCAAGAAGTAAGCCGCTGATGCGCGCCGTCGCAGCGACCCGTGAGGGCGGGGGCGACGGCGCGCAGCGTGCTGCATCTGGCCACTGATCAGAAGGAAACCGGAGAGACATGCCTCCCAGGGCTCGCGCCGCGGCTGGTGCCAAGAAGGTCCGCCGCAAGGAGAAGAAGAACGTCGCCCACGGCGCCGCGCACATCAAGAGCACCTTCAACAACACGATCGTGTCGATCACCGACCCCAACGGGAACGTGATCAGCTGGGCGTCCGCCGGGCACGTCGGGTTCAAGGGCTCCCGCAAGTCCACGCCGTTCGCCGCGCAGATGGCCGCCGAGAACGCGGCCCGCAAGGCGCAGGAGCACGGCATGCGCAAGGTCGACGTCTTCGTCAAGGGCCCGGGCTCGGGCCGCGAGACCGCGATCCGCTCGCTGCAGGCCACCGGCCTCGAGGTGGGCCAGATCCAGGACGTGACGCCGCAGCCGCACAACGGCTGCCGCCCCAAGAAGCGCCGCCGGGTCTGACCGGTCACTGACGAGACGAACGAGGAGTACCTGACGTGGCCCGTTACACCGGAGCCGACTGCCGGATGTGCCGGCGCGAGAAGATGAAGCTGTTCCTCAAGGGCAGCAAGTGCGAGTCCCCGAAGTGCCCGATCGAGATCCGGCCGTACCCGCCGGGCGAGCACGGCCGGGGCCGCAGCAAGGACAGCGAGTACCTCCTGCAGCTGCGCGAGAAGCAGAAGGCCCGCCGCATCTACGGCGTGCTGGAGAAGCAGTTCCGCGGCTACTACGAGGAGGCGAACAAGAAGTCGGGCAAGACCGGTGAGGTCCTGCTCCAGATCCTCGAGTCCCGCCTCGACAACGTCATCTACCGGGCCGGCTTCGCCGAGTCCCGCGACATGGCTCGTCAGCTCGTGCGCCACGGCCACATCCGGGTCAACGGCCGCAAGGTCGACATCCCGTCCTACCGGGTGAGCGCCAACGACATCATCGAGGTGGCCGAGAAGTCGCGTCGCCTGATGCCGTTCGAGGTCGCCCAGGCCCGCGCCGGCGAGCGTCCCGTGCCGCCGTGGCTGGAGGTCATCAGCAGCCAGCTGCGCGTGCTCGTGCACAGCGTCCCGGCCCGCCAGGTGATCGACACCCCGGTGCAGGAGCAGCTGATCGTGGAGCTCTACTCCAAGTGATCGACGGCCCCCGGCAGGGGGCCGGCAGGACCGCAGTACCGGCTCCGGCGGGCGGACAGATGCCCGCCGGAGCCAGCACCACCCCCTCACGGCGTCATATGGCGGTCGCCGGAGGACATGAAGGAGAAGCACCATGCTCATCGCACAGCGCCCCACGCTGACCGAGGAGACCATCTCCGAGCAGCGCTCGCGGTTCGTCATCGAGCCGCTGGAGCCCGGCTTCGGCTACACCCTCGGCAACTCCCTGCGCCGCACGCTCCTCTCCTCGATCCCCGGCGCTGCTGTCACCAGCATCCGGATCGAGGGCACCCTGCACGAGTTCACCACCGTGCCGGGCGTCAAGGAGGACGTCACCGAGATCATCCTCAACCTCAAGGGCCTGGTCGTCAGCTCCGACTCCGACGAGCCGGTGACCATGTACCTGCGCAAGCAGGGCCCCGGTGAGGTCACCGCCGCCGACATCGCGCCCCCGGCCGGTGTCGAGGTACACAACCCCGAGCTGCACATCGCCACGCTGAACGGCAAGGGCCGGCTGGAGATCGAGCTGGTCGTCGAGCGCGGCCGCGGCTACGTCCCCGCCCCGCAGAACAAGCAGCCCGGCCAGGAGATCGGCCGCATCCCGGTCGACTCGATCTACTCGCCGGTGCTCAAGGTGACCTACGCCGTCGAGGCCACCCGTGTCGAGCAGCGCACCGACTTCGACCGCCTCGTCGTCGACGTCGAGACCAAGCCGTCGATCGCCCCGCGCGACGCCATCGCCAGCGCCGGCTCGACCCTCGTCGAGCTGTTCGGCCTGCTGCGCGAGCTGAACCTCGACGCCGAGGGCATCGAGGTCGGGCCGAGCCCGGCCGAGGCCGCCGACATCGCGAACTTCTCGATGCCGATCGAGGACATGGACCTCACCGTCCGGTCCTACAACTGCCTCAAGCGCGAGGGCGTGCACACCGTCGGTGAGCTCGTCACCCGCTCCGAGGCCGACCTGCTCGACATCCGCAACTTCGGCGCCAAGTCGATCGACGAGGTCAAGATGAAGCTGGCGGCCATGGGCCTGGCGCTCAAGGACAGCCCGCCCGGGTTCATCCCCACCTCGGTCGAGAGCTACGACGAGGGCTACGAGACCGACGCCTACCACGGCACCGGCTACGGCGAGGGTGGCGACTACAGCGAGGCCTCCTACCAGGAGACCGAGCAGCTCTGACGAGCAGACGTCGGACGGCGGGGCGACCCGCCGTCCGACGTCGCCCTCGGGGCCGCCACACTGGTCCCGGACGCACGACCAGCGCAGGACAGCTCTCGCCCGTCGACCTGCGCGACGCGACGACAGCACCACGGATGCAGCCGGCACGCACCGCCCGGCCGCCTGAGGAAGGACCGACATGCCCACCCCCACCAAGGGCCCCCGTCTCGGCGGTTCCCCGTCGCACGAGCGGCTGATGCTGGCCAACCTGGCCACGTCGCTGTTCGAGCACGGCCGGATCACCACCACCGAGGCCAAGGCCAAGCGGCTGCGTCCGCTCGCCGAGAAGCTGGTGACCTTCGCCAAGCGCGGTGACCTGCACGCCCGCCGCCAGGTCATGACCCTGATCCGGGACAAGGACGTCGTCCACCACCTGTTCGCCGAGATCGGGCCCCGCTTCGAGAACCGTCCGGGTGGCTACACCCGGATCACCAAGGTCGGCCCGCGCAAGGGCGACAACGCCCCCATGGCCGTCATCGAGCTGGTCGAGGCGCTCACCGTCGCGCAGCAGGCCGTCGGCGAGGCCGAGCGCGCCCGCGGCACCCGGTTCGCCGCCGGTGCCGGCTCGGCCTCGGCCGCCGGTGAGGTCACCGCCGACGCGCTCGAGGACGCCGACAGCGCCGACTCCGCCGACTCGGCGGACAGCGCCGACTCCGCGGACAGCGCCGACTCGGCCGACAGCCCGGACGAGGCCACCGACGAGGCCACGGACGACACCGAGGCGACGGACGACACCGAGGCCACGGACGGGGCCACGGACGAGGCCGAGGGCACGGACGGCACCCGATGAGCTCGCCCGAGGACGTCCCCGGCGCGGGCGCGGCCGGCGTCTCCGCCGGCGGCGGCGACCAGGGCGCGACCTTCGCCGGTGAGACGACCGGCCCCGGTGGCGACACCTCGCCGGCCGTGACCGACGGCTCGGTGGACCCCGAGGCGCAGGAGATCGTCACCGACGTCTTCAACCCCGACGGCGAGCGTCAGGACGACGGCGACGTCGTTCCGCAGCCGCAGCGGCAGAACATCGCCGTCGTGGAGGACCCGGCGCTCTCGCCGGAGGTCGCCGCCGCGGCCGCCGCGGAGGTGGAGGCCGCCGAGCTCGGCGACGCGGCCACCGCGAGCCAGCAGTACCAGGGCGGCGACGCCGCGCCCGACCCGAAGTGAGCGCTCCCTGAGCACCGCACCACCTGACGACGAGCCCGCCACCGAGACCGGTGGCGGGCTCGTCCGTCTCCGGCTGGACGTCGCCTACGACGGCAGCGCGCTGCGCGGCTGGGCGCGGCAGCCCGGCCAGCGCACCGTGCAGGACGACCTCGAGGCCGCGCTGGCCACGGTGCTGCGCCGCCCGGTCGCGCTCACGGTGGCCGGCCGCACCGACACCGGCGTGCACGCCACCGGCCAGGTCGCGCACTGCGACCTGCCGGCCGAGCTGTGGGCCGCCCACCGCGCCCGCCTGGTCCGGCGGTTGCGCGGCGTGCTGCCGCCGGACATCTCGGTGCGCGACGTCCGCGAGGCGCACCCGGACTTCGACGCCCGCTTCGGCGCGCTGGCCCGGCACTACGTCTACCGGCTGACCGACGACCCGGCGGGGCCGCCGCCGCTGCGCCGGGCGGACACCGTCGGCTGGCCGCGGACGCTGGATGTCGCCGCCATGGACGTCGCGGCGATGCTCCTGCTCGGCCAGCACGACTTCGCCGCCTACTGCCGGCGCAGCGAGCACGGCACCACGATCCGGGTGCTGACCGCGCTGCAGGTGACCCGCACGCCCGAGGGGATCATCGAGATCACCGCCTCGGCCGACGCGTTCTGCCACTCGATGGTGCGCAGCCTGGTGGGGGCGCTGCTCGCCGTGGGGGAGGGCCGCCGGCCGCCGGACTGGCCGGCGGGCCTGCTCAGCCGCAGCGCCCGGGCCCACGAGGTGGCCGTGGCCCCGGCCGGCGGGCTCACGCTGGTGCGGGTCGACTACCCGTCCGACGCCGAGCTCGCTGCCCGGGCCCTGGTCACCCGCGCGGTCAGGACAGCGCCGCCACCGCCTCCCTGACCGGCGTCGGCCCCGAGACCAGCTCGGCCACCAGCCCGTGGCTGCGCCTGTCCAGCAGGGCGACGAGCACGGCGGCCACGTCGTCGCGCGGGACCGAGCCCCGCGGGACCGACCGCGCCAGGGTGACCCGTCCGGTGCCGGGGTCGTCGGTGAGGCCGCCCGGGCGGAGCACGGTGACCGCCAACCCGGTGCGGCGCAGGACGTCCTCCTCGGCGGCGAGCTTGGCGCGCAGGTAGGCCACGAACACGTCGTCGACGCCGTCGGGAGTGCGGCCACCGGCCACGGCGTCCACGCCCATCGACGACACCAGCAGGTAGCTGCCGACGCCGGCGCGCTCCGCGGCGTCGGCGAGCAGCACCGCCGCGGCGCGGTCGACGGTGTCCTTGCGCGGGATGCCGCTGCCCGGGCCCGCACCGGCGGCGAAGACGACGGCGTCGGCACCGGTGACGACGGCCGCGACTTCCTCCACCGAGGCCTGCTCCAGGTCCAGCACGACCGGTGCGACGCCGTCGGCCTCGAGGTCGGCGGTGTGGGCCGGGTTGCGGACGATGCCGGTGACGGCGTCGCCGCGGGCGGACAGCAGACGGCCGAGGCGGCGGGCGACCTGCCCGTGGGCCCCGGCGACGACGATGCGCATGCCCGGGCCCTACCCGGTCGCTGCCGTGCTACCCCGCCGCGGCGCGGGCGCGCGCCAGGTCGGCGGGGGTGTCGCAGTCGGTCCACGGTGGCGGCGTCCCCGCCGGTACCTCGGGGCGCAGCCGGCCGAACCGCAGGGGCGCCAGCACCCGACGCACCGGCGTCGGCCCCGCCGCCCCGGCGACCGCGGCCCGGAGCGGCGCGGTGCGCCAGACCCCGAGCAGCAGCTGGTCGCGACCGGTGTCGTCCACGACCAGCGCGCCGTCGTCGGCCAGCGCCTCGCGGAGCTGCCGCAGCACGTCGGCGGTGAGGAACGGGAGGTCGCCGGCGAGGACGGCGACGACGTCGGCGTCCACCGCGGCGAGACCGGCACGGATGGCGGCCACCGGCCCGCCGCCCGGCGGCTGCTCGCGGACCAGGACGACGTCCGGCGGCACCGGCTGCACGGGGCCCACGACCACGCGCTGCGCGGCGTCGGCGACGGCGGCCAGCACGACGGCGAGCATCGTCCGCCCGCCGACCTCCAGCTGCGGCTTGGCCTGGCCGCCGAGCCGCGCGGCCCGGCCGCCGGCCAGCACGACGGCCGCGTACGGGGGGAGGGGTGCCACGGCTGCGACGGTAGGCCGTCGGCGTGGGTACCGTCGCCTGCGTGGGACGAGTGACCAGCCGGACGCCGGTGCTGCGGATCCGCGGCGGGGTGCGCACCACCCGGCCGGACACCGTGGCCGCCGAGGAGCCCCTGGAGATCCGGCTGTCGGGCACGCCGCTGGCCGTGACGATGCGGACCCCCGGCGACGACTTCGACCTGGTGCACGGGTTCCTGGCGACCGAGGGGGTCATCGGCTCGGACGCCGACGTCCTGGCCCTGCGCTACTGCGACTCCGTGGACGCCGACGGGCGCAACACCTACAACGTCGTCGACGTCGACCTCGCGCCCGGCGTCGAGCCGCCGGACACCGCGCTGGACCGCAACTTCCTCACCTCGAGCTCGTGCGGCGTCTGCGGCAAGGCCAGCATCGACGCGATCCGCACCCGCACCCGGCACGCCGTCGCCGACGACGCGCTGCGGCTGCCGCTGGAGACCCTGCTGGCGCTGCCCGACCGGCTGCGCGCGGCCCAGCAGGTGTTCGACAGGACCGGCGGGCTGCACGCGGCCGGGCTGTTCACCGCGGACGGCGAGCTGGTGGCGCTGCGGGAGGACGTCGGCCGGCA
The DNA here is from genome assembly GCF_054050695.1 of Blastococcus sp. SYSU D00820. Classification (NCBI taxonomy): domain Bacteria; kingdom Bacillati; phylum Actinomycetota; class Actinomycetes; order Geodermatophilales; family Geodermatophilaceae; genus Blastococcus; species Blastococcus sp. SYSU D00820. Next base: position 711,183 of record NZ_JBJGZW010000001.1, read on the forward strand.
CAACGCCGTCGACAAGGTGGTGGGCGACGCGGTGCGCGCCGGCCGGCTGCCGCTGGCCGGCCACGTGCTCATGGTGAGCGGTCGGGCGAGCTTCGAGCTCACCCAGAAGGCGGCGATGGCCGGCATCCCGCTGCTGGCGGCGGTGTCGGCGCCGTCGTCGCTGGCCGTGGAGCTCGCCGCCGACGTCGGCATCACCCTCGTGGGCTTCCTGCGCGGCGACGGCTGCAACGTCTACACCCGGCCGGAGCGCATCACCGGAGTGTGAGAGCGCAGGTTTCCTGCGCCGTCGCACTCCGTCAGCCGTGGTCGCCGCCGCGGAGCTGGCTCACCACGTGCGGCAGCAGCGGTCCCAGCACCGCCAGCCCGTCCTTCACGCCGCCGGTCGACCCGGGCAGGTTGACGACGAGCGTCCGCCCGGCGGTGCCGGCGATCCCGCGGGAGAGCACGGCCGTCGGCACCTTCTCCGCGCCGTACCGCCGGACCGCCTCGGCCAGGCCGGGTGCCTCGCGCTCGAGCACGCCGCGGGTGGCCTCGGGCGTGACGTCGGTGGGGGAGAGGCCGGTTCCCCCGGTGGTGAGGACGACGTCGACGCCGGCGTCGACCGCGGCGCGCAGGACCGCCTGCAGCTCCGCGACGTCGTCGGGCCGCACGTGCACGCCCTCCACCTCGAAGCCCAGCTCCCGCAGCCCGGCGGCGAGCGCCTGGCCGCTGCGGTCCTCGTAGACGCCGGCCGAGGCCCTGTTGGACGCGGTGAGGACCACGGCGCGCGCGCCCGGCGGCAGCCCGGTCACCGGGTCCACTCGCCGCTCTTGCCGCCGGACTTGGCCAGCAGCCGCACGTCGGTGACCGCGGCCCGCGGGTCCACGGCCTTGACCATGTCGATCATCGTCAGCCCGGCGACGGCCACGGCGGTCAGCGCCTCCATCTCCACGCCGGTGCGGTCGGCGGTGCGGGCGGTGGCGGTGATCTCCACGGCGTCGTCGGTCACCTCGAGGTCGACGGTGACGCCGTGCAGGGCGATCGGGTGGCACAGCGGCACGAGGTCCGGCGTCCGCTTGGCACCGGCGATGCCGGCGATCCGCGCCACGGCCAGCGCGTCGCCCTTGGGCACCCCGGCGCCGCGCAGCAGGGCCACGACCTCCGGGCTGACGGTCACCCGGCCGGCGGCGGTCGCGACGCGGGCGGTCACCGCCTTCTCGGTGACGTCGACCATCCGGGCGGCGCCCTTCTCGTCGACGTGGGTCAACCGGAACTCGGTCACTGCAACGCTCCTTCGATCAGCACGACGTCCACCCGGGCCCCCTCCGGCAGTTCCGTGACGTCCTCCGGGACGACGACCAGGCAGTTGGCCCGCGCGAGATGGGCGACCAGGTGCGAGCCCGGCCCGCCGACCTGCGACACCCGCCCGTCGTCGTAGCGGCCGCGGAGGAACTGCCGCCGGCCGGCCGGGGAGCGCAGCGGCGAGGTGAGCGTGGCCGGGGCGCGCAGCCGGCCGGGCGCGGCGTGCCCGAGCGCGCGGCGCAGCGCCGGGCGCACGAAGACCTCGAAGGAGACGAACGCGCTGACCGGATTGCCCGGGAGCGTCACCACCGGGACGCCGTCGACCGTGCCGGCGCCCTGCGGCCCGCCCGGCTGCATGGCCACCTTGGCGAACTCCACGGTGCCCAGGCCGGCGAAGGCGTCCTTGACCACCTCGTAGGCGCCGGCGCTCACCCCGCCGCTGGTGACCAGCAGGTCGGCGGTGGCCAGCTCGGCGCGGACGGTGGTCAGGAACTGGTCGACGTCGTCGGGCACGAAGTGCAGCCGGCGGGCCTCCCCGCCCGCGTCGCCGACCGCGGCGACCAGCAGCGCGGAGTTCGACTCGTAGATCTGCCCGGGCAGCAGCGGAGCGCCGGGCTCGACCAGCTCGCTGCCGGTCGACAGCACCAGTACCCGGGGCCGGCGGCGCACCGGCAGCTCCCGGTGCCCGACGGCCGCGGCCAGCCCCAGCTGGGCGGCGCCGAGCGGCGTGCCCTCGGCGAGCGCGACGGTGCCGGCGGCGATGTCCTCGCCCGCGGCGCGCACGTGCGTGCCGCGCGCCGGGCAGGCGGTGATGGTCACGACGTCGGTGGCGCCGTCGGTGAGCTCGACCGGCACGACGACGTCGGCGCCGGCCGGCAGCGGGGCGCCGGTCATGATCCGCTGCACCGTGCCCGGGGCCAGCGGCACGACGTCGGTACGCCCGGCCGGGACGTCGTCGGCCACCGGCAGCCGCACCGGCTGCTCGCCGGCGCTGCCCACCTCGGCCCACCGGGCGGCGTAGCCGTCCATCGCGGAGTTGTCGAAGCCCGGCAGGGCGACCAGCGCCGGGACGTCGGCGGCCAGCACGCGGCCGTGGGCCTGCGCCAGCGGCACCGTCTCGACCGGCATCGCCGGCAGCAGCCCGGCGACGACCGCCTGGTGTTCCTCGACCGTGCGCACCCGGCCATCCTGGCCGATCACCCGGTGGGCCGCTGCGCTCCGCCGGTGCCACGGCGCCCGACCGGCCTGGTTAGGGTGCGGAGACAGGCGACTGACGGAGGTGCGGATTGTCCGAGATCGACCGGATGCTGGCGGCCAACGAGGAGTGGGCGGCCCGGTTCCCCGGCTCCAAGGACGTCCGTCCGCAGCGCAAGGTCGCGGTGGTGGCGTGCATGGACTCGCGCATGCCGCTGTTCCAGATGCTCGGTCTCGAGGTCGGGGACGCGCACGTGATCCGCAACGCCGGCGGGGTCATCACCGACGACGTCATCCGGTCGCTCACGGTCTCCCAGCACGTGCTGGGCACCCGCGAGATCCTGCTGGTCCACCACACCCAGTGCGGCCTGCAGGCCACCGACGACAACTCCTTCGCCGACCTCGTCGAGCAGGCCACCGGCCGGCGCCCGACGTGGGCGGTGCGGGCCTTCCGCGACGCCGCCGAGGACGTCCGCGAGTCGATGCGGCTGATCGCCGAGAGCCCCTACCTGGTGTCCCGCGCGGTCCGCGGCACGGTGTACGACGTCGCCACCGGCCGGCTGACCGAGATCACGGACTGACCGAGGTGCGTGCGACCCTGCCGGCGGCGGCACTGCTCGCGGTCGCGCTGACCGGGTGCACGGCCACGGTCGAGGGCACGGCCAGCCCGGCGGAGTCCGCGGTGCCCACCACCAGCGCCCCGCCCTCGACGTCCGAGCCGGCCGAGCCCACCGAGGAGCCGGTCGACGTCACGCCCGCCCCCGCGCCGGGCGTCGGCACGCTCCTGGAGGCGCACCGGATCGCCTCGGTCACCGCCCTGGTGCAGACGAGCTTCCCCGACCGCACCGAGAGCTGCTTCCCCTCCGGGCCGGTGGTCAGCGCCGCTGCCGTCGACGCCCTCTACTTCGGCGACGGCAGCACGGAGGAGATCCTCGACAGCTGGGGCTTCGTGGCCGGCTGGGGCCAGTGCAACAGCTCCCCGGCCAGCGGGTTCGCCACGCTCACCCTCGCCGTCGAGCTCTCCGACCCGGAGTCCGCGGTGCGGGCGGCCGAGGAGCTGGTCGAGGCGCAGGCCGGCGGCGGGTACGAGGAGGTGGACGTCGACGGTGACGGCGGCGTCCTGCTGATGGAGGACGGCGACACCGCGACCGTGCAGGCGTTCGCGCCGGTGGGCCGGATGCTGGCCTACGTCTACCACCAGAGCGCGACGGCCGACGCCGCGACGGACCTGGACCGGGTGCTCGGCGACCAGGTGCAGCTGCTGCGCGGCTTCACGCCGACCCCGCAGGCCGACGTCCCGTCGCTGCCGACCGACCCGGTCGGGCTGCAGGCGCTCGCGCTGGACCCGCCCGGCGAGCTGAACAACTTCTCCGGCCCCTACGACCTCGAGGGCTACCTGCGGATCGCCATCGACCCCGCCCGCGAGCGCGAGGTGCTCACCGCCAACGGCTTCCGCGGCTTCTACGCCAAGCAGTCGGAGGAGGGCGACCTGCTGTACGCCGTCGCCCTGTACGCCTTCCCGACGTCGGCGGAGACCAACACCGTCTACACGACCTTCTCGGAGCTGGAGACCGCCGCCTACGGCGGGACGCGGTTCACCCTGCCGTCGATCCCGGCCGCGCCGTGCTTCTGGTTCCAGGAGGGCGACAGCTACTACCAGCGGTGCTACGTCGGCTACGGCAGCTACCTGGCCAGCGTCGACGTGCTGGGGCTGTCGGCCCCGGAGGACGTCGCGGCGATGGATGCGCTGCTCCCGGCCCAGCGTGACCTGATCGACGGCTGACGGACCCTCCTGCCCCCGCAGGAGGGCCGGGCCGGCTCTCGTCCAGCAGCAGGCCGCAGGTCGTGGGCGCGTGGCTGGTACTGTTCTCTGTTGGTGCGCGGCCGCTGGTTGGTGCGCGCGCACCGCGACGTCTCCCGTGCTCGGTGAGGCGATCCCACCAGCCATCCCGACGACGACGGAGGACACGAGCGCCGTGCGCACGTACACCCCCAAGCCCGGCGAGGTCAGCCGGGCATGGCACGTCATCGACGCCACTGACGTGGTGCTCGGTCGACTGGCCAGCCAGACCGCTGTCCTGCTCCGCGGCAAGCACAAGCCGCAGTACGCCCCGCACGTGGACGTCGGCGACTTCGTCGTCATCGTCAACGCCGGCAAGGTGGCCCTCACCGGGTCCAAGCGCGACGAGAAGATCGCCTACCGCCACTCCGGGTACCCGGGCGGCCTCAAGGCGATCCCCGTCGGCGACCAGCTGCGGACGCACCCCGACCGCGTCATCGAGCGCGCCGTGAAGGGCATGCTCCCGCACAACAGCCTCGGCCGGCAGATGCTCAAGAAGCTCAAGGTGTACGCCGGGCCCGAGCACCCGCACGCCGCGCAGCAGCCCCAGACCTTCGAGATCAAGCAGGTGGCCCAGTGACCAGCTCGCTGACCGTGACCGACGCCGAGGGGCGTCCGGTCCAGACCGTCGGCCGGCGCAAGGAGGCGGTGGTCCGCGTGCGGCTGCTGCCCGGCACCGGCCAGTTCCGCCTCAACGGCCGCACCCTCGAGGACTACTTCCCGAACAAGGTGCACCAGCAGCTCATCCGTGAGCCGTTCGTGACCCTGGAGAAGGCCGAGCAGTACGACGTCGTCGGCATCCTCAAGGGTGGCGGCGTCACCGGGCAGGCCGGCGCGCTGCGCCTGGCGATCGCCCGGGCGCTCATCGAGGTCGAGGCCGAGGACCGTCCGGCCCTCAAGAAGGCCGGCTTCCTGACCCGCGACGCGCGGGTCAAGGAGCGCAAGAAGTACGGCCTCAAGAAGGCCCGCAAGGCCCCGCAGTACAGCAAGCGCTGACCGGTCCGTCCGTGGGTCGCCTCTTCGGGACCGACGGCGTCCGGGGTCGGGCCAACGCCGACCTCACGCCGGAGTTGGCCCTCTCGGTGGCACGTGCTGCCGCCGGCGTGCTCGCCGACCGCGACGGGACCTCGCGTCCCGTCGCGGTCGTCGGCCGCGATCCCCGCGCCAGCGGGGAGATGCTCGAGGCCGCGGTCGTGGCCGGGCTGTCCAGCGCGGGTGCCCAGGTGCTCCGCGCGGGCGTGCTGCCCACGCCGGCCGTCGCCTTCCTCACCGGCGCCACCGGCGCCGATCTCGGCGTGATGATCTCCGCCAGCCACAACCCGATGCCCGACAACGGCATCAAGCTCTTCAGCCGCGGCGGGCACAAGCTGCCCGATGCCGTCGAGGCCGCGATCGAGCACTCCGTCGTCACCCCGCGCCGGCGCGCCGGCGACGCCGACGGCGACGGCCGCCGTCCGACCGGCCGCGAGATCGGCCGGGTGCACGACCTGGCCGACCCGGTCGGTGACTACGCCGAGCACCTCCTGGCCACGCTCGAGCAGCCGCTCGCGGGCCTCACCGTCGTCGTCGACTGCGCGCACGGCGCCGCGGCGACCGTCGCCCCCGAGGTCTACCGACAGGCGGGCGCCACCGTGCACGTCATCGGCGGCGAGCCCGACGGCTGGAACATCAACGACGGCATCGGCTCCACGCACCTGGACCCGCTCACCGCAGCGGTGCGCGAGCACGGCGCCGACCTCGGCATCGCCCACGACGGCGACGCCGACCGCTGCCTGGCGGTCACCGCCGACGGCGAGGTCGTCGACGGCGACGCGATCCTCGCCGTCTGCGCCATCGGGCTGCACGAGCGCGGGCAGCTGCGCGACGACACCGTCGTGGCCACCGTGATGAGCAACCTGGGCTTCCACCACACGATGCGCGACGCCGGCATCGCTGTCCGGACGACGGCCGTCGGCGACCGCTACGTGCTCGAGGCCCTCCGCGAGCGCGGGCTCTCCCTCGGCGGCGAGCAGAGCGGCCACCTGGTCTTCCTCGACCACGCCACCACCGGCGACGGGCTGCTCACGGCGCTGTCGCTGATGTCACGCATGACCGTCACCGGCGCCTCGCTGGCCGAGCTGACCTCCGTGGTGCAGCGCCTGCCGCAGGTGCTGGTCAACGTGCCCGTGCGCGACCGCATGGCCGTGGTGGAGAGCGACCGGGTCGCCGAGGCGGTCAACGCCGTCGAGGAGGAGCTCGGCGACACCGGCCGGGTGCTGCTGCGCCCGTCGGGCACCGAGCAGCTGGTGCGGGTGATGGTCGAGGCGGCCACCCAGGAGCACGCCGACGAGGTGGCCCACCGGCTGGCCGACGTCGTCCGGGCGGTCGGCTGAGGCCGTAGGGAGGCCGACCCCTCCGAGGGGGGGACACGCCGCGGATGGACGGATCGGTCCGCCTCCGCCGGTACCCTCGGTCAAATGTGCGGAATCGTGGGGTACGTGGGCCCGCAGGACGCCCTGGACGTCGTCCTGGAGGGCCTGCGGCGGCTCGAGTACCGGGGATACGACTCCGCCGGCGTCGCGGTCCGGGTCGGCGCTGACGGAGCGGACGGCTCGCTGGCGACGGCGAAGAAGGCCGGGAAGCTGGCCAACCTGGAGAAGGTGCTCGCCGACTCGCCGCTGCCGGCCGCGACGCTGGGCATCGGGCACACCCGGTGGGCCACGCACGGCGGTCCGACCGACCGCAACGCGCATCCGCACCTGTCCGCCGACGGCCGGGTGGCGGTGATCCACAACGGGATCATCGAGAACTTCGCCGCGCTGCGGGCCGAGATCGAGGCCACCGGCGTCGAGCTCGCCTCCGACACCGACACCGAGGTCGCCGCGCACCTGCTGCGCACCGCCTACGAGGAGCTGCCCGCGGGGCGCGACCGCCTGGCCGAGGCCATGCGCGTGGTCAGCCGCCGCCTGGAGGGCGCCTTCACGCTGGTCGCCGCGCACGCCGACGAGCCCGACCGCCTGGTCGCCTCGCGGCGCAACAGCCCGCTGGTGGTCGGCGTGGGCGACGGCGAGTACTTCGTCGGCTCCGACGTCGCGGCGTTCATCGCGCACACCCGCGAGGCCCTCGAGCTGGGCCAGGACCAGGTCGTGGAGATCGACCGCGAGCGCGGCGCCACGGTCACCGACTTCGCGGGCAACACCGTCGAGCCGACCGCCTACACCGTCGACTGGGACGCCGCGGCCGCCGAGAAGGGCGGCTACGACTGGTTCATGCTCAAGGAGATCGCCGAGCAGCCCCGCGCGGTCGCCGACACCCTGCTGGGCCGGCTGGGCGAGCGCGGCGAGCTGGTGCTCGACGAGGTGCGGCTCACCGACCAGGACCTCCGCGACATCGACAAGGTGTTCGTCGTCGCCTGCGGCACCGCCTACCACGCCGGGCTGATCGCCAAGTACGCCATCGAGCACTGGACCCGCATCCCCGTCGAGGTCGAGGTCGCCAGCGAGTTCCGCTACCGCGACCCGGTGCTCGACCGCTCCACGCTCGTCGTCGTCATCAGCCAGTCCGGCGAGACGATGGACACCCTCATGGCCCTGCGGCACGCCAAGGACCAGAAGGCCCGCGTGCTCGCGATCTGCAACGCCAACGGCTCCACGATCCCGCGCGAGTCCGACGCCGTCCTCTACACCCACGCCGGGCCGGAGATCGCGGTCGCCTCCACCAAGGGCTTCCTCACCCAGCTGGTCGCCTGCTACCTGGTCGGGCTCTTCCTGGCCCAGGTCCGCGGCCTGAAGTACGAGGACGAGATCGCCCAGATCGTCGACGAGCTGCGCCAGCTGCCCGACGCCGTCTCGAAGGTGCTCGAGCAGATGGAGCCGGTGCGCGAGCTCGGCCGCTCGCTGGCCGATGCGAACACGGTGCTCTTCCTCGGCCGGCACGTCGGCTTCCCGGTGGCCCTGGAGGGTGCGCTCAAGCTCAAGGAGCTGGCCTACATCCACGCGGAGGGCTTCGCCGCCGGCGAGCTCAAGCACGGCCCGATCGCCGTCATCGACCAGGGGACGCCGGTCATCGTCGTGGTCCCCTCGCCGCGCAGCCGGGAGTCCGTGCACGGCAAGGTCGTCTCCAACATCCAGGAGGTCCGGGCCCGCGGGGCGCGCACGATCGTCATCGCCGAGGAGGGCGACGAGGACGTCGTCCCCTTCGCCGACCACGTCATCCGCGTGCCGCGGACGCCGACCCTGCTCGCGCCGGTCGTGACCACGGTGCCGCTGCAGGTGCTGGCCTGCGAGATCGCCGACACCCGCGGCTACGACGTCGACCAGCCGAGGAACCTGGCCAAGAGCGTCACGGTGGAGTAGCCCGCGTCGGCGGCCCACATGATCAGGGTCCCTGATCATGTGTGGTCCTCCCCGGCGGTGCACCGTCCGGGAGCACCCCGCACGGTCGGGGAGGACGGCGTCCGGCGGCCCGCGGGCGCGCCCGGCAGACTGGGCCGGTGATCATCGGGATCGGCATCGACGTCGTGCCCGTCGCGCGGTTCGCCGAGTCGCTCACCCGCACCCCGGCGCTGCGGGACCGGCTGTTCACCGCCGACGAGCAGCGGACGCCGTCGGGCGGGGAGCGCACGGGGGAGTCGCTGGCCGCCCGGTTAGCGGCGAAGGAGGCGCTGGCCAAGGCCCTCGGCGCGCCCGGCGACCTGCACTGGCACGACGCCGAGGTGACCGTGGGCGAGCACGGCCGCCCGCACCTGTCCGTCCGCGGCACCGTGGCCCGCCGCGCGCACCAGCTCGGCGTCACGTCCTGGCACGTGTCGCTCAGCCACGACGGCGGCATCGCCTCGGCGGTCGTCGTCGCCGAGGGCATCGCGCGGGCCGGCGAGGTGGCGGGGTGATCGGCCTGTTCACCGCCGGCGAGGTGCGCGCCGCCGAGGCCCCCCTGCTCGCCGCCGGGCCCGAGGGCGCGCTCATGCAGCGTGCCGCCACCGGGCTGGCCACCGTCTGCCTGCGGCTGCTCGGCCGCGCGCACGGCACCCGGGTGACCGCCCTGGTCGGGGCCGGCGACAACGGCGGGGACGCGCTGTTCGCCGGCGCGTTCCTGGCCCGCCGCGGCGCGCGGGTCACCGCCGTGCTGCTGGACCCCGGACGCGCGCACGCCGCCGGGCTGGCCGCGCTGCGCCGGGCCGGTGGCCGGGTGGTGGTCGCCGGCGCCGGGGCCACCGGGCTGGACCGCGCCGACCTGGTCCTCGACGGCATCGTGGGCATCGGCGGCCGCGGCGGGCTGCGGCCCGCGGCCGCGGCGCTGGTGGAGGAGGCGGCGACCGGGCCGGGTCTGATGGTGGCCGTCGACGTCCCGTCCGGGGTGGATGCCGACACCGGCGCGGTGCCCGGCGCGGCGTTCCCCGCGCAGCACACGGTCACCTTCGGCGCGGTCAAGCCCGGGCTGGTGGTGGGGGAGGGCCGCGGGCACGCCGGCGTCGTCCACCTGGTCGACATCGGGCTGGACCTGCCCGCCCCCCGCACCCGGCAGCTCACCGACGCCGACGTCGCCGCGCTGGTGCCCGCCCCGTCGTCCGACGACGACAAGTACTCCCGCGGCGTGGTCGGCATCGTCGCCGGCTCCGCGACCTATCCCGGCGCCGCGGTGCTGTGCACCGGGGCCGCGCTGCGCACCCGGCCGGGCCTGGTCCGCTACGCCGGCACCGCGGGGGACGGCGTCCGCGCCGCCTGGCCGGAGGCGATCGTGACCGACGGCCGCCCCGGCGACGCGGGGCGGGTGCAGGCCTGGGTCGTCGGCCCCGGCATGGGCACCGACGACGACGCCCGGAGCGTGCTCGCCGAGGTGCTCGCGACCGACCTGCCGGTGCTGCTGGACGCCGACGCGCTGACGATGGCCGCCCAGGCCCCCGACCTGGTCCGGGGACGGGCGGCCCCCACCGTGCTCACCCCCCACGACCGGGAGTACGCCCGGTTCGGCCGCGAGGTCGGCGACGACCGCATCGGCGCGGCCCGCCGGCTGGCCGGCGACCTCGGCGCAGTCGTGCTGCTCAAGGGCGACGCCACCGTCGTCGCCGGGCCCGACGGCGCGGCGTTCGTCAACGGCACGGGCACCCCGTGGCTGGCCACCGCCGGCACCGGCGACGTGCTCTCCGGCATCGCCGGTGCGCTGCTGGCCACCGGCCTGCCCCCGGAGCGGGCAGCGGCAGCCGCCGCCCACCTGCACGGCCGGGCGGGGCAGCTCGCGGCCGCCGCGGGGCCGCTGATCGCCGGTGACCTGGTGCGCCGGCTGCCCGAGACACTCGCCCGCGTGCGCGGAGGTGGCGCGGGGACCCTGGGAGACTGAGTTCCGTGACGTCTCCTGCCGCCCGGGCCGAGGTGGTCGTCGACCTCGACGCCATCGCCGCCAACACCGCGGTCCTGCGCGAGCGGGTCGGCCGACCGCTCATGGCCGTGGTCAAGGCCGACGGCTACGGCCACGGCCTGGTGCCCGCCGCCCGCGCGGCGCTGGCCGGGGGCGCCGACGCGCTCGGCGTCGCGGCGCTGGAGGAGGGGCTGGCGTTGCGCGCCGCCGGCGTCACGGCGCCGGTGCTGGCCTGGCTGAACGGGCCGGGCGAGGACTTCGCCGCGGCGCTGGCCGCCGACCTCGAGGTGTCGGTCAACGCGACCTGGGGCCTGGCCGAGGTGGTCGACGCCGCCCGCGCCACCGGCCGCACCGCGCGGCTGCACCTGAAGATCGACACCGGCCTGGCCCGGGGCGGCGCGACGCCCGACGAGTGGCCCGCCCTCGTGGCCGCCGCCGCCCGCGCGCAGGCCGACGGCGAGGTCGAGGTCGCCGGGCTGTGGAGCCACCTGGCCTACGCCGACGCGCCCACCCACCCGACGATCGGGCGCCAGCGCGCGGTCTTCGACGAGGCCGTCGAGGTGGCCCGCGCGGCCGGCCTGACCGACGCCCGCCGGCACCTGGCCAACTCCGCGGCCACGGTCGCGCTGCCCGACACCTGGTACGACCTGGTCCGCCCCGGTGTGGCCGTCTACGGCCTGGACCCCCTCGGCGGCGACCCGGCGGCGTACGGCCTGCGCCCGGCGATGACCGCGCAGGCGCGGGTCATGCTCACCAAGCGGGTGCCGGCCGGCGCGGGGGTCTCCTACGGGCACACGTACACGACGCAGCGCGAGACCACGCTGGCCGTCGTCCCGGTGGGGTACGCCGACGGCGTGCCGCGGGCCGGCAGCAACCGCGCCCCCGTGCTCGCCGGCGGCGCGCAGCGGCCGATCGCCGGACGGGTCTGCATGGACCAGTTCGTCCTCGACCTCGGCGACGACCCCGTCGCCCCGGGCGACCGGGTGGTGCTGTGGGGCCCGGGCACCGACGGCGAGCCGACGGCGCAGCAGTGGGCCGACGCCTGCGACACCATCCACTACGAGCTGGTGGCCCGGATCGGCGGTCGCTTCACCCGCCGGTACGTCGGCTCGGCGGGGGCGGTCTGATGGCCGCGCACCCGCGCAAGGCCGCCAAGCACCCCTACGGGCCGCACCACACCGCCGGGGTCGTCGGCGCGGTGGTCGGCCTGGCCGCCGCCGGCACCGCGGTCGGCGTCGCCGTCAGCCGGATCGCCACCCGCCGGGTCGGCGCCCAGCGGGTGGGGTCGGCGGCCGGGCTGCCGGCCGGCGCCAGCGACGCCGAGCTGCGCGACGAGGACCCGCTCGGCCCGGCGTCGCGCCGCGCCGACCGGACGGCGCTGGTGCAGGCCGACGACGGCGTCCTGCTGGCCGTCGAGGAGGTCGGCCCGACCGACGCGCCGCTGACCGTCGTCTTCGTGCACGGCTACACGCTGTCGATGGCGTCGTGGACCTTCCAGCGCCGGGCGCTGGGGGCGGAGCTGGCCACGGCCAACGGATCGCGGCCCAAGGCCCGGCTGGTGTTCTACGACCAGCGCGGCCACGGCTCCTCCGGCCGCGGGGCGTCGGAGAACTCGACCATGGAGCAGCTCGGCCACGATCTCGCCGCGGTGCTGCGCGCGCGGGTGCCGCGCGGCCCGGTCGTGCTGGTCGGGCACTCGATGGGCGGCATGACGATCATGTCGCTGGCCGCGCTGCGGCCCGAGCTGTTCGGCTCGCGCGTGGTGGGCGTCGCGCTGATGTCGACCTCCAGCGGCAACCTCGCCGAGCTCTCCTTCGGCCTGCCGGAGTTCCTGACCCGGGTCCGCGCCGCGGTGATCCCGGTGGCCGCCTGGACCATGCGCCGCCGGCCCGGCTTCGCCGAGCGCACCCGCAAGGTGGCCGCCTCCGTGATCTCCGCGGCCACCTGGTCGCTGTCGTTCGCCTCGCGGGACGTCGACCCGCGGCTGGGCCGGTACGTGGACGCGATGATCGCCGGCACGCCGGTCGACGTGATCGCGGAGTTCTACCCGGCACTGGCCGGCATGGACGAGACCGGTGCGCTCGAGCCCCTGCGCGCCGTGCCCACCCTCGTGCTCACCGGCGACGCCGACACCCTCATCCCGCCGGAGCACAGCGAGAAGCTCGTCGAGCTGCTGGGCGGCCCGGACGCCGACGACGTGGACTTCGTCGTCGTCCCCGACGCCGGGCACATGGTGCCGCTGGAGAAGCCGGCCGAGGTCACCGCCGCGCTGTCGTCGCTGCTGCGCCGCGTCGGCGCCGGCCAGCCCGCGGGCGCGGCGAGCGCCTGAGGCCGCGCCGTAGGGTGCCGACGTGGCCGCTCCCCGTCCGCCCCGCCTCGACGCCGCGGCCGAGGAGGTCGCCCGCACGGCCGCGGCCGCCCGCGACTGGGCCGAGCTGGCCGCCGCGGCCTCGCCGTGCGTCGCCTGCCCGGAGCTGGCCGCCACCCGGCAGCACGTGGTCGTCGGCGACGTGCCCGCCGGCGGCCGGCCCCGCTTCGTGCTCGTCGGCGAGGCCCCCGGGGCCACCGAGGACGAGACCGGCCGGCCGTTCGTGGGCAGGTCCGGCGCGCTGCTCGACCAGCTGCTCGCCGAGGCGGGCCTGAGCCGGGCCGAGGCCGCGGTGCTCAACGTGGTCAAGTGCCGGCCGCCGGGCAACCGGACGCCGAAGGCCCCGGAGGTGGCCCGCTGCAGCGGCTGGCTGCGCCGGCAGCTGGAGCTGCTCGACCCGCCGGTGGTCGTGGCCCTGGGGCTGTCGTCGGCGAAGTGGTTCCTCGGTCCGCGCACCGTGCTCGCCGCCGTCCGCGGCCGGCCGCACGACGTCGACGGCCGCGCCGTGTGGGCCACCTACCACCCCTCGGCCGCCATCCGGTTCGGGCCGAACGGCGCGCCCCGTGCCGGCCTGCTGGAGGACCTCACCGCCGTCGCCGGGAGCCTGTCGTGAACCGCGAGCACGTGCTGCCCACCGCCGAGGACACCCGCGCCCTCGGCGCCGCGCTGGCCGGGCTGCTGCGCCCGGGTGACCTCGTCGTCCTGGTCGGGCCGCTGGGGGCGGGCAAGACCGCGCTCACCCAGGGCATCGGCGAGGCGCTCGGCGTCCGGGAGCCGGTCACCTCGCCCACCTTCGTCATCTCCCGCGTGCACCGCGGCGGCCGGCTGCCGCTGGTGCACGTCGACGCCTACCGGCTGGGGTCGGTCGCCGACGTCGACGACCTCGACCTCGACGCCTCGACCGAGGAGTCGGTGACGGTCGTCGAGTGGGGGCAGGGGCTGGTCGAGCGGCTCGCCGACGAGCACCTCGAGGTGCGGCTGGACCGCCGGGACGACGACGTGCGCACCGCCGTCCTCGTGCCGTCCGGGCCCGGCTGGGAGCAGCGCCTCGCGGCCGCTCAGTAACCTGGCTGTCCGTGCTGGTCCTCGCCCTCGACACCGCCACGCCGACGCTCCTCGCCGGCGTCGCGCGCCGGTCCCCCGACGGCGCGGTCGAGGTGCTCGCCGAGCGGCTGGTGCCCTCGGGCAACCGGCACGCCGAGCTGCTGGTGCCGGCCGTCCGCGGCGCGCTCGCCGACGCCGGGCTGACCCTCGCCGACGTCGAGGCCGTGGTGACCGGGCTGGGCCCCGGGCCGTTCACCGGCCTGCGGGTCGGCATCGTCACCGCCGCCGCCCTGGCCGACGCCCGCGGGGTGCCGGTCGTGGGCGTCTGCTCGCTGGACGCCGTGGGCTCCGGCGCCCGGACGGTGGTCACCGACGCCCGCCGCAAGGAGGTCTACTGGGCCGCCTACGGCGCGGGCGGGGAGCGGGTCGACGGGCCGGGCGTCGTCCGCCCGGAGGAGCTGACCGCCGCCGGCCCGTTCGTCGGTGACGAGCGCTTCGGCGAGCGGCTGGGCGCGGCCGTCACGCCGGCCGACGTGAGCACCGCGGGCCTGCTGCGCGCGGCGGCCGGGCAGCTGGCCGACCCGGGGTCGGCCGGGCCGCTGGTGCCGCTGTACCTGCGCCGTCCGGACGCCGTCCCGCCGACGTCGTTCAAGCCGGTGACGACGTCGTGACCCCCCGGCTGCGGCCGATGCGGCTGGCCGACCTGCCCGCCGTCCTGGCGCTGGAGGAGGAGCTCTTCGCGCCGGACACCTGGACCGCCGCCATGTATCGCGACGAGCTGGCCCGCACCGACACCCGGCACTACCTGGTGGCCGACGACGACGGCACGGTGGTCGGGTACGCGGGGCTGATCGCCTACCCCGAGGAGGCGCACGTGGCGACCATCGGGGTCGCCGGCAGCCGGCAGGGCGAGGGGATCGGCGCGCTGCTGCTCGACGCGCTGCTGGCCGAGGCCGACCGCCGCAGCCCGGTGGTGCTGCTCGAGGTGCGGGCGGACAACGAGCACGCGCAGGGGCTCTACCGGCGACGCGGCTTCGCCGAGATCGGCCGGCGGCCGCGGTACTACCAGCCGAGCGGAAGCGACGCCGTGGTGATGAGGAGGGACCGCTCGTGAGCGGACAGGTCCGGGAGCATGACGAGCCGCTGGTGCTGGGCTTCGAGACCTCGTGCGACGAGACCGGCGTGGGGCTGGTGCGCGGGCGCACGCTGCTCTCCGACGCCCTCGCCACGTCGATGGCCGAGCACGAGCGCTTCGGCGGCGTGGTGCCGGAGATCGCCTCGCGCGCGCACCTGGAGGCCATGGTGCCGACGGTGCACCGGGCGCTGGCCGAGGCCGGGGTGCAGGCCTCCGACGTCGACGCGGTGGCGGTGACCGCCGGGCCCGGGCTGACCGGGGCGCTGCTGGTGGGCCTGGCGGCGGCCAAGGCCTACGCGCTGGCCCTGGACGTGCCGCTCTACGGGGTCAACCACCTCGCCGCGCACGTCGCCGTGGACGAGCTGCAGCACGGCGCGCTGGCCGAGCCGTCGATCGCGATGCTCGTCTCCGGCGGGCACAGCTCGCTGCTGCTCGTGCCCGACCTCGCCCGCGACGTGCAGCCGCTGGGCCGCACCATCGACGACGCCGCGGGCGAGGCCTTCGACAAGGTCGCCCGGGTGCTCGGCCTGCCGTTCCCGGGTGGGCCGCCGATCGACCGCGCCGCCCGCGAGGGCGACCCGGCCGCCATCGACTTCCCGCGCGGCCTCACCGGCCCCCGCGACGCGGCCTACGACTTCTCCTTCTCCGGCCTCAAGACCGCCGTGGCCCGCTGGGTGGAGGCTCGGCAGCGGGCCGGGGACCCCGTGCCGGTGGCCGACGTCGCCGCCTCGTTCCAGGAGGCGGTGGCCGACGTGCTGACCGCCAAGGCGGTGCGGGCCTGCCGCGACCACGGCGTGGACCACCTGGTGCTCGGCGGGGGAGTGGCGGCCAACTCGCGGCTGCGCGCCCTGGCCGAGGAGCGCTGCGCGGCGGCCGGGATCGTGCTGCGGGTGCCCAGCCCGCGGCTGTGCACCGACAACGGCGCGATGGTGGCGGCGCTCGGCTCACGGCTGGTGGCGGCCGGCGTCGCGCCGTCGTCCCCGGACCTGGGGGCCGACAGCTCGCTGCCGATCGACGTCGTCACCCGCTAGGTGGAGTGGGAGGGGCGCACTTTCCGCGCCCTCACACTCCGCTGACGTCGCAGACGAGGACGGTCGGCGCGCCGGCCACCCGGGTGACGACGACGGTCGCCGTGCCCGCGCCGGGGCCGCGCAGCTGCCGCACGAGCTGCTCGGGCTCGATCGCCGAGCCGCGCTTCTTCACCGTCACCCGGCCGATGCCGCGGTCGCGCAGCAGGGCCCGCAGCCGCTTGAGCGAGAACGGCAGCACCTCGTCGACCCGGTACGAGGTGACCCAGGGCGAGCCGGGGGCGGCCGCGTCGGAGGTCAGGTAGGCGATCGTCGGGTCGACGAGCGTGGCGCCGAGCTCGGCGGCCGCCAGCGACACCAGACCGGAGCGGATCACCGCGGGATCGGGCTCGTGCAGCCATCCGCGTACCGGCCCCACCGGTGCCGGGCCGGGGTCGGCGTCGGCGACCAGCTCGCAGACGGCGCCGTCGGCGGCCACCACGGTGGCCCGCCGCCACGTCGCCGACACCCCTCGCCCCCACAGCAGCGCCTCGACGATCGAGCCGCCGGCCGACACCCACTCGGCCTCCACGCCGTCGGGCACCCGGTCGTGGTCCAGGCCCGGCGCCACCTTGACCACCGCCACCGGGGCCCGGTCGAGCAGCTCCTCGACCGTCGACCACGGCGGGGACCAGCGGTCGGGGTCCAGCTGCCGGCGGCCGCCGGCCCGCCGGGCCGGATCGAGGACCGCCGCCGCGCAGCCGGCGACCTCCCCGCCCCGGGCCGCCGCAACCAGCTCGACGGCGTCGCCGGCGGTCACCCACACGCGGTCGGCCACGCCCAGGGCGGCCGCGTTGGCGGCGGTCAGCTCGCGCGCCACCGGGTCGAGGTCGACCGCCAGGACCGTCGCCCCCGCCCGCGCCAGGGCCACGGTGTCGGTGCCGGCCGCGCAGCCGAGGTCCACGGCGGAGTCCACCTCCTCGGCGCCCCCGGCGAGGAGGCGGGCCGCCCGGCGGGCGGCGAGCGCAGGCCGGCCGGCCTGCTCGAGGGTGTCGGCGGTGAGGAACAGGCGGTCGGCGTCGGCACCGAAGACCGGGCGTGCGCGGGCCCGGAGCCGGGCCAGCTCCCACGCCGGGCCGGCGCCCTCCGCACCGACGAGCGCGCGCAGCCGGTCCAGGCCGGCCAGCAGATCGGTGCCGGCGGCGAGCAGCTCCGCGGCGTGCGCGACGGCGGCCGCGCCCTCCGGTGTCTGCAGCCACCGGAGTCGTTCCAGGACGCCGTCGGGACCATGGTCGGAGGGCACGGGGAGAGCGTGACGCACCGGTCCGGGACACAATCGCGGGACCCGGTTGAGGGGCTGGCACTCTCCTGGGTAGAGTGCCAATCGACACGGGCTGACGCCTGACCCCCGCGACGGCAGGCGCGCGGTTTCCGTGCCACAGCATCAGCACCACACCCACCAGCCGCTCGACACCGAAGGGGGCGTCACCGACGTGACGACCGCTACCAAGGTCACCATCAAGCCGCTGGAGGACCGCGTCGTGGTCCAGGCCAACGAGGCCGAGACCACCACCGCCTCCGGTCTGGTCATCCCGGACACCGCCAAGGAGAAGCCGCAGGAGGGCACGGTCATCGCCGTGGGCCCCGGCCGCATCGACGACAACGGCAACCGCGTTCCGCTCGACGTCCAGGTCGGCGACGTGGTCATCTACTCCAAGTACGGCGGCACCGAGGTGAAGTACGCGGGCGAGGAGTACCTCGTGCTCTCCGCGCGCGACCTGCTCGCCGTCGTGCAGAAGTAGCAGGACCCCGTCGCCCCTCATCGCTCGCTCCGCTCGCCGCGGGGCCCTGCGACGGGGCCGCTCCAGCACGCACGCGACCGCCCCGGCGACCCGAGTGACCGGGTCCCGGGGCGGTCGTCGTCCGCCCCCTGTTCTCTGATCGGAAGGGCCCATGGCCAAGATCATCAAGTTCAACGAGGACGCCCGCCGCGCGCTCGAGCGCGGTGTCGACAAGCTCGCCGACGCGGTCAAGGTGACCCTCGGCCCGCGCGGGCGCAACGTCGTCCTCGACAAGAAGTTCGGCGCCCCGACCATCACCAACGACGGCGTGACCATCGCCCGCGAGGTCGAGCTCGAGGACCCGTACGAGAACCTCGGCGCCCAGCTGGCCAAGAACGTCGCCACCAAGACCAACGACGTCGCCGGTGACGGCACCACCACCGCCACCGTGCTCGCCCAGGCCCTGGTCAAGGAGGGCATGCGCAACGTCGCCGCCGGCGCCAACCCGATGGGTCTGGGCCGCGGCATGCGCGCCGCCGTCGACGCCGTCTCCGCAGCGCTCGACGAGGTCGCCATCCCGGTGACCGACGAGGCCGCCATCGCCGGCGTGGCCACCATCTCGGCGCAGGACGCCGAGGTCGGCGCGCTCATCGGCCAGGCCATGGAGAAGGTCGGCAAGGACGGCGTCATCACCGTCGAGGAGAGCAACACCCTCTCCACCGACCTCGACGTGACCGAGGGCGTGCAGTTCGACAAGGGCTACCTCTCGCCCTACTTCGTCACCGACCAGGAGGCCATGGAGGCCGTCCTCGAGGACGCCCTGGTCCTGCTGGTCAGCGGCAAGATCAGCGCCCTGGCCGACCTGCTCCCGCTGCTGGAGAAGGTGCTCGGCCGCGGCGGTCAGCCGCTCCTCATCGTCGCCGAGGACGTCGAGGGCGAGGC
The DNA here is from genome assembly GCF_054050695.1 of Blastococcus sp. SYSU D00820. NCBI lineage: Bacteria > Bacillati > Actinomycetota > Actinomycetes > Geodermatophilales > Geodermatophilaceae > Blastococcus > Blastococcus sp. SYSU D00820. Next base: position 730,108 of record NZ_JBJGZW010000001.1, read on the forward strand.
GCTGTCGACCCTCGTCGTCAACTCCATCCGCAAGACCATCAAGGTCGTCGCGGTGAAGTCGCCCTACTTCGGCGACCGGCGCAAGGCGTTCATGACCGACCTCGCCGTCGTCACCGGTGGCCAGGTCGTCAGCGAGGACGTCGGCCTCAAGCTCGACGCCGTCGGCCTCGAGGTGCTCGGCACCGCCCGCCGGGTCACCGTCACCAAGGACACGACGACGATCGTGGACGGCGGCGGCACCCAGGAGGCCATCGGCGACCGGGTCGCGCAGATCCGCCGCGAGATCGAGGCCACCGACTCCGACTGGGACCGCGAGAAGCTGCAGGAGCGGCTGGCCAAGCTGGCCGGCGGCATCGGCGTCATCCGCGTCGGCGCGGCCACCGAGGTCGAGATGAAGGAGAAGAAGCACCGGATCGAGGACGCCATCGCCGCCACCCGCGCCGCGGTGGAGGAGGGCGTCGTCCCCGGTGGTGGCTCCGCACTGGTGCACGCCGCAGCGGCCGTCGACTCCCTCGACCTCACCGGCGACGAGCTGACCGGTGCCCGCGCCGTCCGTGCCGCCCTCGACGCCCCGCTGGTGCGGATCGCCGAGAACGCCGGCTACGAGGGCCGCGTCGTCGTCAGCAAGGTCCGCGAGGCCGGCGTCGGCCAGGGCTTCAACGCCGCGACCGGCGAGTACGGCGACCTGGCCGCCCAGGGCGTCATCGACCCGGTCAAGGTCACCAAGGCCGCGCTGGGCAACGCCGCGTCGATCGCGGCGATGGTGCTCACCACCGACTCCGCCGTCGTGGAGGCGCCGGAGGAGGAGCACGAGCACGGCAACGGGCACCACACCCACGGCCACTCGCACGGCGGCCACGGGCACTCGCACTGAGGAAGGGCCCCCCTGCCCCCCGCCGCTCGCACGCTCGCGGCGGGGCCCTGCAGGGGGGCCGACCCAGGCCCGGGAGGGCCTGAGAAGACGAGAGGGCCGGTCCAGCGACTCGCTGGACCGGCCCTCTCGGTGTCTATGGGGGCGCTACACGCCCGCGGCGACGGCAGCAGGCTCTGCGGCGATCAGCCGGGCCCGCTCCTCCTCGCTCATGCCGCCCCACACCCCGTAGGGCTCCCGCACGCTCAGCGCGTGCTTGAGGCAGGCGTCGATGACGGGGCAGCGCGCGCAGACGGCCTTGGCGGCCTGCTGGCGACGGGCCCGGGCGGGGCCGCGCTCACCGTCGGGGTGGAAGAACAGGGCCGTGCTCTCCCCACGGCAGGCGCCGTGGAGCTGCCAGTCCCACACCTCGGCGACGGGGGTGGGGAGTCGGCGGATGTCAGCCATGTGGTCCTCCTCGGCTCGTGATGCGAGCCGGAGGGGGCGGTCCGGCTGCAAGGGGCCCGGTGCCCGAGGCCTGCGCGGGTCAAACACACGCAACCCCGGCATTTTGCTGGCTCCCGCCTCACCCCGCTGGGTGAGGACGTCTGTCCCGTGCCCTGGACGGCGATCAAGGTGGAGTCCGGACGTGCCGAACGGCCTGGTGGGAGCCCTGCCGGCCCGGCGCGTCCCCGCGCACGACGGCGGCTCCCCGGACGGGGTGCCGTCCGTGCGAGGTCCGGCCGGGGGAGCCCCGGACGGTGGGGGATCCCCTGGCACGCCGCCGGGAGAGCGAGGAGCAATCGGGTGATCGACGACAGGATGCGCGGTCCCGGTCAGGGCACCACGACCGTGTGGGTCTACGACGAGCGGCGCCGGGTGCGGGACGACATCGCCTCCCGGCTGGTCGCCCTGCCCTTCGTCGGCCGGGTCGAGGTCGTCGGCGACGCCACCGGCCTGATGTCCCGCCTGGCGACCCGCCAGCCCGACGTGCTGCTCGTGGGCACCCAGCGGGCGGTCGACTCCGGCCTCACCGTCGCCACCCAGGCGCTGCGGGCCTACCCGCGGCTCCCGGTGCTGGTGCTCGGCGCCCCGGACGACGCCGAGTCGGTGCGCGCGGCGGTCGCCGTCGGCGCCCGCGGCTACCTCCGCTGGGACGCCACCGCGCTCGAGATGGGCCTGGGCCTGTCGCGCGTGGGCCTGCGGGTCGACGGCCGGACGCCGCAGCCGGCCAACGGCCACCCCGTGCCCCTGGCCTCGGTCGGGGCGCACGCGCCGACCCCCGCCTGGAACGGTGCCGCCCCGCTGGCCGGTGCCGCCCCCACCACGGTGCGGGCCGCCGTGCGCGACACCCCGCAGGTCAGCCTGTCGATGCGCGAGATGCAGGTGCTCACCGGCATGAGCCAGGGCAAGAGCAACGCCCAGATCGGCCGTGAGCTCTACCTCTCCGAGGACACCATCAAGACCCACGCCCGCCGGCTGTTCCGCAAGCTCGGCGCCAAGGACCGCGCCGAGGCCGTGGCCACCGGGTTCCGCCGGGGCATGATGCAGTGACTCGGCGGTCCTACCGGACCGCACCGCACGACGAAGCGCGCCCCCCTCCGATTCGGAGGAGGGCGCGCTGTCTTCGTCCAGGAAGGCGACCACCGGAGGTCGCGCCGAGTGGGCCCCGGAGGGGTCCGCGCAGGCGCGACGCAGCGGCTCCGCTCGGTCGGGGACGGCTCCTGGCCGCGGTGTCGGCCGGTAGGCCGACGGAGTCCTAGTCCTCGCGGGCGTGCTTCCCGCCGCGCTGGCCGCCGGGCTCCTCGCGCTCGGCGAGCGCCGCGATGCCGTCGGCGTACCCGCTGGCGTAGTCCCAGCTGACGTAGTCGTCGGGGTCGGGGTCGAACGGCGGCTCGTGCCGGCCGGTCTGCCCTTCCTCCAGCAGCTGGCGCAGGTTGGCCTGCATCAGCGCCCAGTCGACGTGGTGCTCCTCGTCGCAGTCCGGGCAGTCGACGACGATGCCCTTGATCCCGGTCGGTTCCAGCAGCGTCCGGAACACCTCGAGCTCGGCCAGGTCGTCGAGGACGCCGGCGCGCTCCTCCATCGTGAGCGGCGGTGGTCCCGACGGGTCGGCCGGCCCGAAGTCCGGGCCGCTCGTGTCGTCGAACGGGTTCACGCTTCCTCCTCGCCGGCGCTCGTCGGCTGCGTCCACCGTCTCTGGGCCGTGCCGGGGCGGCACGCCCGAGGGTCCACGGTAACCGTCCCCGAGGGGAAAGACCGCCCCCCACACCCCGCCGCCTACGATCGGGGGCGGTTCCCCGCGCGCCCAGCAGGGCGCAGACCGATCCCGGAGGGGTGGCGGCTTCCCAATGCGGCCCGACGATTTCGTACCCGAGCTGCCGGCGAAGTTCGCGCCGCTCGGCCTCACCTACGACGATGTCCTGCTCATCCCGGGGGCGTCCGACGTCGTCCCCGCCGAGGTGGACACCAGCAGCCGGCTCACCCGCGGCATCCGCCTGGCGGTGCCCCTGGTCTCCAGCGCGATGGACACCGTCACCGAGGCGCGCATGGCCATCGCCATGGCCCGCGTCGGCGGCGTCGGCATCCTGCACCGCAACCTCGCCGCCGAGGAGCAGGCCGGCCAGGTCGACCTGGTCAAGCGGTCGGAGGCCGGCATGGTCACCAACCCGGTCACCTGCTCGCCGGACAACACCCTCGCCGAGGTCGACGCCCTCTCCGGCCGCTACCGCATCTCCGGCGCCCCCGTCGTCGACGCCGACGGCGTGCTCGTCGGCATCTGCACCAACCGCGACATGCGCTTCGAGACCGACCAGAACCGGCTCGTCCGCGACGTGATGACGCCGATGCCGCTGGTCACCGCGCCGGTCGGGGTCGATGCCGACACCGCGCTGCGGCTGCTGTCCAAGCACAAGATCGAGAAGCTGCCGATCGTCGACGACGCGGGCCGGCTGCGCGGCCTGATCACCGTCAAGGACTTCGTCAAGCGCGACCAGTACCCGAACGCCACCAAGGACGCCGACGGCCGGCTGGTCGTGGGCGCGGCCCTGGGCGTCGGCGACGACGCCTACAAGCGCGCGGGCCTGCTGGTCGAGGCCGGGGTCGACGTGCTCGTCGTCGACACCGCGCACGGCCACCAGCGCGCGGTGCTCGACATGGTCGCCCGGGTGCGCAAGGACTTCGGCGGGGACGGCGGCGTGCAGGTGGTCGGCGGCAACGTCGCCACCCGCGCGGGCGCGCAGGCCCTGGTCGACGCCGGCGTCGACGCGGTCAAGGTCGGCGTCGGCCCCGGCTCGATCTGCACCACCCGCGTGGTCGCCGGCGTCGGCGTTCCGCAGATCACCGCCATCTACGAGGCCTCGCTGGCCGCCCGGCCGGCCGGTGTGCCGGTCATCGCCGACGGCGGCCTGCAGTACTCCGGCGACATCGCCAAGGCCCTGGTCGCCGGCGCCGACACCGTGATGATCGGCGGGCTGTTCGCCGGCGTCGAGGAGGCCCCGGGCGAGCTGGTCTTCATGAACGGCAAGCAGTACAAGACCTACCGCGGCATGGGATCGCTGGGCGCGATGCAGAAGCGCGGCAACCAGTCCTACAGCCGCGACCGGTACTTCGCCGACGACGTCCTCTCCGACGACAAGCTCGTCCCCGAGGGCATCGAGGGCCAGGTGCCCTACCGCGGCCTGCTCGCGGGCGTGGCCCACCAGCTCGTCGGCGGGCTCCGCGCGTCGATGGGCTACGCCGGCGCGGCGACCGTCGCCGACCTGCAGGAGCGCGGGCAGCTGACCCGCATCACCTCCGCCGGCCTGGTCGAGAGCCACCCGCACGACATCCAGATGACCGCCGAAGCCCCCAACTACCGAGGCCGCTGACCATGCCTGCCCGTGACACCGTCGAGATCGGTCTCAACCGGTTCGCCCGACGCGGCTACGACCTCGACGAGGTCTCGATCGTGCCGTCCCGGCGCACCCGGGACGTCGACGACGTCTCCACCGCCTGGCAGATCGACGCCTTCCGCTTCGACATCCCGCTGGTCACCAGCCCCAGCGACGCCGTCGTCAGCCCGGCCACCGCGGTCGCCGTCGGCCAGGCCGGCGGGCTCGGCGTGCTCAACGCCGAGGGCCTGTGGACCCGCTACGACGACCCGGCGCCGGTCTACCGGCAGCTGCGGGAGGCCGCCGCCGACGGCCCGCCGCCGGTCTCGCTGCTCCAGCAGGTCTACGGCGAGCCGGTCAAGCCCGACCTGATCGCCGCCCGGGTCAAGGAGATGCGCGACGCCGGGGTCACCACCGCGGTCCGCGTCTCCCCGCAGCACACGCTCCAGCTGGCGCCCACGGTGCTGGCGTCCGGGGTGGACCTGCTGGTCATCCAGGGCACGATCGTCTCCGCCGAGCACGTCACCACCCAGGGCGACGCGCTCAACCTCAAGGAGTTCATCGCCGACCTCGACGTCCCCGTGATCGTCGGCGGGGCGGCGAACTACACGACGGCCCTGCACCTGATGCGCACCGGCGCGGCCGGCGTGATCGTCGGCGTCGGTGCCGACAGCTTCTCCACCGGCGACGCCGTCATGGGCATCCGCGTGCCGCTGGCCAGCGCCATCGCCGACGCCGCGGCCGCCCGCCGCGACTACCTCGACGAGACCGGCGGCCGGTACGTGCACGTCATCGCCAACGGCCGCATCGAGACCAGCGGCGCCATCGCCCGCGCGCTGGCCTGCGGAGCCGACGCCGTCCAGCTCGGCGAGCCGCTGCGCGCGGCGGCCGAGGCGCCGGCCGGCGGCGTCTGGTGGGACTCGGTGGCCGCGCACCCGCGGCTGCCCCGCGGTGGCGCCTCCCCGGCCGTGCCGCCGGCCGGGTCGCTGGAGCAGCTGCTGCTGGGCCCGGCGGAGACCGCCGACGGGCGCACCAACCTCTTCGGTGCGCTGCGCCGGACCATGGCCAAGACCGGCTACCGCGACCTCAAGGAGTTCCAGCGGGTCGACCTGGTCATCGGCGGGGACGGCGAGTCCTGATGGACTTCCCGACCGTCCTGGTCGTCGACTTCGGCGCCCAGTACGCCCAGCTCATCGCCCGGCGGATCCGCGAGGCCGGCGTGTACTCGGAGCTGGTGCCCTCGACGACGCCCGCCGAGGAGATCCTCGCCCGCAAGCCGGCGGCGATCGTGCTGTCCGGCGGCCCGTCGAGCGTCTACGAGCCGGGTGCCCCGCAGGTCGACCCGGCGCTGTTCGAGGCGGGCACCCCCGCGTTCGGCATCTGCTACGGCTTCCAGGCCATGGCGCAGACCCTCGGCGGCACCGTCGCCCGCACCGGCGACCGCGAGTACGGCGGCACCCCGCTGACCGTCACCACCACGGGCCGGCTGTTCGGCGACCTGCCGGTGGAGCAGTCGGTGTGGATGAGCCACGGGGACGCCGTCGCGGAGGCCCCGCCCGGGTTCACCGTGACCGCGACGTCCACCGGCGCGCCGGTCGCGGCGTTCGAGGACGTCGACCGGAAGCTGGCCGGGGTGCAGTTCCACCCCGAGGTGCGGCACACCGCGCACGGCCAGACGGTGCTCGAGCACTTCCTCTTCGACATCGCCGGCCTCGAGCCCACCTGGACGATGGCCAACGTCGTCGACGAGCAGGTCGAGCGGATCCGCGAGCAGATCGGGGACCGGCGGGCCATCTGCGGGCTCTCCGGCGGGGTGGACTCCGCCGTCGCCGCCGCACTGGTCCAGCGCGCCATCGGCGACCGGCTCACCTGCGTCTACGTCGACCACGGCCTCATGCGGCAGGGCGAGACCGAGCAGATCGAGCGGGACTTCGTCGCCGTCACCGGCGCCGACCTGCGGGTGGTCGACGCCGGCGAGCAGTTCCTGTCCGCGCTGGCCGGGGTGAGCGATCCGGAGCAGAAGCGGAAGATCATCGGCCGCGAGTTCATCCGGGTCTTCGAGCAGGCCGCGCTCGACGTCGTCGCCGACGCCCAGGCGCACGGCGAGACCGTCGACTTCCTGGTGCAGGGCACGCTGTACCCCGACGTCGTCGAGTCCGGCGGCGGCACCGGGACGGCGAACATCAAGAGCCACCACAACGTCGGCGGGCTGCCCGAGGACCTCACCTTCACGCTGGTCGAGCCGCTGCGCACGCTGTTCAAGGACGAGGTGCGCGAGGTCGGCCGCCAGCTCGGCCTGCCCGACACCCTCGTGCAGCGCCAGCCGTTCCCCGGGCCGGGGCTGGGCATCCGCATCGTCGGCGAGGTCACCCGCGAGCGGCTCGACGTGCTGCGCCAGGCCGATGCGATCGCCCGCGCCGAGCTGACCGCCGCCAAGCTGGACACCGAGATCTGGCAGTGCCCGGTCGTGCTGCTGGCCGACGTCCGCTCGGTGGGCGTCCAGGGCGACGGGCGCACCTACGGCCATCCGATCGTGCTGCGGCCGGTGTCCAGCGAGGACGCGATGACCGCCGACTGGACCCGCCTGCCCTACGACGTGCTGGCGAGGATCTCCACCCGCATCACCAACGAGGTGGCCGAGGTCAACCGCGTGGTCCTGGACGTGACGAGCAAGCCGCCGGGCACCATCGAGTGGGAGTGAGGACCCCGCTGCCCCCCACCCCTCGCTGACGCCCGGCGCGGGGCCTGCGGTCAGCCGGCGCGGTAGCCCAGGCCCCGGCCGTCGTCGGCGGTGAGGGTGAGCCGGTCGGCCGCGACGGTCCACCGCGGGCCGCTGTCGAGCACGGCCAGCACGTGCGCGTCCTGGCGGCCGAGGTCGTCCGGGCAGCCGACGTCGTCACGGTCCACCACCAGGGTGAGGACGTCACCGGCGGTCTCCCAGGTGCCGACGAAGCCCCTGCAGCCGGTCGAGCCGGTCACCGGGCCGCCGGGTGCGAGCTCCAGCGTGCCGGGCGCCGCGCTCGAGACCGTGGACGAGGCCGTCCGGCCGTCCACGAGGGTGTCGAGCACCCAGCGGGTGCCGGCGAGGTCCCGGTCCGGCGCGGGGACCACCGGGGTGAACCGCAGCCGGACGCCGTCGCCGGTCAGCACCAGGTCGGCGCCGTCCCGCGCCGCCGTCGTGATCCGGCCCAGGGCGCCGAGGAAGGCGCTCTCCGCGGCCATGAGCTCGGGCTCGCACCCCATCTCGGTGCCGCCCAGCCCGTCGAGCGCGATCGAGTCGCCGTCCTGCCGGTAGCCGGCGGAGAACGAGTTGCAGAAGCTGCGGCCGCGCAGCTCGCCGGGGGTCACCTCCAGCGTCGCGCCCGCTCCGGCGGGCCGGGGGAGGGCGGCCCCGTCGGCGGTGCCGTCGGCGAACTGCCAGGACCCGACGACGTCCGGGCTGCCGGCGCCGCGGTCGCCGCAGGCGGCGAGCAGGCCGGTGACCAGCAGCACGATCGCGGCCAGGCGCACGTCCTCTCCACGCGGAGAGCCCGTCGCGAGTTCCGCCGGACGCGGCGAGGGCCCGGGGAGCGGTGCTCCCCGGGCCCTCGTTCCCCGTCCGCCCCCGGACCGGGCGGATCAGTGCCGGCGGCGCGACCGCCGCAGCTCGCTGAACAGCAGCCAGACCCCGGCGAGGACCAGCACCAGCCACAGGATGCCGCCGTCCTCGAACAGCCCCAGGGGGAGCGCCGCGCCGGCCAGGCCGAACACGGCCAGGACGACGAACACCAGGCCCGGCACCAGCGCGGTGAGGTCGACCCCCCGGCGCGCGGGCGGGGTGGGCGCGGTCTCGACGGCGACTGGCATCATGTCCTGGAGCGCGCGCTCCTGCCAGGCGGTCGGGGTGGTCGGGAACTCGCTGTAGTCAGCCACGGGACACCTCCAGGTCGCCCACGCCGTGCTCGATGGACAGGATGATCTCGGCCTCGTCGTCCCCGACGTCCCGGCCGGAGCCGGTGCCCGGGAAGAACCCGCCGTCGGACGAGCCGACGTCGAAGACCTCGACCTGCCCGACGCCGGCGTCCACGTCCAGCTGCACGTCGGCCTCGCGGGGCAGCACCACGTCGAGGTCGCCGACCCCGTGCTCGACGGTCAGGCGGATCGGCTCGTCCAGGTCGGAGACGTCGACCCGGCTCAGGTCGACGGTCATGTCACCCGCGCCCAGCCGGTAGGTGTCGCGCACCTCGGCCGCCGAGGCCGGCCGGTAGGTGCGGTCACCGACCCCGGCGCCGTCGGCCCACGGCACGCTGGAGGCGAACACCAGCGCCAGGGAGAGGACGACGCCCAGGGCGATCAGCCCACCCTTCGCCGTCCGGCCGCCGGTGAACGCCGCGGCGACCAGGCCCAGGCCGACCACCAGCAGGGCGCCGCCGAGGAAGCCCCGGGGCCCGGGGTCCCAGTCGGTCAGGCGGGTCAACCCGGCCAGCAGCCCGACGACGATCAGCGTGGCGGCGAGGGTGAGCCCGGCGACGGGGGAGCGCGGCTCGCGCGGCGCCCGGCCGGCTCGTGCCGCCGGCGCGCCCTGGCCGGCGCCGGCCGGCAGGAGCACCCACAGCAGCAGGTAGACCAGCACGCCGGCGCCGCCGGCGAGGGTCAGGGCGACGAAGCCGACCCGCCAGAGCAGCGGGTCGATCCCGCTGTACTCGGCCAGGCCGCCGGCCACGCCGCCGGCCATCTTGTCGGTGCGGCTGCGGCGCAGCACGGGTCGGTCCGGCACGGGGGCGGACGGCGGGGGCGGCGGCCAGTCGGCGCCCGGCGGGTCCACCGACGGCGGTGCGGGGGGCGGTGCGGATGTCATGGGAGGAGCCTGCGCCGGGCGCGGCCGCCGATCCATCAGGGAACGCCCCCATCCGACCCTGGTCCCTGCGACCGGGGGGTTCCCGGTGCCGCGGGAGGGGGCGCCGGTGCGACGATCGGCGCCATGACCACCACCCTGCCCGGGAGCGGGACGGCGCTCGCCGTCCCCGACCGGCCGCCCCTGGCGCGCCCGCGCTCGGGCCGGATGCTGGCCGGGGTGGCGTCCGGCACGGCGGCGCACCTGCGGGCCGATCCGCTCGTCGTGCGGGTCGCGTTCGTCGTCCTGGCCGTGACCGGCATCGGCGTCGTGGCCTACGCGCTGCTGTGGTTCTTCATGCCGGTGGCGACGGTCGACGCGCCGCCCACGGCCGCGCCCGTGGCCGAACCGAGCCGGCGGCAGACCGTGGGCCTGGCGTTCCTCGGGGTGGGCGCGCTGGTGCTGGTCACCAACCTCGCCACCTGGGGCGACAGCGACCTGATCTTCCCCCTGCTGCTCGTCGGCGGCGGCCTGGCCGTCATCTGGCGGCAGCTGGACACCGACCGCACGCTGGCCCGCCCGGGCGTGCGCTGGGTGCTGGCCGGCGGCGTGGCGGTCGCCGGCGCCGGCGTCCTGCTGCTGCTGGCGACCACCGGCCAGCTGGCCAACGCCCGCAACGGCTTCGCCGCGACCCTGGTCATCCTGGTCGGCATCGCGCTGGCGACCGCACCGATCTGGCGCCGGCTGCTCACCTCCCGGGAGCTCGAGCGCACCGCCCGGATCCGCTCGGAGGAGCGGGCCGCGGTCGCCGCGCACCTGCACGACTCGGTGCTGCAGACGCTGGCCCTCATCCAGCGCCACGCCGGCGACCAGCAGGCGGTCGCCCGGCTGGCCCGCAGCCAGGAGCGCGAGCTGCGCACCTGGCTGTACGAGCCGGAGAAGTCCGCCGGCGGCACCTGGGCCGGGCTGGTGTCGGCGATGGTCGCCGAGGTCGAGGCCGACCACGCGCTGACCGTCGATCCCGTGGTGGTCGGCGACGCGCCGGTGGACGACGGGCTCGTCGCGCTGGGGGCGGCGGCGCGGGAGGCGCTGGTGAACGCGGCGAAGCACTCCGGTGCGGCGTCGGCGGACCTGTACACCGAGGTGACCCCGCAGCAGGCGTCGGTCTTCGTGCGCGACCGCGGCGCGGGCTTCGACCCGGCGGCGGTCCCCGCCGACCGGCGCGGCCTGCGGGACTCGGTGACCGGGCGGCTGACCCGGCTCGGGGGGACGGCGACCGTGCGCTCGGCGCCGGGGGAGGGGACCGAGGTGGAGCTGCTGCTGCCCAGGGAGGCCCAGTGACGGGAGGCGGGCCGCGGGTCTTCCTCGTCGACGACCACGCCATGGTGCGCTCGGGCGTGCGCGCGGAGCTCGGCGACGAGGTGCAGATCGTCGGCGAGGCGGCCGACGTCGAGTCGGCGGTGACCGGGATCCGGTCGGCCGTCCCGGACGTCGTCCTGCTCGACGTGCACCTGCCCGGCGGGGGCGGCCGGGCGGTGCTGGAGGCCCTGCGGGCCGAGCTGCCCGACGTCCGCTGGCTGGCGCTGTCGGTGTCCGACGCCGCCGAGGACGTCATCGCCGTCATCCGCGCCGGCGCCCGCGGGTACGTGACCAAGACGATCTCCGGACCCGACCTGCGGGCCGCGGTGCAGCGGGTGGCCGACGGCGACGTCGTCTTCAGCCCCCGGCTGGCCGGGTTCGTGCTCGACGCCTTCGCCGCCTCCGGCGCGCCCGCCGCGCCGTCGGCCGACCCGGCGACCGACCCCGGCCTGGACCTGCTGTCGGCCCGGGAGCGCGAGGTGATGCAGCTGCTGGCCCGCGGCTACACCTACCGCGAGATCGGCTCGCGGCTGTTCATCTCGGTGAAGACCGTCGAGTCGCACGCGTCGAACGTGCTGCGCAAGCTGCAGCTGTCCAACCGCAACGAGCTGACCCGCTGGGCGGCGACCAACCGGCTGCTGTGAGCGTCACTCGGTGTAGACGACGTGGAACGCCTCGGCCAGCCGCCCCGCCGGCAGGCCGAAGGTGCGCGCGGTCTGCGCCATCCACCCGCCGACGAACACCTCGAGGTCGTCGCGGTGGGAGACCTGGGTGACGTGGCTCTTCAGCGCGGCGTACTTCAGCTCCACGACGTCGGTGACGTCGACGGCGTGGTCGGGCCGCGGGCTGGCGCCCAGCCACACCTCCGACACCGTCCACGCGTCCAGGCCCTCGTCGGCCAGCAGCTCCGGGAAGGCGAACGGGTTGCGGGCGTCGGGGTAGACCGCCCGCAGCGTCGACTCCCCGACCGTCATGTGGTCGGGGTGGCTGGCGCCGATCCGCTCGTAGAACCGCTCCGGTGAGCTGGTCAGCACCCGCTGCGGCCGCACCTGGCGGATGACCCGGGCGATGTCGCGGCGCATGTCGAGGGTCAGCTCCAGCCGGCCGTCGGGATAGCCCAGGAAGCGCACGTCGGTGACGCCGACCGCCGCCGCGGCGGCGCGTTGCTCGGCCTGCCGCAGCGGCCCCATCTGCTCGCGCGGGGTCTCGTCGAACCCGCCCGCGTCGCCGTCGGTGACGATGCAGTAGGTGACCTCGGTGCCGGCCGAGGTCCAGGTGGCGACCGTCCCGGCGCTGCCGAAGTCGACGTCGTCGGGGTGGGCGAGCACGCACAGGGCGCGCTCGACGTGCTCGGCGGGCTTCCGGGGCGGGGGCAGGGTCACGTCCGGAGCCTAGAAGGCCCGCTCAGAGCCGGCCGCGGCCCTGGCGGAGCAGCATCATCCCGAGCGCGGCGCCCTCGTCGCCCAGCGCGCTGCGGAAGCGGGCGATCACCTGCGACTCGCGCGACAGCGACAGCCGGGTGCCACCGGAGGCGGCGCGCAGGGCACCGATCTCGCGGGAGACCTCCAGCCGGCGGCGGACCAGCTCGATGATCTCGGCGTCGCAGGCGTCGATCTGCTCGCGCAGCGCGGCGATGCGGGTGGTGGCGTCGTCGACGGGCGCGGTGGTGGCGGTGGTCATGGGGTCCTCCTGGTGGCGGTTCGGCCGTCGGACCCCGGACACACGAACGCCCCGGGCTCCTCGGGCCCGGGGCGTCTGTTGCGGCGGTTGCTCAGCCAGCGGTGACGGACACCGGAACCCGGTGGCCGTAGGTAAAGCTGGAGCTGGGAAGCAGCACGCCCGTAGTGTGCCACGCGCGCCGACGGCGGTGCGACGAGGGGGCCGATCGGCAGCCGTGATTCCCGAGGAACAGGCCGATCCGATCTCCGGGGACGTGGCGTGCGCCGTCGTCCTCGCGACGCCGCTCGGTCCGCTGGAGGTGTCGGTCGGCCACCGCGGTGCGGTGCGCCGGCCCCCGGCTGAGCCGACCTCGACACCGGCGGGCGGCCTGCTGTCCCGGTGGCCCGCCGAGGACGGGCCCGCCGTCGAGGTGCTGGTGACGCCGTACGACGGCCTCGAGGGCATGCCGCAGTACCGCGTGACCGCGAGCTGGGGTGTCGTGGTGACCGTCGCATGCCCGCGGGCGACCGCGCCCATCGAGGTCGTGGCGTCCCTTCCCGAGGGCCTGCAGGGCAGCCCGGACGACGGTCAGTACCTGGCCGCGTGCCTGTACGAGACCCCCGACTGGGTGCTCACGGTCGGCGGGCCGGGCGACGACCTGCTCGAGGCCTGGGTGGACGAGCACACGTTCCCGGAGCAGTGGCGGGGTGCGTTCTCCGACGTCGAGGTGACCGGTTCCGGGGTCTTCGCGAGGACGACCCACGAGCTCGGCTGGCTGCTGCCCGCTCTCCCGGCCGGCGCGACCGTCGCCCTGCACGTCGCGGTGGCGTGGTCGCGGCCGGGTGAGGACGCCGGGATCGCGAACTGGTTCGCCGTGGACACCTCGCCGCACGCGCTGATCGCCGCCAGCCGGCAGCGGCGCTGACCTCCAGGGGGGTGGTCCGGCGCCGACCGGAGCTGTCACCCGTCCGAACTACAGTGGTGTGGCTATGAGCCCACCCCACGACGACGCTCCGCTGGCGCTCCACGTCCCCGCGGGGGCCCCGGCATGAGCGTCCAGCAGGCCCTCCCCGGAACCGCCTCGCTCCAGCGCACGGCCTCGGGGTCGGTGGGCCGGGAGCTCGACCGCATGCTCGCCGGCCTCAACGGGCCGCAGCGCCAGGCCGTCGTCCACGAGGGCAGCCCGCTGCTCATCGTCGCCGGGGCCGGCTCGGGCAAGACCCGGGTGCTCACCCACCGCATCGCCTACCTGCTGGGCGCGCGCGGGGTGCAGCCGGGCGAGGTGCTGGCGATCACCTTCACCAACAAGGCCGCCGGCGAGATGAAGGAGCGGGTGGCGCACCTGGTCGGGCCGCGCGCCCGGGCCATGTGGGTGTCGACGTTCCACTCGATGTGCGTGCGCATCCTGCGCGCCGAGGCGGCCAAGCTGGGCCTGAAGTCGTCGTTCACGATCTACGACCAGGGCGACTCGGTGCGGCTCATGACGATGGTCGCCCGCGACCTGGAGCTGGACGCCAAGCGCTATCCCGGCCGCAGCCTCGCCGCGCAGGTGTCGAACCTGAAGAACGAGCTCGTCGACGAGGAGAGCTACGTCCCGACGACGCCGCCGGAGAAGGTGCTGGCCCAGGCGTACACGCTCTACCAGCAGCGGCTGCGCCAGGCGCACGCGCTGGACTTCGACGACCTGATCATGACCACGGTGCACCTGCTGCAGGCGTTCCCCGACGTCGCCGAGCACTACCGCCGCCGGTTCCGGCACGTGCTGGTCGACGAGTACCAGGACACCAACCACGCGCAGTACGTGCTGGTCCGCGAGCTGGTCGGGCCGCCGGGCGGGCCGGTGCCGCCGGCCGAGCTGTGCGTCGTCGGCGACGCCGACCAGTCGATCTACGCCTTCCGCGGCGCCACGATCCGCAACATCGACGAGTTCGAGCGCGACTACCCCGAGGCCACCACGATTCTGCTGGAGCAGAACTACCGCTCCACCCAGCGGATCCTCAAGGCGGCCAACCAGGTCATCTCCCGCAACACCGGCCGCCGGCCCAAGAACCTGTGGACCGACGCGGGCGACGGCGAGCTGATCACGGGCTACGTCGCGGAGAACGAGCACGACGAGGCCGCCTGGGTCGCCGAGCGCATCGACGAGCTGGTGGACGGCGGCGCCGTCCAGCCCAAGGACATCGCGGTCTTCTACCGCACCAACAACGCCTCCCGGGTGTTCGAGGAGGTGTTCATCCGCGTCGGCATGCCCTACAAGGTCGTCGGCGGGGTGCGCTTCTACGAGCGCAAGGAGGTCCGCGACGCGCTGGCCTACCTGAAGGTGGTCGCCAACCCGGCCGACGTGGTCAGCCTGCGGCGGATCATCAACGTCCCGAAGCGCGGCATCGGCGAGCGGGCCGAGGCCTGCATCGAGCAGTTCGCCGACCGGGAGCGGATCGCGTTCGCCTCGGCGCTGCGCCGCTGCAGCGAGGTCGAGACCCTCGCCGTCCGGTCGCGGAAGAACATCGAGGAGTTCGTCGCGCTGCTCGAGGAGTTCGAGCAGCTGGTGGAGACCGGCTCGGGGCCGGCCGCGCTGCTGGAGAGCATCCTCGACCGCACCGGCTACCTCGCCGAGCTCTCGGCCAGCACCGATCCGCAGGACGAGGGCCGCGTCGACAACCTCAACGAGCTGATCAGCGTGGCCGCGGAGTTCGAGGCGGCCAGCCCCGAGGGCACGGTCACCGATTTCCTCGAGCAGGTGTCGCTGGTGGCCGACGCCGACCAGATCCCCGTGTCCGGCGACGAGGCCGGCGTGGTCACGATGATGACCCTCCACACCGCCAAGGGCCTGGAGTTCCCGGTCGTCTTCCTGACCGGCCTGGAGGACGGCGTCTTCCCGCACCTGCGGGCCCTGGGCGACCCGCGGGAGCTGGAGGAGGAGCGGCGGCTGGCCTACGTGGGCATCACCCGCGCCCAGCAGCGGCTGTTCCTCTCGCGGGCGACGGTGCGCACGAGCTGGGGGCAGCCGGCGTACAACCCGCCGTCCCGGTTCCTCGACGAGCTGCCGCCGGACACCGTGGAGTGGGAGGGCAAGGAGCCCACCCCCGCTCCGAGTACCGGCTACCGCTCGGCCCAGCAGCGGGTCGCGGCCACCGGCCTGTCGACCGGCGGCCTGCGCGGCGGCGCGGGCAACCGGGCGGTCATCTCCGTGGAGGTGGGCGACCGGGTCAGCCACGACGCGTTCGGGCTCGGCACGGTGGTGGAGGTCAACGGCGTGGGCGACAAGGCCCAGGCGACGGTCGACTTCGGCAGCGGCGGCACCAAGCGCCTGGTCCTGCGCTACGCCCCCCTCGTCAAGCTCTAGGACCCCCGGTGCGGGGACCCGGAGGGTTCCCCGACGGGGGTCCTGGAGCCCGCGCCTGTCAGTCGGTGCTGCAGGCAGTCGCGGACCCGACGGTGAGCCGCTCCGCGAGACGCCACGAGGCAGCGGGACCCGGAGGGTCCCCTGACGAGCGGCGAGGAGGGCTCAACTCACGACGGGGACGTCACCTGGCCGCGGTGATCGGGCAGAGCCCGATCAGATGATCACGCCGCGCTCGGCGAGGTACTCCTCGGGGTCGATCCGCCGGCCGTCCATGCCGCCGCGGTGGATCTCGTAGTGCAGGTGGGGGCCGGTGGACTGGCCCTCGCTGCCGACCTTGGCGATCTCGTCGCCGGCGTGCACGATGTCGCCGGCCTCGACGCTGTAGTAGCGCATGTGGCCGTAGATGTGCACGTCGCCGTCGGCGTCCTGGATGTAGATGGCGTTGCCGTAGCCGGAGGCGCGGCCGGCGCGGATCACGACGCCGTCGACGGCGGCGTAGATGGGCGTGCCCAGCGGCGCGGCGAGGTCGACGCCGTAGTGCATCGAGCCCCAGCGCTGGCAGAAGCAGGTGGTCATGCGGGCGTTGGCCACCGGCGCGACGGTGGTGGGCGTGCGCGCGGCTCGGGAGGCGGCGAGCTCGCCCAGGCGGGCCTGCGCCTCGGCCTCGGTGATGCCGCGGCGGACGCCGGCGTCCTCCATGTCCCCGGTGAGGCCGATGTCGGAGGCGATGCCGAGGCCGTAGTCGGCGGCGTCGGCGGTGATCGGTGCCGGCGCCTCGCCGAAGCCGAAGAGGCCGGGCACACCGGCGATCAGGGCCCCGGTGACCAGGGCGGCCAGCCAGAGCGGCCCGCGCTTGCCCGGCGGGCGGGGGAGGCGGCGGCGGGCCGGGGCGTCGTCGGCGGCGGGGGCGTCGGCGGCGGGGGCTGCGGCGGGTGCGGTGACCTCGGCGGGCTCGGGGAGCTCGCGCGAGGTCCCGGGCCGCTCGAGGAGCGCGGGACCGGACTGGCGAGACACGCTGCACCCTCCCGTTGGTGCCCGCCCGCCGGCTGCTTCGCAGCAGCCCGCCGGGGGAGCGACGGCGGCTGGGGCGGTCTGGCGATCCGCCCGCCGGTGGGTACCGGCGCCGTGATCAGACCGTAACCGTCAGTCAGGCCATCGCCCGGGAGCTGACCGAGCGTGTCGCTTTGTCTCCAGACGGTGAGACGCGTCTCGGCGGCGGACGACCGGTCAGGCGACCGCGGCCTCGGCGGGCGCGGGCGCGCGGAGGCCGGCGAGCGTGGCGGTCACCTCGTGGACGACGCTGCGCGAGAAGGGCAGCGACATGTGCCCCACGCCCCGCACCAGCACGTTGCGGGCGCCGAGGTCGGGGTGGTCGCAGCGGCCGGCGCTGGTCGGCAGCACGAGCTGGTCCAGGTCGCTGTAGACGGCGGTCAGCGGCGTGCGCCAGCCCGGCGCCGGCTCGGCGAGCTCGCCCAGCAGGCTCGACCCCGGCCGCAGCTGGCGGCCCAGGGGGGTGGGCAGCAGGTGGGCCAGGACCGATCCTCCGTGCGGGGTGCCCAGGGTGGTCAGGCTCGCCACCCGCCGGCCGCCGCCGAGCCGCTGCACATAGTAGCGGCTGATCAGGCCGCCCAGGCTGTGCCCGACGACGTGCACGCGGTCGTGCCCGGTCTGCCGGCAGATCCGCTCGACGTGCTCGGCCAGATCGGCGGCTCCGCGGGCGGCGCAGTCCAGCCGCGGGCTGTAGTTCCAGGTGCAGACGTGGGCGAAGCCGCGCTTGCGCAGGGTCCGGCGCATCACCGTGAAGATCGACCGGTTGTCGACCAGGCCGTGCACCAGCAGGACGGGTACCCGGGCGGCCAGCGGATCGGCGGCGAAGAGGGCGCGCACGCCGGGGGGCTGCTCACCGGGCCGGCGGCTCGGGTCGGGGCGCAGCTGCTCCATCCGCGTGCCCAGCGGGTACATGAGGACGTGTGCCCCGACGAGGGCCAGCTCGGTGATGCCGCCGGTCAGGGTCGCGGGTGTCGCCAGTGCCCGGAGGACACCCCGTGGCGCACCCTCCGCAGTGCCCGCGGTGTGCGACGCTGGTGCCGACTCGGGGTCGCTGAGCGGGCGCATGACGGCTTCCTCCCCGTGTGGACCCGCCGTCGGTGCCGGGGCTCGGCGCCTCGGGCGGGCGAGCACTGATGTGCTCCGTTCACCCGACGGTAATGCCCTCGTGTGTCACACGTCACACAACCGTCCCGGTCTCCGGCCTCTCGAGTCCCGTTCGTGACCATCCCGACCGAAGGAGGACCCGTGCCACCCCGCGACGGTTCCCCCCGCACCGGCTCTCCCCGCACCGGCTCGGCCCGGCGCACCGGCTCCGGCCGGGACCGCGCACCGGCCGGACGGCGCGGCTCGGCCGCCGACGCGCGGTCGCGGTCCGGCTCCGGCCGCAGCGCGGGGGCGGTCTCTCCGCGCCGGGGGTCCGCCCGCGGTGCCGGGCGTCCGGAGGCCCGCCCGGCGGCCACGGAGGCGCTGGTGCTGGGCGATCCCCCGGTCGGCGCCCGGGTCGCCGGGGCGCTGCTCGTCCTGGCCGGGCTCGCCGGCGCGGCCGCCGTGGTGCCCACCTACCTGGTCGTCGGGGGGCGCGCGATCTCGCTGGCCACCGGGCTGGGCGGTGTGCTGGTCACCCTGCTGGTCCCGCTGGTGTCGCTCGCGGTCGGCGGGGTGCTCGCCGGCGGGCGGATCCCGAAGTTCGGCCTGTCCTACGCCGCGATCGCCGGTGCGCTCTCGCTCGGCTCGCTGCTGCTGGAGGTCTACCGCGGATCGTCGTCCACGCTGCGCCCGGGTGAGGAGGTGCTGGCCGGCGAGTGGCTGCTGACCAGCTCCGTCCGCCCCGGGGCCGGCTGGTGGCTCGCCCTGGCCGGGCTCGGCCTCACCGTGCTGGCCGGCGCGGTGGCCGCGGGCACCTGGGGCCGCACCGTCATGGAGGACGGCGGCACGCTCGACCCCGCCCGGCCGGGGCTGGCCGGGCTCGCCGGCCTGCTGGGCGTGGGCACCGTGCTGTGCCTGGCGCTGCCGGCCGCCGACGTCCCGGACCGGCTGGTCACCGACCCGGCGACCCTGGTGCAGACCGTCGTCGAGCAGCCCGGGCCGCAGGCCCTCCTCGAGCGGCCCGGCCTGGCCCTGCTCGGTGGCCTGCTGCTGGCCGGTGCCGTGGTGCTCTGCTCGGTGCTCGCACCCTCGCTGCGGCCGCGCCTGGCCACCGTCGGCGGCCTGCTCGCCATCGCCGCGGTCGTGCTGTCGCTGGGGCTGACCGGCGCCCGCGACGCCGTCGTCTCCGAGGACCTCGAGTGGACGCTCCCCGGCGCCGGGCTCCTGGTCGCCGGTTGCGGCTACGCCGGGCTCACCGTCCTGGCGTGGCGGCTCCGCCGCGGGCGGCCGGCCGGCGCCTGAGCCGCCCACCTACGCTCCGGCCGTGGCCGAGGAGCGTCTGCGCGTGGTCGTCGCCGACTCCGGCGGCGGGGAGGACCCCGCCGCCGTCGTCCTCGCCCGCTGCCTGCGCGACGCCGGGGCCGAGGTCGTCTACACGGACCGGGCACCGGCCGCCGCGCCGCTGGCGGCCACCGTCGTCCAGGAGGACGCGGACGCGCTCGGCCTCGCCGGCGCGCCCGCCGAGGTACTGGCGCGCGTTGGCGCCCTGCTGCGCGAGCAGGGCGCCGACGACGTCGCGCTGTTCACCATCGGGGTGGCGGGCGAGCTCCCGGACGGCGTCCGCGACTTCCCCCCGGGCACCCCGCCGGACGACGTCGTCGCCTGGCTGCGCGCCCGCACCGCCGGCGGGACGTGACCCTCAGGGGGTGACCGGCAGGGTCAGCTGCTGCACCCGGCCGGGGCCGGTGGACAGGGCGACCTGCTGGGGGAGGGTCGATCCGCGGTAGGCGGAGTCGCCGCCGGCGAGGACGACGGCCAGCCGGTGCCCGGGCTCGAACCGGTGCACGATCGCCGGCAGCTCGATGGTCACCGGGCGGGTGACGTCGCCGACGCGGACCGGGCTGACCAGCCGGTGCGGCAGCTCGACCGCGCCGTCGGGACCGATGTCGTAGACCTTGGCGAACAGCACCAGCTGCCCGCCCGGGCCGGCCAGCTGGGTGGCGGCCACGGCGGGCGCGTCCAGCTGCACGGTCAGCACCGGCGAGCCGACGACGTCCAGGGGTGCGGTCAGCGGATCGGTGGCGAACCGGATCGCCGTCCCCGGCGGGTCGGTGACCGGCAGCGACTGGTCGAGGTAGGACGTCTCGGTGTAGTTCGGGCCGATCGGGGTGACGCTGCCGTAGCCGCTGGTGCCCGGCGTCACCTGCGCGGCGGAGGGCACCAGGGAGCCACCGGCCGGGCCGCCGCCGGAGAGGTACAGCGTGCGGGGCGTGCCCACGGGGAACCGGCCGGCCTCGGTGTAGGCCTCGTCGATGCTCTCCGGGCCGGTGTAGGCCCAGTCGCGGAAGTAGGAGAACGCCGGCACCTGCGGCGCGGACCGGTCGCCGGCCACGTGGCGGTCGAGCCAGGCGAGGATCTGCCGGCCCTGGTAGCTGTCGGCCGGGTGCCGCATGTCCAGCTCGCCGGCGACGGGATCCATCCCGCTGTGCCCCCAGGAGTGCCAGACCATCGACACCGGGGTGCGCTGGGCCTTCAGCCGGGTGTAGGTGGCGACCGCCTCCTGCAGGTTGAACAGGGTGTCGGCCTGGCCCTGGGCCAGCAGGGTAGGCACCCGGATGTCGCCGATGTAGCTGGACACCGAGTTGGACCGCAGGAAGTCGATCGAGGCGGCGCTGGCGAAGCCCTGGGTGCCGACCTCGAGCAGCGCGGTGCACACCTGCGGGTCGAAGTTGCCGCAGTTGTCGGTGACGACGTTGCGCCACTGCACCGGGTCGGCCAGCGACGGGAGGTCCTGGACGCCGTTCACCGCGCCGAGCACCGTGAACAGCACCGCCCACTGGTACTTGAAGACCCCGGACTGCGCCGAGGTGACCGACTGCCCGGGGGTGAAGCCGCTGTTGCTCGGGTCCAGCGAGTAGGCGAGGTCGTTCCAGGTGATCATCGGCACGATCGCGTCGAGCCGGTCGGTGCCGGCCGACCGCTCGTATCCGGCCGTCGCGAACTGGATCTGGCCGCCGTAGGAGCCGCCCACCATGCCGACGGCGGGGTCGTACCGCCGTCCGTCCGGCCCGTCCTCCCGGACCACCTCCGTCACGGTGACCCGCCGGCCGGTGGCGTCGTCGACCGCGACGATCGCCGGGTCGCCGCCGAGGAAGCGCAGCAGCTGTCCGGCCGCGGCGCCGTCGTGCTCGCGGTCGTCCAGGGTGATCGGGCACAGGTCGCCGTCGACGAAGCCCAGGCCGGTGTAGGACAGCGTGGCGTAGCCGTGCTCGGCCAGCCCCTGGGCGAGGTCGGCCTGGTCGGCCTTGGTGCCACCGAAGCCGTTCGTCGCCAGCACCGCGGGCACCGGCCGCGACGCGCTCGCCCCGGGCGGCAGGTAGAGGTCGGCGTCGATGCTGCAGGTGCGCTGCTCGGTGCCCAGGCCGGTGACGGTGATCGTCAGGTCCCGGGGGACGACGTCGGCGGCGGCGGTGGCGGCCGGCGCGAACGCCGAGGTCACGCCGGTGGCCAGCAGACCGGTCAGGAGGACGGTGGTGGCACGGCGCACGGAGGGGGCTCCTCGTCGTCGGGGGACCTCGGGGCCCGGGCCGGAGCTCGGACGGGTGACGGCACCCTGTGATGCCGACCACCCCCTCCAACGCCGATGCGACGACGGGGTTACGCGGGCGATACCGTGCCTGTTCGTGGATCTCTTCGAGTACCAGGCCCGTGACCTGTTGGCCTCGCACGGTGTCCCCGTGCTGCCCGGCGGCGTCGCCGAGACACCCGAGCAGGCCGAGGCGATCGCACGGGAGATCGCCAGCACCGTCGTCGTGAAGGCCCAGGTCAAGACCGGTGGCCGCGGCAAGGCCGGCGGCGTCAAGCTCGCCGACAACCCCGAGGACGCCAAGGCGCGCGCCCAGGACATCCTCGGCCTGGACATCAAGGGACACATCACCCGCCGCGTGATGGTCGCCCAGGCCAGCGACATCGCCGAGGAGTACTACTTCTCCTACCTGCTCGACCGCGCCAACCGCACCTTCCTGGCCATGGCCAGCGTCGAGGGCGGCATGGAGATCGAGCAGCTCGCCGTCGAGCGGCCCGAGGCGCTCGCCCGCATCCCCGTCGACGCGACCGTCGGCGTGGACAGCGCCAAGGCCGCCGAGATCGTCGACGCCGCCGGCTTCGCCCCCGAGGTGCGCGACCAGGTCATCGCCATCGCCGTCCAGCTGTGGGACGTCTTCAGCAAGGAGGACGCCACCCTCGTCGAGGTCAACCCGCTGGCCAAGGCGCCCGACGGCACCGTGCTGGCCCTCGACGCGAAGGTCACCCTCGACGAGAACGCCTCCTTCCGGCACACCGAGCACGCCGCGTTCGAGGACGTCGCCGCGGCCGACCCGCTCGAGGCCCGCGCCAAGGAGAAGGACCTCAACTACGTCAAGCTCGACGGCGAGGTCGGGATCATCGGCAACGGCGCCGGCCTGGTCATGAGCACCCTGGACGTCGTGGCCTACGCCGGCGAGGAGTTCGGCGGCGTCAAGCCGGCCAACTTCCTCGACATCGGCGGCGGCGCCTCCGCCGAGGTGATGGCCAACGGCCTGGAGATCATCCTCTCCGACCCGGCCGTCAAGAGCGTCTTCGTCAACGTCTTCGGCGGCATCACCGCCTGCGACGCCGTCGCCAACGGCATCGTCTCGGCCCTGGGGATCCTGGGCGACGAGGCCACCAAGCCGCTGGTGGTCCGGCTCGACGGCAACAACGTCGAGGAGGGCCGGCGCATCCTCGCCGAGGCCAACCACCCGCTGGTGACCGTGGTCGACACGATGGACGGCGCCGCGCGCCGGGCCGCCGAGCTCGCCGCCTAATACTCCTCCGGCCTCGTCCAGAGGCTCACCCCGAGCGTGTCAGGGGTGAGGAGGACGAGGTCCTTACCGACAGGACTCCAGAGATGTCGATCTTCCTCAACGAGAACAGCAAGGTCATCGTCCAGGGCATGACCGGTTCCGAGGGGCGCAAGCACACCCAGCGCATGCTCGCCTCGGGCACCGCGATCGTCGGCGGCGTGAACCCCAAGAAGGCCGGCCAGAGCGTCGACTTCGACGGCGGCGCCAGCGTGCCGGTGTTCGGCAGCGTCAGCGAGGCCATGAAGGAGACCGGCGCCGACGTCAGCGTCATCTTCGTGCCGCCGGCCGGCGCCAAGGCCGCCGTCATCGAGGCCGTCGACGCCCAGATCGGGCTGGCCGTGGTCATCACCGAGGGCATCCCGGTGCACGACTCGACCTCCTTCTGGGCGCACGCCCAGGGCGGCTCGACCCGCATCATCGGCCCGAACTGCCCGGGCCTGATCAGCCCCGGGCGCTCGAACGCCGGCATCATCCCGGCCAACATCACCCAGCAGGGCAAGATCGGCCTGGTCAGCAAGTCGGGCACGCTGACCTACCAGATGATGTACGAGCTCCGTGACATCGGTTTCTCCACCTGCGTCGGCATCGGCGGCGACCCGGTCATCGGCACCACGCACATCGACTGCCTGCAGGCCTTCCAGGACGACCCGGAGACCGAGGCCATCGTGATGATCGGTGAGATCGGTGGGGACGCCGAGGAGCGGGCCGCCGACTTCATCAAGGCCAACGTGACCAAGCCGGTCGTCGGCTACGTCGCCGGCTTCACCGCGCCCGAGGGCAAGACCATGGGCCACGCCGGTGCGATCGTGTCCGGCTCGGCCGGCACCGCCCAGGCGAAGCAGGAGGCCCTCGAGGCCGCCGGCGTCAAGGTCGGCAAGACCCCGTCGGAGACCGCCCGCCTCATGCGGGAGATCGTCGGCGCCTGACGGCCCCGGGCCTGCGCCTGATCCACCTCGACCGCCCCGGCTCCCTCTCCAGGGAGCCGGGGCGGTCGTGTCTGCGCGGCCGGACGGCGGGTCCCGCGGTACGGGGACGCGCGGTCCGATAGACAGTCCCGGTCCGCGCCGGGTGTGCGCGGCGGACGGGGGTGCACGGTGCGCGGCGGAGGACGGACGTGACGACGGCGGAGCAGGAGCCGGGAACGGTCCGGGTCCTGCGGCCGGTGGGCGGCCGCCTGGTGGCCGCCGGCCTGGCGGTCGCGGCGGCGGTGTCCGGCCTGCTCTCGCTGGGGCTCAGCCTGGACACCGTCCGGGCCACCGAGGACGTCGGCGACTGGAGCGTGACCGTCTACTCCTACGGGGAGTTCGTCACCGGCCTCGACGAGCCGCAGACGACGGTGCAGTGGCTCGGGCCGGTGGTGCTCGCCGTCGTCCTGCTGGCCGGTGCGGCGGTCGCCGCCGTGCTGGGCGCCCGCACCGACGCGCCCGGACCGTGGTCGACGGCAGCCCAGCAGCTGGCGCTCGGCGCCACCGGCCTGCTCGCCGCGGTGACCGCGGTCGTCGTGGCCTACGGCTGGGCCGACGTGTCGGTCTACGAGCGGCAGGAGGGCCTGGTCACCCGCTGGGGTCCGGCGCCGGTCGCCCTCGCGGCCGGGACGCTGCTCGCCCTCGCCGCGGCGCTGACCGCGCGTCGCGGCCGGGCCGCCGTCCTGGCGACCCTGGGCGGTGCCCGGTGAGCGGCCCCTGGGCGCCGGCGGGTCAGCCCGGCGCGGGGCCGCAGGTCGCCTGGACCCCGGGGGGACAGTCGCCGGCTGGTCCGGCGCCGGCGCGGCCGCCGGTGGACGTCGGCGGTCTCCTGCGGCTGGTCGCGGGCGCACTGCTGCTGGTTGCCGGCGTCCTGCTCGCCATCGCGCCCTTCCTGACGCTGTACTCCGTGGACGGACGGGGCGACATCGGGGACTACGAGTTCGTCCTGCGCGGCTTCGACGCCAGCGACGGCGAGGGCTCGGCGGAGGGCGCGCCGCGGTACGGCTTCGCGCTGGCCGGGGCGGCCCTGCTGCTGCTGGTGGGCGGTGCGCTGGTCCTCGCCGCGCGGTGGAACGCGCGGTTGCGGACCGTCGCCGCCGGGATCGCCGTGTGCGCCGTCGGCGCGGTCGTGGGCGCCGGGTGGGTGCTGACGTCCTTCGTCGGCGACTTGGCGGACCGGAACGAGAGCCGGCGCGGGGAGAGCTACTGGTTCGAGATCGACACCGGAGGCGGGGGCGTCATGCTCGTGATCGCGATGGTGGTGGCGCTGGTGGCGCTCGCCGTCCTGCTCCTGGCGCCGGTGTTCGACCACCTGCGCGCCCGGTCCGCGGCGGCGTCGGCCGGCGGTGCCCGGTGAGCGGGCCGCAGCAGGGGCCCGGGCAGCCCTGGGGTGCCCCGCCGGCGAGTTCGCCCTGGCCGCAGCCGCAGCCGCAGCCGCAGCCCGAGCCGGCCTGGCCGGCCGCTCCCGCCGCGGCGCCCGCGCCGACACCGGCCCCGGGCCCGCCGCCCACTCCGCTGCCGGTGCCCCCGGCGCCGGTGGTCGTCGCCGCCGTCGTCGGGGTGCTCGCGCTGATCGGCGTGCTGGTCGCCGCGCTCGTCGACGGCCTACCGGACCTGCTCACGGCGTCGTCGTGGCAGCCCACGGACGCCGACGTGCTGCCGGCGGTGCTCGCCGTGCCGGTCGCCGGTGTGCTGGCCGGCGGGATCGTCGCCGCGCTGGCCCGCCGGGGCGGTGGGCTGCTGACCCTCGGCGGGGTGCTGCTGGCGGTCTGCGCGGCCGGGGTGCTGGCCTGGAGCGTCCTCGAGGACGCCGACGGGCTGCGCATCGGCCTGGCGGCAGCGCTGCTGCTCGCCGGGGTGGCCCTCGCCGTCCTCGCCGGGCTGCCGGCCTCGCGGCGGTGGTACGGAGCCGGCGAGCGCCGATCGGCCGAGCGGGCCATCGGCCGCGCCGTCGGCCGGCCCGACCGGCCGGCCCCTGCAGCGCTGCCGGGCCGTGGGATCGGCTGGTCGCTCGCCGCGGCGGCCCTCGCGGTCGGCGTCATCGGGGTGACCGCGCTGGTCGTGGCCGGGAGCGCCCCGGAGCTGGGCGGTCCCGCCGGCGTCGAGGGCGCCACTCCGCTACCGGTGGACCCGGGCAGCGCCGACTTCGACCCCGACCTGCACGACCTGGCGGTCGCCTGCTCGGAGGGCGACCTTTCCGCGTGCGACCGGCTGTACGCCCGGTCGCCGTTCGACAGCGAGTACGAGGACTACGGCAGCACCTGCGGCTGGCGCTCCGACGAGCCCTACTACGGCACCTGCGCGGAGTCCTTCGACTGAGAACGGGGGATTGCGAGGCGGTCACGAATGTCCCCCGGGGTGGGGATGTCCGCGCGTGGCGCGGTTGCATGGGTCAGCATGCTGGGGACACCATGCGCCTCGATAGAGAGTCACTACTGAGGAGAATCGAGCGATGACTTCCAGTCAGCCCCCACAGCAGCCCGGGGGGTACGGGCAGCCGGCGTACGGCCAGCAGCCGCCCGGCTCGCCCACTCCGCCGCCCTACGGCCAGCCGCAGCCGCAGCCGCAGCCGGCCTACGGCCAGCAGCCTCCTGCCTACGGGCAGAACCCCTACGCGCGCCCGGCGGGCACCGGTGGCGGGTTCGACCTGAAGAAGCTCAAGGTCGCCGACTACATCGTCGCCGGCGGTGCCCTCGTCTACCTGGTCCTCGCGATCCTGCCGTGGATCGACTTCGACGAGTACTACTTCGGCGGCGAGGACTACAACGTCAACGGGTTCTCCTTCAGTGCCCTGGTGACGTTGAGCTTCATCCTGCTGCTGCTCGCGGCCGCCTGGTCGTTCGTCCCGGCGTTCACCACGCTGAAGCTCGGGTTCCCGGGCGGGTGGATCACCGTCGGCCTCACCGGCCTGGCGCTGCTGCTCACGCTGATCGCCTGGATCCAGACCTTCTCGTGGGAGTTCAGCCTGGTCGGGCTGCTCGCGCTCCTGGTCACCGTGGCCGTCACCGTCTTCGCGGTGCTGCGCCTGCTGCCCGAGCTGAAGAACCGTCCCGCCGTGCCGGGTGCCTTCGCCGGTGCCGCCCAGTGGGCCAACCAGCAGGCCCCCGACTTCGCCGCCCAGGGCGGTGCCACCGGCCAGCCGCAGTACGGCCAGCCGCAGGCTCCGCAGCAGCAGTACGGGCAGCCGCAGGCGCCGCAGCAGTACGCGCCGCAGCAGCCGGCCCAGCCGCAGTACGCCCCGCCGCCCCCGCCGCCGGCCGCGCCGGCGCAGGGTCAGCAGCCCCCGAGCTGGGGTCAGCAGAACCCGGGCACCCCGGGCCAGGGCACGAACCCGGGCTCGCCCACCGGCGGCTTCTGACCGCCGTCCCCGTCCGGGGACACATCGCACGGCACGACGAGGGCCGGCGGCTGATCCAGCCGCCGGCCCTCGTCGCGTGCACCGACCGGGTCCGTTCGGCGCGTGCGCCGTCGTCCCGGGCGCCCGCGCTGGGATGGTGGAGCCGTGGTCTCGCTGCTCGCCCGCCTCACGCTGCCCGGACAGCGCGACACCGGGACCCGCCCGCCCGGACGGCCGGTGTGGCTCGCGGCGCTCGCCGCCGCGGCCGTCTCCGCCGTCGGGCTCGTCGGGCTGGGGCTGGCCGTCGTCGTGGTGCAGACCCTCGACCCCGACGGGGGCCTGCCGCTGACGGGCTCCGCGGCGCTGGGCGCCCGCCTCTGGCTGCTCGCGCAGGGCGGTGCCCTCGACCTGCCCAGCGGCCCGCTGGTGCTCGCGCCGCTGCTGCTCACCCTGGCCCTCGCCTGGGGGCTCAGCCGCGCCGGGCGCGGGGTCGTGCACTACCGCGACGTCGCCGGGGCCCCGGCGGTGGCCGGCGTGGTCGGCACGATCGTCGGCGTCCACCTGCTGATCACGCTCGGCGTCGCGCTGCTGGTCGACGACGACGGCGCGGGCGTGGGGCTGCTGCGCACCGGCGTCGCCGCGGCGGTCCTCGCCGCGGTCACCGCCGGCTGGGGGGCGCTGCGGGAGGCCGGGCTGGTCGACGACCTCCTGGACCGGCTGCCCCCGCCGGTGCGCCCGGTGCTGTGTGGAGCGCTCGCCGGGCTGCTGACGGCGGTCGCCTGCTGCACCGCGGTCGTGGCCATCGCGGTCGCCTCGGACGCGGCCGGGTACGCCGCGATCACCGGCCGGCTCGGCGGTTCCGGCGCCGGCGCGGTCGGCATGCTGGCGCTGTCGGTCCTGCTGCTGCCCAACGCCGCGGCCGCCGTCCTCGGCCTGGCCGCCGGTCCCGGGTTCGTCGTCGGCAGCGGCACCCTGGTCTCCGTGCACGGCGTGGCCCTCGGCCCGCTGCCCGCGCTGCCGCTGCTGGCCGCTCTCCCCGACACCCAGGCGGTGCCGCTGGTCGGGTTCGTCTCGCAGGCGGTGCCGGTGCTGGCCGGGCTCGTCGCCGGGGGAGCGCTGGGGCGCCGGCTCGGCGACGAGGACGGCGGCTCGGTGGTGGCGGCCCTGTGGGGCGTGCTCAGCGGCGTGCTGCTCGGCGTCGGTGCCGGACTGCTGGCCTGGGCCGGCGGCGGGGCGCTGGGCGACGGTGCGCTGGCCGAGGTCGGCGCCCCGCCGGTGGCCACCGCGCTGGCCGTGGCGGCGCAGGCCGGGATCGCCGCGGCCGTGGGCGCCGCCGTCGCGCGGTGGCGGGCGCGGGGCTGAGGCCGGTTCCCCGAGCCCGCGAGGCGGGAGGGGGAGGGGGTCCCGCCTCCCATGGCCCCGTCCAGAGGCTCGCGCCGAGCCCGCGAGGCGGGAGGGGGAGGGGGTCCCGCCTCCCATGGCCCCGTCCAGAGGCTCGCGCCGAGCCCGCGAGGCGGGAGGGGGACGGGGTCCTCTTAGGATCGCCACCGTGTCGGTCGGCTCTCCTCCGGGTTCGGCCGTGCCCTCCCCGCGGGCGAGGGTCGTCGTCCTCATCTCCGGTACCGGCTCGCTGTGCGCCGCGCTGCTCGCGGCCGCCGACGAGCCGGGCTACCCGGCCGAGGTGGTCGCCGTGGGCGCCGACCGGGACGCCGAGGGCCTCGAGCACGCCCGCCGGCGCGGGCTGCCCACCTTCGTCTGCCGGCTGCGCGACCACGCCGACCGCTCGGCGTGGGACGCCGCCCTGGCCGACGCCATCGCCGAGCACCGCCCCGACCTCGTGGTGTCCGCCGGGTTCATGAAGCTGGTCGGGCCGGCCGTGCTGGCCGCCTTCGGTGGCCGGCTGGTCAACACCCACCCCGCGCTGCTGCCGGCCTTCCCCGGCGCGCACGCCGTCCGCGACGCCCTGGCCGCCGGCGTCGAGGTCACCGGCAGCACCGTCCACCTGGTCGACGCGGGCATGGACACCGGCCCGGTGATCGCCCAGCGCGAGGTGCCCGTGCTGCCCGGGGACGACGAGGCGCGGCTGCACGAACGGATCAAGACCGTGGAGCGCACGCTCCTGGTGGAGACGGTGGCGCAGCTGGCCACCGGCCGCGACGAGAGGGAGAGCGCGCGATGACCGAACCGAGGAACCCGGTCCGCCGGGCACTGCTGGGCGTCTACGACAAGACCGGCATCGAGGAGCTGGCCCGCGGGCTGGCCGACGCCGGGGTGGAGCTGGTCAGCACCGGTGCCACCGCCCGGCGGATCGCCGAGGCCGGGGTCCCGGTGACGCCCGTCGAGCAGGTCACCGGGTTCCCCGAGTGCTTCGACGGCCGGGTCAAGACGCTGCACCCGGCGGTGCACGGCGGCATCCTGGCCGACCGCCGCAAGCCCGAGCACGTCGCCCAGCTCGAGGAGCTGGGCATCGCCGCGTTCGACCTGGTCGTGGTGAACCTCTACCCCTTCACCGAGACCGTCGCCTCCGGTGCGACGCCCGACGAGTGCGTCGAGCAGATCGACATCGGCGGCCCGGCCATGGTGCGCGCCGCGGCGAAGAACCATCCGTCGGTCGCCGTCGTCGTCGACCCGGCGCGGTACGGCGACGTCCTGGCCGCCGTCTCCGCCGGCGGGTTCACCCTCGCCGAGCGCCAGCGGCTGGCCGTCGCCGCGTTCCGGCACACCGCGAGCTACGACATCGCGGTGGCCTCCTGGATGGGCAGCGTCCTGGCGCCGGAGCCCGACACCGCCTTCCCGTCCTGGGTGGCGGCGAGCTGGGAGCGCGCCGACGTGCTGCGCTACGGCGAGAACCCGCACCAGGGCGCGGCGCTCTACCGCGGCGGCGACCTGCCGGGCCTGGCCCAGGCCGAGCAGCTGCACGGCAAGCAGATGTCCTACAACAACTACGTCGACACCGACGCCGCCCGGCGGGCCGCCTACGACCACCGCGACCCGTGCGTGGCGATCATCAAGCACGCCAACCCCTGCGGCATCGCCGTCGGCCCCGACATCGCCTCGGCGCACCGCAAGGCGCACGCCTGCGACCCGGTGTCGGCGTTCGGCGGCGTCATCGCCGCCAACCGCGAGGTCGACCTCGCCATGGCCGAGCAGGTCGCCGACGTCTTCACCGAGGTTGTCGTCGCGCCGTCGTTCACCGACGACGCGCTCCAGGTGCTGACCGCGAAGAAGAACATCCGGCTGCTGCGGCTGCCGGCCGAGGCCGGTGCCGGCCGCGCGGAGATGCGCCCGGTCAGCGGCGGGCTGCTGCTGCAGACCATGGACCGGATCGACGCCCCCGGCGACGACCCGACCACCTGGACCCTGGCCACCGGCGAGCCCCTGGACGCCGCCGGCCTCGACGACCTGGTGTTCGCCTGGCGCAGCGTCCGCGCGGTGCGCAGCAACGCGATCCTGCTCGCCCACGACAAGGCGACCGTCGGCGTCGGCATGGGCCAGGTCAACCGGGTGGACGCCGCCCGGCTGGCGGTCACGCGGGCGGGGGAGCGGGCCGCCGGGTCGGTGGCGGCCTCCGACGCGTTCTTCCCGTTCGCCGACGGGCTGCAGGTGCTGCTGGACGCGGGGGTGCGGGCGGTCGTGCAGCCCGGCGGTTCGGTGCGCGACGAGGAGGTCATCGCCGCGGCCGCGGCGGCCGGGGTGCCGCTGTACCTCACCGGGACCCGGCACTTCGCGCACTGAGGAAGGACCCCGTGCCCCCCAACCCTCGCAAGCTCGGGTCGGGTCCCTACACGGGGCCACGACCGCACGTGCGGCCACCGGAGCCGGGCGAGGTGCTCGAGGACGAGGACCTCGCCCGGGTGGACTGGTGGGGCGCCGAGCTGGACGGCGTCACCTTCACCCGCTGCCGCTTCGACGACGCCGACCTCACCGAGGTGGTCACGCGGCGGTGCGTGTTCGAGGAGTGCGTGCTCACCGGCGTCCGGCTGCCCGGCTCCCGCCACCTCGGGACGGCGTTCCTCTCCTGCCGCTTCGACCGCGCCCGGCTCGGTGACGCGGTGTGGGAGGGCTGCAAGCTCACCGGCTCGCAGTTCCCCGGCGCGGTGCTGCGGCCGCTGACGGTCACCGACACCGACCTCAGCTACACCTCGCTGCGCGGGGTCGACCTGTCGGGCTCGGACCTGTCGGGACTGCGGTTCCGCGAGGCCGACCTGACCGACGCCGACCTGCGCGAGTGCGACCTCACCGGTGCCGACCTGAGCCGCACCCGCCTGCAGGGCGCCAAGCTGCGCGGTGCGGACCTGCGGCGGGCCACCACCGAGGCCGTGCACTGGCGGGGGCTGGAGCTCACCGGGGTGCGGCTGGACCTGCCCCAGTCGGTGGCGGTCGCCCGGGCGTACGGCGCGCTGGTCGACTAGCGGTCACCGCGCCGCGTACTTGACCCCCGTCAGCATCGCCTTGAGGGCCCCGAGGAAGCCCAGCACCGCGACCGCGACGGCCAGCCAGAGTCCGATGCCGATGTCGGCCGCCTGCCAGTCGAGGCTGTTCAGCACGACCAGGACGGCGGCGATGACCAGCCCGGAGACGAGCAGGGCGAGCACGCCGAGCGTGCGGTGGGTGCGGGCGCGGACGAACATCAGCAGGCCCAGCACCAGCAGGACCCCGCCGCCCAGCACCACCGCGAGCGGCTGCCAGAAGCCGGAGTCGGCCAGCGTGCCGAAGCCCTGGCCGAGTTCGTCGAAGCCGCGGCGCACCAGGTCCAGGCCGTCGGAGTCGGCGCCGCGCACCCAGTCGAGGAAGAGGCTGGCCGCCGCGGCCAGCCCCGCGAGTACCAGGAGGACGCCGGCCAGGGCGTCGGGACGGCGGATGGTCACCGGCGCGGTCGAGTACTGCGGGGTCGTGTAGTAGTTCTCACCCGATCCGGCGTAGCCGTGCGCGCCCGACCCGACCGCCCCGCCGCCGGCCGCCCCGCCCACCGCCGTGGCCCCCACGCCGGACGACGGCTGGCCGCCCACCGGATCGATGCCCGGGGTGGTCTGCTCGCGCCAGTCGGCCGGCCGGTCGGGTGTCCCGTCGGGCCTGGTACCGGCGGGGGACTGGTCGCGCTCGCTCATCGGCTCTCCTCGCGGGGACGCGCGGACGGGGGGAGCCATCCGCTGCCCGCGCAGCCTAGGGCCGCGGGGACCTCCCTGGAGCGGTCTCGGGCACACTGTCCGGCGTGCCCGCGACGATCCTCGACGGCAAGGCGACCGCAGCCGCCATCCGCACCGAGCTGACCGCCCGCGTGGCGGCGCTGACCGAGGCGGGGCACCGGCCCGGGCTGGGCACCCTGCTGGTCGGCGACGACCCGGGCAGCCGCTGGTACGTCAACGCCAAGCACGGCGACTGCGCGCAGGTGGGCATCGCGAGCATCCAGCGCGAGCTGCCCGCCACCGCCACGCTGGCCGACGTCCTCGAGGTGGTCGAGGAGCTCAACGCCGACCCGGCCTGCACCGGCTACATCGTGCAGCTGCCGCTGCCGCGCCAGGTCGACGAGTACGCCGTCCTGGAGGCCATGGACCCGGCCAAGGACGCCGACGGGCTGCACCCGGTGAACCTCGGCCGGCTGGTGCTCGGCGTCGACGGGCCGCTGCCGTGCACGCCGGTGGGCATCGTGGAGCTGCTGCGCCGTCACGACGTCCCGATCGCCGGCGCGGAGGTCGTGGTCGTCGGCCGTGGCATCACCGTCGGCCGGCCGCTGGGCCTGCTGCTCACCCGCCGCTCCGAGAACGCCACCGTGACGCTGTGCCACACCGGCACCCGCGACCTGGCCGCGCACGTGCGCGGGGCCGACGTGGTGGTCGCCGCCGCCGGCGTCCCGGGGCTGGTCACCGCCGCGATGGTCAAGCCCGGCGCGGCAGTGCTCGACGTCGGCGTCAGCCGCGTGGAGGGCAAGATCGCCGGCGACGTCGCGAAGGACGTCGTCGAGGTGGCCGGGCACGTGGCGCCCAACCCCGGCGGCGTGGGGCCGATGACCCGGGCGATGCTGCTGGCCAACGTGGTCCTCGCCGCCGAGCGGGCGGCCGGCGTCGAGGCGCTCTCGTCCTGATGACCCGGCCGCCGCTCTACACCCGCCGGCCCTTCCTGGCCGGCCTGCTGCGGCAGGTGCCGCTGCTCCTGGTGCTGCTCGCGGTGGGTGTCGGGCTGGTCATGGTCACCTTCGAGCACTGGCGCCGCGGGCTGGTCGTCGTCGGCCTGGCGCTGGTCGGGGGAGGCCTGATGCGGCTGCTGCTGCCCGTGCGGCGGGTCGGTTTCCTCGCCGTCCGCAGCCGTCCGGTGGACGTCGTCCTGCTCATCGGCGCGGGGTTGACGCTGGCCGTGGTGGCGCTGGCCATCCCGGCCGGACCGACGGTCCCGACCACCCCCGCGGGCGGCTGACCGCGTGCAGGGCTAGGTTGGCCGCCATGGCAGAGCAGCCCCGGGACAGCCGCTCGCGCAGCGGGAAGGTCACCGTCGTCGGAGCCGGTTTCTACGGCTCCACCACCGCTCTCCGGCTCGCGGAGTACGACCTCTTCGAGACCGTCGTCCTCACCGACATCGTCGAGGGCAAGCCCGAGGGCCTGGCGCTGGACATGAACCAGTCGCGCCCCATCGAGGGCTTCGAGACCAGGGTCGTCGGGGTCGGCGGCGGCTCCTACGAGGGCACCGAGGGTTCCGACGTCGTGGTGATCACCGCGGGCCTGCCGCGGAAGCCCGGCATGAGCCGCATGGACCTCATCGAGACCAACGCCGGCATCGTCCGCCAGGTCGCCGAGAACATCGCGCGCACCTCGCCGGACGCGGTCGTCATCGTGGTCTCCAACCCGCTCGACGAGATGACCGCGCTCGCCCAGCTCGCCACCCAGTTCCCCAGGGAGCGGGTGATGGGGCAGGCCGGGATGCTCGACACCGCACGATTCAGCAACTTCGTCGCCGAGGAGCTCGGCGTCCCGGTCGCCTCGGTGCGGACCCTCACGCTGGGGTCGCACGGCGACACGATGGTGCCGGTGCCCTCGCGCTGCACCGTCGACGGGAAGCCGCTGGCCGACGTGCTGGCCGCCGACCGCATCGAGCACCTGGTGCAGCGCACCCGCAACGGCGGCGCCGAGGTGGTGGCCCTGCTCAAGACCGGGTCGGCCTACTACGCGCCGTCCGCGGCCGCCGCCCGCATGGCGCGCGCGGTCATGGAGGACTCCGGTGCCGTCATGCCGGTCTGCGCCTGGGTGGACGGGCAGTACGGCATCTCCGGCGTCTACCTCGGCGTGGAGGCCGAGATCGGGCGCCAGGGGGTGCGGCGGGTCGTGGAGAGCGACCTGGCCGAGAGCGAGCTGGCCGGGCTGCGCGAGGCGGCCGAGGCCGTGCGCGCCAAGCAGGCCGACGTAGCCGACCTCTGAAGAAGGACCCCACTGCCCCCACCGCTCGCACGACCGCGGTGGAGCCCCGCAGCGGGGCCACGAGTGCACAAGGAGAACGCACGTGAGCAAGATCAAGGTCGAGGGCACCGTCGTCGAGCTCGACGGCGACGAGATGACGCGGATCATCTGGCAGTTCATCAAGGACCAGCTGATCCTCCCGTACCTCGACGTCAACCTCGAGTACTACGACCTCGGCATCGAGCACCGTGACGCCACCGACGACCAGGTGACGATCGACTCGGCCAACGCCATCAAGAAGCACGGGGTCGGCGTCAAGTGCGCCACCATCACCCCCGACGAGGCCCGCGTCGAGGAGTTCGGCCTCAAGAAGATGTGGCGGTCCCCGAACGGGACGATCCGCAACATCCTCGGCGGCGTGATCTTCCGCGAGCCGATCATCATGCAGAACGTGCCGCGGCTGGTGCCGGGCTGGACCAAGCCGATCGTCGTCGGCCGTCACGCCTTCGGCGACCAGTACCGCGCCACCGACTTCCGCTTCCCGGGCGAGGGCACCCTCACGGTCACCTTCACCCCGGCCGACGGCTCCGCGCCGATCGAGCACGAGGTCTTCCAGGCGCCCGGCGCCGGCGTCGCCCTGGCGATGTACAACCTCGACGACTCGATCCGCGACTTCGCCCGGGCCTCGATGAACTACGGCCTCAACCGCGGCTACCCGGTCTACCTCTCGACCAAGAACACGATCCTCAAGGCCTACGACGGCCGCTTCAAGGACCTCTTCGCCGAGGTCTTCGAGACCGAGTTCAAGGACCAGTTCGAGAAGGCCGGCATCACCTACGAGCACCGGCTGATCGACGACATGGTCGCCGCCTCCCTCAAGTGGGAGGGCGGCTACGTCTGGGCCTGCAAGAACTACGACGGCGACGTGCAGTCCGACACCGTGGCGCAGGGCTTCGGCTCGCTGGGCCTCATGACCTCGGTGCTGCTCAGCCCCGACGGCCGCACCGTCGAGGCCGAGGCCGCGCACGGCACGGTGACCCGCCACTACCGGCAGCACCAGCGCGGCGAGCAGACCTCGACCAACCCGATCGCGTCGATCTTCGCCTGGACCCGGGGCCTGGCCCACCGCGGCAAGCTGGACAACACCCCCGAGGTGACCCGCTTCGCCGAGACCCTGGAGAAGGTCTGCATCGACACCGTCGAGGGCGGCCAGATGACCAAGGACCTCGCGCTGCTCATCTCCAAGGAACAGCCGTGGCTGAACACCCAGGACTTCCTGGCGGCCATCGACACCAACCTGCAGAAGGCCATGGCCTGAGACAGGACCCCGTCCCCCTCGGGACGGGGCCGGACAGCGGGCCCTCCGACTCCGGTCGGGGGGCCCGCTGCCGTCCCGGCCGGGCGATGAGTTCCGGGTGCTTCGGGGGTCGGAGCCCTCGTGACCAGGAGCCCGACGGGCTCGCACCCGGAGGAGACCCATGGCCAAGCTCGTCTACTCGATGATCAGCTCGCTCGACGGCTACGTCGAGGCGGCCGAGGGCGACATCGGCTGGGGAGCCGCCGAGGACGAGGAGGCGCACACCTTCATCGGCGACGTCTTCCGCTCCCTCGGCACGTACCTCTACGGCCGCCGCATGTACGAGACGATGGTCTTCTGGGAGACCGCCCACACGCTGCCGGACGCACCGCCGCACGTCGTGCAGTACGCCCGTGACTGGCAGGCCGCCGAGAAGGTCGTCTACTCCACGACGCTGGAGGCGGTGTCGAGCGAGCGGACCAGGATCGAGCGGACCTTCGACCCGGAGGCGGTCCGCCGGCTCAAGGCCGGGTCCGACGCCGACCTCAGCATCGACGGCCCGACCCTCGCCGCCCACGCGATCGCCGCCGGCCTGGTGGACGAGTACCACCTCTTCCACACCACCAGCGTGGTCGGCGGCGGCAAGCGGTTCTTCCCCGACGGCGTCCGCCTGGACCTGGAGCTGGTCGAGCACCGCAGCTTCGCCGGCGGCCTGCTCTACGCGCGCTACCGCACCCGCTGAGCCGGCGCGGCCGCCTCGACCGGACTCAGCCGAACAGCTGGGTCCACCAGGGGCCGCCGGGCCCCTCGACCACGCCCACGCCCAGCCGGGTCAGGCCGCAGTTGAGGATGTTCTGCCGGTGCCCGGAGCTGTTCATCCAGGCGTCCATGACGGCGGCCGCGTCGGGCTGGCCGGCGGCGATGTTCTCGGCACGGGCGCTGAGCCCGGCCGCGGCGGCCCGGTCGAACGGGTCCAACCCGTCGGGGTTGGTGTGGTCGAAGAAGTCCCGGTCGCGCATGTCGGCGCTGTGCGCCCGGGCGACGGCGGCCAGGCCGCCGTCGGCCACGACCGGCGCGCAGCCGGCGGCCGCCCGCTCCTGGTTGACCAGCGCGAGCACCTGCTGCTCGGCGCTGCCGTTGGTCGGCGCGGGGGCAGGGGCCGGCGCGGGGGCGGGAGCGGGAGCCGGCGCGGGAGCGCTGGTGCCGGGGGCGGACGGCGCCGGTGCGGAGGTCGACGCCGGGCCCGGGGCGCTGGGCGCGGGGGGCGTCGTGGTCGTGGTGTCGGGGGCCGGTGCCTGCGGCGTCGTGCCGCCCGCGGTCTCCGCCGGGGCCTCGGGGGTGTCGGCGGCCGACGACGGGGACGACGGGTCACCGGGCGCCGGCGCGGCCGCCGGCGGAACGCTGGTCGCGCTCCCGGACGGGGTGCCGCCCGGCGGCACCGGAGCGCCGTCGGCGCCGAGGACGACCGTGCCCCGGTCGAGGTCGTCGTCCCCGCCGTCGGCCGCGTCGGACGAGGAGGACGCCCCCGTGGCGGAGGAGTCGAGGGTGACCTCGCCGGACCGGCCGGCGCCGCTCCACAGCAGGGGGAGCGCCAGGGCGATCGCGGCGACGAGGCCGGAGATACCCAGCATGGGCAGGAGCGGGCCGCGCGGCCGCAGCGCGCGTCGCATGCCGCGGGACCACCGCCCGAGGGCGGCGGCGAGGCGGGTGCTCAGCGGCGGGCCGGCCGGCATGTGGTGCACGACGGGGTCCTCACAAGGTGCTAGTTACCGGTTTGTGATTTCGGCAGAGACTAACCGTGACCGGTCCGTCACATACAGAGATTTGTGGCGAAGGTCACGTTTGCTGGAACAAGGGAGCGTCGGCCGGCCGCCCGGTGGGCGCCGGCGGCACGGCCGGGCAGCATGGAGCAGCACATGGTCACCCCCGCACCCCGAGGAGCACGCCGCCGGTGAGCGACGTCTGGCTCGACCTCGTCATGGTCGTCGTCTTCGTGCTGATCGGCGGGGCGTTCGCCGGGGCCGAGATCGCCCTGGTCTCGCTGCGCGAGTCGCAGGTCCGCGGCATGGCCGAGGGCCGCGGGCGGCGCGGCCGGGCCGTCGCCCGGCTGCTCAGCGACCCCAACCGCTTCCTCGCCGCCGTCCAGGTCGGGGTCACGCTGGCCGGCTTCTTCTCCGCGGCCTTCGGTGCCAGCACCCTGTCCGAGCCCCTGGCCGAGGTCCTGGTGGCCCGGGGGATGAGCGAGGGCCTCGCCGGCACGCTCGCGCTGGTGCTGGTCACCGTCGCGATCAGCTACCTGTCCCTCGTGGTGGGCGAGCTGACCCCCAAGCGGCTGGCGCTGCAGCGGGCCGAGGGCTTCTCCCTGCTGGTGGCCGCCCCGCTCAACGGCATCGCCACGATCTTCCGGCCGGTCATCTGGCTGCTCTCCCGCTCGACCAACCTGCTGGTGCGCCTCCTCGGGGGTGACCCCAAGGCCGGCGGCGAGCAGATCAGCCAGGAGGAGCTGCGCGACCTCGTGGCCGCGCACGAGTCACTGAGCTCCGACGAGCGCCAGCTGATCGGTGAGGTGTTCCGCGCCGGCGACCGCGAGGTCCGCGAGGTCATGACGCCGCGCACCGAGGTCGACTTCCTCGACGCGTCGATGACCGCCAGCCGCGCCGCCCGGCAGGTCGCCGACTCCAGCCACTCGCGCTATCCCGTGGTCGGCCGGGACCACGACGACGTCCTGGGCTTCGTGCACGTCCGCGACCTCCTCCTGCCCAACCACCCGGCCGGCCGCGCGGCGACCGTCGGCGACCTGGCCCGCGAGGTCAAGCGGCTGCCGGGCACGGCAGGCGTGCTGACCGCCCTGTCGGAGATGCGCCGGGAGAACCAGCACCTGGCGATCGTCGTCGACGAGTACGGCGGCACCGACGGCATCGTCACCCTCGAGGACCTCATCGAGGAGGTCATCGGGGAGATCTACGACGAGTACGACGAGGAGGTCGCCCCCGAGCCCGCGGAGGTGCCCGGCGGTCCGCAGGAGGTGGACGGGCTGCTCAACCTCGACGACTTCGCCGAGGTCACCGGCCTGGAGCTGCCCGACGGGCCCTACGAGACCGTCGCCGGGTTCGTCCTGGCCGAGCTCGGCCGGCTGCCCGAGCTCGGCGACTGCGTCGAGGTGCACGGCCGGCGGCTGACCGTGCTGGAGCTCGACGGACGGCGGATCGCCCGGCTCTCGGTCACCCGGGAGCCGGCCGTCCCGCGCCCGGCGGAGGACGCCGCCGGCTAACGGCCGCTCTGCAGGGGCCCGCCGCGAGCTTGCGAGTGGTGGGGGGCAGAGGGGTCCGTCAACTCCCACGCGTCGCGGACGATCCCCGCCAGGTCGGTGTGCCGCGGCGACCAGCCCAGATCGGCGCGGATCCGGTCGCTCGCGGCCACCAGCTGCGCCGGGTCGCCGGCCCGCCGGGTGCCGATCTCGACCGGGATCGGGTGCCCGGTGACCTCGCGGACGGCGTCCACCACCTGCTGCACCGAGAAGCCGGTGCCGTTGCCCAGGTTGTAGATGCGGTGCTCGCCCGGCTGCGGCGCGCTCAGCGCGAGCAGGTGGGCGTCGGAGAGGTCCTGTACGTGGATGTAGTCGCGGATGCAGGTGCCGTCGGGGGTCGGGTAGTCCTCGCCGTAGACGGTGATCGACTCCCGCGTGCCCGCGGCGACCTGCAGCGCGATCGGGATGAGGTGGGTCTCGGTGGTGTGCCGCTCGCCGCGGCCGTAGGCGGCGCCGGCCACGTTGAAGTAGCGCAGGCTCACCGCGGCGAAGTCGTAGGCGGTGGCGTAGGAGGTCAGCATCGCGTCGACGGCGAGCTTGGTGGCGCCGTAGGTGTTGGTCGGCCGGGTCGGGGCGTCCTCCCGGATCGGCACCTGCTCCGGCTCCCCGTAGGTGGCCGCCGTCGAGGAGAAGACGATCCGGCGGCAGTCCACCGCGCGCATCGCCTCCAGCAGCGCCAGCGAGCCACCGACGTTGTGCTCCCAGTACAGCTCCGGCTTGACCTGCGACTCGCCGACCAGGCTCTTGGCCGCGAAGTGCAGCACCGCCTCGGGGCGCACCTCGGCCAGCACGGGGGCCGACTCCTGCAGCCGCGCCTGGACCAGCCGGGCGCCCTCCGGCACGGCGTCGGCGTGGCCGGTCGACAGGTCGTCGAGCACGGTGACCTCGTGGCCGGCCTCGAGCAGGGCGGCCGTGACTACGCTGCCGATGTAGCCGGCACCACCGGCGACGAGTACGCGCATGGGCCCACCCTAGGTCCGGGCCCCCCGGATCTCCTGCGAGGTGCGGGGCCCCGAACCAGGAGGACGGACGTCGTGGTCAGCGCACGCCCCGCGGTGCAGGCCCTGCCCGCCTACAAGCCGGGCCGCAACCCCGCCGACCTCGCCCGCGAGATCGGTGTCCCGTCGGCGATCAAGCTGGCCAGCAACGAGGTCTCCTTCCCGCCGCTGCCCGCCGTCGTCGAGGCCGTGCAGCGGTCGCTGGGGGAGACCAACCGCTACCCGGACAACGGGGCGCTGGTGCTCACCGAGGCGCTCGCGGCCCACTACGGCGTCGACCCCGCGCAGGTGGTGGCCGGCTGTGGCGGGGTCTCCCTGTGCCAGCAGCTGGCGCAGTCGTTCAACGACCCGGGCACGAGCATGGCCTTCGCCTGGCGGTCGTTCGAGATGTACCCGCTCATGGCGCAGGTCGTCGGCGCGCGCAGCATCGCCGTCCCGCTGGTGCCCGGCCGGCCCGGCGGCCCGGCCGACACCCACGACCTGGACGCCCTCGCCGCCGCGGTCGACGACACCACCCGCCTGGTGTGGGTCTGCAACCCCAACAACCCCACGGGGACGGCGGTGCGGCGGGCCGAGCTGGAGCGCTTCCTCGACGCGGTGCCGGAGTCGACGCTGGTCGTCCTCGACGAGGCCTACCGCGAGTTCGTCACCGACCCCGACGTGCCCGACGGCCTGGAGCTGATGCGCGGGCGGCCCAACGTCGCGGTGCTGCGCACCTTCTCCAAGGCGTACTCGCTGGCCGGGCTGCGCGTGGGCTACGTGATCGCCGAGGATCCCGCGGTCGCCGAGGCACTGCGCAAGACGCACGTGCCGTTCAGCGTCTCCATCCCGGCCCAGGCCGCGGCGGTCGCCGCGCTGGCGAGCATGGACGAGGTGCACCGCCGGGTCGCCGCGGTGGTCGCCGAGCGCGACCGGCTGACCGCCGCCCTCCGCGGGCGCGGCTGGACGGTCTCCGACAGCCAGGCGAACTTCGTCTGGCTCGCGGTCGGCGAGCAGACCCTGCAGCTCGCGGCGGCCCTGGAGGCGCGCGCGGTGATCGTCCGGCCGTTCGCCGACGCCGGCATCCGGGTCACCGTGGGCAGCCCCGAGGAGGACGACGTCTTCCTCGCCGCGCTCGACGAGGTCGGCGTCCCGTCCTGAGGCCGGGCGACACGCGCGTCCCCGCGGCACGCCGGGCCCTGCCTCGGCGGACGCCGGGGGACGGGGCGGGCTGGTCCCCGACCGGCAGCGGGCTGGTTTGATGGCCGACGTGCCTCTTCCCCGTGTCCTCTCCGGCATCCAGCCGACTGCGGGCTCCTTCCACCTCGGCAACCACCTGGGCGCCCTGCGGCAGTGGGTGCAGCTCCAGGAGTCGACCGAGGCCTTCTACTGCGTGGTCGACCTGCACGCGATCACCGTCGCCCAGGACCCCGCCGAGCTCCGCCGCAACACCCTGGTCTCGGCCGCGCAGCTGCTGGCCCTGGGCGTGGACCCGGCGCGCAGCAGCCTGTTCGTGCAGAGCCACGTGCCCGAGCACCTGCAGCTGTCCTGGGTGCTGGAGTGCCTCACCGGCTTCGGCGAGGCCAGCCGGATGACCCAGTTCAAGGACAAGAGCCAGCGGGAGGGGACGGCGGGCACCACCGTCGGGCTGTTCACCTACCCGGTGCTCATGGCCGCCGACATCCTCGTCTACCAGGCCGACCAGGTGCCGGTGGGCGACGACCAGCGCCAGCACCTCGAGCTCACCCGCGACCTCGCCACCCGCTTCAACAGCCGCTTCGGGCAGACGTTCACCGTGCCGGCGGGCTTCATCCCCGAGGGGGGCGCCCGCGTCATGGACCTCCAGTCGCCGGACAAGAAGATGAGCAAGAGCCTGCCGCCGGCCGGCTGCGTGTTCCTGCTGGACGAGCCGAAGGTCACGGCCAAGAAGATCCGCTCGGCGGTCACCGACACCGGGCGCGAGATCGTGGCCGACCCGGTCGGCAAGCCGGGCATCACCAACCTGCTGACCATCCACAGCGCGCTGTCGGGCACCCCGGTGCCGCAGCTCGAGGAGCGGTTCGCCGGCTCCGGCTACGGCGACCTGAAGAAGGAGCTCGCCGAGGTCGTCGTCGAGTTCGTGACCCCGGTCCGCGAGCGCACGCAGGAGCTGCTCGACGACCGGGCCGAGCTGGAGCGGGTGCTGGCCGCCGGCGCGGCCCGCGCCCGTGAGGTCGCCGCCGAGACCGTGGCCGCCGTCTACGACCGGGTCGGCTTCCTCCCCGGGGCGCCGGCCGGCGCGGCAGCGGGCGCATGAACGACGACACGTTCGTGCCGCGCAGCCGGGCGGCGGCCGAGACCGCCGTCCTGGGTGTCGTCGTGGCCATCCCGGAGCCCTGGGCCCAGCTGCTGGTCGACTGGCGGGCCAAGTGCGGCGACCCCCAGGCCACGCTGGTGCCGCCGCACGTGACGCTGCTGCCGCCCACCGAGGTGCCCGTGGCCGACCGCGCGGCGGTCACCGAGCACCTGTCCAACGTGGCCCGGGCGCACCCGCCGTTCGACATGCACCTGTCGGGCACCGGCACGTTCTCGCCGGTCTCGGAGGTCGTCTTCGTCGCCGTCGCCCGCGGCATCGGCTCCTGCGAGCTGCTCGCCAACGACGTCCGCTGCGGCCCGCTGGCCCGGTCGCTGGCCTATCCGTACCACCCGCACGTGACGGTGGCGCACGACGTCGCCCCGGACATGCTGGAGCTGGCCTACCAGGCGCTGTCCGACCTGTCCGTGGAGTTCCGGGTCGAGCACTTCACCGAGTTCGAGCAGTCGCCCAGCGGGGCGTGGGTCGTGGCGCGGGAGTACCGGCTCACCGGACCGCCCCGCTAGCGCCTCGACCACCACCGGCCGTGGTCAGGGCGCTAGATCAGACGGCGCCGTACCCGCCACACCACCACACCGATCAGGACCGCTGCGACGGCGACGAACAGGGCCGCCTCGATGAGCTGGAAGGTCCAGAACCGGTCGGCCGGGTGGTAGATCTCGAACTGCTGGATGCCCCGGGCGTGGAGGAACTGGTCGAGGTCGGTGCCGGCCAGGTCGGCGGCGCCCTCCAGTTCGTCGTACTCGGCCCCGCTCAGCCTGTGCCCGGTGGCGTCTGCGTA
Organism: Blastococcus sp. SYSU D00820; assembly: GCF_054050695.1. NCBI lineage: Bacteria > Bacillati > Actinomycetota > Actinomycetes > Geodermatophilales > Geodermatophilaceae > Blastococcus > Blastococcus sp. SYSU D00820. The sequence goes on from NZ_JBJGZW010000001.1 coordinate 773,425, forward strand.
GCCGTGTTCGATCACCCAGTCGGCGGAGCCGGGCGCGGACCGGTGCCCCGCCTGGCCCCTCGCGTCGTCGACGGGGACCGCCGCCATGGCGGTGAGCGGGGTGGCGTACGCGGGACGGGCCAGCAGCGCCACCGACATCCGGGCGACGAGGAACGCCCCGAAGGCGACGCCGAACGCGGGCAGGCTGCGTCGCAGGATCGTGCCCGCGGCGGTGGCGACGGCGAACGCGAACAGCGCGTACGCCACCGGGACGAGTCCTTCCACGTCGAAGGCGTCGTACTGGAACCGCCCCTCCCACGCGTCGAACGGCTGGCGGAACCAGGTGAGCACCGCGGTGAACAGCGCGGTGAGCGCGACGGTGACGCCGGCCAGTGCCGCGAGCTTGGCGGCCAGCCAGCGCATCCGCGGCACGGCCTGCGTCCACGCGAGCTGCCAGGTGCCGCCCTCCAGTTCGCGCGCCAGCAGGGGCGCACCGAGGAACGCGCCGATGACGACGGGGACCAGGGAGAAGAACGCCAGGAGGTTCTCGACGTACCCGTACTCCTCGTCGAGCCGGCGGAAGGCGGCCGCGCAGCCCTCGTCGAGACCGGCTGCTCCGGCACACCGGGCGGGACCGCCGGGGAACAGGTCGTGGGCCTGCGTCCCGAGCACGAGCAGGGCGATGCCGAACGTGCCGACGAGCAGGCCCAGGACGCCCACCTCGGTGCGGTGCTGGCGCCAGATCAACCACGTCATGCCGCGACCTCCGGCGCACCCGCGGCGCTCGGCCTGGACGGGCGGCGCAGGTACGCCAGCACCAGGTCCTCCAGCGCGACCGGATGGGCCTGCCAGCCGGGCGCGGTGGGGATCGCGCCGTCGCGGACCAGGAGGGTCGTGTGCCGGTCGCTGTGGACGGCCTCCACGACGGCGCCGGCCCGGTCGAGGTCGGTGGCCGTCCGCGGGCCGACGAGCAGCCGGTGCTCGGCGAGGAGGGTGTCGATGTCGCCGGTGAGGGTGACCCGGCCGCGGTCGAGCACGATCAGGTGGTCGGAGACGCGCTCGAGCTCGTGCACGAGGTGGGAGGAGAACAGGACGGTCACCCCGCCTTCGGCGACCGCGCCCATGAGGACCTGGAGGAACTCGTGCCGGGCCAGCGGGTCGAGGCTGGCCACCGGCTCGTCGAGGACGAGCAGGTCCGGTCGCTTCGCCAGGGCCAGGGCCAGGGCGACCTGGGCCTGCTGCCCGCCGGAGAGGGCACCGGTCCTGCGGTCGAGCGGGATCCCCAGCTTCGCCAGCCGGCGCTCGGCCAGCCCCTGGTCGAACCTCAGGTTGCAGGCCCGGCCGAAGCGGAGCATCTCGGCGACGGTGAAGCGCTTGTAGAGCGGGTGGTCCTGGGCCAGGAACCCGATCCGGGACAGGGTGTGCGGGGTGCTGGCGGTGACGTCGTGGCCGAGGACCTCCACGGTGCCGGTGCTCGGTGCCAGCAACCCGACGACCATGCGCAGCAGCGTGGTCTTGCCCGCGCCGTTCGGCCCCACCAGGGCGATCACGCCGCCGGCCGGCAGGGCCAGGGTGCAGTCGCGCAGCGCCCAGCCCTTCCGGTACCGCTTGCCCAGACCGTCGGTGTGCAGCGCGAACTCGGTCCCTGTCACGCGACGTCCTCGTTCCGGGTCTGCTGGTGGACGGCGGCGAAGAGGGCGTTGACCGCCTGCTCGTCGAGGCCGGCGGCGTAGGCGCGGTGCAGCCAGGCCGCCAGGCCGCGGTGCAGCGACGTGTACGTCGATGGCGGTATCGCGGCCGACTGCTGGTCGTTGACGAACGTGCCCTGGCCGGGCCGGCCGGTGACGAGGTCCTCCTGCTCCATCTGCCGGTAGGCCTTGGCGACGGTGTTCGGGTTGATCGCGAGGTCCTCGACCACCTCGCGGATGAGCGGGAGGCGGTCGCCGGGTCGGAGGAAGCCCAGCAGCACCGCCTGGCGGACCTGCTGGACGAGCTGCAGGTACGGCGGCACGCCGGAGTGGGTGTCGAGCCGGAAGACGAACACGGGAGGCCCTTCCTGCTTTACTAGGATGATAGTAAAGCAGCGGACCGGCGACCGGCGCAACGGACCGGCGGTGTCGACGACCTGATCGCGTGGGCGGCGGCGGGGCACGTCCCGGCACAGCGTGTCGACCGGCACCGGGGACGTCTGCGGTCCGGGCCGCCGGCCGGTCGGCTCGCCAGGGGGGCGGGCGCGCCCCAGACTCGGGCGGGTGAGCGCTCCCGGACCCGACCGGCTGGCCTGGCTGCGCCGGGTCGCCGGCGGCGTCATGGCCGCCGTCGACCGGTCGCGCGCCCGCGCGCCGTGGTTCGACCACCTGGCCCGCGCCGGCGGCCGCTACCAGCGCAGCCAGGGCGACCTGCTGGCCGCCGGGGTCACCTACTTCGCCTTCCTCGGTCTCTTCCCGGTGCTGTTCCTCGCCGCGGCGGTCATCGGCCTGGTGCTGGCGGGGGACGCCCTCCTGCAGCGCGAGCTCTACACCGCCATCCGCGAGGCGTTCCCCGGCTCCACGGGCCGGCAGATCGTCAGCGAGCTGCGCGGCGCGGTCGGCGCGGCGGGCGTGGTCGGCGTCGTCGGCCTGGCCGGGTTCCTCTACGCGGGGCTGCGCGCCATGGACAAGCTGCGCATCGGGATGGAGACGATCTGGAAGGGGCGGGTCGACGAGCCCGACGTCCTCCGGGACAACGTGCAGGACCTGATCGCCCTGGTCGTCCTCGGGGCGGTCGGCCTGCTCAGCCTGGGCCTGACCGGCGTCACGACCGGGGCGACGACGTGGCTGCTCGAGGCACTGGGCCTCGAGGACGTCCCCGGTCTGTTCCTGCTCACCTGGCTGCTCGGCACGGTCCTGGCGCTGGCCAGCGACGTCGTGGTCTTCCTGTGGCTGCTGCGGGTGGTGCCCTCGACGTCGCACCGCATCCGCGACCTGCTGCCGGGGGCGCTGTTCGGAGCGGTCGGCTTCGAGGTCATGAAGCTGCTGGGCAGCCTCTACCTGTCGCTGATCTCCGGCAACGTGACGGCCTCGGCGTTCGGCGGCTCGGTGGGCATCCTGGTGTGGATCAACCTCGTGTTCCGGTTGGCCTTCTTCACCGCGGCGTGGACGGCGACCCTCCGCCGGCTGCCGGAGGCTCCTCCGGTGGGCGGTGCGGTGCAGCGCCCGGCGCCCGAGCCGGTGGACGCCTGACCGGCCGGTCCCCCTCGGCCGGCGTCCGGTGCACCGCCCGGCGCCGGCCCACGACGGTGGCCGCGACGACCGCCGCCGCGGCGACGGCCAGCCCGATGCCGAGGAGCGCCGGCGGGTCGCCGTCCCCGGACGCCGGAGCGGCGCTGCCGGCGGAGACCGGCCGCGGCGCGGCGCTCTCCGTGGGGGTGGCCGGTGCGGTGGGGGACGGCGCCGTGGCGGTCGCCTCGGCGCCGGAGTCGACGAGCACGCCCACGCCCTCGGTGCCGGCGGGCACGGAGAAGCCCCAGTCCAGCAGCAGCGCGGCCTGGTCGGCGGCGCGCAGCGGCACGTTCTCGGTGCCCATGACGCTCACCACCAGCCGCCGGCCGTCGCGCTCGGCCGCGGTGACGAAGGTGTGCCGGGCGGCGTCGGTGAACCCGGTCTTGCCGCCCAGGTTGCCCGGGTAGCTGGTGAGCAGCGGGTCCTGGTTCTGGATCTGGTAGCCCGGCGAGCGGCCCTCGACCGGGGGCATCTGCGCGGTCGGCGTGGTCAGCACCGCGGCGGTGAGCGGATCGGCGACCAGCCGGCGGAAGACCAGCGCCAGGTCGTAGGGCGAGGACGACTGGCCGGCGACGTCGAGCCCGGACGGCGTCCCGGCGACGGTGTCGAACGCGCCGATCTCCACCGCCGTGGCGTTCATCGCCGCCAGGGTGGCCTCCGTGCCGCCCGCGGCACGGGCCAGCGCGTTGGCCGCGTCGTTGCCCGACTGCAGCACGAGGGCGAGGAACAGCAGCGGAACCGGGTAGCGGCCGCCGGCCACCAGGCCGACCCGGCTGCCCTCGACCTGCTCGTCCTCGACGGTGCCCTCGACCACGAGACCGGGGTCGAGCCGGTGGGCGAGGGTGAGCAGCGTCAGCGTCTTGAGCGTGCTGGCCGGGTAGTAGCGGCCGTGCGGATCGCGGGCGGCCAGCACGTCGCCGCTCAGCGCGTCGGCCACCAGCCAGCCGGGCGCGACCACGCCGTCCGGGAGCGGGGGCGTGCCCTCGGCGGCGACCGTCCCGCGGGTGTCCAGCCCCTCGCCGCCGACCGTGGAGCCGTCCGGTGCCGAGCCCTGCGGCGGGCCGCCGGGGTGCGGCGCGGTGGGCGTCGGGGCACCCGGGTCGACCGTGGGCCGGGGCGCCTCGGCCAGCGCCGGGCCCGCGCCCACCAGCAGCAGCAGGACGGCGAGCAGCGTGGCCGCTGCCCCGCGCCGCGCGTCGCCCGCTCCCCGCACGGCTGCCGACGGTAACGGTCCCGGTCCGCCGTGTGGTGGGGGCCGGACGGCGGTGGGTCGTTCGCAACGATCCCGTCTCGGTCTCCCGTCCAGCAGGCGGACCGGCGGGCGACCGCGGTTAGCGTGGCCGAGGCCCTGCTCCCCGCCGTGCCGTGCGGCCGGCGGGGAGTCCGGGACCGTTCTGAACAACCGGGACCGCTCCGCACCGCGGAGCCGGTCCCCCCAGAGAGGAGAGCGTCTTGCGCCCTGCGCGGATGACGAAGGCCGCGGCGCTGCTGATGGCCGGCAGCCTGGCCCTGGCGGCCTGCGCCAGCGACGAGGACAACGGCGGTGGCGGCGGCAGCAGCGACGGCGGCGCCGCGCCCAGCGGGGAGCTCAAGGTCGGCGTCGCGTTCGACACCGGTGGCCGCGGGGACAAGTCCTTCAACGACTCGGCCATCCTCGGCGTCGAGAACGCCACCGAGGCGCTCGGCGGCACCTTCCAGGAGCTCTCGCCCAACGAGGACGCCTCCAACCGCCGCGAGCTGCTGGTGCAGCTGGCGGAGGGCGACTACAACCCGGTGATCGCGGTCGGCTTCGCCTACGGCGAGATCATCGCCGACGTCGCCGAGGAGTACCCGGACACCACCTTCGCCATCGTCGACACCTCCGTCGAGGAGCTCGGCGTCGACAACCTGACCGGCCTGGTCTTCGCCGAGGAGCAGGGCAGCTTCCTCGCCGGCGCCGCGGCCGCACTCAAGACCGAGACCGGCCACATCGGCTTCGTCGGCGGTCAGGAGAGCCCGCTGATCGAGAAGTTCGAGGCCGGGTACGTCGCCGGTGCCGAGGCGGTCAACCCGCAGATCCAGGTCGACGTCGACTACCTGTCGCCCGCGGGCGACTCCTCCGGCTTCGGTGACCCGCAGGCCGGCAAGCTGGCCGCGCAGGGCATGTACCAGGCCGGTGCCGACATCGTCTTCCACGCCGCCGGCGGCTCCGGCGAGGGCGTGTTCGAGGCGGCCGTCGAGGCCGGCGCGCGGGCCATCGGCGTGGACTCCGACCAGTGGCTGAGCGCCTCGCCCGACCAGCAGGCCGTGATCATGACCTCGATGCTCAAGCGCGTCGACCTGGCGGTGCAGGACTTCATCGAGTCCTACGCCGACGGTGACGTCGAGGGTGGCGGCGACATCCGCAACGACCTCTCGACCGAGGGTGTCGGCCTGGCCGTCTCCGGTGGCTACATCGACGACATCCAGGACCAGCTCGCCGACTTCCGGCAGCAGATCATCGACGGCGACATCGAGGTCCCCACGACCCCGTGACGTCCTCGGACTGAGCGAGAACCACACCGGCGGGCCCGGGGAGGCTGCTCCCCGGGCCCGCCGTCGTGAGCGGGGCCGACCCTGACCCACCGGCGCCCGGCAGCGGTGGGTCATCATGCGGCGGGACCTGCGTCCGCCGCGCGCGGACGGCCGGCGCCGGCAGCGACCCTGCCGCTCCGGACAGGAGACGAGCGGCGGCGTACCGGCAGCCGCGACGAGAGAGGGGCCGACATGGCCGCAGCGAGCACGCCCGGCGGTGCGCCGGGCCCGGTCGGGACCGACGCGGACGGCGTCCCGCTGGCCGTCGAGCTCCGGGGCATCACCAAGCGCTTCCCCGGCGTGGTGGCCAACCGCGACATCGAGCTGCGGGTCCGCCGGGGCGAGGTGCACGCCATCGTCGGCGAGAACGGCGCGGGCAAGTCCACGCTGATGAAGACCCTCTACGGCATGCACCGTCCCGACGAGGGCACGATCCTGCTCGACGGGCGCGAGACGGTCTTCCGCAGCCCGGCCGACGCGATCGCCGCCGGCGTCGGCATGGTGCACCAGCACTTCATGCTGGCCGACAACTTCACCGTGCTCGAGAACGTCGTGCTGGGCAGCGAGCCGCGCAAGGGCGGCCGGCTGGACCGCGCCGAGGCCCGCCGCCGCATCCGCGAGATCTCCGACCGCTACGCCCTCGGCCTCGACCCCGACGTGCTCGTCGAGGACCTCGGCGTCGGCGACCGGCAGCGGGTCGAGATCGCCAAGGTCCTCTACCGCGGCGCCCGCACGCTGATCCTCGACGAGCCGACCGCCGTCCTGGTCCCGCAGGAGGTCGACGAGCTGTTCGGCAACCTCGCCGAGCTCAAGCGCGAGGGCCTGACGGTCATCTTCATCTCGCACAAGCTCGACGAGGTGCGCAAGGTGGCCGACTCGATCACCGTCATCCGGCGCGGGACGACGGTGGGCACCGCCGACCCGCGGACGACGACGGTCAAGCAGCTCGCCGAGATGATGGTCGGCGCCGAGCTGCCCTCGCCGCAGACCCGCACCTCCGCCGTCCGCGACGTGCCGGTGCTGGAGGTCCGCGGGGTGACCGTGGCCTCCTCGGGGGCGCGTCCCGCGGTCGACGACGTCAGCCTCACCGTCCGCGAGGGCGAGGTGGTGGGCATCGCCGGCGTCGAGGGCAACGGGCAGGCCGAGCTGGTCGAGGCGGTCATGGGCCTGCGCCCCCTGGCCGCAGGCGCGGTGCTGCTGGGCGGCGCGGACATCACGTCGGCGAGCACGCGCGCCCGCCGGGAGGGCGGGATCGGCTTCATCCCCGAGGACCGGCACCGCCAGGGCATGCTGCTCGAGGCGCCGCTCTGGGAGAACCGCATCCTCGGCCACCAGACCCGGCCGCCGGCCAGCCGCGGCCTGTTCATCGACCGCAAGGGCTCCCGCGCCGACACCCAGCGGATCATGGAGGAGTACGACGTCCGCGCCCCCGGCCCGGACACCCTCGCCGTCGCCCTCTCCGGAGGCAACCAGCAGAAGCTGATCGTCGGGCGCGAGATGAGCGCCGCGCCCCGGGTGCTGATCGCCGCCCACCCGACCCGCGGCGTCGACGTCGGCGCCCAGGCGGTGATCTGGGAGCTGCTCAAGGACGCCCGCGCCGAGGGGCTGGGCATCCTGCTGGTCAGCGCCGACCTCGACGAGCTGATCGGCCTGTCCGACACCCTGCACGTCATGCTCCGTGGCCGCCTGGTGGCCACGCTCGACCCAGCCCGACTCACCCCCGAGGAACTCGGCAGCCACATGACCGGCGCCTCCGACGCGGCGGGTGCCGCATGACCCTCGCCCAGCGGATCCGGCAGGCGCTCCTCGCGCCGGTCATCGCCGTCGTCCTCGCGCTGGTCATCGTGACCGGCGTGATCCTGGCCATCGGCCAGGACCCGCTCGCCGCGGTCCGGGTGCTGTTCGACTTCGGCGACGAGCCGGCCCAGCAGACCCGCGGGATCGTCAACATCCTCAACCGGGCGGTGCCGCTGTTCCTCTCCGGCCTGGCCGTGGCGGTCGCCTTCCGCATGGGGCTGTTCAACATCGGCGTCGAGGGCCAGTACCGGCTCGCCGGTGTGGTCGCGGCCGCGGCCGGCGCGGCCGTCGCGCTGCCCATGCCGCTGCACCTGCTGCTGATCATCGTGGTGGCCATGGCCGTCGGCGCCCTGTGGGCCGGCATCGTGGCGCTGCTGAAGGTCACCCGCGGCGTCAGCGAGGTCATCAGCTCGATCATGCTGAACTTCATCGCCGCCGGGCTGGCCTCCTACCTGCTCACCGGCCCGTTCCGGGGCAGCGCGCCGGGCGCGGAGATCATCACGACGAAGGACATCCCCGAGTCCGGGTGGTTCCCCGACCTCAACGGGATCTTCTCCGCCCTCGGGCTGGCCGATCCGCGGCGCCCGCTGTACGGCTTCCTGCTCGTGGCCGTCGTCGTCGGCGTCCTCGTCGCGGTGATGCTCAAGCGCACCCGCTTCGGCTTCGACCTGCGGGCCACGGGCCTGTCGCCGTCGGCCGCGTCGGCCAGCGGCGTGGACGCCCGCGGCATGGTCGTGAAGACGATGCTCATCTCCGGGGCGATCGCCGGGCTGATCGGCCTGCCCGACCTGCTGGGCGACACCCACCACTACGGCACCGAGTTCACCGGCAACCTGGGCTTCCTCGGCATCGCCGTCGCGCTGCTGGGACGCAACACCCCGGTGGGGATCGCGCTGGCCGCGCTGCTGTTCGCCTTCCTCGACCGGTCGGCGATCCCGCTGCAGTTCGCCGGCATCCCCGCCTCGGTGGTCACGATCATCCAGGGCACGATCGTGCTCGCGGTGGTCATCGCCAACGAGGTGGCCCGGCAGGTGACCCGCCGCACCGCCGAGCGCCGCAGCGGCCAGGCCGGTCCCGCGGCCGCGCCGACCGCCGGCGGGGGAGCCCCCGGCCCGGCCCTCGGCACCGAGACGACCGGGCCGGCCCGGACCGGCGGCGACGAGCGGCAGGAGGCGGGGGCATGAGCACCGCGACGACCACCAAGGCCCCCGGCCGCCGCACGCGCGGCCCGATCGCCGAGCTGTTCCTCGGCGGCGGCACCGCCCGCCGCGTGGCGTGGGGCTTCGTCGCCCTCGTCGTCCTGCTGTCGGTCGTGCGGGTGATCTCCGGCCAGGAGCGCCTGACGTCGTCCTCGACGTTCGCCGCGGCGCTGCTGCTGGCGGTGCCCATCGGGCTGGCCGCCCTCGGCGGGCTGTTCTCCGAGCGGGCCGGCGTGGTCAACATCGGCCTCGACGGGATGATGATCCTGGGCACCTGGGGCGCCGGTTTCGCCGGCTACCAGTGGGGCTGGGCCGGGGCACTGGTCGGCGGCGCGCTGTTCGGCGCGATCGGCGGCCTGCTGCACGCCGTCGCCACGGTGACCTTCGGGGTCGACCACGTCGTCTCCGGCGTCGCGATCAACATCCTCGCCGCGGGCGTCGTCCGCTTCCTCTCCGAACTGGTCTACGGCGGTCCGGACGTCGGCGGCGGTGACACGCAGTCGCCCGCGCTGTCGGTGCGCCCGCCGAACTTCTCGCTGCCGGTGCTGAGCTCGGGCCCCGACCTGCTGGGTGACCTCGAGGCCAGGCACTGGTTCCTGATCTCGGACGTGGCGGGCCTGCTGCGCGGGCTGACCAGCGGGGTCGGCGTGCTCACCCTGATCGCGGTGCTCATGGTGCCCGCGGCCTACCTGCTGCTCTGGCGGACGGCGTTCGGCCTGCGGCTGCGCTCGTGCGGGGAGAACCCGGCCGCGGCGGACTCGCTGGGCGTGCCGGTGTACCGGCTGAAGTACATCGCCGTCGTGATCTCCGGGGCGCTGGCCGGGCTCGGCGGCGTCTTCCTCGTGTTCGTCGCCAACTCCTACAAGGAGGGCCAGGTCGGCGGCCGCGGCTTCATCGGCCTGGCGGCGCTCATCTTCGGCAACTGGCGGCCGGGTGGCCTGGCCGCCGGCGCCGGCCTGTTCGGCTTCGCCGACGCGCTGCAGCTGGGCAGCAACCCGCCGGTGGTGGGGCTGCTCCTGCTGCTGGCGATCGTGCTGGCCGCGGTCGCCGTCTTCCAGGCCGTGCGGCGCCGGCTGGTGCAGGCGGTGCTCGCCGGCCTGGCCGCGGTCGTGTTCCTCATCGGCTTCCTGACCGTGGAGGAGCTGCCCGAGGCGATCGTCGGGTTCACCCCGCACCTGATCACCCTGCTGGTGCTGTCACTCGCCAGCCAACGACTACGGATGCCCAAGGCCGACGGACTCGTGTACCGACGAGGGGAGCACTAGTGCCCGCAGTCGACTGGGACGCGCTGCGTTCTGCCGCCCGCGAGGCGATGACGCACGCCTACGCGCCCTACTCGCGGTTCCCCGTGGGGGTGGCCGGGCTCGTGGACGACGGCCGGGTGGTCACCGGCTGCAACGTCGAGAACGCCTCGTACGGGCTCGGGCTGTGCGCCGAGTGCGGGATGGTCAGCGACCTCGCCCGCACCGGGGGCGGCCGGCTGGTCGCCGTCGCGTGCGTCGGTGGCGACGGGCAGCCGCTGATGCCCTGCGGCCGGTGCCGCCAGCTGCTCTGGGAGCACGGCGGCGCGGAGATGCTCATCGAGACCGTGTCGCTGGGGATCGTGCCGATGCGCGAGGTGCTGCCGGACGCCTTCGGCCCGGACGACCTCACGGCCGCCGCGGAGAGGGGGCAGGGCTGATGGCCGCCTTCGACGCCATCGACGTCATCCGCACCAAGCGGGACGGCGGGCAGCTCTCGGCCGACCAGATCCGCTGGATGATCGGCGCCTACACCGCCGGCGAGGTGCCCGACGAGCAGGTCAGCGCGCTGCTCATGGCCGTGTTCTTCCGCGGCATGGCGCCCGAGGAGCTCGCCGTCTGGACCCGGGCGATGATCGACTCCGGCGAGCGCAAGGACCTCTCCTCGCTGGGCCGGCCCACCGCCGACAAGCACTCCACCGGCGGGGTCGGCGACAAGATCACGCTGCCGCTCGCGCCGCTGGTCGCCGCCTGCGGGGTGGCCGTGCCGCAGCTGTCCGGCCGCGGTCTCGGCCACACCGGCGGCACGCTGGACAAGCTCGAGGCGATCCCCGGCTGGCGGGCCGACGTGCACGAGGCGGCCTACCTGCAGCAGCTGCGCGACGTCGGCGCCGTCATCTGCGCGGCCGGCCACGACCTCGCGCCGGCGGACAAGAAGCTCTACGCGCTGCGGGACGTCACCGGCACGGTGGAGTCGATCCCGCTGATCGCCAGCTCGATCATGAGCAAGAAGATCGCCGAGGGCGCCGACGCGCTGGTGCTCGACGTCAAGACCGGCTCCGGGGCGTTCATGAAGGACCCCGACTCCTCCCGGGAGCTGGCCCGCACGATGGTCGGCCTGGGCGAGGCGGCGGGCGTGCGCACCGTCGCGCTGGTGACCGCGATGGACCGGCCGCTGGGCCGCGCGGCGGGCAACGCGGTGGAGGTCGCCGAGTCCGTCGAGGTGCTGGCCGGCGGGGGACCGGCCGACGTCGTCGAGCTGACCCTCGCCCTGGCGCGGGAGATGCTGGCCGGCGCCGGGCGCGCGGACGTCGACCCGGCCGAGGCGCTGGCCGACGGGCGGGCCATGGACGTGTGGCGGCGGATGATCGCCGCGCAGGGCGGCGACCCCGACGCGCCGCTGCCGCAGCCGGCCGAGCGGCACGTGGTGACCGCCCCGGCCACCGGCACGCTGACCCGGCTCGACGCCTACGCGCTCGGCGTCGCCGCGTGGCGGCTGGGTGCCGGCCGGGCGCGCAAGGAGGATCCGGTGTCCGCCGCGGCGGGGGTCACCTGGACCGCGGGCGTGGGGGAGCAGGTGACCGCGGGGCAGCCGCTGCTGGAGCTGCACACCGACGACGCCGCCCGCATCCCCCGGGCGCTGGAGGCGCTGGAGGGCGCGATCGGCGTGGACACCGACGACCGCCCGCTGCCGCTGGTCCTCGACCGCATCTCCGGCTGAGGCGGAGTGCGGGACGCGAGGTTTCCTCGCATCCCGCACTCCGCAACCGGGGGTGGCGCCGGTCACGCCGGGCGGCGGAGCACACTGGGCTCTCGTGACGAGTACGTCCGCGGTCCCGGTGTCCGACGCCGCCGCCCCGCGACCCGGCAGCCCGCTCGATCCTGACGCCGCCATCTCGGTGCGCGGCCTGGTGAAGCGGTACGGCGCGGCTCCCGCCGTCGACGGTCTCGACCTCGACATCCGGCGCGGCGAGATCTTCGCCCTCCTCGGCCCCAACGGCGCCGGCAAGACGACGACGGTCGAGATCTGCGAGGGCTTCCGCGGGCGGGACGGCGGCGAGGTGCGGGTGCTGGGCACCGACCCGGCCGACGGCGGCCGCCGCTGGAAGGCGCAGCTGGGCATCGTGCTGCAGTCCGGCGCGGGGGACAGCCAGCTCACCTGCCGCGAGCTGCTGGTGGCGCAGGCGTCCTACTACCCGGACCCGCGCGACCCCGACGAGGTGCTCGAGCTGGTCGGGCTCACCGGGAAGGCCCGCGCCCGCGGGCGGGCGCTGTCCGGCGGGCAGCGCCGGCGGCTCGACGTCGCCCTGGGCATCGTCGGCCGGCCCAGCCTGCTGTTCCTCGACGAGCCGACCACCGGCTTCGACCCCGAGGCGCGGCGGCAGTTCTGGTCGCTGATCCGGTCGCTGCGCGACCTGGGCACCACGATGCTGCTCACCACCCACTACCTCGACGAGGCCGAGGCGCTGGCCGACCGGGTCGGCGTCATCACCCGCGGCCGGCTGGTCGAGGTCGCCGTCCCCTCCGCGCTCGGCGGCCGCGGCGCGGCCCCGGCCGTCGTCTCCTGGACCGAGGACGGCGCCCGCCGCACCGAGGCCACCGCCACGCCGACGGCGTTCGTGCGCGACCTGGCCGCCCGGTTCCCGGGCGAGATCCCCGACCTGGCCGTCGCCCGGCCCACCCTCGAGGACGTGTACCTGCAGATGATCGGCGAGTCCCCGGCGTCCGTCGTCCTGCCCGACGCGGAGGTGCCCGCGTGACCGCCGCCCCGGACCTGCGGCTGCCCCCGGTCGCCGGCGTCTACCGCTCCCGCGCCGGGGTCGAGCTCAAGGAGTTCTTCCGCCAGCGCGAGTCCGTCGTCTTCACGCTGTTCTTCCCGGTCATCCTGCTGGTCGTCTTCGGGGCCGTCCTCGACTACGACATCGGCTCCGGCATCAGCTTCACCCAGTACTTCATGGCCGGGATCATCGCCGCGGGCATCCTCGGCGCCAGCCTGCAGAACATGGCGATCAGCATCGCCACGGAGCGCTCCGACGGCACGCTCAAGCACCTGTCGGGCACGCCCATGCCCAAGAGCGCCTACTTCGTCGGCAAGATCGTGCAGGTCCTCGCCGTCACGGTGCTGATCCTCGCGATCCTGCTGGCCATCGGCACCCTCGCCTACGACGTCGCCCTGCCCAGCGGGAGCGACTGGCTGACCTTCGTCTGGGTGGCGGTGCTCGGCTCGGCGGCGTGCACGCTGCTGGGCATCGCGGTCTCCAGCCTGGCCCGCAACGGCCGGTCGGCCTCGGCCATGGTCACGCCGATCGCGCTGATCCTGCAGTTCATCTCCGGCGTCTTCTTCCAGTTCAGCCAGGTGCCCACCTGGATGCAGACGATCGCCTCGCTGTTCCCGCTGAAGTGGATGGCGCAGGGCTTCCGGTCGGTGTTCCTCCCCGACGCCCTGGCCGCGCAGGAGCCCGCCGGCACCTGGGAGCTCGGGCGGGTGGCCATCGTGCTGGCGCTGTGGTGCGTGGCCGGGCTCGTGCTGTGCGTGCTGACCTTCCGCTGGCAGGACCGCGGCGCGGACTGACGCCATTCGCGCGCGAACGGCAGGGCACCTGACGGCGCCGCCGGCCGGTGGGCCGACAATGTCGCAGTGCCCGCACCGCTCGACGCCGCCTCGCTGATCCGCGCCCCCAAGGTCCTCCTGCACGACCACCTCGACGGCGGCCTGCGCCCCCAGACGGTGCTCGAGCTCGCCGACGAGGCCGGCTACCGCGACCTGCCGGCCGGGGACGCCGAGGCGCTGGGCACCTGGTTCCGCCAGGCGGCCGACTCGGGCTCGCTGGTGCGCTACCTGGAGACCTTCGCGCACACCGTCGCGGTCATGCAGCGGCCCGACGCGGTGCGCCGGGTGGCCCGGGAGTGCGCCCTCGACCTCGCCGCCGACGGCGTCGTCTACGCCGAGGTGCGCATGGCCCCCGAGCTGCTCACCGCCGGCGGGACGCCGATCGAGGAGGCGGTCGAGGCCATCCTCGACGGCTTCGCCGCCGGCAGCGCCGAGGCCGCCGCGGCCGGGACGCCGATCCGCGTGGGCGCCCTGCTGTGCGCCATGCGCCAGAACGACCGCTGGGACGAGGTCGCCGGGCTGGTCGTCCGCCACCGGGACGCCGGGGTGGTCGGGTTCGACCTGGCCGGCCCCGAGATCGGCTTCCCGCCCGACCGGCACCCCTCGGCGATCGCGCTGCTGGACCGGGCCGGGGCGCACCGCACCGTGCACGCCGGCGAGGCGGCCGGGATCGACAGCATCCGCGCGGCCCTGGACGGCGCCCGCGCCGAGCGGCTCGGCCACGGCGTGCGGATCGCCGACGAGGTCGCCGAGGACGGCAGCCTCGGGGAGCTGGCCCGGCGGGTCCGCGACGAGCAGGTGCCGCTGGAGATCGCGCCGTCGTCCAACGTGCAGACCGGCGCCTACCCGTCGCTGGCCGCCCACCCGGTCGACCGGCTGCACCGGCTGGGCTTCGCGGTCACGGTGAACACCGACAACCGGCTGATGAGCGGCGTCTCGGTCAGCAGCGAGCTGGCCGGCGTCGTCGCCACGTTCGGCTGGGGGTGGGACGACGTCCGCACGGTCACCGAGCGGGCGCTGGCCGCGGCCTTCCTGCCGGGGGAGGAGCGGGCCCGCCTGCTCGCCGACGTCGTCGCCCCGGGGTACGCCGCGCTGGCGGAGTGACCGCCCCCACCCCCGATCGCGGGAACAGCCTGGGCGTTCCCGCTGCTACGGTGGGTGTACCGGCACTCGCCGGTCATCCTCCCGGACGGTCCGTCCGGGCATGAGCGCATCCGTGCAGGTCTGCCGCCCCGGTCGGGGAGGGCGACCGCCAGTGAGGACGCCGACAGCGGCGCCCGCCTATCACCACGGGACGCGCCCGAGCTGTATCGGAGTCCCACACCCGTATGACCACGTTCGACACTGTCGACGTCCCGACCACCCCTGAGATCGCTCCCGAGGTCACCCCCGACGCCGTCGCGGCGCCGCAGGGCCCGACCTTCGGTCAGCTGGGCCTGCCCCAGTCCCTGGTCACCGCCCTCGAGCGGCGTGGCATCAGCCACCCGTTCGCCATCCAGGCCTCCGCCCTGCCCGACGCCCTCGCCGGGCGCGACGTGCTCGGCAAGGCCGCGACCGGCTCGGGCAAGACCCTGGCCTTCGGCCTGCCGATGCTGTCCCGCCTCGGCGAGACGGCCCGCCGCGGTCCGCGCGCCCCGCGCGGCCTGGTGCTCGTGCCCACCCGCGAGCTGGCCCAGCAGGTGCACGACAACCTGGCCCCGCTGGGCCAGGCCATCGGCGTGCAGATGGCCACCGTCTACGGCGGTGCCTCGATGTACCGCCAGATCCAGCAGCTGCGCCGCGGCGTGGACGTCCTCATCGCGACGCCCGGCCGCCTGCAGGACCTGATCAACCAGGGTGAGGCCACCCTGGCCGAGGTCGAGGTCACCATCATCGACGAGGCGGACTTCATGTCCGACCTCGGCTTCCTCCCGGTCGTGCAGGAGCTGCTCGACCAGACCCGCCCCGACGCCCAGCGGCTGCTGTTCTCGGCCACGCTGGACGGCGAGGTGGACACCCTGGTCCGCCGCTACCTCAAGGACCCGGCCCGCCACGAGGTCAAGCGCGCCGGCGACGACGCGCCGCCGGCCGAGCACCTGGCCTACAGCCTGGCGTTCCGCGACAAGGTGCCGGTGACCCAGGAGCTGGCCGCCCGTCCGGGCCGCACGATCATCTTCGCCCGCACCCAGATGGGCGTGGACCGGCTGACCGAGAACCTGCAGGCGGTCGGCATCAAGGCCGAGGCGATCCACGGCGGCCTGCCGCAGTCGGCTCGCCGCCGCGCGCTGGAGGCGTTCACCGACGCCCGCAGCCCGGTGCTCGTCGCCACCGACGTCGCCGCCCGCGGCATCCACGTCGACGACGTCTCGCTGGTCCTGCACTACGACCCGCCGGCCGACCACAAGACCTACCTGCACCGCTCGGGCCGCACCGCCCGCGCCGGCGCCGCCGGTGTCGTGGTCTCGCTGCTGCTGCCCGACCAGGTCGGCCAGTCCAAGCGACGGTTCCGCCAAGCCAAGGTCGATCCGCAGATCTCCCGCATCCGGCCGGGCGACGCCCCGATCGCCGACCTCGTCGCCAGCGGCGTGCCGGTGGAGCCGGTCGAGCGTCCGGTGCGCGAGTCGCGCCGTCCGCACGGCGGCCCCGGCGGCCGGCGTCCGCGCCGGGACGGCGAGCGTCCCCGTCGCGACGGCGACCGCCCCCGTGGCGAGCGTTCCTACGGGGAGCGGTCCGACCGCCCGCGCGGCGAGCGTTCGTTCGGCGAGCGGTCCGACCGGCCGCGCGGCGAGCGTTCCTACGGGGAGCGGTCCGACCGGCCGCGCGGCGAGCGTTCGTTCGGCGAGCGGTCCGACCGCCCGCGCGGCGAGCGCTCCTACGGGGAGCGCCGTCCGGGCGGGCGCCCGCAGCGGACGCACTTCTCCGGCTGACACCCGGCCATTCGCGCGCGAATGGCCGATGCACGGACACGACGACGGCCGGTCCCGGGACTCCCGGGGCCGGCCGTCGTCGTGTCCTGCTCGCCGTCCTCCTACTCCCGGAAGACCAGCGCGCCGCTGACCTCGGTGACGACCTCGTCCCAGGCCGACCGCAGCTCCGCGGCGTCCTCCGCGCGGAGCGTGGCACCGGGGTCGCGCTCGGCACGGGCCACCGCCCGGCCGAGCGGTGCCGGCGGCGTGAGCAGCTCGTCGACGCGGGTCAGGCCCGCGTACTCGGCGATGTCGCGCACCCCCTCGACCGGCTGGGCGAACGCCGAGTGGTCCACCAGTCCGGCGGCGCCGTCGGCGACCTCGGCGAGCACCTCGGCCAGCTCGGTGAGGTCGTAGCGGTCCTGCTCGGCCGGCAGCGGCGGGACGTCGGTGTCGGCGACCTCCGGCCACGAGGCGATCTCGGTGAGGTCGTGCTCCTCGTCGCCGGCGCAGAACCGGGCGAGGTCGGCCGGCGTGGCGAACAGGTAGACCTCGCCGTCCCGGCCGAGGAAGCGGGCCTCGTCCTCGACGTAGCAGCGCAGGGTCACCCCGGCGCCCTCGGGCACGACCAGCTCCACCGGCAGGATGCCGACGCCCTCCCAGAACGGCGCGGCGGCGGCGACGGCCTCCGGGCCGGCGGTGATCCGGCTGCCGCCCCGGATGGTGGAGACCCCGGCGGTCGGGGCCGGCACCGCGGTCGCGGCCGTGTCGCCGGCGGCCGGGCGCGCGGCCGGGGTGGCGTCGCCCTCGTCCTCCTCGGCGTCGAGGTCGTCGTCCTCGTCCTCGGCCTCGGCGGCCGACGGGTAGTCGTCGAGGGAGGCGGTGCCGGCGCCGGTCCAGTCCAGGTGCGCCGACAGCTCCTCGAGGACGTCCTCCCACAGCTCGTCGAGGGCGCCGCCCACGCCGACCCAGGCGTCCTCGCCAGCGCGGCCGACGAACGCCTCCACGCCCAGGCCCAGCGAGCCGACCTCGGGCCGGCCGACCAGCTCGGCGAGGGCGCCGAACTGCCCGCCGTACCGGGTGACGTCGTCGCCCGAGCGGGACTCCACGTCGACGTCGGGGTCGACCTCGCGCTCGTCGGCGTCGTCGTCGAGGTCGTCCTCGAGGTCGTCGTCCTCGCTGGTGTCGAGGCACTCGGCCAGCCGGCTGACGATGTCGATGGTCGCCGACAGCTCCTCGACCGCCCAGCGGTCGGGGTTCTCCGCGGCGATGTCGTAGACGCCGTCGAGGTCGTAGCGGTGGTCGTCGTCCGGCGTCAGGTCGGCGGCGTCCAGGCCGACGACGACCGGCCACACGGGGTGGTCGGCGAGGTCGTGGTCGGTCGCCGTCCGGCAGAACGCCGCGAGCGCGGTCGGGCTGGGGAACAGGTGCACGCGGGCGGTGTCGTCCTCGGTCGTGCCGAGGAACGCCTGCCACTCCTCACCGTCCTCCTCCCACGGTGGAGCCCACAGGGTGTAGCCGGTGCGGTCGTCGAGGGTGAGCGCGATGGGGACGATGCTGGGCCTGGCCACGGGCCCATCCTGCCGTCTCCGGCTGGGAGCGCGACCCCGGGTTCAGGTGCCGACCGGTGCGTCCCGGTCGATGGGGGCGCCGGTGAGCCCGGCGAAGCGCGGACGACGGCCCGAGCCGGCGACCGTGGTCCGGCCCCTGAGGGCGGCCGCCGCCCGGCGGCCGCAGTCCACCCGGCGGCTGACCGGTGGGAGTGCGGCGGCACCGGGCTGAGGGCCTCGGTCAGAACCCCTTCGGGTGCCACACCGTCTTGGTCTCCAGGAACGGCGTCATCCGGGAGAGGCCGGGGTCGGCCGTCCAGTCCGGCTCCTCCGCCGGCGGGCGCAGCACCCGCTTGATGCTGCCCGCGGCCTGCCGCTCCAGCTCCATCGCGCGGCCGGCCGGGGCGCCGGTCAGGTCGATCCCGTCGACGTCGTCGTGCTCGGCCAGCCACGGACCGATCTCCGCCGCGTCGCCGGTGAGCAGGTTGACCACACCCCCGGGGACGTCGCTGGTCGCGAGCACCTCGCCGAGGGTGACCGCGGGCAGCGGCCGCTCCCGCGAGGTGACGACGACGGCCGTGTTGCCGGCGGCCAGCACCGGCGCGAGCACGCTGACCAGCCCCAGCAGCGACGAGCGCTGCGGCGCGAGCACCGCGACCACCCCGGTGGGCTCGGGGACGGAGAAGTCGACGTAGGGGCCGGCGACGGGGTTGGCGCCGCCGAGGACGGCGGCCAGCTTGTCGGTCCAGCCGGCGTACCAGACCCACCGGTCGATGGCGGCGTCGACGGCGGCGCGGGCGCGCCCGGCCGACAGCCCCTCGCCGGCCGCGACCTCCTCGCAGAACTGCGCGTGCCGGCCCTCCATCACCTCGGCCACCCGGTAGAGCACCTGGCCGCGGTTGTAAGCGGTGGCGGCGGACCACCTGGCGAACGCCGCGCGGGCGGCGACCACGGCGTCGCGGGCGTCCTTGCGGGAGGCCCACGCGGCGTTGGCGAGGAAGTGGCCCTTGGTGTCGGTCACCTCGTAGGTGCGCCCGGACTCCGAGCGGGGGAAGGCGCCGTTCACGTACAGCTTGTAGGTCTTGCGGACGGCCAGCCGCTCGCTCACTCGGCACCCCTCAGGTACGCGGCCAGCCCGTGCCGGCCGCCCTCCCGGCCGTAGCCGGACTGCTTGTAGCCGCCGAAGGGCGACGTCGGGTCGAACTTGTTGAACGTGTTGGCCCACACCACGCCGGCCCGCAGCCGGTCGGCGACGGCCATGATCCGCGAGCCCTTCTCCGACCAGATGCCGGCCGACAGCCCGTAGGTGGTGTTGTTCGCCTTGGCGACCGCCTCGTCGGGCGTGCGGAACGTGAGCACCGACAGCACCGGCCCGAACACCTCGTCGCGGGCGATCCGGGAGGCCTGGCTGACGCCGGTGAACACCGTGGGCGGGAACCAGAAGCCGCGCTCGGGCAGCTCGCCGGCCGGCTGCCACCGCTGCGCGCCCTCGGCCTCGCCGACGTCCACCAGCTCCCGGATCCGGGCCAGCTGGTCAGCGGAGTTGATCGCCCCGAGGTCGGTGTTCTTGTCCAGCGGGTCCCCGACCCGCAGGGTGCCGATCCGGCGCTGCAGGGCGGCGACGACCTCGTCGTGCACCGACTCCTGCACCAGCAGCCGCGAGCCCGCGCAGCACACGTGCCCCTGGTTGAAGAAGATGCCCTGCACGATGCCCTCGACCGCCTGGTCGATCGGGGCGTCGTCGAAGACGATGTTGGCGGCCTTGCCGCCGAGCTCGAGGGTGAGCTTCTTGCGGGTGCCGGCGACGGCGCGGGCGATCGAGCGGCCCACCTCGGTCGACCCGGTGAAGGCCACCTTGTCGACGTCCGCGTGCTCGACGACGGCCCGGCCGGTGTCGCCGGCGCCGGTCACGATGTTGACCACGCCCGGCGGCAGGTCGGCCTGCCGGCAGACCTCGGCGAACAGCAGCGCGGTCAGCGGCGTGGTCTCGGCGGGCTTGAGGACGACGGTGTTGCCGGTGGCCAGCGCCGGGGCGACCTTCCACGCGAGCATCAGCAGCGGGAAATTCCACGGGATGACCTGCCCGGCCACGCCCAGCGGCCGCGGGTCGGGGCCCAGGCCCGCGTGGGCGAGCTTGTCGGCCCAGCCCGCGTGGTAGAAGAAGTGCGCCGCGGCCAGGGGCACGTCGACGTCGCGCGACTCCCGGATCGGCTTGCCGTTGTCCAGCGACTCGAGGACGGCGAACTCGCGGGCCCGCTCCTGCAGCAGCCGGGCGATGCGGAACAGGTACTTGCCGCGGTCGGCCGGGCGCATCGGCCCCCAGACCCGGGTGTAGGCCCGGCGGGCGGCCCTGACCGCGCGGTCGACGTCGGCCTCGGTGCCGACGGCGACCTCGGCGAGGACCTCCTCGGTCGCCGGGTTCACCGTCTTCATGGGCTCCCCCGAGCCGTCGACGAACTCGCCGTCGACGAACAGCCCGTAGGACGGCGCGATGTCGACGATCGAGCGCGACTCGGGCGCGGGGGCGTACTGGAACGGGCTGGTCATCAGTCCACCGAGACGTGGTCGGGGCCGGAGTAGTGGCCGGTGCGCAGCTTCTGCCGCTGGAGGAGGAGGTCGTTGAGCAGGCTGGAGGCGCCGAAGCGGAACCAGTCGGGGGTCAGCCAGTCCGGCCCGGCGATCTCGTTGACCAGCACCAGGTGCTTGACGGCGTCCTTGGTGGTGCGGATGCCGCCGGCGGGCTTGACGCCCACCTGGCGGCCGGTGGCGGCGCGGAAGTCGCGCACCGCCTCGAGCATCACCAGGCAGACCGGCAGGGTCGCGGCCGGGGAGATCTTGCCGGTGGAGGTCTTGATGAAGTCGCCGCCGGCGAGCATCGCCAGCCAGCTGGCGCGGCGGACGTTGTCCAGCGTGACCAGCTCGCCGGTCTCGAGGATGACCTTCAGGTGCGCGCTGCCGCAGGCCTCCTTGACCGCGACGATCTCCTCGTAGACGTCGAGGTAGCGGCCGGCGAGGAAGGCGCCGCGGTCGATGACCATGTCGATCTCGTCCGCGCCGCCCGCGACGGCCTCGCGGACGTCGGCCAGCTTCACCGCCCGGCCGGCCCGCCCGCTGGGGAAGGCGGTGGCGACGGCGGCGACGTGGATGCCGGTGCCGGCCAGCGCCTCGACCGCCACGGGCGCGAGGTCGCCGTAGACGCAGACGGCGGCGACCGGCGGGCAGCCGGCGTCGGTCGGGTCGGGACGCCGGGCCTTGGCGGCCAGGCTGCGCACCTTGCCCGGGGTGTCGGCGCCCTCCAGGGTGGTCAGGTCGACCATCGAGATCGCGGTGTCGATCGCCCACGCCTTGGCCGTGGTCTTGATCGACCGGGTGCCGAGGACGGCGGCGCGCGCCTCGGCGCCGACCTGGTCGACGCCCGGCAGCCCGTGCAGGAAGGCGCGGAACGCCGACTCGGAGCGGGTGACGTCGCTGAACGGGGGGAGGGGCTCGGCGACGGGCCGGCGGTCGGCCGACAGCGCGTCGGGGTCGAGCACGGAGGTCATGCCGTCATTGTCCCCTGCGGGGTGGTGCGCCCGGCGTCCCTCCACCCGGCCGGGTGGTCCCGCCCACGGGCACCGTGCGCCCGGTGACCGGTCCCGCCCGGGAACGGGCACGCAGCGCACACCGCGTGCGGCCGCCGGCCAGGGGGGACGGCGCCGCGGTGCCGCTACGGTGGCGCGCGTGCAGCTGACCGTCGTCGACCACCCGCTGGCCCGCGCCCGTCTCTCCCACATGCGGGACGAGCGGACCGACAACGCCGCGTTCCGCGCCGCGCTGCGCGACATCACCCAGATGCTGGTCTACGAGGCCACCCGCGACCTGCAGGTGGCCGAGGAGCAGATCACCACCCCGGTCACCACGACGACCGGCTACCGGATCGCCGCGGCACCGCTGATCGTGCCGGTGCTGCGGGCCGGCCTCGGCATGGCCGACGTCGCGCACCGGATGCTGCCCGAGTCGCAGATGGGCTTCGTCGGCCTGGCGCGCAACGAGGTGACCTTCCAGCCGGAGGCCTACATGGCCTCGCTGCCGGAGTCGCTGGTCGGCCGGCACGTGTTCGTGCTCGACCCGATGCTGGCCACCGGCGGCTCGCTGGTGCACTGCTGCGGCCTGCTCACCGAGCGCGGCGCCACCGAGATCACCGTGCTGTGCGTGCTCGCCGCCCCGGAGGGGATCCGCCGCCTGGAGGAGAGCGGCCTGCCCCTGCGGGTCTTCACCTCCAGCGTCGACGAGGGGCTCAACGACTCGGCCTACATCGTCCCGGGCCTCGGGGACGCCGGCGACCGCCAGTTCGGCGCCGTCTGATGCGCTTCGGGGTGCTCGGCACCGGCCCCTGGGTGCGGCTGGTGCACGCACCCGCCCTGCAGGCGCACCCGGACGCCGAGCTGGTCGGCATCTGGGGCCGGGACGCCGCCAGGGCCGCCGACGTCGGCGCGGAGTTCGACGTCCCCGGCACCACCGACCTCGAGGCGCTGCTCGCCGAGGTCGACGCGGTGAGCATCGCCCTGCCCCCGCACGTGCAGGTGCCGCTGGCCGAGCAGGCCGCCCGCGCCGGGAAGCACCTGCTGCTCGAGAAGCCGATCGCGCTGGACGTCGCCGGCGCCGACCGGATCGTCGCCGCCGTCCGCGACTCCGGCGTCGCCTCGGTCGTCTTCTTCACCTACCGCTTCCAGACCGCGACCTCCACCTGGCTGGCCCAGGCCGGCCGCACCCGGCTGGCCGGCGGCGCCGCCGCGTGGCTGGGATCGATCGCCGGCTCGCCGTTCGGGGGCTCGCCGTGGCGGCAGGAGCACGGCGCGCTCTGGGACCTCGGGCCGCACGTCCTCTCGCTGTTCGTGCCGACCCTCGGCCGGGTCGAGGCCGTGCAGGCCGGCGGCGGGCTCGGCGACACGGTGCACCTGGTGCTGCACCACGGGTCCGGGGCGTCGAGCACCGTCTCGCTGTCGCACACCGTCGCCGAGATGGCCTCCCTGCAGGAGTTCGCCGTCTACGGCGACGCCGGCCGGCTGGTGCTGCTGCCCGAGGAGCGCGGCGGGGTCGAGGCGTTCGGCGTCGCCGTCGACGAGCTGACCGCCGCGGCCGTCGCCGGCGGGGTGCACCCGGTCGACGTCGGGTTCGCCCGGGACGTCGTCGTGGTCCTGGCCGCCGCGCAGCGCGCGCTGGAGAGCGGCTGCCGGGAGACCGTGACCTACTGACGCCGGCGCCGCCACCACCCCAGCAGCACCGCCGCGGCGACCACGACGGTGACCGCCGCCGCGACCAGGACCGGCGGCGAGGTGAGCCGGTCGACCAGCTCGTCCAGGTGCACCAGCGAGGCGCCGGCGCCCACGTAGAGCACCGAGCCGGGCACCAGCCCCACGGCCGTGGCCGCCGTGTAGGTGCCCGTGCGCACCGCCGACAGCGCGGCGGCGTAGCTGACGACGGTGAAGGAGATCGGGCTCAGCCGGACGGCGAACAGGGTGCCGAAGCCGTGCGCCGACAGCAGCCGGTCGGCCCGGCGCAGCCGCGGCCCGGCGAGGCGCTCGACGGCCGGCCGGCCCAGCCGGCGACCCAGGGCGAACGCACCGAGCGCGCCGAGCAGGCCGCCGGCCAGGGTGACCGCCAGGCCCGCGGGGAAGCCGGCGACGACGCCGGCCAGCACCGACAGCGCCGACCGCGGCACCGGTGCCAGGAGCGCGATCCCGGTCCCGAGGGCGAGCAGCGGCAGCCCGGCCCAGCCCGCGGCGTCCAGCCAGGTGCGGACGGCGGCGACGTCCGGGAGGTCGACCAGCAGCGCCGCCGCGGCACCGGCGGCCACGACCAGCAGCAGGGCGCCCGCGCGCGCCCAGGGGTGCATCAGGCGCCGGGCGCGTCGGCCGGCTCGGGGGACGACGACGCCCGCGCCGCCGCCGTCACAGCCCCAGGGCGGCGGCCATCTCGGCGCGCAGCTGGTCGAGCTCGTCGGCGCCCCGGCCGCGGGCGGCGATGACGCCGGCGTCGTCGTGCACCGGCACGACCGTCTCCAGGTAGGCCTTGAGCTTGGGCTCGGTGCCGCTGGGCCGGACCACCACGCGGACGCCGTCGCCGAGCAGGCGGACGGCGTCCACCGGCGGATCGAGGGTGGCGAGGTCGGTGGCGGTCACCTCCCGGCCGAGCAGCCGCGCCGGCGGGGCCGCCCGCAGCCGCTGCATCGCGCCGGAGATGACCGACAGGTCCTCGACCCGCACCGACAGCTGGCCGGTGGCGAACAGCCCGTGCTCGACGGCCAGCTCGTCGAGCCGGTCGAGCAGCGTGCGCCCGCCGGCCTTGAGCTCGGCGGCGAGCAGCGCGACGGCGAGGGCGGCGGAGATGCCGTCCTTGTCCCGCGCGACGCCCGGCGTGACCGCGTAGCCCAGCGCCTCCTCGTAGCCGAAGACCAGCGGGGAGTCGCCGCTGCCGGCGCGGATGATCCACTTGAAACCGGTGGGGGTCTCGGCGAACCGGACGCCGTGCGCGGTGGCCAGCGCGTGCAACAGCGAGCCGCTGACCAGCGACGACGCGTACGTGCCCCGCACGCCGCGGCGCAGCAGCCAGTCGGCGAGCAGGCCGCCGACCTCGTCGCCGGTCAGCTGGCGGCCGCCGCAGACGACCGAGCAGCGGTCGGCGTCGGGATCCTCGGCGATGGCGACGTCGGCACCGCTGCGCTCGGCGAGCCCGAGCAGCAGGTCCACCGCGCCGGGCTCCTCCGGGTTGGGGAAGGCGACCGTCGGGAACGCCGGATCGGGTGCGTCCTGCTCGGGCACCGACACGGGCGCGGCGAAGCCGGCCGCGGCGAAGACCGCGCGGGTGGTCGGGGCGCCCACGCCGTGCATGGCGGTGTAGGCGACGGTGAGCGCCGCCCGGTCGGCGGCGGGCACCCGGTCGGGCTCCAGCGCGCGCACGACGGCGGCGACGTAGTCGGCCTCGACCTCGTCGCCCAGGGTGCTCCACTCCTCGCCGAGCGGGACGCCGGCCGCGGCGCCGACCGCGGCGATCGCCGCCTCGATCTCCCGGTCGGCCGGGGGCACGAGCTGCGCGCCGTCGGCGAGGTAGACCTTGTAGCCGTTGTCGTCGGGCGGGTTGTGGCTGGCGGTGACCATCACCCCGGCCACGCAGCCCAGGTGCCGGACGGCGTAGGAGAGCACCGGCGTGGGCAGCGGGCGGGGCAGCACCGAGACGGCGAAGCCGGCGCCGGCCAGCACCGCGGCCGAGAGGCGCGCGAACTCGTCGGAGCGGCGGCGGGCGTCGAAGCCGATCACCACGCCACCCGCGGAGTGCCCCGCGGCCGACAGCCACGCGGCCAGGCCGGCGGCCGCGCGGGTGACGACGGCGGCGTTCATGCCGGCCGGGCCGGCGCGCAGCGGTCCGCGCAGGCCGGCCGTGCCGAAGGTCAGCGGACCGGAGAACCGGCGCTCGAGCTCGGCGACGTCCCCCGCGGCGACCAGCGCCTCGATCTCGGCGCGGTCGCCCGGGTGCGGATCGGCCGCGGCCCACGCCCGCGCGGTGTCCAGCACGCTCACAGCCGGACCTCCCCGCCGATCCGCTCCGCGTCGAACTCCGGCAGCGTGTACTGCCCGCCCACCCGGCGGTGCACCGGGTCGTCGGGGTCGGCCTCGCCGTGCGCGGCGACCATCGCCTCGGCGTAGGCCTCGGCGTCGTCGGCCGGGTCGTAGCCCAGCTCGCGGGCGGCGGTGAGGTCCCACCAGTTGCGGGTGTTGGCCGAGACGCCCCACACCACGCGGAAGCCGGGGGAGGGGGCCCGCAGCGCGGCGTCGACCAGCGCGACGCAGTCCCGCGGGGAGAGCCAGGTGGCCAGCATGCGCACCGTCGTCGGCTCGGGGAACGCGCTGCCGATGCGCAGGCACACGACGTCCAGGCCGTAGCGGTCGGCGTAGAGGGAGCCCAGCGCCTCCAGCGTCACCTTGGCCACGCCGTAGTAGGTGTCCGGCCGCGGGCCGGCGTCGGCCTCGCGGAGCAGCCCGGACGCCGGCCGCTCGGTGAAGCCGGTGGCGTGGTTGCTGCTGGCCAGCACCACGCGGCGCACGCCGGCCCGGCGGGCGGCCTCCAGCGCGCAGTAGGTGCCCTCGATGTTGGCGTGCGAGATGGCCGGCCAGGTGGACTCGCCGGAGATCCCCGCCATGTGCACCACCGCGGCGGCGCCCTCGGCGGCCGCGGTCAGCGCGCCGAGGTCGGTGACGTCGGCCTGCACCGTCTCCTCTCCGGGGCGCGGCTCCTCGATGGCGGCGATGTCGAGGCTGCGCAGCGCCCAGCCCCGCTCGGGCAGGCCGGCCCGCAGCACCGTGCCGATCCGCCCGGCGGCCCCGGTGAGCAGCACGGGGCCGCTGCTCACGGCGTCGGACGGTTCGCTCCCGAGGGGCGGTCCGCTCACGGCAGCCGCTCCACGAACTCCACCAGGAACCGCCCCAGCCGGCCGGCCGCCTCCTTGCCCGCGGCCAGCACCTCGGCGTGGTCCAGCGCCTCGCCGGTGATCCCGGCCGCGGCGTTGGTCACCATCGACAGGCCGAACACCTCCAGGCCCGCCGCGCGGGCGGCGATCGCCTCGAGCGCGGTCGACATGCCCACGAGGTCGGCGCCGAGCGTGCGCAGCATGCGGATCTCGGCCGGCGTCTCGAAGTGCGGGCCGGGCAGCGCGGCGTAGACGCCCTCGGTCAGCGACGGGTCGATCTCCCGGGCGAGAGCCCGCAGCCGCGCGGAGTACAGGTCGGTGAGGTCGACGAAGGTCGGCCCGACCAGCGGCGAGCGGGCGGTGAGGTTGAGGTGGTCGCTGATCAGCACCGCCTGGCCCACCCGGTGCTCGGGCGCCAGCCCGCCGGCGGCGTTGGTGAGGACGACGGTGCCCACGCCCGCCGCGGCGGCGGTGCGGATGCCGTGCACCACCGAGTCGACCCCGCGGCCCTCGTAGAGGTGGGTGCGGCCCAGGAACAGCAGCACGTGCTTGCCGCCGGCCCGCACCGAGCGGATCTCGCCGCCGTGCCCGGCGACGCTCGGCGCCCAGAACCCGGGCAGCTCACCGATCGGCACCGCGGTGTCGGCCGGGCCGAAGGCGTCGGCGGCCGGGGCCCAGCCGGACCCCATGACGATCGCGACGTCGTGCGGGCCGCCCGTGGCGGCGGTGAGGTCCTCGGCGGCGAGCCGGGCGAGGAAGGCGGGATCGGGACCGGCGGGCTGTTCGCTCACCCGCGAACGCTAACCCAGCGGGGGGCGCCCCGGACGGGGGAACGCCCGTTCGCGACCGGCTCGTTCCGGGGGTGGGCCGGCGTGATCATCCCTAGACTCGGGGAGTGCAGATCCCCTTCCGCTCCTCCGAACGCGCCAGCCTGGGCGTCGAGTGGGAGCTGCAGCTGGTCGACCGGGAGACCCGGGAGCTGACCGCGGGGGCCATCGACATCCTCGCCGAGCTCACCCCCGAGGGCGCCGAGGAGCCGGCCAAGGCCAAGCACGAGCTGCTCCAGTCGACCATCGAGATCATCACCGGCGTCTGCACCACCGTCGGCGAGGCCAAGGCCGACCTCGCCGGCACCCTCGCCGAGGTGACCGCCGCCGCCGAGCGCCGCGGCCTGGCGTTGATGTGCGCCGGCACCCACCCGTTCACCGACTGGCAGACCCAGGAGATCTCGCCGAAGGAGCGCTACCTCCAGCTGGTCGAGAAGATGCAGTGGCTGGCCCGCCGGCTGCAGATCTTCGGCGTGCACGTGCACGTCGGCGTGCGCGCGCCGGAGAAGGCCGTGCCGATCGTCAACGCGCTCACCCAGTACGTGCCGCACTTCCTGGCGCTGTCGGCGTCCTCCCCGTACTGGGTCGGCTGCGACACCGGCCTGGCCTCGGCCCGCAGCAAGGTCTTCGAGGGGATGCCCACCGCCGGGCTGCCGTACCAGCTCACCGGCTGGGACGAGTTCGAGACCTACATGGAGACGCTGATCTCCACGCGGGCCATCGAGAGCGTGCGCGAGGTCTGGTGGGACATCCGCCCGCACCCCGACTTCGGCACCGTCGAGCTGCGCATCTGCGACGGGCTGCCCACCCTCGACGAGGTCGGCGCGGTCGCCGCGCTGTCGCAGTGCCTGGTCGAGCAGCTGGACTCCCAGCTCGACCGCGGCTACACGCTGCCCACACCGGCCGGCTGGGTGCTGCGGGAGAACAAGTGGCGGGCGGCCCGCTACGGGCTCGACGCCGACATCGTCGTCGACGACAAGGGCACCGTGCGGCCGGTGCGGCAGGCGATCACCGACCTGGTCGAGGACCTCGAGCCCACCGCCCGCCGGCTGGGCTGCGAGGCCGAGCTGGCCGACGTCGCCCGCGTGCTCGAGGCCGGGGCGTCCTACCAGCGGCAACGGGCGGTCGCCGCCGCGCACGGCGGCGACCTGCGCCCGGTGGTCGACAGCCTCGTCGCCGAGCTGCGCGACGGCCTGGGCAGCCGCCCGGCCGGCGAGCTGCCCGACCCGCCGCCGGCCGCGCCCACCTGTGCCGGGGGCGCGGCGGCGTGACGGCGGCCGTCGAGAAGCTCAGCGCGGCGGTCGACGAGTGGGTGGCCGAGCGGGCCGCCCAGCTGGTCGCGGTCCGGCGGCACCTGCACGCCCATCCGGAGCTGGCCTTCGCCGAGTTCGAGACGACGTCGTTCCTCGAGCAGCGGCTGCGCAACGCCGGCCTGACCCCCAAGCGGCTGCCCACCGGCACCGGGCTGGTGGTGGAGATCGGGTCCGGCGACCCGGTCGTGGTGCTGCGCGGCGACATCGACGCGCTGCCCCTGGCCGACCTCAAGGACGTGCCCTACGCCTCCACCCGCGAGGGCATGTGCCACGCCTGCGGGCACGACGTGCACACCACCGTGGTGCTCGGAGCGGCGCTGGCGCTGGCCGCCCTCGACGACCTGCCCGGCACCGTGCGCTGCATCTTCCAGCCGGCCGAGGAGACCGTGCCCGGCGGCGCCACGGAGGTCGTCGCCGCCGGCGTCCTGGACGGCGCCTCGCGGGCCTTCGCGCTGCACTGCGACCCCTCGATCCCGGCCGGCACCGTCGGCCTGCGGACCGGCTCCATCACCGCCGCCTGCGACCGGATGGACGTCGTCCTCACCGGCCCCGGCGGGCACACCGCCCGCCCGCAGCTCACCGTCGACCTGGTCGACGCCCTGGGCCGGCTGATCACCGACCTGCCCGCGCTGCTGTCCCGCCAGGTCGATCCGCGCGCCGGCATGTCCCTGGTGTGGGGCGCGGTCAACGCCGGGGTGGCGGCCAACGCCATCCCGCAGCGCGGCCAGCTGCGCGGCACCGTGCGGGTGCTCGACCGCGAGGCCTGGCAGACCGCCGAGGACCGGCTGCGCGGGCTGGTCGAGCGGGTCGCGGCGACCACCGGCGCGGGGGTCGAGGTCGACTACGTGCGCGGCGTGCCGCCGGTGGTGAACGACCCCCGCTCGGTCGCGCTGCTGCGCTCGGCGGCCCTGGAGACCGTCGGTCAGGAGGGCGTGCGGCTGTCGCCGCAGAGCATGGGCGGGGAGGACTTCGGCTGGTTCGCCGACGTGCTGCCCATCGCGCTGGCCCGCCTGGGCACGCACGGCGGCGGCGCGCCCCTGGACCTGCACCGGGGCACGTTCGACGTCGACGAGCGGGCCATCGGGGTCGGCGTGCGGCTGCTGGCCCGCACCGCACTGCACGCGCTGGCCGCGGACGCCGGATCGGCTCCGGGTGGCCGCTCACCGGGCCCCGCGCGCCCGTCGTCCGGGGACCGCCGGTAGAACACGTCTGACAAGCCGACGACGGGAGCCGTTCGACGATGAGTGCCCCTGAGCAGACGGCCGCACCCGGCGACGCCGACGCCGAGGTGCCGGCCGAGCACGAGGTCCCCGCGGACCTCGACCTTGCCGCGGAGTTCGCCGCGGTCACCCGCGACCAGTGGCGCGAGCTCGTCGCCGGGGTGCTGCGCAAGGGCGGCCGGGAGGACCTCCCCGACCCCGTCGAGGAGGCGCTGCGCCGCACCGTCGCCACCGGCGTGACCGTCGCCCCGCTGTACACCGCCGAGGACGCCGGCGACCTGCCCACCGCGGTCGGCGTGCCCGGCCTCCCGCCGTTCGTGCGCGGCACCCGCGCCGGCGCGGCCGGCACCACCGCGGCCGGCGGCGCCGACGACGACGTCCCCGGCGGCTGGGACGTCCGCCAGCGCCACGCCCACCCCGACGTCGCGACGACGCGGGAGGCGGTGCTCGCCGACCTGGAGAACGGCGTCTCCTCGCTCTGGCTCGAGCTCGGCGAGGGCGCGATCCCGGTCGACGCGCTCGGCCAGGTGCTCGACGGCGTCTACCTCGACCTGGCCCCGGTCACCGTCTCCGGCGGGTGGCCGGCGGCCGAGGCGTTCCTGGCGCTCGTCGAGGGCCGCGACGACCTCGCTCCCGGCGGCTGCCTGGGCCTGGACCCGCTGGGCGACCAGGCCACCACCGGCGAGCCCGCCGACCTCTCCGGGCTGGCCGACGTGGCCCGCCGTGCGGCCGCGCACCCCGGCCTGCGGGCGGTCGTCGCCGACGCCACCGTCTACGCCGACGCCGGCGCCGGGGTGGTCGAGGAGCTCGGCTGCTCGCTGGCCGCGGGCGTGGCCTACCTCCGGGCGCTCACCGAGGGCGGGCTGTCGGTCGACGAGGCGTTCGCCCAGGTCGAGTTCCGCTACTCCGCGAGCGCCGACCAGTTCACGACCATCGCTGCGCTGCGTGCCGCCCGCCGGCTGTGGGACCGCGTCGGCGAGCTGTCCGGCGCGTCTCCCGACGTGCGCGGCCAGCGCCAGCACGCGGTCACCTCGTCGGTGATGACGACCCGGCGCGACCCCTGGGTCAACATGCTGCGGACGACGGTCGCCTGCTTCGCCGCCGGCGTCGGCGGCGCCGACGTCGTCACCGTGCAGCCGTTCGACGCCGCGCTCGGCCTGCCCGACGCGTTCTCCCGGCGGATCGCCCGCAACACCCAGAGCCTGCTGGTCGAGGAGGGCCACCTGGCCCGCGTGCTCGACCCGGCCGGCGGCTCCTGGTACGTCGAGTCGCTCACCGAGGACCTCGCGCAGGCGGCCTGGTCCTGGTTCACCGAGATCGAGCGGGCCGGCGGGCTGGCCCGCGCCCTCGCCGACGGGCTGGTCGGCGAGCGGATCGGAGCGGCCTGGGCCGAGCGGGCCGAGCGCCTCGCGCACCGCACCGAGGCGATCACCGGCGTCAGCGAGTTCCCCAACCTGGGCGAGAAGCTGCCGGAACGGCAGCCGCTGCCCGAGCGGGCGCACACCGGCGGGCTGCCGCGGGTGCGCGCGGCCCAGGAGTTCGAGGCGCTGCGCGACCGCGCCGACGCGGCCGAGCGGTCGACCGGCACGCGGCCGGCGGTCTACCTGGCCACCATCGGATCGGTCGCCCGGCACACCGCCCGCGCGTCGTTCGCCGGCAACCTGTTCCAGGCCGGCGGGCTGGCCACGCCGTCCGGGGACGGCGCCGGGGGCCTCGGCGAGGCCGGGACGACGGTCGCCTGCATCTGCGGCACCGACAAGGACTACGCCGAGTCCGCGGCCCCGCTGGCCGCGGCGCTGCGCGAGGCCGGTGCCACCGCGGTCTGGCTGGCCGGCAAGCCGTCCCTGGCGGTCGACGGCGTCGACGGGTACGTGTACGCCGGGTGCGACGCGCTGACCACGCTGCGCACCGTCCACGAGCAGCTGGGTGTCCCCGACGGCCTTTCGCGCGCGAATGGCGGAAACCAGACAGAGGAGCGGGCATGAGCGCCATCCCCGACTTCGGCGGCGCCGAGCTCGGCCGTCCCGCGGCCTCGGCCTCGGTCGACGACTGGGCCAAGCGGTTCGAGGAGGCCACCGGCCGCACCGTCGCCGACGCCTCCTGGACCACCCCCGAGGGCATCGAGGTGCCGCCGCTGGCCACCCCGGCCGACCTCGCCGGGCTGGACTTCCTCGCCACCTACCCGGGCCTGCCGCCGTTCCTGCGCGGGCCCTACCCGACGATGTACACGACCCAGCCGTGGACGGTCCGCCAGTACGCGGGCTTCTCCACCGCGGCGGAGTCCAACGCCTTCTACCGGCGCAACCTCGCCGCCGGGCAGAAGGGCCTGTCGGTCGCCTTCGACCTGCCCACGCACCGCGGCTACGACTCCGACCACCCGCGGGTGGTCGGCGACGTCGGCATGGCGGGCGTGGCGATCGACTCGAT
Source organism: Blastococcus sp. SYSU D00820 (assembly GCF_054050695.1). Lineage (NCBI taxonomy): Bacteria > Bacillati > Actinomycetota > Actinomycetes > Geodermatophilales > Geodermatophilaceae > Blastococcus > Blastococcus sp. SYSU D00820. The sequence continues at coordinate 805,729 of NZ_JBJGZW010000001.1, forward strand.
CCTGGACATGCGGCAGCTGTTCGACGGCATCCCGCTGGACCGGATGAGCGTCTCGATGACCATGAACGGCGCGGTGCTTCCGGTGCTGGCGCTCTACATCGTCGCCGCCGAGGAGCAGGGGGTGGCGCCGGCGCAGCTGACCGGGACCATCCAGAACGACATCCTCAAGGAGTTCATGGTCCGCAACACCTACATCTACCCGCCCAAGCCCTCGATGCAGGTGATCAGCGACATCTTCGCGTTCACCTCGCAGGAGATGCCGCGGTACAACTCGATCTCCATCTCGGGCTACCACATCCAGGAGGCGGGGGCGACCGCCGACCTGGAGCTGGCCTACACGCTGGCCGACGGCGTGGAGTACCTGCGGGCGGGCAAGGACGCCGGGCTGGACGTCGACGCGTTCGCCCCCCGGCTGAGCTTCTTCTGGGCGATCGGCATGAACTTCTTCATGGAGGTCGCCAAGCTCCGCGCCGGCCGGCTGCTGTGGGCCAAGCTGGTCCGGCAGGCCGGGGCGCAGAAGGACAAGTCGCTGTCGCTGCGCACCCACTCGCAGACCTCGGGCTGGTCGCTGACCGCGCAGGACGTCTACAACAACGTCGTCCGCACCTGCCTGGAGGCCATGGCCGCCACCCAGGGGCACACCCAGTCGCTGCACACCAACGCCCTGGACGAGGCGCTGGCCCTGCCGACCGACTTCTCCGCCCGGATCGCCCGCAACACCCAGCTGCTGCTGCAGCAGGAGTCGGGCACGACGCGGGTCATCGACCCGTGGGGCGGGTCGGCCTACGTGGAGAAGCTGACCTACGACCTCGCCCGGCGCGCCTGGGCGCACATCCAGGAGGTCGAGGAGCACGGCGGGATGGCCCAGGCCATCGACGACGGCATCCCGAAGCTGCGCATCGAGGAGGCCGCGGCCCGCACCCAGGCCCGCATCGACTCCGGCCGCCAGCCGGTGATCGGCGTGAACAAGTACCGGGTGGAGGCCGACGAGGCGATCGAGGTGCTGCGGGTCGACAACGCCGACGTGCTCGCCCAGCAGAAGGCCAAGCTGGAGAAGCTGCGCGCCGAGCGCGACGGCCGGGCGGTGGAGGAGGCGCTGTCCCGGCTGACCGACGCCGCGCGCGCCGCCGCCGAGGGCCGGCGCGGCCGCGAACTGGACGCCAACCTGCTCAAGCTCGCCGTCGACGCCGCCCGCGCCCAGGCGACGGTGGGGGAGATCTCCGACGCCCTCGAGGTCGTCTACGGCCGGCACGCCGGCCAGGTGCGCACCATCTCCGGCGTCTACCGCGACGAGGCCATGCAGTCCCGGCAGGACGGAGCCGACAGCCCCTTGGACGAGACCCGCCGCATGGCCGAGGCCTTCGAGGAGGCCGAGGGGCGCCGTCCCCGGATCCTGGTGGCCAAGATGGGCCAGGACGGCCACGACCGCGGCCAGAAGGTCATCGCCACCGCTTTCGCCGACCTCGGCTTCGACGTCGACGTGGGCCCGCTGTTCCAGACGCCGGAGGAGGTCGCCCGCCAGGCGGTGGAGGCCGACGTGCACGTCGTCGGCGTCTCGTCGCTGGCCGCCGGGCACCTGACGCTGGTGCCGGCGCTCAAGCAGGCGCTGGCCGACCTCGGGGCCGACGACGTGGTCATCGTGGTCGGCGGCGTCATCCCGCCCGACGACGTGCCGCGGCTGCAGGAGATGGGCGCCGCGGCGGTGTTCCTCCCGGGCACGGTCATCGCCGAGGCCGCGCAGGACCTGCTGCGGACGCTGTCGGAGCGGCTGGGTCACTGAACCGTGGTGCGCTGATGGCGGGGATCGACGTCCCGTCGCTGGTCGAGGGGGTCCGCGCCGGCGACCGGCGGTCGGTGGCGCGGGCGATCACCCTGGTGGAGTCCCGCCGGGGTGACCACCGGGAGCGGGCGCAGGAGCTGCTGGTCGAGCTGCTGCCGCACGCCGGGGGAGCGCGGCGGGTCGGGATCAGCGGCGTGCCCGGGGTGGGCAAGTCGACGTTCATCGACCAGCTGGGCACCGACCTGACCGCCACCGGGTCGAAGGTGGCGGTGCTCGCCGTCGACCCGTCGTCGGCGCGCTCGGGCGGGTCGATCCTGGGCGACAAGACGCGGATGGCCCGGCTGTCGGTCGATCCGCACGCCTTCATCCGGCCGTCCCCGACCGCGGGCACCCTCGGCGGGGTCGCGCAGGCCACCCGGGAGTCGATGGTCGTGGTCGAGGCGGCCGGCTACGACGTCGTCCTGGTGGAGACCGTCGGCGTCGGGCAGTCCGAGGTCACCGTCGCCGAGATGGTCGACTCGTTCCTGTTCCTGACCCTCGCCCGCACCGGCGACCAGCTGCAGGGCATCAAGCGCGGCATCCTCGAGATCGCCGACGTCATCGCGGTCAACAAGGCCGACGGGCCGGGAGCCACCGACGCCCGGACGGCCGCCCGCGAGCTGGCGGGGGCGATCCGGATGCTGCGCGGGCACGACGAGGAGTGGGAGGTGCCGGTGCTCACCTGCGCCGGGCTCACCGGCGAGGGCCTGGACCGGGTGTGGGCCGCGCTGGTCGAGCACCAGGACCGGGCCCGGGCGTCGGGCGCCTTCGACGAGCGCCGCCGCACCCAGCAGGTGCGCTGGACCTGGCAGCTGGTGCGTGGCGGGCTGGAGCACGAGCTGCGCGCGCACCCCGAGGTGCGCGGCCTGACGCCGGAGCTGGAGCGCGCGGTGCTGGCGGGCGAGCTGACTCCCGCGCTCGCCGCCCGGCGGCTGCTCGACGCCTTCCTCGGCCGCGCCCGGGACTGACCGGCCACCTCCGCCGTCCCGCCGGAACACTCCCGTCCCAGCGGCACCGGACCGTTCCGTGTCCTCCCGGATCGGCGCGCCCGTCTCCCTAGCGTGGACGGCGTGGACGTCACACGCACCGGGGAACCGCCACGCCTGCGCGCACTCGACGGGCTGCGCTTCCTGGCCGCGGCGGCCGTGGTGGCGTTCCACTACACCGGCAGGGACAGCACCGCCTGGCCCGAGAGCGTCCGCACGGTGTTCCCGACGATCAGCCGGTTCACGATCTACGGCGGCTTCGGCCCGTACCTGTTCTTCATCATCAGCGGTTTCGTGGTGCTGATGAGCGCCTGGGACCGCCCGGCGCGCTCCTTCCTGGCCTCCCGCGTGGGCCGGCTCTTCCCGGCCTACTGGATCGCCGTCGTCCTCACCGCCGGCGTGCTGCTCCTCGACCCGCGGGCGGTGCCCGCCGTCTGGGAGAACCTGGGGCTGTCGGGCGTCGCCCTCAACCTGACGATGCTGCAGTCGGCCTTCGGCGTGGGCAACGTCGACGGCGTCTACTGGACGCTGTGGGTGGAGCTGAAGTTCTACCTGCTGCTCGGGCTGCTGGCCCTCGCCGGCATCACCCGGCGCCGGGTGCTCGCCCTCTGCCTGGTCTGGCCGCTGCTGGGTGCCCTGGCCGGGCAGCTGCACGCCGACCTGCTGACGGCGCTGCTCGAGCCGCTGTACGCGCCGTTCTTCTGCATCGGGCTGCTGCTCTACCTGGTGTACCGGGAGGGCTGGAGCCCCTCCGTCGGGCTGCTGCTCGCGTTCGACTACGTGGCCGCCCTGCGGGTCTGCGACACCCACTTCCGGGCCTGGACGCTGGACGTCGCCGGGGCCGGGGTCTCCTTCGCCGGCGTGGCGGTGCTGCTGACCCTCTGCATCGGCGCGGTCGTGCTGGTCACCCTCACGCCGGTCGCCCGGCTCGACTGGCGCTGGCTGACCCTCCTGGGAGCGCTGACCTATCCGCTGTACCTGGTGCACCAGTACGTGGGCTGGGTGCTGATCCGGCACCTGACGCCGCGGCTGCCGGTCTACGCCGTGCTGGCCGTGGTGGTGGCCCTCATGCTCCTCGTCGCCTACGCCGTGCACCGGCTGGTCGAGCGGCCGCTCGGCCCGCGGCTGCGCCGCGCGGTCGAGCGGGAGCTGGCCGCGCTCGCCGCCGGCCGGCCGGCGCCGCAGCCGGAGGCCCGGCCGGCCGCGCTGCCCGAGGAGCCCGCCGCCGACGCCGGGCCGCACACCGTCGTCCCGGCGCCGCGGCCGCAGGCCCCGCACCTGCTCGCCCGGCGCCCCGTCCCGCCGGCGCGGCCGGGCCCGCGGGTTCCCGCGCCGGCCGACCGGCACCCGCGCACGCCGGTCGGGTAGCGCGCCCCGGCTCAGGGCCGGGTCGGCACCGTGATCTCGCCGCTGACCACCCGGTCGGCGAGCGCGTCGAGCTGCGGCCGGATGTCGCCGATGCGGTTCCCGGAGGCCGCCAGGCCGACGCCGCCGGCGGCCAGGTCGTGCACGACGTCGCCCCCGACGTCCTCCCCGGCGAGGACTGCGGTCACGTAGTCCCGGACCGCGACGTCCACGTTCTTGACCGCGGACGTGAGGATCGCCGGCTGCAGGGAGGGGTCGCCGACGGTCCGGTACTCGTCGGTGTCGGCGCCGATGGCCCAGCCGCCGGACTCGGCGGCGGCCAGGAACACCCCCGGGTTCGACGCCGCGGCGACCGTGAAGACCACGTCGGTGCCTGCGGCGTACATCCCGGCGGCGACCGCCTGCCCGGCCGCCGGGTCGGCGAACCCGGTGAAGTCGCCCGGCGGCGAGAGGTAGCGGACGGTGACGGTCGTGCCCGGAGCGGCCGCCTGCGCGCCGGCCCGGTAGCCGGCCTCGAACCGCTGCACCACCGGTGACGGCACGCCGCCGACGAAGCCCACCGTTCCGCTGCTGGACGTGAGCGCCGCGGCGGCGCCGGCCAGGAACGCCGCCTGCTCCTCGGCGAACAGCAGCCCGGTGACGTTGTCCGGTCCGAGTCCCTCGACGGAGGCGTCGACCACTGCGAAGCGGGTGTCGGGATACCGCGGCGCCACCTGGGCGAGGGCGTCGACGTAGGTGAAGCCGACCGCGATCACCGGGTCGTAGCCCTGGTCGGCGAGCTCGGTGAGCAGGTCGGCGCGGTCCGAGCCGTCCGCGGCCACGGGGGTCACCGCCTGCATCTTGAGGGCGACGTCCTCCCCGACGGCCTCGCTGAGGCCGAGGTACGTGAGGTTGTTGAAGTCGGCCTCGTCCGGCTCCGCCAGGTCGTAGGCGACGCCGATCCGGACCGTCTCGACCGGCGCCGTCCCCGGGGAGGCGGAGGACGTCGAGCCGGAGGCGGTCGCGCCGGCCGGCCCCTCGTCGCGCGGCCACAGCACCACGGTCAGCACGGTCGCGACGACCAGCAGGACGGCGACGCCCGCGGCGACCAGCACGCCCGTGCGCCGACCCCGCACCGGCGGCGCCGGGGGAGGCACCGGCGCGGACCCCTGCTCGGGGGAGCCGCGGTCGCCGACCACGGTCGGCGGCGCGCCGAAGCCGCCGGCCGCGCGCAGCGCGGCGTCCCAGTGCGGGCCGGCCACCCGCTCGGCCAGCCGGTCCACCGGCTCGGGACGGCCGGGTGCGGCCGGCGCGAAGCGCATCCGCTCCGTGCCGCCGGCGTGCTCGACGGCGATCTCCAGCAGCGCGCCGGGGCCGGCCGTGGGGTGCTGCACCCCGTCGCCCGCCGACCAGGCGGCGCGGACCAGCTCCTCGGCCGCGGCCCGCTCGGCGCCGGGCAGGACGGCGGTGTCCAGCCGGCCGAGCGGCATCAGCCGGCGGCCGCCGTCGAGCAGCCCGGTCACGGTGACCCGGTGCGGACCCGGCAGCGGATCGGTGGGGGAGTCCGCGCCGGCCGGCGCGGCCACGGGCGGCGGCGGAGCCGGCGTGCCGCCCGACGACGTCAGCGCCGCCGTGGCCGCCGCGGCCAGCGCGCCACAGCTCGGGAAGCGCTGCGCCGGGTCCTTGGCCAGGGCCGCGGCGAGGACGGCGGTGATCCCCGGCGGCAGGTCCGGCCGCAGCTGCCGGGGATCGGGCACCGGCTCGGTCGCGTGCGCGGTCAGCAGCGCGTAGAAGCTCTCCCGCGGATAGGGCACCCGGCCGGTGAGCATCTCGAAGAGCACGCAGCCGAGGGCGTAGACGTCCACCCGCCGGTCGACCGGCCCGCCGCCGAACACCTCCGGGGCGGCGTAGGCGGGGGTCAGGAAGGCCTGCCCGGAGACGGTGAGCCGCAGGTCGGTGTCCAGGGCCTTGGCGATGCCGAAGTCGGTGAGCAGCACCCGGGCGCCCGGTCCGCCCGGGGTCGGGTCGGGCGCGATGAGCACGTTCGCCGGCTTCACGTCCCGGTGCAGCAGTCCGGCCCCGTGCGCGGTGTCCAGCGCCGCCGCGACCGAGCTGAGCACGTGCAGGGCGCGCCCGAGGTCCAGCGGGCCGGTCGAGAGCACCTGTGCCAGGTCGGTGCCCTCGACGTACTGCATGCGGATCCACAGGTCCTCGCCGGTGACCCCGAGGCCGTGCACGGTGACCACGTTGGGGTGGTGCAGCCGGGCGGCCAGCCGGGCCTCGTGCTCGAAGCGCGCCCGCAGCTGCGGATCGGTGGCCAGCGACCCGTGCATCACCTTGAGCACCTCGGGCCGGTCCAGCGCCAGGTTCTGCACCAGGTAGACCGAGCCCATGCCGCCGCGTCCCAGCAGCCGCACCACCCGGCAGCCGGCGATGGTCGCCCCGATGGGCAGCGACATGGGCGTTCCCGTCACGGTCGGCAGCGGCGTCCCCGCCCGGGCCGCCGCCGCGCATCATGGCACGGCGGTGCGGCCGGGGCCGGTCAGCGGGCGGGGCCGATGCCGGCGGCGTTCAGGGCGGCCAGCAGGGCCGCGGTGTCCTCCGTGAAGCCGAGCAGGACGACGGCGTCCGGGCGGACCTCGACGAGCTCGGCGATGGCCTCCTCCGGCGGGTCGTCGTCCTCGTAGGCCACCACGGTGATGTCGGCCAGCGGGATGCCGGCCTCGGCCAGCCGGCGCTCCAGCACCCCGGCCAGCTCGGTGAACTGGCCGTCGAGGGCCAGCACCCCGACGCTGCGGTGGCCGTCGGCCAGCACGAGGTCGGCCAGCGCCAGGGCCTCCAGCCGGTCCCCGGGGCTGGTGCGGGCGAACAGGTCGGCGTCGGGCTCGCCGACCAGGGTGTCGGAGTCGCTGGCGGAGGCCACGAGCAGCACGCCGGCGGCCGTCACCTGCTCGAGCACGGTGGAGATGACGACGTCCGAGATCGGCCCGACCAGCGCGTGGGCACCGCGCCCCACCAGGTCGGCCACCGCCGCGCCGGCCAGCCCGGAGGAGTAGTCGCCGGCGTCGGCCTCGACCAGCTCGACGGGGCGGCCGTGCACCCCGCCGGCCGCGTTGACGTCCTCGAGCGCCAGGGCGAACCCGACGGCGGCCGCCGGCGCCAGGCGCTGGTCGGTGCCGGTGTAGGGGAGCAGCGCGCCCACCAGCAGCGGCTCGGGCGGGTCGTCCCCGCCGGCCGCGGGCGGCGCCGACCCGTCGGCGTCGCCGGGGTCGCCGCCGAGCACGTACTCCGCGTCGGGCGCGAGCTCGTTGAGCCCGGTGAACGAGCGGACGGCGAACGGCGCGACCGCGGGCTCGCCCGCCTCGGTGAGCTCCAGCGGGCCGCTGAGCCCGTCGTAGTCGGGGTCGGTGCCGTCCTCTGCCAGCGCCAGGCAGGCGGCGGGGTCGGTGCACCGCTCGCCGCCGGTGGTCATCGCGCCGACCGCGGCCCGGAACACGCGGGCGTCGTTGCTGCCTGCCCACTCCGCGGCCAGCGCGGTCACGACGAGGGCGTCGTAGCTCGCGGCCACGACGTCGAGGTCCTCGACCGCCGCGTCCGCGGCGGCCACCCGGAGCAGGAAGTCCTCCGGGAGGTCGGCGCCGGCCGACGTCCCGACCATGCCGGCCAGCGCCCCGGACTCCTCGAAGTCGTAGCCGAGCACGTCGTTGGTGTTGCTCGTGGCGCCGTAGGCCGTCGGCACCGGCCCGGCCGGGTCCGAGCCGGCCGGATCGGCGGCCGGATCGGCGGCCGAGGCGTCCTTCGGTCCGCTGGTGAGGACGACGGCGGTGGTGGCGCCGGCCACGGCGAGGGCCGCGACGGCGGCCGCCAGGACCACGCGCGGCCGCAGCGGACCGCGGCCCCGCCCGCCGTCCGCGCCGGCGGCGTCCAGCCGGGTGTCCGCGTCGCCGCCGAGCACGGCGGCCACCACCCGGTCCCACTCGGGCGGATGCGCCGGGCCGCGGTGCACCCAGCCGAACCGCTCCCCGCCGCCGGGGTGCTCGACGTCGACCTCGACGGACACCGCGCCCGGCCCGGGGACCTCGGGGCCGGAGGGCCGCTCCCGGGCGGCCACCGCCTGCTGGACGGCGGTCTCCACGACCGTGCGCCGGTCGGCGGGCAGCGTGGCGGTGTCGACGCCGCCGACCGTCGTCCAGGGGCGCGACCCGGCCCGGGCGCGGACGGCGACCCGGTGCGGGCCGGGGGGATGCCCGCCGGTCACCCGGGTGCGGCCGGGGTCCTCGGCGGAGGGGAGCAGCGGGCGCAGCGCGGTCGTCAGTGCCTCGGCCAGCACGCCGCACGAGGCATACCGGTCACCCGGCTCCTTGGCCATCGCGGTGGCGACGACGTCGGTCACCCCGGCCGGCAGCCCGGGGCGCAGCGCGCGCGGGTCGGGCGGGGGCTCCCCGAGGTGGGCGGTGACCGAGGCGAGCAGGGACGTCCGCGGAAAGGGCACCGACCCGGTGAGCAGCTCGTAGAGCACGCAGCCGAGGGCGTAGACGTCGACGCGGGCGTCGACCGGCCCGCTGCCGAACCGCTCCGGTGCGGCGTACGCCGGGCTGAGGAACGACTGGCCCGTGCCGGTGAGCGCGACGTCCTCGTCGAGGGCCTTGGCGATGCCGAAGTCGGTCAGCAGCACCCGCTCGGGCTCGCCCGGCGCGTGGCCGGGGGCGAGCAGGATGTTGGCCGGCTTCACGTCGCGGTGCAGCAGCCCGCGGGCGTGCGCGTGGTCCAGCGCCGCGGCCACCGAGCGGACGACGTGCAGCGCGCGCAGTGGTTCCAACGGGCCCTGCGCCACGGCGGCGGCGGCGTCGCTGCCGTCGACGTACTGCATGCGGATCCACAGGTCCGGACCCTCCGCACCCTGGTCGTAGACCTGCACGATGTTCGGGTGGTCCAGCCCGGCGGCCAGCCGGGCCTCGTGCTGGAACCGGGCGCGGAACGAGGGGCTGGCCGCCATGGCGCCGTGCAGCAGCTTCAGCACGTCCCGCCGCGGCAGGCTCGGGTGCTGCACGAGGTAGACCGCGCCCATCCCGCCCTGGCCGAGCAGGCGCAGCACCGTGTACCCGGCGACGGTGGCCCCGACCGGCAGCGTCATGCGCGTCCCCGTTGACCTCGGCGTGTGCGGCTCGAGCAGCAGCCGGGCGGAGCATGGCAGGGATCGCACCCGGCCGGGCGGGTCGCCCGCGCGGAACGGTCAGACGCCGGTGGAGCGGCACTCCCGCGACCGCAGCTCGGCCAGGTAGTCGTCCGGCGCCCCGGCGGCCTCCGCCGCGTCGGCCAGGGCGCCGAGGTACCGCGCGGAGGGCAGCCCGCCCTCGAAGGCGTCCAGCGCGTAGACGTAGGCCACGACGTCGCCGGCCAGGGTGTGCACCCGGAGGTTGAGCTTGCGGTAGAGCCCGAGGTCGGCGCCCTCCCAGGCGTCCAGCGCGCGCTCGTCGGCCTCGGTGAGGTCGTAGAGCGCCACGAACACGCCGGTCGCGTCGTCGTCGGCCGGGACGAGCGTGGCCAGCGCGCCCTCCCAGCCGAACTCCTCGGCGCCGAAGGTCAGCCGCCACCCGCGGATCCAGCCGGTTCCCGCGTGGGGGGAGGACGGGCAGCGCCGGAGCATCTGGGCCGGGTCCATGTTCGACCCGTAGGCGGCGTAGAGAGCCATCGCGCCCGAGCCTACGGTCGATGTGGCGGGGACGACCCGTGAGGCTGCCGACACCGGGCGCCCGCGCCGGGGAAGATGGACGGGCAGTCCCGCACCGAACCCGCAGGAGAGACCCATGACCCGCATCGTGATCATCGGCGGTGGCCCGGCCGGCTACGAGGCCGCGCTCGTCGCCGCCTCGCTCGGTGCGGAGGTCACCGTCGTGGAGCGGGACGGCCTCGGCGGGGCCAGCGTGCTCACCGACTGCGTGCCCTCCAAGGCCTTCATCGCCGCCGCCGGCGCCATGACGTCGGTGCGCGACTCCGCCGTCCTCGGCGTGCACGGCGCCGACCCGACCACGGTGAGCCTCGACCTCGCGCAGGCCAACCACCGGGTCAAGAACCTGTCGCTGGCCCAGTCGGCCGACATCCACGCCCGCCTCCGGGCCGAGGGGGTGACGATCGTCGCCGGCCAGGGGCGGCTCGCCGACGACGTCCCCGGTCTGGCCGCGCACGAGGTGGAGATCCTCGACGCGTCGGGGACCGTCGTCGACGAGATCCAGGGCGACGTCGTCCTCATCGCCACCGGTGCCGACCCGCGCGTGCTCCCCGGCGCCGAGCCCGACCACCAGCGCATCCTCGACTGGCGCGACGTCTACGACCTCGCCGAGCGGCCCGAGCACCTCGTCGTCGTCGGGTCCGGCGTCACCGGCGCGGAGTTCGCCTCCGGATACCTGGAGGCCGGGGTGCCGGTCACCCTCGTCTCCTCGCGCGACCGGGTGCTGCCCGGGGAGGACGCCGATGCCGCCGAGGTGCTGGAGGACGTCTTCCAGTCCCGCGGTGGCCGCCTGGAGCGCGGCCGCGCCGCCGGGGTGCGGCGCACCGAGAAGGGCGTCGTCGTCGAGCTCACCGACGGGCGCACCGTGGAGGGCTCGCACGCCCTGATGACGGTGGGCACGGTGCCGAACACCTCGGGCCTGAACCTCGAGAGCCACGGGGTGCGGGTCACCGAGTCCGGTCACGTGGTTGTCGACCGCGTCTCCCGCACCTCGGTGCCCGGCATCTACGCCGCCGGCGACGTCACCGGTGTGTTCCAGCTCGCGTCGGTGGCGGCGATGCAGGGCCGCATCGCCATGTGGCACGCCCTCGGGGAGGCGGTCGCGCCGATCAAGCTGAAGACGGTCGCCGCCAACGTCTTCACCCACCCCGAGATCGCCACCGTCGGCGTGCAGCAGAAGTCGATGGGGGAGGACCCCGACGTCGAGACCGTGCGCCTGCCGCTGGCCACCAACGCCCGCGCCAAGATGGCCGACCTCCGCGACGGCTTCGTGAAGCTCTTCGCCCGCCGCTCCACCGGGGTGGTCGTCGGCGGCGTCGTCGTGGCCCCGGGCGCCTCGGAGCTGATCCTGCCGATCGCCCTGGCGGTCACCAAGGGGCTCACCGTCGCCGACCTGGCGCAGACCTTCGCCATCTACCCGTCGCTGTCCGGGTCGATCACCGAGGCCGGCCGCCGGCTGATGGGGTCGGACGACTCGGCCTAGGGACGCCGGGGTCGGGAGCGCCCCGTGATCCGGATGTGACACCAGTTCGGCTCAACCGGCCGGATCCGGTGCCGACGCGCGCGCGGGCCGCCGATGTCGGGAGGGATGTCTCCCACCCCCGCCGCTGGCCGCCGTCGCCGGCTGCGCCCGCTGCTGGCGGTGCTCGCCGCCGCCCTGGCCCCGGTCGCGCTGCCCTCGGTCGCCGCCGCCGACGAGCCGGCCGCGACCGTCGTCGGCGAGCTGGTGCAGGCCTGGCCGGACGACGCGCTGGCCGGCGAGCACGCGCACGCCGCCGAGGAGCCGATCAGCTGGGTGGAGACCGCCGCGGGCGAGAGCGTGCGGGTCGACACCGCGGACGTCGCCGGGCTGCCGGTGGGCGGCACCGTCGAGCTGACCGTCGGCGACGAGACCGCCGGCAGCGACGACGAGGACGGCCCGGCTCCCCGGGAGGTGCTCGAGGGCCGGACCCTCGCCGTCCCGGCCACGCCGGCCCGCCCGCGCACCAACGAGGTCACCGTCGTCATGGTGGTGCCGGCCGGCGGGCACCGCGACGGCACGACGCTGGCCTCGGTCGTCGCCGCCGTCGACGGCCCGGTCGCCGACTTCTGGGCCGGGCAGACCGGCGGCGCGGTCTCCTTCGGGGTCACCGCCGCGCGCGACTGGACGACCACCGAGGCCGGCTGCGCCGACCCGGCCGGCATGTGGGACGAGGCCGCGGCCGCCGTCGGCTTCGTCCCCGGCCCCGGCCGGCACCTGCTGCTGTACGTGAGCAGCCAGCCGCGGGACATGCCCGGCTGCTCCTACGCCCTCGCCCAGGTCGGCAGCTCTGCCGGGTCCGGCGGGCGGGCCTACGTGCGGGACGTGCTGCCCTCGCTGATCGCCCACGAGCTCGGCCACAACCTGGGCCTGGGCCACTCCTCCGGCCGGCAGTGCGACGGCGCGGTGGAGACCGGCACCTGCCGGACGGCGGCCTACCGCGACTACTACGACGTCATGGGCGCCTCCTGGGACGCCGTGGGCGCGCTCACCGCCGCCCAGGCCGCCCGGCTCGGCGTGCTGCCGGCCGGCGCGACGGTCACGCGCAGCGCCGCCGACGGCCCGGGGACGGTCGCGCTGGCGCCGCTGGCCGGAGCGACCGGCGTCCGCGCCCTGCAGCTCACTACGGCCGACGGCGGCTCCTACTGGGTGGAGCTCCGGGCGGCCACCGCCCAGGACGCGTGGCTCTCCGGTCCGGCCAACCGCTACCGGCTGCAGACCGGCGTGCTCGTGCACCGCGCCGGCGCGCTGCCGGACACCTCGCTGCTGCTCGACGGCACCCCCTCGGCCGCCGGCGACTGGGACGGCGACCTGCAGGCCGCCCTGCCGGTCGGCGTGCCCGTGCCGCTGGCCGGCGGCTACACGCTGACCGTGCAGGAGGCCGGCCCGGCCGGTGCCACGGTCCAGGTCGTGCCCTCCGCGACCGCCGCCACCGCCGCGCCGGGCGCGCCCGCCCCGGCGCCCGACGTGCTGCCCGGCACGCCCGGCACCACCGCCGACGCCGCTCCCGCACCGGCCGTCGCCGATGCCCTGGCCCCGACCCCGGCGCCCGCCCCCGCCCCGGCGCCGGCCCCCGCCCCCGTCGCGGCCGGCGCGCCGCTCGAGCACGAGGTCGCCGCGACGCCGCGGCTGGCCCCCCGGGCCCAGCAGGGTCCGGAGCCGAGCTGGGCCCTGCCGCTGCTGGCCGGGCTCGGGGTCTCGGGCGCGACCCTCGTCGCCGGCCGCGCCCTCGTCCGGGCCCGCCTGCGCCGCACCCGTCCCTGACGCCCCAGCTCCGGCTCCAGATCGGCCGCTCGTGCGCCGATGGAGGAGGCAGCAGCCCGTTCGTCCAGGAGTCGTCCGTGTCCCAAGCCCGTCGGCCGTGGTCCCTGCGGTCGCTCGTCCTCGCCGCCGCCGCGGTGCTGGTGCCCGTGGTCGCCGTCCCCACGGCGTCCCGTGCCGAGGAGCCGCCGGCCGAGGCCGGCGCCGAGACCGTCGTCGGCGAGCTGGTCCAGGCCTGGCCGGAGTACGCCGACCCCGGCGAGGCCACCACGCACGGCGACGAGGGCCCGCTCAGCTGGATCCGCGCCGAGGACGGCGCCACCGTCCGCGTGCCCACCGAGGACGTCGCCGCCATCCCGGTGGGCTCCACCGTCGAGGTGACCGTCGGCGCGGAGGCCGGCGACGAGCCGGCCGCCGCCCCGGGCCTCGAGCCGGCCTTCGAGGTGCTCGCCGCCGACGTCCTCGCCCCGCCGCCGCCCGCGGCGGCCGTGCCGCCGGGCACGACCAACCAGGTCACCGTCGCGATGGTCAACCCCGCCGGCGGCGTGCGCGACGGGGCCCGCCTGGCCGACGTCGTCGCCATGGTCGACGGCGCGGTGCGCTCCTTCTGGTCGGAGCAGACCGGCGACGCCGTCCGCTTCGGCGTCGCGGGCACCCACGACTGGATGGACACCGCCGCCGGCTGCTCCGAGCCCTACGACCTGTGGGACGAGGTGGCCGGCCGCATCGGCTGGACACCCGGCCCGGGCAAGCACCTGATGCTCTACCTCTCCAGCACGCCCGCGAACCTGCAGGGATGCGCCTACGGCCTGGCGGAGGTGGGCCGGAGCGGCCTGCTGGGTGGCTACTCCTACGTGCGCGACGTCGAGCTGTCGGTGATGGCCCACGAGCTCGGCCACAACCTGGGGCTCGGGCACTCCTCGGAGCAGCAGTGCGATCCGCAGGGCGCCTGCCGCACCCGGGCGTACTACGACTGGTACGACGTCATGGGCATCTCCTGGGACCAGGTCGGCTCGGTCAACGCGCCCCAGCTCGACGTGCTCGGCCCGTCGTCGGTGTGGACGGAGGGCCGCGACTGGATCCGGATCGGCACCGGCAGCCCGACGCAGTACGTGACCCTGGCCCCGATGAGCTCGGCGGGCCTGATCCGGGCCGTGCGCCTCGACGCCGGCGGGGGGCAGACCTACTGGCTGGAGTACCGCGCGGCGTCCGGCCGGGACGCGTGGCTCGGCACCACGGGCAACTGGCCCCGGCTGCAGACCGGGGTGCTGCTGCACCGCTCGTCCACCGGGTCCAACACCTCGCTCCTGTACGACCCGACGCCCTCGCCCCAGACGTCCTGGGACGACGACCTGCAGACCGCGCTGCCGCAGGGGGTCGCCGTCCCCGTCGCCGGAGGCGTCTTCACGCTCACCCTCCACGGGACCGGCCCCGACGGCGCCACGGTGGCCATCGGCGTGCAGGACCGCCCGGTCGGCTCGGGTGGCGCGATCGCCGTCCGGCACCAGGCGATGGGCGGCGCGACCGGTCCGCTGGGCCCGGCCACCACGCCCGAGGAGTGCGGCCTGGCCGGGGGCGGCTGCCGGCGCGGCTACGTGGGCGGCTGGATCTACTGGTCGCCGGCCACGGGTGCGCACGTGGTGCGGGGGGCGATCCTGTCGCACTGGGACGCGCTGGGCCGGCAGGGCGGCCCGCTGGGGTATCCGATCGGCGACGACTCCCCGGCGCCGGGTGGGTTCATGACGCAGTTCGCCGGCGGAACGATCTACTGGTCGGCGGCCACGGGTGCGCACATGATCCGCGGGGCGATCCTGCAGCGGTACGTGGCGCACGGTGGTCCGGCGGTGCTGGGCTATCCGATCGCCGACGACGGTGGGACCGCCGACGGCACCGGTGCGCTGGTGCGGCTGCAGGGCGGGGTCATCTACTGGTCGCCGGCCACCGGCGCGCACGTGGTGCGGGGGGCGATCCTGTCGCACTGGGACGCGCTGGGCCGGCAGCGGGGCCCGCTGGGGTATCCGATCGGCGACGACTCCCCGGCGCCGGGTGGGTACATGACGCAGTTCGCCGGCGGGACGATCTACTGGTCGGCGGCCACGGGTGCGCACATGATCCGCGGGGCGATCCTGCAGCGGTACGTGGCGCACGGTGGTCCGGCGGTGCTGGGCTATCCGATCGCC